>NZ_JBYTST010000001.1:0-774649 GCF_058111565.1 Telluria sp. AZSoR62
CTTGGCGTGACACCGAAACACCATACATCAGGCACCTCGGTCAAAGGAAGGTCGGTCGTTTGCCGTACCGGCAGTACATCGCTACGAGCAGCACTCTTCATGCCCAGCATGGTGGCATGCCGGTTCAACCCGATCCTCAATCAATTTGCAGCGCGCCTGCTGACAACTGGACTGCCGAGGAAGGCTGTCATTTGCGCTGTCATGCACAAACTGACTCACCTGATTTACGGGGTAATCCGCACCGGCAAGCCATTTGACGCAAATTACCCGTCGAAACGGCTTGCCATTCAAGACGGTATCTGACCCCGATGTTGAAGGTACGGGTAGAATGCGCTCTCGATAAACAAGGACAAGCAATGAAAAAGACCGACCTGGCCAAGAGCGACGCCAAGAAACTGATGAACCAGATGAGCGCGAAGGGTGGCGCCTTTGGCGCGTCCGTCGCGCCGGCTGTCGACCGCCGCGAGCAGCGCGAGCGTGAACGGGCGCTGGGGCTGGTGCCGTTTGCCGTCAAGCTCAACGGCGAGCTGGTGCAGCAGCTGCAGGCGCAGGCCAGGGAGCGCGGTGTCGACATGAACCAGCTGGTGGCCGAGCTGCTGCAAAAAGGCCTGTCGGCCTGAAGCCCCGCCCTGCCCGCGGCGTGCTCAGCACGCGTCGCGCATGCCGGCTGCGACGACCGCATCCTCGAAGGGCTTGCGTTCGGTATGGATCTTGATGAGGTTGCCGGTGTGGGACAGGTGCTGCGCGATCCCGACGGTCAGGTGCATGTATTTCGTTCCCGTCAGGACGCTCACCCGCCGCAACTGCGCGCGCGCTTCGGAAAAGAAGGCCGCCCACTGCCGGCTCACGTCGACCGACACGTTCACGACCTGCTCGGCGTCGACCAGCAGTTCCAGCGTTCCCGCGCGCCACAGCGCCAGCCGGATCTCGTCCAGGCAGGTGCTGCCGATCTGGCCTTCGTCGACGCCCGCGATGGTCACCAATAGCGCATCGGGCGCCAGCTGGCGGAAACAGAACTCGCCGCCTTCGGCGTTGATGCGCACTTCACGCGCGTCCTGGGTCCTGGTGGTGACCTGCATCATGCCGCCGCTCCTGGAGCTCAGTGGATCGCAGCCGGGTAGCGGAGTTCGCGGCGCGCAGCGCGCAGTGTTTGATCATGGGCCATGGGCCGATGATACATTTGCCCTGGCTGGAGGACAATGCCTGCGGCCGATCGGCCGGCTCAGACCTGCGCCACCCGCAGCATCGCCTCGATCCGCCCCGGCTCCACCGGCCGGCTGAAGTGGAAGCCCTGCATCTGGTCGCAGCCGTGTTCAAGCAGGTAGGCCAGCTGCTCGCCGGTCTCGACGCCTTCCGCAATCACGTTCAGCTTCATCGAATGCGCCAGCGCGATCACCGCGTTGACGATAGCGGCGTCGTCGGCGTCCTGGGTCAGGTCCATCACGAAAGAGCGGTCGATCTTCAGGCTGTGGATCGGGAAGCGCTTCAGGCTGGCCAGGCTCGAGTAGCCGGTGCCGAAATCGTCGATCGCCAGCTGCACGCCCATGGCGGCCAGGCGCCGCATGGTTTCGGTGGCGGCCAGCGGGTTTTCCATCAGGACGCTCTCGGTGATTTCCAGGGTCAGGTAGCCGGGGTCGCAGCCGGTGCGCTCCAGCAGCGCAGCCACGCACTGGGCCACGTCCTGCCCCAGGAACTGGCGCGCCGACAGGTTCACGCTGATGCGCACCGGGCTCAAGCCGGCCTGGCGCCAGGCCACCTGCTGGGCCATGGCGGTGGCCAAGACCCATTCGCCGATCGGCACGATCAGGCCGGTTTCCTCGGCCAGCGGGATGAAGTCGGCGGGAGACACCATGGCGCGGTCCTGCGGCTGCCAGCGCAGCAGCGCCTCCACCCCGGTCACCACGCCGCTGCCGATATCGACCACCGGCTGGTAGTGCAGCAGGAATTCCCGGCGCTGCAGGGCGCGCTGCAGGGCGCCTTCCATGCGCAGGTGCTCGACCGCCTGGGCGCCCATTTCGGCCGTATAGAACGAGTAGTGGTTGCCGCCCTGCGCCTTGGAGCCGTACATGGCGCTGTCGGCGCATTTGAGCAAGGTGGCGCTGTCCTCGCCGTCGCGCGGGTACATGGCGATGCCGATGCTCCCTGATGGGAAGACTTCCTGGCCGCACAGCATCAAGGGCTGGAACAGGTTTTCCAGCAGCTTGCGCGCCACGCGCGCCGCGTCTTCCTCTCCGCCCAGGTCGGGCAGCACCACCACGAATTCGTCGCCGCCCTGGCGCGCCACGGTGTCGCTCTCGCGCAGGCTGCCCGACAGGCGGCGCGCGATCTCGACGATCAGGCCGTCGCCGGCATCGTGGCCCAGGCTGTCGTTGACGTGCTTGAAGCGGTCCAGGTCGATGAACATCACCGCCACCTGGCGCCCTGCCCGGTGTGCATGCATGATGGCCTGGCCGAGGCGGTCCTGCATCAGCACGCGATTCGGCAGGCCGGTGAGCGCGTCGTGGTTGGCCATGCGCAGCAGCGCTTCCTCGGCCTGCTTTTGTGCGTGGATGTCGTTGATGACGCAGATGAAGCGCTGGCCGCCGTTCACGTCGCGCATCGCCGACACGTTCACGCTGACCCACGCGCGCGCGCCATCGCGCCGCAACAGGCGCTTTTCCAGCTGGTAGTCGCTGATCTGGCCGAGCTTGAGCCGCCTGATCAGCACTTCTTCTTCGGCCATGTCTTCGGCGCAGGTCAGTTGCTGGAAGAAGCGCTGCATCAGCTCCATCTCGGTATAGCCGAGGATCTGCGACATCTTGCTGTTGGTCCGCAGCACGCGCCCGTCCGCGCCCAGCAGCACGATGCCGACCGCGGCCTGGTTGAAGGTGAGCCGGAAGAATTCTTCGCTTTCCTGCAGGCGCAGGCGCGCCTTGCGGCGGAAGGTGATGTCCTGGCCGATCAGGAGCAGCATGTAGCCGCCGTCCTTGCGGGTGCGGCGGATGTTGAAGTCGACGTAGCGCACGCCGTCCGCGCGGCCGTCCAGGGTGACCAGCACGTTGTCGTGCGGAGCGCCGGAAGCCAGCGCCTCGGCCGCGCGGCGCGCGAGTTCAGGGCAGGCGATCAGCTCGTCCAGCGCCAACTTCTGTTCGCACAGCAGGTCGTCCGACACGCCGAGCAGGTCGGCCATCATGCGGTTCATCGAGCAGGCGCGCAAGGATGCATCGACCATCACCAGCCCGGCCGGCATGGCGTCGATGACCTGCTCCAGGTAGTTCTGGTTCTGCAGGTGGCTGTCGGCAAATTCGTGCAGCACGTTCATCGGTGGAGGCATTTCATGGCAAACCTGGAGCCCAAGGGCAATATTTATTCTGGGATAGTGTCATTGCATGATAGCAATCAGTGTCGTGTGAATCGAGCAGATAATCACGAATTCTCACGTCTGTTGTGAAACCACCATACCGCGAGTGTGGTTTTGTTGCCGAAGGCCAATAAAAGCTTGGGATGGCGCAAGGCCTGCCGCTGGCCACGGCAGCACAGTAGGACGAATCCCATTGCCGAGAGGAGTCCGCCATGCCACGCCGCCTGTCCCTGTCCTTGCTGCTCTCCCTGGCCGCCGCCCCTGCCCTGGCGCAGGACGTAAGCGTGACGGTTACCCCGGTGCGCCAGAACTTCGCGCGCAGCGACGAGGTGAAGGTCGAAGTCACGCTGGCCAACCATGGCTTGACGCCGCAGTTCATCCTGAAATGGCATACCCCGGTCGAGGGTGTGGAAGCGCAGCTGTTCGAGGTGCAGCGCGACGGCCAGCCGGTGCGCTATCTCGGCATCGAAGCCAAGCGCCCGGCGCCGGGCCCGAACGACTACGTGCGGCTGGAACCGGGTGCCTCGATCTCGACCGTGGTGGAGCTGTCGGCGCTGTACGAGATGAACGTGACCGGCTCCTATACCCTGCGCTACCGCACCGCCGCGGCCGGCCTGTTCGGCAGCGCGGGCGTGCGCCAGACGACAGGCGCGCTGGCCTCGAACACGGCCGCGATCTGGATCGAGGGGCGCCTGCCGCGCGGCGCGCGGCCGCCGGCCAAGCAGGCCGCCACCGGCAGCGGGCTCGAGTTCAGCAAATGCTCGAACGCGCAGCAGGAGCAGCTGGCGCAAGCGGTCGACGCGGGCCGCGCGATGACGGTCGACAGCCATGCCTACCTGAGCGCCGGCGCTGCCTATGGCGCGCGTTACGCCACCTGGTTCGGCGCGCCCGACCCGGCCCGCGGCGCGGCGGTGACGAAGAATTTCGCCGCGATCCGCGACGCGTTCGAGACCAAGCCCCTGAAGATAGACTGCGGCTGCACCGCCTCGTATTTCGCCTACGTCTACCCGGCCCAGCCCTATACGATCTATGTCTGCAAGGCCTTCTGGACAGCGGCGCCGACCGGCACCGATTCGCGCGGCGGCACCCTCTTGCATGAGCTCAGCCATTTCACCGTGGTGGCGGGCACCGACGACCACGTGTACGGGCAATCGGGGGCGGCGGACCTGGCGCGCACCGACCCGGGACGGGCCGTCAACAACGCCGATTCGCACGAATACTTCGGGGAGAACACGCCCCAACAACAATGACCGAGCATAATTGCTAGCACTTGTATTGACAGATTTCCAGCGCACGATTGAAGATTTTTGTCGCTTGTTGACTTTCCACAAATACTGTCACATTCAGCACGAATCGACTTTACACCTACTCATCATTCCGTGATGATTCATTGGAGTTATTCCATATCACCGGCGTAACTCGATAAGGCTGAGGCAAGGCCACATAACAATTTTTCACACGGAGAATCAATATGAGCTGGAACGGCATCTTGAAGTCGGCAGTGGGCGCTGCGGCGCTGATGGTGGCATGCGGCGCGGTGGCGGCCCCGAAGGGCGTCTCGGTCAGCGTCACCCCGGAGAAGAACGCGCTGGGGCAGGACGAAGACGTGGTGGTCAAGGTCACCATCACCAACAATTCGGGCGCGCCGCAGTACGTGCTCAAGTCGCGCACGCCGTTCGAAGGCATGGACCACCCGCTGTTCGACATCAAGCGCGACGGCCAGCCGGTGACCTACCTCGGCGCCCTGGCCAAGCGCGGCGCACCGACCCAGTCCGACTACTTCGTGCTCAAGCCGGGCGCCTCCCACACCGTCAAGGTCGAGCTCTCGAGCCTGTACGACATGAGCGTGAGCGGCGACTACCAGATCAGCTACAAGACCCATTCGCCCCAGCTGTTCCTCGCCTCTGCAAGCGGCGGCGATACCGCCTCGATCGCCTCGGCGCCGGCCTCGGTGTGGATCGACGGGCGCGTGGCGCGCGGCGAGAAGTCGAAGGTCGAACTCGACCTGGAAGCCATGAAGGCGCCAGCGCCGACGCCATCGGCCGGCAGCCTCTCGTTCAGCCGCTGCACCACCTCGCAGCAAAGCACCGTGATCTCGGCCATGTCGGCCGGCCTGAACATGTCCAGCGACAGCGACGCCTACATGACGCGCGGCGTCATCGGCCCGCGCTACACCAAGTGGTTCGGCGCCAACAACAGCACCCGCGTGGCCACCGTGAAGTCGAACTTCGCCAAGATCACGGACGCGTTCGCGAACAAGCCGGTGACGGTGGATTGCGGCTGCAACAAGACCTACTACGCCTATGTCTACCCGACCCAGCCGTACAAGATCTATGTCTGCAAGGCCTTCTGGACGGCGCCGATGACCGGCACCGATTCCAAGGGCGGCACCCTGCTGCATGAAATGAGCCACTTCAACGTGGTCGCCGGCACCGACGACAACGTGTACGGCCAATCCGGCGCCGCCAACCTGGCGATCACCAATCCCGACCTGGCAGTGCAGAACGCCGACTCGCACGAGTACTTCGGCGAGAACACCCCGGCCCTGAACTAAGCCGCAAGGACTGTTTCGGATAGCAGGAAGGGCGGCCTTGCCGCCCTTCCTGCCGTTTACAGGCTGTGCGCTGTCAGCGGCTGAAGCTGAAGCGCACCGGCGTTGCCGGGCTATGGCTTACCGCATCGAGCTCTTTCACATCCTTCAGCCACGGCCCGTCGTAGCGGATCTCGTAGCTCCCCTTCCCCTGCCTGAACGCATACGCCGGCGTGATGTCGATGGTATTCATGTGCATGGTGTGCGGCGCCACCGGATGGTAATCCTGGGCCGTGAGCGCGCTGCGCTTGACCATCATGCCGGTGTAGTCAAGCGGCTTGCCGGGCGTGGCGCCCTGCATGTCCAGCACCTCGAAACGCCGGCCCGTGAGTTCGTCTTCGGCGGCGACTTCGCGCGGCACATAGATCGTGGTCTCGCCATGGTTCTCGACCGTCAGGCGCACCCGCACCTGGCCGCCGGTGGTCTCGACTTCGAGCTGGTGGCGCACGGCCGCGTCTTTTTCCACGGCGCCGACGGCGCTCACGAGGCCGCCCAGGGCAAGGACCAGCAGGGCAAGGATGGGTTTGACATGCATGCGCACTCCTTGAAAGAATATTTCAAACAGACGGCAAAAATGACATTTTATTTCAGGGCCGTGGGCGGCGGCTCGGGCGTCGCGGCCAGGATCATCACCGCAACGCGCCGGTTGCGCGCCTGGTTGACGGGGCTGTCGTTGCGCGCCACCGGCCGCGTCGCGCCATGGCCGATCGCCGACAGCCGCTGCTCCTGTACGCCGCCCTCGATGAACAGGCGCACCACGCTGGCCGCGCGTACCGCCGACAGCTCCCAGTTCGATGCATACTGGGGCGTGGCGATCGGCAGGTTGTCGGTATGGCCTTCGACTTCGACCATGTGCGGATCGTCTTTCAGCAGGCCGGCCACCTCGCGCAGCACCGCGCGCGCGTCCGGCTGCAGCACCGCGTCACCCTGGTCGAACAGCGCGCTGGCATTGATCTCGATGCTGATGCCGCGCGCGTTCTGGGTCACGCGCACCTGGCCCGATTTCACCAGCGGCAGCAGGGTCGCCGACAGGTCTTTCGACAGGGTCTCCAGGCGCTGGCGGTCGCGCCGTGCGGCCTCGATGCGCTTGCGGTTGACGATGTGCGACAGCGGCAGCGCCGGCTCCACGCGCGTGGCCGCCTGCGGCGCCAGGCTGCGCCCGCCGAAGGCGTCGCCCAGCGCTTCGGACAGCACCGCGTACTTGCCTTCGTTGACGATGGAAATCGCGTACATCACGACGAAGAAGGCGAACAGCAGCGTGATGAAGTCGGCGTAGGAAATCAGCCAGCGCTCGTGGTGCTCGCCGGAAGCCGAATGATCGTCGTAGCGTTTGCGCGCCATGGTCCAGCGCCTAGTGGCGCATCAGGAGGCTGGCCACGCGCTCGTCGACCACGCGGGTATGGTCGCCGCTGGCCAGGTCGTGGAAGACTTCGGCCAGGATCTCGTACTGGGTCACCTTGTCGGTGACGATGGCCTTCAGTTTGTTCCCGACCGGGTAGAAGAACAGGTTGGCCAGGCCCACGCCATATACGGTGGAGACAAAGGCGACCGCGATGCCCGAACCCAGGCGCGACGGGTCCGACAAGTTCTCCATCACGTGGATCAGGCCCAGCACCGCGCCCAGGATGCCGATGGTCGGCGAATAGCCGGCGGCCGATTCCCAGATGCGCGCGGCCTGGCGCTGGGCGAATTCGTAGGCGCTGATTTCGCTCTCGAGCAGGCTGCGGATCTTGTCGGGGTTGATGCCGTCCACCACCAGGCGCAGGCCCTTCTGGACGAATTTGTCCTGCGTGCCCATGTACTGCTCGAGCGAGAGCAGGCCGTCGCGGCGCGCCGTCAGGCTCCACAGCGCGATCTCGCGCGAGAGCTTGTCGCGGCCCGATTTCGGCGGGAAGAACACCCAGCGCAGCATGCGCATCCCATGCAGGAAGCTGCGGGTTTCGCTTTGCAGCAGCACGGCCCCGAAGGTGCCGACCACCACGATGGCAAACGCGGCCGGCTGGATCAGCGAGGCGAACTTGCCGCCGTCGAGCGTATGGCCCACCAGGATGCCCGCCAGCGCGAGCACCAGTCCCGCTACGCTGGCCCAGTCCATAATTGCTCCTTGAGCGAGGCACGCAGCCGCGACACCGCCTGGGTGTGCAGCTGCGACACGCGCGATTCACTCACGCCCATGACCGCGCCGATTTCCTTCAGGTTGAGTTCTTCCTCGTAGTACAGGCCCATCAGCATCTTCTCGCGCGGAGGCAGCTTGTCGATGGCGTCGATGACGGCCTGGCGGAAGTCGGTGTCGAGCAGCGAGCGCAGCGGGTCGGCGTCGTCGACCGCATAGCGGTCGAGGAAGCTGTCGCTGCCCTCTTCGTCGTGAAAATCCTCGTAGTACAGCAGCTGGTGCCCGCCGCCGTCGCCCAGCATGTCCTGGTACTCGGACAGCGAGATCTTGAGCGACTTGGCGATTTCCGATTCGCTGGCCGGGCGGCCGAGGCGCTGCTGCAGCGCTTCCATCGCAGCCTCGACCTTGCGCATGTTCTGGCGGGTGCTGCGCGGCATCCAGTCGCTCGAACGCAGTTCGTCGAGCATGGCGCCGCGGATGCGCAGCACCGCATAGGTCTCGAACTGGGCGCCGTGGTTGTCCTCGTAGCGGTTGATCGCGTCGAGCAGGCCGATCATGCCCGCCTGCACCAGGTCATCGACTTCCACCGAAGGCGGCAGCTTGGCCTTCATGTGGTGGGCAAGACGCTTCACCAACGGCATGTGCTCCGTCAGCAAATGGTTCTTGTCCGCTTTCCCTTTGACCGTGTACATGCGTTGCTTGTCTTCTCTTCTTCTCTAGCAGGTCAGGACCCGAAATGTGCGCCGCCTCCCCGGCCCAGCTGCGGCATCGCGTGCAGCGCGAACTTGCCTGCCAGCTGGCGGAAAGCAACCGATGCGCCCGCCAGCGGGAAGGCATCGACCACGGCGCGCCCCAGGCGCGCGGCGCGGTGCAGGTATTCGTCGGCCGGTACCGAGCCCATCGAATTGAGGGTCACCGCCAGGTAGCGTGTTGCCGCGGTAGACATATTATCGTATACAACCTTGGCTTCCGCCTCTGTCGCGCCGGTAACAAGGATGCCGAAAGGACGGCGGCCCAGCTGGTGCGACAAATGCTTGATCAAGGCGTAGGCATTCGTGATCGATGCGGCGCTGGTGGAGACCTGCACCACGATCTCGGAACTGGCCATCAGCGGCAGCGGCAATTCGCCGTCCGGGCCGAGTTCGGCGTCGACCATCACGATGCCGGCCTGCTTGACCAGCACGTCGAAGGTCTTGCCCAGGCGGCGCGCGTCGTCGGCGCGCTGCGGGCTGCCGAGCGAAGCCACCGAGAAGCCCTGCGGCACCGCGTGCAGCACCTGGTTCAGGCCGCATTCCTGGCGCGCCACGTTGGTCAGCGCGGCGGCGCGGCTGATGCCCAGGCGCCGGGCCACGCCATACTCGCGCTCGCAGGCGTCGACGATCAGCACGTCGTTGCCGGCCTGGGACAGCGAGGCGCCCAGGTTGACCAGCATGGCGCCCTTGTCGTCTTCGGGGGTAGCGGAAAGAAAAGTCACGATGCGCGGGCGCGGGCCCTGCAGCATCCGGCGCAGGCCTTCGGCCTGGTCGAAATCGAAACTAGCCAAGGGACACCTCGCGCAGCGAACGGTCGTTGTGCAGGTTGCCTGCGTTGGCGCCGGCGGCGGCCATCATCAGCGGCAGGTCGGCGTCGAAAAAACCGTTGCCGGCGGCCTTGCTGCGGAAGGCGCGGTCGACCAGCATGGCGCGGTCGGCCAGGTGCAGGTCTTCCGGCACGCGCTGGCCGTTCGAGATGTAGTGCAGGTTCAGCTTCTGGCGGATCACGACGTCGAGCACGTTGCCGATCGAAGCGGCTTCGTCCAGCTTGGTCATGATGCAGCCGGCCAGGCCCGAACCTTGATAGGCGCGCACCACTTCGTTCAGGGTCTCGTTGGTCGAGGTCGCGTTCAGGCACAGCAGGCGTTTCACGTCGGCGCCGGATTCGCTCAGCATGGCCACCTGTTCCGTCACCATCTGGTCGCGCTGCGACATGCCGATGGTGTCGATCAGCACGGTGTGCTTGTTCTTGAGTTCCTTCAGGGCGATGCGCAGGTCGGCTTCGTCCTTCACCGAGTGCACCATCACGCCCAGGATCTTGCCGTAGATGCGCAGCTGCTCGTGGCCGCCGATACGGTAGGCGTCGGTGGTGATCAGGGCCAGCTTGTCGGCGCCGTGGCGCATCACGCAGCGGGCGGCCAGCTTGGCGGTGGTGGTGGTCTTGCCGACACCGGTCGGGCCGACCAGGGCGAACACGCCGCCGCGCGAGAGCAGGTCGTCTTCGTTGGCGATGGTGGTCAGGTTACGGGCCAGCACGGTCTTGATCCAGCGCAGGGCTTCGGCCGCGTCCTTCGTGGCCGGCATCTTGTCGATCAGGTAGCGCGCCAGGGTGGCCGAGAAACCGGCGGCCAGCATCTCGCGCAGCACGGCGTTCTTCTGCGGTTCGCGCTGCGAGCCGGCGTTCCACGACAGCTCGGCCAGCTGGGTTTCCATCATGCCGCGCATGGCGCGGATTTCATTCATCATGCCGCTCATTTCGAGCGTGGCCGATTCCTTGGCCTGGGCGATCGCGGCGCTCATCATCGAGCTCATGGCGGCCATGTCGATGGCCGGCGCTGCAGCCGGGGCACGGCGGTTTTCGTAGGTCGGCGGCACTTCCTCGGCAACCGGGGCAGGCGCGGCGCGGCGCTCGACATAAGGCTGGCCGGCGAACGGCTCCATCTGCGGCTGGGCGGCGCGCGGAGCGGCCTGGCGTGGTTCGGGAGCGGCGAAGGCAGGGGCGCGGGAAAAGACCGGTTCCGGGTCGAAGTCGGTGTCGAAGGCCTGGAATTGCGGCTGGGCTTGTTCGATGCTCGGCGCGGACAGCGAGGCGACGTCGTCGTTGTCCAGCGCCAGGATCTCGACCACGCCGTCGACCGGACGGTTGGACAGGATGACTGCGTCAGGACCGAGTGCCTCGCGCACCTTGCGCAAGGCGTCACGGGAGGTAGCCGCTGTAAATTTCTTCACGTTCATCGTTGTTCTCCGCACTTCGCTGGTCTGTTCTATGTTCTGTTGCAGGCGAAACCGCCCGTCCATAGATCGTATTATTGGCGATGCCGTGCGGAAACCATCGGGGGAGAAGGAAGGGGAAAAGGGCCTATTTCAAATGGCCCGGGAAAAAATGAAGGTCTACCAAGGTTTTGTAGGGTGGGCGGGTCTCCCCCCCACCCTACAACCATCACATCGGCACGCCGACCAGGCTGGTCACCCGAATCGTCTTGGTTTCCGGAATCTCGTTGTGCGACAGCACTTTCAGCTGGGGCACCGCACGGCGCAGGAAACGCGACAGCAGCACGCGCAGCGGGGCCGGCACCAGCAGCACCGGGCTCAGGCCCAGCTCTTCCTGCTGCTGGGCAGCATTCGCGGCCTGCTGGGCGATGGTGTCGGCCAGGCCCGGCTCGATGCCGGCGCCGTCGCCGCCCGCTCCCATGGCCTGCATCAGCAAACGCTCGAGGCGGTTGTCGAGGGTCATCACGGACAATTCGTTCATGCCCGGGAACAGCTGCTGCACGATGGCGCGGCCCAGCGCCACCCGCACCATGGCGGTCAGCTCGTTCGGGTCCTGGGTCTGCGTCGCGTATTCCGACAGCGCCTCGATGATGGTGCGCATGTCGCGGATGTGCACGCCTTCCTGCAGCAGGTTCTGCAGCACTTTCTGCAAGGTCGACAGCGAGACGATCTTCGGCACCAGGTCTTCCACCAGCTTCGGGGTTTCCTTGCCCAGGTGGTCGAGCAGCGCCTGCACTTCCATGCGGCCCAGCAGCTCGGAGGCGTGGGTGGTGATCAAATGGTTCAGGTGGGTCGCCACCACGGTGCCGGCGTCGACCACGGTATAGCCCATGCTCTGGGCTTCGTCGCGCAGGCTGGCGTCGATCCAGGTGGCGGGCAGGCCAAAGGCCGGATCGGTCGTCACCAGGCCAGGCAGCGTGCCGCTGGCCATGCCCGGGTTGATCGCCAGGAACTGGCCGTTCATGGCTTCGCCCGTGCCCACTTCCACGCCCTTGAGCGTGATGCGGTAGGCCGATGGCTTGAGTTCCAGGTTGTCGCGGATGTGCACGGGCGGCGCCAGGAAGCCGACTTCCTGGGCGAATTTCTTGCGGATGCCCTTGATGCGCTTGAGCAGCTCGCCTCCTTGGGTCTTGTCCACCAGCGGAATCAGGCGGTAGCCCACTTCCAGGCCGAGGGTGTCGACCGCCATGACATCCTGCCAGGTGGCTT
This sequence comes from Telluria sp. AZSoR62, assembly GCF_058111565.1. Taxonomy (NCBI): domain Bacteria; kingdom Pseudomonadati; phylum Pseudomonadota; class Betaproteobacteria; order Burkholderiales; family Oxalobacteraceae; genus Telluria; species Telluria sp. AZSoR62. Next base: position 12,276 of record NZ_JBYTST010000001.1, read on the forward strand.
CTTCCGATTCGGCCGGCGCAGCCGCGCCGCCGGCGCCGCCGGCCGCCGCGGCTTCTGCAGCCGCCGCCGCTTCCTGGGCCGGGGCTTCGCGGCGCCGCTTGGCGATCATGTAGCCGCCGCCGACCAGGGCGCCGCCCAGCAGCAGGAACACCAAATTCGGCATGCCCGGGATCAGGCCCAGCGCCAGGATGATGCCGCCGGTGATGTAGAGCGCTTCCGGACGGGCGAACAGCTGGGTGGTCAACTGGGTGCTGATGTCTTCGTCGCTGGCCACGCGCGAGACCACCATACCGGCCGCGATCGAGATGATCAGGGATGGCAGCTGGGCCACCAGGCCGTCGCCGATGGCCAGCAGGGTGTAGACCTCGGCGGCCTTGCCGAAGGGCATGTCGTGCTGGACGATACCGATGATCAGGCCGCCGACGATGTTGATCACGGTGATCATGATGCCGGCGACCGCGTCGCCCTTGACGTACTTCGAGGCGCCGTCCATCGCGCCGTAGAATTCGGCCTCTTGCGCGACTTCGTTGCGGCGCTTGCGGGCGTCGGCTTCGCCGATCAGGCCGGCGTTCAGGTCGGCGTCGATCGCCATCTGCTTGCCCGGCATCGCATCCAGGGCGAAGCGCGCGCCGACTTCGGCGATACGGCCCGCACCCTTGGTGACCACCGAGAAGTTAATGATGGTGAGGATGATGAAGACGACGATACCGACGGTGTAGTTACCGCCGATCAGGAAGTGGCCGAAGGCCTCGATGACCTTACCGGCGGCCGCGCCGCCGGTGTGGCCTTCGGTCAGCACGATGCGGGTCGACGCGACGTTGAGCGACAGGCGCAGCATCGTGGAGACCAGCAGGATGGCCGGGAAGGCCATGAAGTCGAGCGGCTTGACCGTGTACAGCGCGGTCAGGAGCACGATGACTGACAGCGCGATGTTAAAGCTGAAGAACACGTCCAGCACGAAGGCCGGCAGCGGCAGGATCATCATCGCCAGCAGGACGATGATGAGCAGCGGCGCGGCCAGCGCGTTGCCGCCGCGGGCGCCCAGGCCATTCATCCATGCCGGCAGTCTGATGCTGTTCATTAGTGCAGTGCTCCGTTATTGGTGCTGCCCGGCCCCTTGTAGGCCGGATCGTTCGGGTCCATCTCCGCCGGCACCGCGAGTTTCGTCGGGCGATCCGGGTATTGGCCGTCGCCGGTCTTGTAGGCGCGCAGCTGGTAAACATAGGCCAGTACTTCGGCCACGGCCGAGAACAGCTTTTCCGGGATTTCTTCGTCGATGTCGGTGTGCTTGTACAGCGCACGGGCCAGGGCCGGGGCTTCGAGCAGGGTCACCTTGTGCTCGGCGCCGAGTTCGCGGATCTTGGCCGCCACGTCGTCGATACCCTTGGCCACCACGCGCGGTGCGCCTTTCTGGCCGTCGGCATACTTCAGCGCCACCGCATAGTGGGTCGGGTTGGTGACGATCACATCGGCAGTAGGGACATTCTGCATCATCCGGCCGCGCGCCATTTCGCGCTGGAGCTGGCGAATCCTGCCCTTCATCTGCGGATTGCCGTCCGATTCCTTGGATTCCTGGATCACTTCCTGGCGCGTCATCTTGAGCTTGTCGTTGTAGTGCCAGAGCTGCCAGGGGCCGTCGATGGCCGCGATCAGGCCCAGCGCCCCGGTGATGAACAGGAAGGCCTTGGCCATCAGCTCGCCCACGTGGGCGCTGCCGGTATTGAGCGGTTCGACCGCCAGGCCGAGGAAGGCTTCTTTCTGGCCATTGATGACGACCCAGGCCACGGCGCCGACCACCAGGGTCTTGGCGATGGCCTTGAGCAGCTCGATCAGCGCATTGGTGGAGAACATGTTGCCGATGCCCTTGATCGGGTTCAACTTCATGAAGTTCGGCATGAAGGCCTTGGACGAGAACAGCCAGCCGCCGATCAGGAGCGGCGAGGCCAGCGCGACCAGCATGATCAGGCCGGCCAGCGGCAGGCAGGCGATCAGTACGCCAACCAGGTCGTTGGTGATGCGCTCGATCAGGATGTCGGGGTTGTAGACCTGGTCGCGGCTGAGCGACAGGCCGGAATGCAGGGTTTCGCCGAGCTTGCCGGCCAGGGTGCCGCCGGTCATGTACAGGCCGGCGCCGGCGGTCATCAGGACGGTAAAGGTAGCGATCTCGCGCGAACGGGGAACGTCGCCATCCTCACGGGCTTTTTCCAGCCTCCTGGGTGACGCGGGTTCGGTCTTTTCGGCATCGCTGTCTTCCGACATCCACTGCTCCTGTTAGTTACTACCAAGAACAGGATTATCGCAGGTGTTGCCGTACGGCTAGAAGCGAAACAGGGTGTGAAAGACCCTCTAATTGCCTTGTTGTGCGTGAAAGCTACTCAGCAGTAAAGCCAATAGCGCTAAAACTTAGAGGAACAACAAATCAAGCGTTCGTTTGCCAAGATCATGTCCTAAGTTGTGAAAGTTGAACTCTAGAGCAGACCCGAATTCGTGAAGCCGGGTCCAAAATATGTCAGACTGGGCAGAAGTGTCATCTCAATTTGGGCAATGTCTGAGCGAACGGGAGCAAGTATGCAGCGGTCCGAAGTACGTAATGGAATTATCTACGAAACGGAAGGACACCTGGACCGGGGACTGGTACCAGATGCGGTGCAGGCAGCGCAACTAAGCGGGTCGCCTGCGCCGATTGCCCAGTGCAAACTAGCCGACATGATAAATAGTAGTCCTCGCCAAGCGGCGCAAGTCCAGTTGAGCAGCGTCATCCGACGAAATACGCTTGCTCGCGCCCAGCGGCGGCCTGTCAGTCTCGTAGGTCCAGTGCAGCTCCAACAGACAATCAGCGGACATGGCGCACTTCGGCGTGACGTCACCAATGCGCCGGTAAGTTACACGGTTCCTCTTGGTAAGAAGATCATTCGTGCCGCACCGCCGGGAGCAACCTTGGGAGATATCTCCTTGGTTTTGAACGTGACGACGTCACCCGACCCGGCAACTATGCGTTCGAACATCAAGGTGAGTACAACAGCCGAATTCTGGACAAATATCGCGATGGTCAAGGTCGTGAAGGACAATGCAGACATTCCAAAAACGGCACTACAAACCACTATACTGGCGGGTATTTGCGATGCCACAGCGCCATACTCAGGCTTATCCGGCGGCAACAAAGGCTCCTTGACCTCCTTGGAAAAAAAAGAGAAATTCGAAGCATGGGCAAACACCAAGGTCGTGCCCGAAACGTTTAAAGTAATTAACGCAACAGAAGTAATGGACGATATGGTGCTGTCGGCATTTGAGCCGAAGCTACAAAGCGGAGCAAACAGCGCATCGCAAAACCATTACATTACGACTGCTACGACACTATCAGCGCACATTGCAAGCAATCCTGGCGAGAATGAATTCGTCGTCAATGCATGCTCACATGACCCAGATGCAGAATTTACGGGTTTCCAGATCGATAGCAAATCTTGAAGGGCATGTCCATGGGGATGGGCTTCAGCGAGCGAGGGACTCGCCCGCCCTACGGTTCTCACTCATTGACCGGCATTGCTCTCAACCGGTGTTCACAGCCCTCGCCTTACACGCTCGAGATTTACGACTAACTCAAGCCGTCTCATCATTCATAGGTCTCGCCCCCCATGAAAGGCCTGCCTTGCCCGTCGCGCGCCGACAGCGACGGCATCCCCGCCAGCGGCCAGGCAATCGCCAGCTGCGGATCGTCCCAGGCGATGCAGCGCTCGTGCTCCGGATAATAGTAATCGGTCGACTTGTAGACGAATTCCGCCCCGTCTTCCAGCGCCAGGAAGCCATGCGCAAAGCCCGGCGGGATCCACATCTGACGCTTGTTGTCCGCGCTGAGCACATTGCCGACCCATTGCCCGAAGGTGGGCGAGCCCCGCCGCAAGTCCACAGCGACATCGAACACGCTGCCGGCAATCACGCGCACCAGCTTGCCCTGCGGGTGCCGGACCTGGTAATGCAGGCCGCGCAGCACGTTCGGCGCCGACTTCGAATGGCTGTCCTGTACGAATTCCACCGCCCGCCCGAGGATGGCTTCGAAGCCGCGCGCGTTGAAGCTCTCGAAGAAGAAGCCGCGCTCGTCGCCGAACACGCGCGGCTCGAGCAGCAGCACATCCGGGATAGGCTGGGGCGTGGCGATCATGGAATGACGTTCGGTTCGGCCAGCACGCGCATCAGGTACTGGCCGTAACCGTTGTTCTGCATCGGCGCGGCCAGCTCGGCCAGCTGGGCGGCGCTGATCCAGCCCATGCGATAGGCGATTTCTTCCGGACAGGCCACCTTCAGGCCCTGGCGCCGCTCGATGGTGGCGATGAAATGGCTGGCGTCGAGCAGCGACTCGTGGGTGCCGGTGTCGAGCCAGGCGTAGCCGCGGCGCAGGATCTCGACCTGGAGCCGGCCGCGTTCCATGTAGCTGCGGTTCATGTCGGTGATTTCCAGCTCGCCGCGCGCCGAGGGCCGGAGGGCGCGCGCGATCTCCACCGCTTCGCCGTCGTAGAAGTACAGGCCCGTGACCGCATAGTTCGAGCGCGGCGCCTGCGGCTTTTCTTCCAGGCTGATGGCGCGGCCGTCGGCGCCGAATTCCACCACGCCGTAGCGCTCCGGATCCTGCACGTGATAGGCGAACACGCTGGCATCCTCGCGGTGTGAAGCGCGGTGCAGCATGTGGTACAAGTCGTGGCCGTAGAAGATGTTGTCGCCCAGGACCAGCGCCGACGGGCTGCCCGCCAGGAAGTGCGCGCCGATCAGGTAGGCCTGGGCGATGCCGTCCGGGGAGGCCTGCACCGCGTACGTGATGTCGAGCCCGAAGCGCGAGCCGTCGCCGAGCAGCTGCTCGAAACGCGGTGTGTCCTGCGGGGTCGAGATGACCAGGATTTCCTGGATCCCGGCCAGCATCAGGGTGCTGAGCGGGTAGTAGATCATCGGCTTGTCGAACACCGGCATCAGCTGCTTCGACACCGCCAGCGTGGCCGGGTACAGGCGCGTGCCGCTGCCGCCTGCCAGGATGATGCCTTTGCGTTTCATGATGTTCCTTGTTCTGCCAGTTCGGCGATCAAACGGTTGACGTGGTGGCGCCAGTCGGGCAGCGCCAGGCCGAAGGCGGCGCGGAACCTGCCGGTATCGAGCAGCGAATTGGCGGGACGCGGCGCCGCCGCGCCCCAGTCCTTTGCCAGCACCGGCCTGATGCTCCCTGGCGTGGCCTGCAGCCGCATGCCATGGGCCAGCGCCTGCTCCACGACGTGGCAGGCATAGGCATGCCAGCTGGCCTGGCCGGCTGCCGCCACATGGTAGGTGCCCGACAGCTGCGCCGCGCCGCCCATGGACGCGATGCGGTGCAGCGCCAGCGCGGTGGCGTCGGCCAGCAGGTCCGCGCCGGTCGGCGCACCCAGCTGGTCGGCCACGACGTCGAAGCAGCTGCGCTCCCCGGCCAGGCGCAGGATGGTTTTCAGGAAGTTCTCGCCATGCCGCCCGAACACCCAGCCGGTGCGCAGGATCAGGTGGCGCGCGCCGCTGGCGCGGATGCCTTCCTCGCCCTCGAACTTGCTGCGGCCATAGGCCGACAGCGGATTGGCCGCGTCGGTTTCCAGGTAGGGGCCTTGCTTGCAGCCGTCGAACACGTAGTCGGTCGAATAATGCACCAGCCAGGCGCCGCAGGCCTGCGCTTCCTCGGCCAGCACCCCGGGCGCCAGCGCATTGACGCGCTGGGCCAAGGCTTCATCGCGCTCGGCGCGGTCGACCGCCGTGCAGGCGGCGGCGTTGACGATGACGTCCGGCTCCAGGGCCCGCACGCAGGCGCGCAGCGCGTCGAGCTCCAGCAGGTCGGCATCACGGTGGCCAAGGGCGTGCAGTTCGCCCAGCAGGGCCAGCGAGCGCCCCAGCTCCCGGCCGACCTGGCCATCCTTGCCGAGCAAGAGGATCTTCATGCCTGGTAGTGCCCGGAGATCCACTCGCGGTAGGCGCCGCTGGTGACGCTCGCCACCCAGTCCGGGTGCGCCAGGTACCAGGCCACGGTCTTGCGGATGCCGGAGTCGAAGGTCTCCGCCGGGCGCCAGCCCAGTTCGCGCTCCACCTTGCCCGCATCGATCGCGTAGCGGCGGTCGTGGCCCGGGCGGTCCTTCACGAAGCTCACCTGGGCCGCGTACGGCGCGCCGTCGGCGCGCGGGCGCAGCTCGTCGAGCATGGCGCAGATGGTGTGGACGACGTCGATGTTGGCCATCTCGTTGCAGCCGCCGATGTTGTAGGTCTCCCCCACCCGGCCGCTATCGAGCACGCGGCGGATCGCGCTGCAGTGGTCCAGCACATACAGCCAGTCGCGCACCTGCCGTCCGTCGCCGTACACCGGAAGCGGCTTGCCGGCGAGCGCATTGTGGATCACCAGCGGGATCAGCTTTTCCGGGAAGTGGAAGGGGCCGTAGTTGTTGGAACAGTTGGTGGTCAGGACCGGCAAGCCATAGGTGTGGTGCCAGGCGCGCACCAGGTGGTCCGAGGCGGCCTTGCTGGCCGAATACGGGCTGTTCGGGGCGTAGGGGTGCGCTTCGGTAAAGGCCGGGGCATCGGGCGCGAGCGAGCCGTAGACTTCGTCGGTCGACACATGCAGGAAGCGGAACGCCGCGCGCTCGTTTTCCGGCAGCGCGCTCCAGTAGCCGCGCACCGCTTCGAGCAGGTGGAAAGAGCCCGTGACATTGGTATCGATGAAGGCGGCAGGGCCGGCGATCGAGCGGTCGACATGGCTTTCGGCGGCGAAGTTGAGCACCGCACGCACCCGGTGCGTGCGCAGCAGGCGCCCGACCAGTTCGGCGTCGCCGATGTCGCCGCGCACGAAGTGGTGGCGCGCATCGTTCTCGACGGCGGCCAGGTTGGCCAGGTTGCCGGCATAGGTCAGCTTGTCGAGGTTGACGACCGGCTCGCTGCCTTGCGCCAGCCAGTCGAGCACGAAGTTCGAACCGATGAAGCCTGCGCCCCCGGTCACAAGGATGGTCATACGCTAACCCGTTTGTTGAATCCGGGCATGCGCCCGCCAACCCGGATTATGGCGCTTTTAGGCCGCTTGTGCGAGGCTCAGAGACCGCGCTGGATGAAGGAGGAGTTCGGCTGCTCGAGCCCGATGCCGGCGGCGGGCTCGGGACGCTTCATGCGGCGGCGGCGCGCCCACCAGGCCGAGACCACGAAGGCATACACCGACAGGTACAGCAGGAAGCTGGCCAGCACGCCCTGCAACAGGGCTTCGGGCATGTCGTAGAAACGCACCGCCAGCATGGCCGGCACGACCGCCACGCCCCACGAGAACGGCGAGACGCAGGCATTGCGCAGCGGTGCGGGCAGCACGCGGAAATAGCGCGCCGCGATCGCGGTTTTCACCAGGCTGTGCAGGTGCCAGCTGTCCGGATGGCCCGGATGGCGGCGGCACCACAGGCGGCGCCCGATGGTGAACAGGGTTTCGAAGATCGGGTAACCACAGGCCAGCAGCGGCGCCCACGGCGAGACGCCGGGGTTGCGGTAGACCAGCATCACCGACAGCCAGGACAGCAGGAAGCCCAGCAGGTAGGCCCCGCCATCGCCCAGGAACAGCTTGCCGAAGGGGAAATTCACCACGAAGAATCCGCCGGTGACGGCGCAGACGATGAAGCACAGCTGGGCCAGGTCGGCGTCGCCCGCGTTCTGGGCGATCAGGCCCACCGCCGCCATGCCGATCAGCACGGTGCCGCTGGCCAGGCCATTGAAGCCGTCGATGATATTGACCGCATTGGCCACGCCGCCCACCGCAAAGGCGGTAAACAGCACCGAGAACGGCAGCCAGGCCAGCAGCGCGTCGAGCGGCGCGACGCCGCTGGCGACCAGGCTGATGCCGGTCAGGCCCCAGCAGCACACCCCGCTGGCCATGGTGGCGAGCAGGCGCGCCCGCACCGAGACGTTGCCGGTCAGGTCTTCGGCCAGGCCGAAGACGAATGCCGGCATGGCGGCCACCAGCACCGGCAGCAGCAACTCCTGCTGGCTCTCCGGCAGCGCGCCCAGCGTCAGCCACAGGCCGAGCATGATGGCGGCGCCGCCGACGCGCGGCGTCGGGGTGATGTGGAATTTTTGTACGCCTTGCGTCGCGTCGAGCGAATAGCGGCCGTGCCAGCGCGTCGTCAGGACGAGCAGCAGCGAACAAACCAGCGTAACGGCGAAGCCGAGCTCGAGGCCGGCGTAGGGAAGATTAAAAATACTCATAGAACCACTTTGTTAACTCGTCAATTCTATCGCATTTCAAATTTATCAAGGGCGCAAGGTGTTACAAGCTGTTTCACAAGCAGTGAATGCAAGTCCTTGATTGTGAAAGAACAATCGCGCGATTCTAAAGAGTTTGATTATCCGCAATCAACCTCCCTGAAACTTCTCATAAGATTTTTCCACAATTTGTTACACTTTTATTCTGGAAACATTGTTTCCTAACCGCGCAGCATCCATCGAGAGCTGGTCCATGGCTTCCTGTTTCTGGCATCCCGCCGCGTGGCGCTTCCTTCCATTGCTTCTTGCGTTGGGCGCACCGGCGCAGGCCCAGCCGGCCTTTGACCTGGCCGAGCTGCGTGCCCGCCAGCTGGAAGCGCAAGCGCGCCAGGCGGTCGCCGAAGCCGAGCGCGCCGAACTGCTGGCGCGGCTGCCCCCGAGCCAGTCCAAGGCCCTGGCCGGCGCCGTCGACACGCGCCAGTTCGGCGCCGCCGCTCTGGTGCGCGCCTTCGACCTCGCGCGCGAGCTTGCCGCGGAACTCTGCACCCGCCTGCCGGCCGACCGCCCGGCCGCGCTCTACGATCCGGTCACGGCCCAGGGCATGGTGGCGGCGCGCACGGTCGATACCGCCCTCGCCCGCCTGTCGATCGACATGGCGGCCAAGAACAAGGAGCTCCAGCATTACCTGGACACCCACCGCCCGCCCGGCTCCGGCGCGGCCGCGCTGCCCCTGGGGGTGCTGGCCGTAGTACCCGCGGTCGTGCGCGCCGGCGCCGACGTCGCCGCCCTGCTGCGCAGCGACGTGACGGCAAGCGGCATTGGCTATGGCGAAGGCGCGCGCAGCCTGTTTGCCAGCGCGCTGGCGCAGGCCTGTCCGGCACGCATCAGCGGGCTGGGCGCCGGCTATCTCGGCGAGCTCGACTGGGCGCGCTACGAAAAACTGCTGGGCCGGGTCGGTGCGCTGGCCGTGCACCGTGCCGCCTACGCCGGGCGCATCGCCGAGCTGCAAGGCCTGCTGGACGCCGCCAAGGGCGAGCAAAAGAAGGAATTCGCCACCGTGGCCCAGGCTGCGCTGGCGCAACTGAAGGTGGTCGATACCTTCGTCGACTCGCTCAAGGCGGGCGAAGCCAGCGACAAAAGCCCGCTATTCAATGCCGCCCGCTACCTCGGCTACAGCGAACGCACCGCCGGCAGCCTGGTGCTGGACGCCGACCTGCGCCTGGAAGGCTTGAGCATCGTGAAGGAAAACCTGTTCACCGGCCAGCACCTGCGCCTGTCGGGTGTGGCCTTCCTCTGGTACCGGCTGCACGAGCCGGACGGCCGGCTGCTGCAGGCCGAGGCCCTGCGCCGCATCACCCGGCCGGTCGAGGTCGACCTGCGCGGCTCCAGCGCGCCCGATCATTTCTGGTCGGGGCCCTGAGCGCTGGCCTTCTTTACCTTCTGGTCGATCGCGCCGAAAATCGATTTGCCCTTCTCGTCCAGCATCTCGATGCGGATCGTGTCGCCGAAGCGCATGAAAGGCGTGCTCGCTTCGCCGTCGGCGATCATTTCCAGGCAGCGCTGCTCGGCGATGCAGGAATAGCCCTTTTTCGTATCCTTGTTCGAGACCGTGCCCGAGCCGACGATGCTGCCGGCGCGCACGTTGCGGCTCTTGGCCAGGTGGGCGACCAGCTGCGGGAAGTTGAACACCATGTCGGTGCCGGCATGCGGCTGGCCCACCAGGTGGCCGTTCCAGGTCGAGCGCAGCGGCAGGTGGACCTTGCCGCCGCGCCAGGCCTCGCCCAGCTCGTCCGGGGTGACCGCGACCGGCGAAAAACTGGTCGCCGGCTTGGACTGCAGGAAGCCGAAGCCCTTGGCCAGCTCGTCGGGAATCAGGTTGCGCAGCGAAACGTCGTTGGCCAGCATGAGCAGGCGGATCTGGCCATGCGCCTCGTCGGGCGTGGCGCCCATGCTCACGTCGCCGGTGACCACCGCCACTTCGGCCTCGAAATCGATGCCCCATTCCTCGTGCGCCAGCACGATGTCGTCTTGCGGCCCGAGGAAATCGTCGCTGCCGCCCTGGTACATCAGCGGGTCTTCCCAGAACGAGGCCGGCATTTCGGCCTTGCGCGCACGCCGTACCAGTTCCACATGGTTGACATAGGCCGACCCGTCGGCCCACTGGTAGGCGCGCGGCAGCGGAGCCATGCAGTCGGCCGGCTCGAAATCGAAGGGGCGGCGGGCGCGGCCTTCCATCCTGCCCTCGTTGAGCAACAGATAGAGGTCTTGCAACTGGGGCGCGATGAAGGCCCAGTCGTCCAGCGCGGCCTGCAGGGTCGGCGCAATGCCGTCGGCGACGTGGGCGGTTTTCAGGTCGCGCGAGACGACCAGCAATTGGCCGTCGCGGCTACCGTCTTTGAGTGTGGCGAGTTTCATGGCGGGTTCCTGTTACCTGAACCCGCCATTGTAAACGCTGTGCTTAGTACTTCACCATCACGCCGGCGCCGACGCTGCGCTGGAAATAGTTATAGTCGATCAGGCTCTGGCCATAACCGGAGAACACATTGACATAGCCCTTGAGCGGCCCGGCCAGCGGGAAGGCCCAGCCCAGCTGGGTCGCGCCCTTGTTGGTATGCAGGTTACGGCGCAGCAGGGCCGAGAACTCGTGCCCGTCCATGCGGTAGGTGCCGGTCAGCTCGGCATGGCCCAGGTAGTCGAGGATGTCCGGGTTGTTGTCTTCCGCAGCCGACTCGTTGACCCGCTTCCAGACGCGCGCGCTCACGCTCAGCGGCCCGCGTTCCAGGCCGACCTGGGCATAGAAGCGGTTCCAGCTGCGCGACAGGCTGGCGGATTGGCCGTTCGACTGGTGGGTGAAGCCCAGGTTCAGGAACTTCACGTTGGTGCCCAGCACGCTGAAGTTCAGCGGCGTGACCAGCATCAGCTCGGGCTGGTAATTGGTTTCGCGGAACGGGCTGGACGATTCGCGGTTGGCAGCCTGCCAGAAGCTGTTCTGGGTATAGCCGAACCACAGGTCGACCGGCAGCTCGAAGGCGGTCTCGACCAGCTTCATCTTGAAGCCGAGCTGGAATTCCAGTTCGGCGTGCGAGAGCTTGCCGGTGAAATCCGCGGCGCGGAAAGGCTCGTACGGCGCCTCGTTCGGACGGTAGGTGCGGTTCGCAACCAGGTAGTTCGGGTTATGCGGGCGGAACACGAACGTACCCCGGCGGTGCTTCTCGTTCAGTTCCCAGTGGCCGTCCATGGTGTATTCGGCGGCGGCTTCGACGGCGGGGTCGATCGAGCCCGCTGCATCGGGCTGGGGCTTGGCCGGGAAGGCGGTGGGCTGCACGGCAGGCGTGGCCGCGGCCGAGTCGGCATTCGCCACCGGGACCGCGGGCGCATTGATCGCGCCGTGGGCGGCGGCCAGGCGGTCGAAGCAGGCAAGGCGCTGGACGGTGTCGGGGAGCTGGGCGCAGCCGGTGAGCTGCTGGGGGAGTTGCTGGGCGGTGGCGGGGATGGCGAACAGGAGCGGCAACAGTGCTGCGGGAATCGATTTCAAACGCATGAGGCTTTCTTTGGAAACGGCTGGTCGGTCGTGATATCAGTACGGTGACATTACGGATTTTTCAACAGTTTCGCGGAAATAGCTGATGTGTGTCGCACGGATTACTGCGGTGCAGCATCGGTTTTCGTAGCGTGGGCGGGTCTCCCGCCCACGCGGCGATCGGTCAACGGAGAAATACCCAGCAAGATGATCTGGCAACTGGTTCAACGCGTGGGCAAGAACTTGCCCACCCTACGGGACACGGCTGCTCTTACGGCACCAATAAATCCAGCTGTTCCTGCTCGAGGAAACACCACTCGCCCTCCTGCAGCCCCAGCGCCTCCAGGGTCAGTCCGCCGATCTGCGATCGGTGCAGCGCGCTGCAATGGTTCCCGGCGGCAGCCAGCATGCGCTTGACCTGGTGGTACTTGCCCTGCTCCAGCACGATCTCGAGCAGGTGCTCGCCGCGCTGCACGCAGGACAGGGCTTTCAGCGGCGCCGGCTCGTCGTGCAGCTGCACGCCGGCCAGCAATTGCTCCACCAATTCAGGGGTCACGGGCTCGGCGGTCGTGGCCTGGTAGACCTTGGGCACGTGGCGCTTGGGCGAGGATTGCGCGTGGATGAAGGGGCCGTCGTCCGACATCAGCAGCAGGCCGGTGGTGTCGTGGTCGAGGCGGCCGACGGGCTGTACTTCGCGCCAGGTAAATTGCTCAGGCAGCAGAGTCAATACGCCGGGGTGATGGCTGGGTTTGCGCGAGCATTCGAAATTGGCCGGCTTGTACAGCGCCAGGTAGAGGTGCTCGCGGTAGCGCCATTCCTCGTCGAACACCGTCAGCACCAGGCCGGCGGTATCGAAGGTGGCCTTGTAATTGGTTTCAGGCGTGCCGTTGACCGACACGTCGCCGTCCTCGATCAGGGCGCGGCAGTATTTGCGGGTGCCGAAACCCTGCGATTGCAGGATGCGGTCGAGGGAAAGTTTGCTCATGGGGCGCCACTTTACCAGAACGGAATGGCTCGAACTAGCCGGGCCACTCAGCGCTTCCCTAGCCCACCTGGTAAAGATTCCTACCCCGCCAGCCAGACTATCCCGCAAGGGTTGGATGCATACGCTCATTTGACGAACGTCAAGCTTCGGAAATTTCCTATTGATAGACTTCAACGCGTTAGGAATCCGCCTAACGGCCCGAGGCAATCTTTACAGTAGACTGTCCTCGCATCGAAGAATAGGACATGACCGTGCATACCGACGCGCAACTGACCAACGAACCATTCCCGCCACGTGATAACACTGCGGAACGGCACAGGATTGCCCAATTCTATGTTTCCGGATTTCCCGCACAGCTTGCCCTGGCACGCTGGCAGTACGGCGGCGAGACGCCCCACCTGCATCCGGGCGTACCTGCCCTGCGCGCCGCTTTTTATGCAGCAGCGCGGCAGGATTTCCAGGCCTGGCTCGAGCGAGGTGGCTTCCACGCGCCCGAGGACGGGGTTGCCGACGCGCCGGCAAGCGTCCAGGCGCCCGCCAAGCACCAGGCCGTGCCGGATGGCGACACCCAGCAGGTCGACGCCTGCAATTAGAACACCGCCTGACAAATGAAAACGACGGCCGGAGCCGTCGTTTCCACTTCCTGAAAAGGAACACAACTGTGAGGAATTGAATTCTCTCGAGCCGCACCCTGGGTGCAGTATGGGGGCGCGTCTTTCAGTTGGGGATCTTCACACCTCTGGAAGTGTGGCCTGCCCGTCCCGCAAGTCGCTACACACAATATAGAACAAGAACCGCAGGATGCAAGCAAAATGTCATCTTAATTGCGGCACCGCGCCGCGGTAGGCGGCATTCACGGCGCCGTTGCCCACTGCCGCGCCGAACTTCTTCAGCACTCGCTCCGGCAAGCCTTCGTGGGCGGTGTAGTCGACGATGTCCTCGGCCTTGACGATGTCGCGCGCCACGGTGTCGACCGTGCCGAAGCCGTCGGCCAGGCCCATTTCCACCGCCTTCGCCCCGGTCCAGTACAGGCCCGAGAACATGTCCGGGGTTTCTTTCAGGCGCTTGCCGCGCCCGGCGCGCACCACCGAGATGAATTGCTGGTGGATTTCGTTGAGCATGGCCTGGGCATGCGCCTTGTGCTTGTCCGACTGCGGGCTGAACGGATCGAGGAAGCCCTTGTTTTCGCCGGCCGTGAGCAGGCGCCGCTCGACGCCGAGCTTGTCCATGGTGCCGGTAAAGCCGAAGCTGTCCATCAGCACGCCCACCGAGCCGACGATCGACGCCTTGTTGACATAGATGCGGTCGGCCGCCGAGGCGATGTAATAACCGCCCGAGGCGCACATCTCGTCCACCACCACATACAGCGGCTTGTCCGGAAAGCCGCGTTTGAGGCGCTGGATCTCGTCGACGATGATGCCGGCCTGGACCGGGCTGCCGCCGGGGCTGTCGATGCGCAGCACCACGGCCGCGGAACCGGAATCGGAAAACGCCTTGTTCAGCGAGGGAATCACGGTATCGGCCGCGCCGCTGCCTTCTGCTTCGATCTCGCCGTTAATTTCGATCAGCGCAGTGTGGCGACCGAGGTTCTCGTCGCCGCCCAGGCCGAAGGTGGAATCGTAATAGGTCAGCAGGGCGACGATGCCCAGCAGCAGAAAGCCCAGCTTGAAGAAGATGCCCCAGCGGCGCGCGGCGCGGCGTTCGCGCACGGTGGCGAAGACCAGCTTTTCGAGCGTCTCGCGCTCCCAGTTGCCCGCGGTGGGGTTGGCGGCGAGCCGTTTTTCGGCTGGCAGCTCGGCTTGGTGATCGTGACTCGGTTGGTCGCTCATAGGGTCCAAAAACGGTTCCACATTTTTAAACTGCTTCGCCCGCTGCCGGGGCCTGTACCATCGCATCGGGCTGCCACCAGATGCCGCCGTCGTGCTCGCGCACGGCGATTGGGCGCAGCCGCCCTCCCCGGCACGGACCGCCCGCACACCTGCCGGTATCGGGTTCGTACATTGCGCCGTGGGTCGAGCACATCAGGTACAGCCCGCTGGACTCGAAAAAGTCGCCCTGCGACCAGTCGAGTTCGATCGGCACATGGGCACAACGGTTCAGGTAGGCAAAAGGTTTACCATCATAACGCACCACGAAGCCCGTGGTTGGCTGCCCATAGGCAAGAACCGGGAAGCGCACGCCCTTGCCGCCGTCGAGCAGCGCGGCGGCTTCGCAGACGTACATGCCGCGATCTTCCACGATTACCCCGTCATCCTCATGCATTCTCCAGCAGCCAGCCGTGCAGCTCCGGGATCGACTTGGCCGAGTACAGGGGGCGGCAAGCCTGCAGCTGGTGCACCGGATGGGCGCCGAACTCGACCGCAATGCCGGAGGCGCCGGCATTGGTCGCCATCATCAGGTCGTGGGTGGTGTCGCCGATCATGACGGTGCGGCGCAGTACCTGGCCCAGCTCGCGGGTCAGTTCCTGCAGCATGGCCGGGTGCGGCTTGGAGAAGGTTTCGTCGGCGCAGCGGGTCGCGTCGAACGTGGAGAGCAATCCGGCCGCGTTCAGCGAACGGTTCAGGCCGACGCGGCTCTTGCCGGTCGCCACGGCCAGGAAATAGCCCTCTTGCTTGAGTTCGCGCAGCATCTCGCGCACGCCCTTGAACAGCACCAGTTCATGGTCCCTGGTCAGGTAATGGTAGCGATAGCGCTCGACCATGCGCGGGTACATGGCCGCTTCGATATCCGGCATCACGGCCTGCATCGCCTCGGACAGGCCCAGGCCGATCACGTGCGCGGCCGAGGCGTCGCTCGGCACCGGCAGGCCGAGGTCGCGCGCCGCCGACTGGATGCAACGGACGATGGTCGCCGTGCTGTCCATCAGCGTGCCGTCCCAATCGAAGACGATCAGGTCAAATTGCTTTCTTGGCATTGTTGTCGGCAGGGTTGCTGCCGGCTCCTTATGGTTTGTTCAGTATGCAAGCATGGCATTCATGCCACGGGTTGCCCCAAGCTTACCAAGAATCGGTCGCACTCGGCAGGCAAAGCGGCGCGCAAGGTCATTTGCTCGCCCTTGTCCGGATGGGTAAAGGTGATCTGGTGCGCGTGCAGGAACATGCGCCTCAATGCGCCGCGGCTGTCCGTCCCCTTCTGCAAGGCCTTGTTGAGCGCGAAATCGCCGTATTTGTCGTCGCCCAGGATCGGGAAGCCGCTCGAGGCCAGGTGCACCCGGATCTGGTGGGTGCGGCCGGTTTTCAATTCGGCTTCCAGCAGGGCGAACTCCTGCCACTTGCGTTTCAAGTTGAATACCGTGTGCGATTCCATGCCGCCGGCCTGCACCACCACGCGCCGCTCGCCATCGGCGGTCGTGTATTTATGTAAAGGGAGCTTTACATGCTGGCGCTTATTCGTCCAGTCGCCATGCACGGCCGTGAGATAGCGCTTGTCGGTATGGCCGTCGCGCATCTGTTCATGCAGGTGGGTCAATGCCGAGCGCTTCTTTGCCAGCAGCAGCAGGCCCGAGGTTTCGCGGTCCAGCCGGTGCACCAGTTCCAGGAACTTGGCGTCCGGGCGCGAGGCGCGCAACTGCTCGATCACGCCATACGACACGCCCGAGCCGCCGTGCACGGCCACGCCGGCCGGCTTGTCGATGACGAGCAGGTGGGCATCCTCGAACACGATCGCGAATTCGGCGCCGGGCGCGGCCTGGGCGCTGCTTTTCTCGGCGATGCGGATCGGCGGAATGCGCACCACGTCGCCTTCGACCAGGCGGTAGAGCTGGTCGATGCGGCCCTTGTTCACCCGCACTTCGCCGGAGCGCAGGATGCGGTAGACGTGACTCTTCGGGACGCCTTTGCAGATGCGCAACAGGTAGTTATCGATGCGCTGGCCGGCTTCTTCTTCGGTGATGGTAAGGAACTGCGCCTGTAGTGCTTGTTGTGATGAAGGGGGAACAACATCGTTTTGTATCGCCATTCGCATTGTCTTCCCAGAAATTCTCTCTAAGTCCTTCATTTTGAATATATAATCGACAGGCGGCGGTCAAACCTCTGCTGGTGTAAGAATTAAAACGATATTTTACACAGGGGCGCGCTTCATCGGCCCTGCCAGAGTGCAAATCGATGGAAAAAACGTGTACGCACATTCAGGCGCGAATCAGGGTTGCACCTGCAGTTGTAATCGGGTTGCGCGCGTGAATGCAGGATTGGATTGTTTGGATTTATAAGGATAAGTACCGGCAAGCCGCCCCGTTTGGCGGCTCGCTGGTTGATGGTGTCGATAACGCTTGTCGTTGTGGCCCGACCCGATGGTGGCTTCACCTGAAGGCTTGAGACGATGGACTGATGAATCGGGCCGATTGATCGCCCGCTGTCGAGATCCTGTTTCTTCGCTTGTTACGGTCTGGCTCGTTGTTGCACACCGCCTCGCTGTTCCCGCCGTGCCCACCCCAACGTGGTGGCAGTCGGAAGCAGTTGCAGGTTGCGGCGTGCGTAGACAATGACGTTCGGCTCCATTTGCGCCCTGTGCGGCCGCGACGCTACGCGTCGCCGTGCCCCATGCCCGGGTATTCCCCCCTCCAACATTCTTTCTCCGCGTACATCCCATGTACTTTCGCCGCGTCTTACAAGCGCGGCATGACACGGCCCCCGGGCCGCGGAGTTAATAAAAATGAAACGTATGTTGTTTAACGCTACGCAGCAAGAAGAGCTGCGCGTAGCGATCGTCGATGGACAGAAACTGATCGACATCGACATTGAGACAGCCGGACGAGAGCAGCGCAAGTCCAATATCTACAAGGGTGTCATCACCCGCATCGAACCCTCCCTCGAAGCCTGCTTCGTCAGCTACGGCGAAGACCGCCACGGTTTCCTCCCCTTCAAAGAAGTCGCCCGCACGTATTTCCGTGACGGCGTCGACGTACGCAACTGCACCATCAAGGAAGCGCTGCGCGAAGGCCAGGAAATCATGGTCCAGGTCGAAAAGGAAGAACGCGGCAACAAGGGCGCCGCCCTGACCTCGTTCATCTCGCTGGCCGGCCGCTACCTGGTCCTGATGCCGAACAACCCGCGCGGCGGCGGCGTGTCGCGCCGCGTCGAAGGCGAAGAGCGCCAGGAACTGCGCGAGACCATGGACAAGCTCGACCTGCCGCAAGGCATGTCGGTGATCGCCCGCACCGCAGGCATCGGCCGCAATGTCGAAGAACTGCAATGGGACCTGAACTACCTGATGCAACTCTGGCGCGCGATCGAAGGCGCCGGCAAGTCGGCCGGCGGCGCCTTCCTGATCTACCAGGAATCCTCGCTCGTCATCCGCGCCATCCGTGACTATTTCCAGCCGGACATCGGCGAAGTCCTGATCGACACCGACGACATCTTTGACCAGGCCCAGCAGTTCATGAGCCACGTGATGCCGGACATGGCGCACCGCGTCAAGCGCTACAGCGACGACGTGCCGCTGTTCTCGCGCTTCCAGATCGAACACCAGATCGAAACCGCCTACGCGCGCACCGTGCCGCTGCCATCGGGCGGCGCGATCGTGATCGACCATACCGAAGCGCTGGTCTCCATCGACGTCAACTCGGCCCGCGCCACGCGCGGCTCGGACATCGAGAACACCGCCTTCAACACCAACTGCGAAGCGGCCGACGAAGTCGCCCGCCAGCTGCGCCTGCGCGACCTGGGCGGCCTGATCGTGATCGACTTCATCGACATGGAAGTGGCCAAGAACCAGCGCGAAGTCGAGACCCGCCTGAAAGACGCCCTGCACCACGACCGTGCACGCGTGCAGATGGGCAAGATCTCGCGCTTCGGCCTGATGGAACTGTCGCGCCAGCGCCTGCGTCCGTCGCTGTCGGAAGGCTCCCACGTGACCTGCCCGCGCTGCTCGGGCACCGGCCACATCCGCGATACCGAATCGTCCGCCCTGCAGGTGCTGCGCATCATCCAGGAAGAGGCGATGAAGGAAAACTCGGCCGCGATCCATGTGCAGGTGCCGGTGGACGTCGCCGCCTTCCTGCTCAACGAGAAACGCGGCGAAGTGCTCAAGATCGAGAGCCGCCACCGCATCACCGTGATCCTGATCCCGAACAAGCACCTGGACACGCCGCACTACAAGCTCGAGCGCATCAAGCACGACGACCCGCGCCTGGAAGACGCCCACGCCAGCTACACCATGGCGGAATCGGCCGACACCGACATGGCTTACGCCAAGCGCCAGAAAGAAGAAGCCAAGCCGCGCCAGGAAGCCGTGGTCAAGACCATCACCCCGGCCCAGCCGGCCCCGGTGGTGGATCGCAGCGAAGCGGCCAAGCCAGCCAAGCCGGTCGCCGCGGCCCCGGCTGCCGCACCAGTTGCCCCGGCGCCTGCCGAGACGGGCTTCTTCGCCCGCATCCGCAAGTTCTTCATGGGCGAGCCGGTGCCGCCGGCGCCAGCGCCTGCGCCAGTGGCTGCTGACAAGCCGGCCGCCCCGGCAACGGGCGAGCGCGGCGAACGTGGCCAGCGCGGCCGCAACGGCAGCGGCCGTGGCGCCAAGGGCGGCCGCGACCGCGGCGAGCGCGACGCCACCGCCAAGCTCGACGAGACCGTGAAGGGTGCGGAACTCGAAGGCAAGCCGGCACGTCCACCGCGTCCTCCACGCGAACCGCGTCCACCGCGCGAGCCGCGCGAAGGCGCCGAGGCAGCGCCAGCCGCACCACGCGCCGAGCGTGGCGAGCGTCCGGAGCCGGCCGAGCGCAAGGAACGCGCACCGCGCCAGCCGCGTGAGCGTGGCGAGCGCGCTGCTGCCCAGCCGGTCGAAGCCAAGGCGGAAGAACTGAAGCTGCACGCCACCCCGGTGCCGGTCGAAGCCGAACTGTCGACCAGCACCCCGCATGGCGACGTGCTCGAGCACGCGGTGAAGGTCGCCGCGACCGGTCCTGCCGGCGAGGAACTCGACGCCGACGGCGACGAGCCGCGCCGCCGCCGCCGCCGCGGTGGCCGCAACCGCAACCGCCGCGACCGTGAAGGCGCGGAAGGCAGCGAGGGCATGGAAGGCGTGGAAGGCGCACCGGCCTTTACGCCGGTAGCCGACGAAGAAGCCGCCAAGGTCGCCGCCCAGGGCCGTCCGCCACGGGCCAAGCAGGCTGCCGCATCGACCGAGCCGGCGCCATGGGCCTTCCCGACCGCCGCATCGGTGGCTGCCGCCGCCGCTGCCAAGGCGCAGGCCGAAGCTGCTGCCGCCGCGCCTGCTCCGGTTGCCGCGGCTCCTGCTGCTCCTGCGCCTGCAGCGGCTCCTGCCGCTGCGGTGGCGCCGGCCGCGGGTGAAATCGGTGCCTGGGCCTTCCCGACCGCCGCATCGGTGGCTGCTGCACAAGCCGCGGCTGCTCCCGCTGTCGAGGCCGCTCCTGCTCCGGTTGCTGCTCCTGCACCTGTCGTTGCGCCTGCTCCAGTTGCTGCAGCGCCAGCGCCTGTGGAAGTGGCACCGGCACCTGTTGCTGTCCCGGCGCCGGTCGCACCTGCTCCAGCCGCACCTGCACCTGTCGCCGCCCAGCCGTCGGTGAACATGGACGACGTGCTGTCCAAGGCCGGCCTGCAGCTGGCCTCGACCGATCCGGAAAAGCTGCGCGCCGCCCAGGAAGCCGCTGCCCAGGCCGCGTCGACCCAGCGTGTCGGCCGTGCCCGCAAGCCGGTCGTCGTGCCGGTGGACGAGCCGCTGATTCAGGTGGATACCAGCCGCCAGTAAGCCTTGCCGTATAGAAGGTCAGAAAGGGAAGCTTCGGCTTCCCTTTTTATTTGGCGCTGTCACCGCAAACTGTAGAAATTGAACTGTCGAGCTTTAAAGCAGTCCAACGATGATCTGATCGATCGTCGGGTGCGCCATGAACGGGGCAGGGTTCAGCAGGTGGCTCAAGCAATTGCCTTCGTTGACGCGGCGCCAGCGAGGGCAGCTGCTCGACGCCTTGCGCCCTGCAATCGGATTCGAACGCGTCTGCGCGGCCATTGCCCAGGCCAAACCCAGCCCTTGTTGTCCCTCCTGCCAGGCCGAGCGCCCTTACCGGCACGGGATGGACCGTGGGATCCAACGCTATCGCTGCCGCGTCTGCCGTAAGACCTTCAGCGTCTTGAGCGGCACACCGCTGTCGCGCCTGCGCCATCGCGCCAAATGGCTCGACTACCTTGAACGCATGCTCGAGACCAAGAGTGTGCGCGCAGCTGCCAAGGCGGTCGGCGTACACCGCAACACCAGCTTTCGCTGGCGCCACCGTTTTCTATCGATCACCAAGCACGACCGGGCCGAGCGCCTAGCCGGCATTGCAGAAGCCGACGAAATGTTTTTATTGGAATCGCAAAAAGGCTCGCGCACGCTGGATCGGCCCGCGCGGCAGCGCGGCGGCGTTGCTGCCAGCCGCGGCATCACGCACGAGCACGTTTGTATTTTGGTGGCGCGCGACCGCACGGGGCAAACCCTCGATTTCATCACCGGCCGGGCTGCAGTCACCAAACAGCAGCTGCACCGGCACCTCGGTCCCAGGCTCGACAAGGATGTGCTGCTCGTGACCGACGGGCATCCTGCTTACCGGGCCTTTGCGCGCGAAGCAGGGATCGCCCACGCTTTCGTGAACCTGCGTCATGGTGAGCGGGTGCGCGGCGCGCTACATGTGCAGAACGTCAACGCTTACCACCGGCGCTTCCGGCAATGGCTCGCGCGCTTTTACGGCGTCGCTACGCGTTATCTTCCGAACTACCTGGGCTGGCGCTGGGCGCTCGATGGTGAACGCATCAGCTCACCGGAGACACTGCTGCGAGCGGCGCTGGGCATCTTCCACACGTAACGGGCACAGCGCCTTTTATTTGGCGCCCAGCAGCATGCCACTGTCATATCGATGGGTTAGGATAGCGCCCATGCAAGCGCCCGCCCCCGTCACCCTTCGCCAGGCCCTCCTCTACTGGCTCAAGCTCGGCTTCATCAGCTTCGGCGGCCCCGCCGGCCAGATCGCCCTGATGCACGCCGAACTGGTCGAGCGCCGCCGCTGGATTTCCGAACAACGCTTCCTGCACGCGCTGAACTACTGCATGCTGCTGCCCGGCCCGGAAGCGACCCAACTAGCTGTCTACATCGGCTGGCTGCTGCACCGCAAGCTCGGTGGCATCATGGCAGGGCTGCTGTTCATCCTCCCTTCGCTGCTGCTGCTCATCGGGCTGTCGTCGATCTACCTGGCCTGGGGCCATTTGCCGGCGGTTGCCGGGATCATGGCCGGGATCAAGCCGGCGGTCGTGGCCATCGTCGTCGCCGCGGCCTGGCGCATCGGCTCGCGCACCCTGCGCAATGGTGTGCTCTGCGCGATTGCCGCGCTGGCCTTCATCGCGATCGCCGTGTTCGACCTGCCCTTCCCGCTGATCGTGCTGCTGGCGGCACTCGCCGGCGTCCTGGGCGGGCGCCTCTGGCCGCATCGCTTCCAGCTTGGCGGCGCCCATCCGCTCGAGCGCAAGCACTACGGCCCGGCGCTGATCGACGACGACACCCCGACACCCGAGCACGCGCGCTTCTCGCTGCGTGGCCTCGTCAAGATGGCCTTGACCGGCATTGGACTGGCGCTGGCCGCCTGGCTGCTGCTGGCCGCGGTCTACGGCGTCGACGGCACCCTGGCCCGGATGGGCTGGTTCTTCACCAAGGCGGCCTTGATGACGTTTGGCGGCGCCTACGCGGTGCTGCCCTATGTGGTGCAGGGCGCGGTCGAACAATATGAATGGCTGAGCGCCGCGCAGATGATCGACGGGTTGGCGCTGGGCGAAACCACGCCCGGGCCCCTGATCATGATCGTGGCCTTTGTCGGCTTCGTGGGCGGCTGGACCCATGCGCTGTTCGGGCCGGACGCCCTGCCCCTGGCCGGGGCTGCCGGCGCGCTGGTCGCGGCGCTGTTTACCTTCCTGCCCTCCTTCGTGTTCATCCTGGCTGGCGGGCCGCTGGTCGAGTCCGGACGAGGCAACGTGCGGCTCACCGCGCCGCTCACCGCGATCTCGGCGGCCGTGGTCGGGGTGGTAGCGAGCCTGGCGGTATTCTTCGGGCAGCATGTATTCTTTGCCGGGGGCGTGGTGCAGCCGACCGCGATCGCCATCGGCGCTGCCGCCGGCATCGCGCTGCTGGGCTTCAAGGTCGGGCCCATCCGGCTGATCGCCGCCTGTGCGCTGGCGGGGCTCGTGCTATCGTATTGGCATGGCTGAAAAAATCATCATGATCAACGACTTGCGCTCGCCGATGCTGGCGGTGCCAGGCGAGGTCGACGCACCCACGGGACAGCTGCTCGATACCCTCGGCAGGCCGCTGCATGACCTGCGCATCTCGGTCACCGACCGCTGCAATTTCCGCTGCGTGTACTGCATGCCGAAGGAAGTGTTCGACAAGGATTACGCCTACCTGCCGCACAGCGAGCTGCTCTCTTTCGAAGAGATCCAGCGCGTGGCGCGCATCTTCATTGCGCACGGCGTCGAGAAGATCCGCCTGACCGGGGGCGAGCCGCTGCTGCGCAAGAACCTCGAGCGCCTGGTCGGCATGCTGCGCGCGCTGCCCACGCCCAGCGGCCGCCCGCTCGACCTGACCCTCACCACCAATGGCTCGCTGCTGGCGCGCAAGGCCCAGGCCCTGAAGGATGCTGGCCTGGACCGCGTGACGGTGTCGCTCGACGCGCTCGACGAAGCCATGTTCCGCCGCATGAACGATGTCGATTTTTCGGTCGCCGACGTGCTGCACGGGCTGGACGCGGCGCATGCGGCCGGGCTCGGACCGATCAAGGTCAATATGGTGGTCAAGGGCGGCACCAACGACGGCCAAGTCCTGCCGATGGCGCGCCACTTCAAGGGCTCGCCCTTCATCCTGCGCTTCATCGAATACATGGATGTGGGCGCGTCGAATGGCTGGAACATGGACGAGGTGATTCCTTCGGCCGAAGTCATCCGGCGCGTCCATGCCGAGCTGCCGCTCGCTCCTGCCTCGGCCAACTACGCGGGCGAAACCGCCGCGCGCTGGCGCTACCTCGACGGCAGCGGCGAAGTCGGCGTGATCTCCAGCGTTACCCAGGCCTTCTGCCACGACTGCTCGCGCCTGCGCCTGTCCACCGAGGGCAAGCTCTACACCTGCCTGTTCGCCACCCGCGGCCACGACCTGCGCGCCTTGCTGCGCACCGGCCGCACGGACGACGAGCTCTCCGGCGCCGTCGCCCAGCTCTGGCGCGGACGCACCGACCGCTATTCGGAAACCCGCACCATCGATACATCAAGCCTGGCGCCTGGGGCCAAGCGCGTTGAAATGTCTTACATCGGCGGTTAGAAATACATGGACAAGAAACTCATCACAGGACTGGTCCTGGCGGGCGGGCGCGGCTCGCGCATGGGCAATGTGGACAAGGGCTTGCAGCCCTTCCGCGGCAGCACGATGGCACAGCACGTGATCGACCGCCTGCTGCCGCAGGTCGGCTCGGTCATGGTCAACGCCAACCGCAACCTGGAAGCCTGGCTGGAACTGGCCTCGCCCGTCTGGGCCGACGAAACGCCGGATTTCGCGGGCCCCCTGGCCGGCCTGCAGGCCGGGCTGCGCCACTGCGTCACGCCCTGGCTGCTGGCCGTGCCCTGCGATTCCCCTTTCCTGCCGCACGACCTGGCGGCCAGGCTGGCCGCCGCGGTCGAAGAAGCCGACGCCGACCTGGCCTTTGCCGTGACCCAGGAAGCTGGCATGCGTCCCCAGCCGCATCCGGTGTTCTGCCTGGTCAAGGCCACCCGGCTGCCGGTGCTGTCGCAATACCTGCTCGAAGGCGGACGGCGCATGGACGGCTGGTACAAGGAGCTCAAAGCGGTCGAGGTCCTGTTCGAGGATGCCGATGCCTTCCGCAACATCAATACCCTCGACGAGCTGCACGTGCTCGACGACACCTTGCCGCCAACACTGGCAAAAGTGACCAGCTGCCTGGACGGCTACGACCCGGACGCGCTCCCGGTGCGCGACGCCCAGCGCATCATCCGCGACTTCGTGCAGCCGGTGCGCGCAATCGAACAAGTCGCGCTGCGCTCGGCGCTCGGCCGCGTGCTCGCCGCCGATGTCGTCTCGCCGATCAACGTGCCTGCGCACGACAACTCGGCGATGGACGGTTTTGCGCTGCGCGGTGAAGACCTGGGGCTTGACGCGCCGGTGAGCCTGCGCGTGATCGGCACTGCCTTGGCCGGCAATCCGTCGGGCCTCGTTCCCGCTCCCGGCGAGTGCGTGCGCATCATGACGGGCGGCGTCATGCCCCTCGGTTGCGACAGCGTGGTGCCGCAGGAATTCGTCAAGCAGGATGGCGAGACCATCACTCTAGGCGCCGGCGTGATCCGTCCTGGCGACAACCGCCGCTTCGCCGGCGAAGACCTGAAGGCCGGCAGCCCGGCCTTGACAGCCGGCCGCATCGTGCGCCCCGCCGACCTCGGCCTGCTCGCCTCGCTCGGCATGCCCGAAGTGGCCGTGCAGCGGCGCCTGCGGGTCGCTTTCTTCTCGACCGGCGACGAGTTGCGCTCGGTTGGCGAGCTACTTCCCGAAGGCTGCGTTTACGACAGCAACCGCTATACGATCTACGGCATGCTGCAGCGCCTGGGCTGCGACTTCATCGACATGGGCGTGGTGCGCGACGACCCGCAGGCGCTGGAAGACACCCTGCGCAGCGCCTGCGAGAACGCGGACGCCATCATCACGTCGGGCGGCGTCTCGGTCGGCGCGGCCGACTACACCAAGCAGGTGATGGGCAAGCTGGGCGACGTGACCTTCTGGAAGATCGGCATGCGCCCGGGGCGCCCCCTGGCCTTTGGCCGCATCCAGTCCAACGGCCGCAGCGCTTTCCTGTTCGGCCTGCCCGGCAACCCGGTGGCCGTCATGGTGTCCTTCTACTTCTTCGCACGCGAAGCGCTGCTGCGCATGATGGGCGCCGACGCCCCGCTGCCGCTATTGCGTGCGCGCTCGAGCACCGCGATCCGCAAGAAGCCGGGCCGCACCGAATACCAGCGCGGCATCCTTGCGCCAGGAACGGATGGCCAGCCCGAAGTGCGCATCACCGGCTCGCAAGGCTCGGGCATCTTGCGCTCGATGTCGGAGGCAAACTGCATGGTGGTACTGCACGACGAGCAGGGCAACGTGGTGGCGGGCGACATGGTCGACATCATCCCGTTCGAAGGTTTGATGTAAGCCGCGGCCTGCAATCGACACGCCAGTCCACCGTTCCAGACAAAATCGGGGTCAGGTCTGACATTCGGACACGATCTCAGCTGTAGGCCCTGCAACACGATCGGGGTCAGGTCTGACATTTGGACACGACCTCATCCATAAGCCGTTCGTATGCTTGAGCCTGTGTCCGAATGTCAGACCTGACCCCGAAGTGATATCAGGGGGGTTCGGAGAGCCGGTGGCGGATTACTCGTCGCCGTCGCTGCGTTCGGTCCCGAGCAGCAGTTGCGCCGCCTCGGCCGGCAAGGCTTCCACCGACTTCAGCTTCTTCGCCATCGCGCGGCTGCGCACTTCGGCGCCTTCGATGTTCTTGGCGGCCTTTTCCAGGGTCGCCTTGGTGGTGGCCAGCACGTCGCCGAACTTGGTGAACTCGGTCTTGACTGCGCCCAGCACCTGCCACACCTCGGACGAGCGCTTTTCCAGCGCCAGCGTGCGGAAGCCCATCTGCAGGCTGTTGAGCAGCGCGGACAGGGTCGATGGCCCGGCGATCGATACCCGCAGCGAGCGTTGCAGGTCGTCGGCCAGGCCCGGACGGCGCATCACTTCCGCGTACAGGCCTTCGGTCGGCAGGAACAGGATCGCAAAGTCGGTCGTCTGCGGCGGCGAGACGTATTTTTCGCAGATGGTCTTGGCTTCCAGGCGCACCGCGCGTTCGAGCTCGGCGCCGAAGCGCGCCACGCCCTCGGCGTCGGCCCGGTCGGCCGCTTCCAGCAGGCGTTCGTACTGCTCTTTCGGGAACTTGGCGTCGATCGGCAGCCATAGCGGCGCCCCGCCTTCGCTCACGCCCGGCAGCTTGATCGCGAATTCCACCCGCGCGCCGGTGCCGGCGATCGTTTCGACGTTCTTGGCGTACTGGTCGACCGTGAGTACCTGCTCGAGCAGCATCTCGAGTTGCACTTCGCCCCAGGTACCGCGGGTCTTGACGTTGGTGAGTACCCGCTTGAGGTCGCCCACGCCGATGGCCAGCTGCTGCATCTCGCCCAGGCCCTGGTGCACCTTGTCCAGCCGGTCGCTGACCTGCCTGAACGATTCGGTCAGGCGCGTCTCCAGCGTGGCGTGCAGCTTTTCGTCGACGGTCTGGCGCATTTCTTCCAGGCGCTTGGCATTGTCGTTCTGCAGATCGCGGATCTTGGTCTCCAGCGTGCCGCGCACTTCCAGCATGCGCTGGGCGTTCGATTCGGTCAGGTTCGACAGGGTCTGCTGCAGCGTGTCGGCAAAGCGCTTGAGGGCGCGCGCCTGCTCTTCGCGGCCGCTGGACGATTGCAGCTGCATCTGCTGGCGCATGCTGTCGAACTGCTGCACGCCGGCCGCATGGTACTGCCCCATGTGTCCCGCCACTTCCTGGCGCGTGGCCTGGGCGGTCGATTGCAGCTCCAGGCGCAGCTCGCGCTCGAGGCGTTCGATGTGGCGGCCGTCTCCGGCATTGCGTGCGCGGGCAAGCAGCAGCAGTTGCAGGACGACGACGACCAGCAGGACCAGCAGGATCAGGAGTTCGGCGATACCCATGTCAGTCGGCCTTGTTCCGCATCCGGTCGGCGGTCTGGTAGAACGATTGCATCAGCCGCATGCGCAGCGCCTCGTCGTAGCCCAGGTCTTCCATCGCCCAGGCCATGGCGCGCAACCACTGGTCGCGCTCCTGGGTGCCGATGGCAAATGGCAGGTGCCGCGCGCGCAGGCGCGGGTGGCCATGCTGCTGCACGAACAGATCGGGGCCGCCGGTCCAACCGGACAGGAACATGAACAGCTTGTCGCGCGAGCTGTCGTTGGGGCTCGGGTGCATGGCGTGGATGACGGAAAATTCCGGCTCCAGCTCCATCAGGTCGTAGAAGCGGTCGACCAGTTCGCGCAGGCGACTGGCGCCGCCCATCACGTCGTACAGCGTTCGGGCTTCAGGGGTAGTCGATTCTGGCATGGCCAGCATGATAGCGCAGCCGGGACGGCGCGTGGCCCTCCCGGCTTGGCCCTGTTGCAAACCTGCTTCAAGCCTCGCGCAGGGTTTGCAGCGGCGGCTGGCGCAGCACGCTGCGCAGGCCCAGCCAGCCGCCCAGCAGCGCGCAGATCACGCCCACCGCCACGCCGGCCAGCCACACGCCCGGCTCGAAGCGCCAGGGGAACTTGAAGACGTATTCGGCCAGCGCCCAGCCCATCGCCGCCGCGCCGCTGGCGGCCAATACACCGGACAGGCTGCCCACCAGGATGAATTCGATGCGCTGGGCGGTGGCCAGCTGCCCGCGGGTCGCGCCGAGCGCGCGCAGCAGGCCGGCTTCGCGCGTGCGCTCGGACTGGGAACCCATCAGCGCCGCATACAGCACCAGCACGCCCGAGGCGAGCGTGAACACGAACAGGAATTCGACTGCCACCACCACCTGGTCGAGCACGTCCTGCAACTGGCGGATGATGCCCGAGACGTCGATCACGGTCAGGTTCGGGTAGGCGCGTGTCAGGCTGTTGGTGAGCCCGCCCGCACTGCCGGGCAGGTGGAAGGCCGTCATGTAGCTGCGCGGCGCATCGGCCATCGCCTGCGGGTTGATGATGACGAAGAAGTTGGCCCGCATCGAGCCCCATTCGAGCTTGCGCAGGCTGGTGACTTTCGATTCCACCACCAGGCCTCCCATGTCGAAACGCATCACGTCGCCCAGCTTCAGGCCCAGGGTCTGGGCCAGCTTCTGCTCGACCGAGGCTTCGCCCATGGCCGCCGCCCCTGGCTCATCGCTGAACCACTTGCCGGCCACCACCTCGTTCGACTCCGGCAGCTTGTCGGTGGTCGACAGGTTGAATTCGCGTTCGGCCATGCGGCGCGCCTCGCCGTTCTGGAAGCTGTCGCGGGTGAGCTGCTTGCCGTTGATGGCGGTCAGGCGCCCGCGGATCATCGGGAACAAGGTCACGTCCTTGACGCCGGCGCCGGCCAGCTGGCGTTCGACCCCAGGGGCCTGCTCGGGCTGGATATTGATGATGAAGCGGTTCGGCGCATCCGGCGGCGTGGCGGTGCGCCAGGCGCTCATCAGGTCGCCGCGCACCACGGTGAGCAGCAGCAGCGCCATCAAGCCGAGCGAGAGCGACA
Source organism: Telluria sp. AZSoR62 (assembly GCF_058111565.1). Lineage (NCBI taxonomy): Bacteria > Pseudomonadati > Pseudomonadota > Betaproteobacteria > Burkholderiales > Oxalobacteraceae > Telluria > Telluria sp. AZSoR62. Next base: position 41,262 of record NZ_JBYTST010000001.1, read on the forward strand.
CCACCTGCACCACGGTGGCGCCGGGACGGCGCTGCAGCGAGGTGATGGCAAAGCGCCAGGCCTGGTGCCGGAAGGCGCCGCGCAGGTGGCGCAGCAGGCGCAGGCCCAGCCAGGCCACCAGGGCAAAGACCCCGAGGCCGCCGAGGAAGCCGGCCGCCGTCATCAGGGCCAGTTTGGTATCGCCGGCCTGCCACAGCAGCAGCGCCAGGAACACGCCGACGCCCAGGCCATAGGTGGCCAGCGCCAGCGGCTGCGGGGCCGCGGCTTCGCGCCGGATCACGCGGTTGTGCGGCACGTTGCGCAGCTGGAGCACCGGCGGCAGCGCGAAGCCTACCAGCAGCAGCAAGCCGGTGGCGACGCCCTGCAGCGCGGGCAGGATCGAGACCGGCGGCAGGTCCGGCGGCAGCAGGCTGCCGATCAATTCGAGCAGGATGAAGTGGGCGCCGAAGCCCACCAGCACGCCCAGCACGCTCCCCGCCAGTCCCACCAGGGCGAATTCGATCAGGTACATCGCGCCGACCTGGTTCTGGGTCAGCCCCAGGCAGCGCAGCATGGCGCAGGCATCCAGGTGGCGCTGCATGAAGCGGCGCGCCGCCATGGCCACCGCCACCGCCGCCAGCATGGCCGACAGCAGCCCGACCAGCGACAGGAAGCTGTCGGCGCGGTCGAGCGTGGCGCGCATCTCGGGGCGGCCGTTTTCCAGGGTTTCGATGCGCACCCCGCGCACGTTGCGCGCGGCCAGGTCGGCGCGCAGCCATTTTTCGAAGGCGGCGACCGCCGCCATGTCGTTCCTCGAGGTCGAGGCCACCTGCAGGCGGTAGGTCACGCGCGAGAATTCATCCACCAGGCGGGTCGCCGCCAGGTCCGGCAGCGACAGCATCACGCGCGGCGCGAAATTGGCGAACGAGGCGCCCTTATCGGGTTCGGTGGCGATCAGCTGCGCGATGCGGAAAGTCTTGTCGCCCAGCTGGATGCCGCTGCCCACGCCCACGCGCAAGGCCGGCAGCAGGTTGGCATCGACCCAGACCGTGCCCGGTTCGGGCGTGGCGCGGGTTTTTTGTCCGATCGCGCCGCTGGCCTGGTCGGGATCGGTGGTGATGCTCAGCTGCCCGCGCAGCGGATAGCCCGGCTCCACCGCCTTCACCGCGGCCAGCTGGGCGCTCGATGCCTCGCCCTCGCCGGCCTGCGCCATGCTCTGGAAGGCCACGGTTTCGGCCACCAGCAGGCCGCGCCGGCGCGCTTCCTCGCGCCAGTTCTTCTGGATCGGGTCGTCGGCATTGACCAGCAGGTCGGCGCCCAGCAGCTGGTGGGCGTCGCGGTTCAAGCCAGAGCGCATGCGGTCGATGAAGAAGCCCACCGAGGACAAGGCCGCCACGGCGACGATCAGGGCCACCAGCAGGAAACGCAGTTCGCCGGCGCGCCAGTCGCGCGCGGTCATGCGGAGGGACTGTCTGAACATGTGCGGCCTTTATGCGTGAGCGAAGAAGGCGTCCACCTCGGCCAGGAACGCGCGCTTGCGCTCCGGGTCGAGGAAGGACGCGGCAAAGCTGTTATGCGCCAGCTGGCGCGCGTGCCCGGTGTCGAGCGGCAAGGCTTCGAAGACGGCGATGAAATTGTCATTCATGTAGCCGCCGAAATAGGCCGGGTCGTCCGAATTGACGGTGGCCGCCAGGCCCTTGTCGAGCAGCTCGCGCAGGTTGTGGCTCTGCATCCCGTCGAACACGCGCAGCTTGATGTTCGACAGCGGGCACACGGTCAGCGCCATGCCCTCGCGCACCAGGCGCGCCACCAGTTCCGGGCTTTCGAGGCTGCGCACGCCGTGGTCGATGCGCTCGACCTTGAGCACGTCCAGCGCGCTCTCGATATAGGCGGGCGGGCCCTCCTCGCCCGCATGCGCCACCAGGCGCAGGCCAAGCTGGCGCGCGCGCTCGAACACGCGCGCGAATTTCTCGGGCGGATGGCCGACTTCGGAGGAATCCAGGCCGACGCCGATGAACTTGTCGCGGTAAGGCAGCGCTTCGTCGAGCGTGGCCAGCGCTTCTTCTTCCGACAGGTGGCGCAGGAAGCACATGATCAGGCTGGCGCTGATGGGCGCGTCCTGGCAGGCGCGCCAGATGCCGGTGATGACGGTTTCAAACGGCACGCCGCGCGCGGTATGCGTTTGCGGGTCGAAGAAGATTTCGGTGTGGCGTACGTTATCCAGCGCGGCGCGCGCCAGGTAGGCCGCCGTCATGTCGTAGAAATCCTGTTCGGTCAGGAGCACGCTGGCGCCGGCGTAATAAATGTCCAGGAAGGACTGCAGATCGCTGAAAGCGTAGGCCTCGCGCAACGCCTCGACCGAGGGATAGGGCAGCGAGACGCCATTTCTTTGTGCCAGCTCAAATATCAGCTCTGGCTCCAGCGATCCTTCGATATGGATATGTAATTCGGCCTTCGGCATGGTGAGCAGAATGCGGCGCAGCTGGTCGTTCAGCATAGTTTCTCCGGCGGGACAAGACATGATCGACAAGTGTAACGCATGCCTGCAAAAGGCTTTCCGTCATAGGTAAAAGCTGCACTTGCCGGGCACGATTTGCGTGCGCCGCCGCCTCGGGCTACAGTGCAGTATCGGCGCGCGGCGATGGAAAAAACAGCGCGCCGGAAGCAGGCCGATTTGCAGCGATCGACGATGTCGGAATGGCGTCAATACGCTTCTTTTACGCCTCCGCCGCGTGCTTGCAAAAACCTTCTTTCCTTATTCGATTCAAGCACTTACAGAACTTACATCAGCTTGCACGACACGCTTTGACTTCGGGAACTAATAGGCACATAATAAATTTCACAAACGCAAAAAAGACGCTCTCCAACAGCGGGAGATCGGAAGGGCCGCGCAGGTCCATTCCGGGTCGATAACAAAAAAAATCGCAGCATCCGCGCTACCGGCGATCCCGGCTGCGCATGCGGGCGACCGACAGGAGCAACGCCAACAAAACCCGGGGCCCAGGGCTGCCTTTGACAATTCGGCTGCCATGACAGTGATCGTTGTTAGCACACGCTGTTTGTACATAAAGGACATTCGAAATGAGCATCTTTGACAACTACGCAGCCCGCTACGAGCGCACCCGGGAAGAGGAATATTCCATGTCGGAGTTCCTCCAATTGTGCAAACAGGATCCCCTCACCTACGCCACCGCCCCGGAGCGCATGCTGGCCGCCATTGGCGAGCCGACCCTGGTCGACACCCGCCTCGACCCGCGTTTGTCGCGCATATTTGCGAACAAGGTCATCAAGATCTATCCGGCCTTCCGCGAGTTCTACGGCATGGAAGAAGTGATCGAGCAAGTCGTCTCCTACTTCCGCCACGCGGCGCAGGGCCTGGAAGAGCGCAAGCAGATCCTTTACCTGCTGGGCCCGGTCGGGGGCGGTAAATCGTCGATCGCGGAAAAGCTCAAGAGCCTGATGGAACACGTGCCCTTCTATGCGATCAAGGGTTCGCCCGTGAACGAGTCGCCCCTGGGCCTGTTCAACGAGCTCGAAGACGGCACCATCCTCGAAGAAGACTACGGCATCCCGCGCCGCTACCTGCGCGCGATCCCCAGCCCCTGGGCGGTCAAGCGCCTGCACGAGTTCGGCGGCGACATCAACAAGTTCCGCGTGGTGCGGCGCTATCCGTCGATCCTGAAGCAGGTCGCGATTTCCAAGACCGAACCCGGCGACGAGAACAACCAGGATATTTCCTCGCTGGTCGGCAAAGTGGATATCCGCAAGCTCGAAGACTATGCCCAGGACGATCCGGACGCCTACAGCTATTCCGGCGGCCTGTGCCTGGCCAACCAGGGCCTGATGGAATTCGTCGAGATGTTCAAGGCGCCGATCAAGGTGCTGCACCCGCTGCTGACGGCCACGCAGGAAGGCAACTACAAGGGCACCGAAGGTTTCGGCGCGATTCCCTTCGAGGGTATCGTGCTGGCGCACTCGAACGAGTCCGAGTGGAAGACCTTCCGCAACAACCGCAACAACGAGGCATTCCTCGACCGCATCTATATCGTCAAGGTGCCCTATTGCCTGCGCGTGTCGGACGAGATCAAGATCTACGACAAGCTGATGCACAACTCCTCGCTCGACAAGGCGCCCTGCGCCCCGGGCACGCTGCGCATGATGGCCCAGTTCGCCATCCTGTCGCGCCTGAAGGACCCGGAAAACTCCAGCATCTATTCCAAGATGCTGGTCTACGACGGCGAGAACCTGAAGGACACCGACCCGAAAGCCAAGTCGCTGCACGAATACGTCGACTACGCCGGCGTGGACGAAGGCATGAACGGCTTGTCGACGCGCTTTGCCTTCAAGATCTTGTCTAAGGTCTTCAACTTCGACAATACCGAAGTGGCGGCCAACCCGGTGCACCTGCTCTACGTGCTCGAACAGCAGATCGAGCGCGAGCAATTCCCGCCGGAGACCGAGCAGCGCTACCTGTCGTACATCAAGGAGCACCTGGCGCAGCGCTATGTCGATTTCATCGGCAAGGAAATCCAGACCGCCTACCTGGAAAGCTATTCGGAATACGGCCAGAACATCTTCGACCGCTACGTGACCTTTGCCGACTTCTGGATCCAGGACCAGGAATTCCGCGATCCGGATACCGGCGAGAGCTTCGACCGCGAATCGCTCAATGCCGAACTCGAGAAGATCGAGAAACCGGCCGGCATCTCGAATCCGAAAGACTTCCGCAACGAGATCGTCAACTTCAGCCTGCGTGCGCGGGCGACGAATGCCGGCAAGAACCCGGCATGGACCAGCTACGAGAAATTCCGTAGCGTGATCGAGAAGAAGATGTTCTCGAACACCGAGGAATTGCTGCCGGTGATTTCCTTCAATGCCAAGGCCAGTGCCGAGGATGCCAACAAGCATGCCGACTTCGTGGCCCGCATGGTCGAGAAGGGCTATACGCCGAAACAGGTGCGCCTGCTCTGCGAATGGTACTTGCGCGTGAGGAAGTCCTCGTAAGCAAGGAGCGCGGGGTGCGCCCGGCGCGCCCCGCGCTCTGTGCTTGACGAGGCCGCCCGGCGGCGGCGCAGGCCCCGCCCCGGACCTTCGGCTTCGTTGGCATGTGCGCCGCACGCACAATCGCGCAGCGTATTAAGATAAGGGCACCGGGAGCTTGCCGGTACCCCGAGTGTTTCCAGGGAGGCCTGTTTTGACTTACCTCATCGACCGTCGCTTGCAGGGCAAGAACAAGTCAGCGGTCAACCGCGAACGCTTCCTGCGCCGCTACAAGGCGCAAATCAAGGATGCGGTCGGCCGCGCGATCAAGGGCCGCTCGATCACCGACATCGAGAACGGCGAGAAGGTCACGATTCCCGTCAAGGACGTGAACGAGCCGCATTTTGGCCACGCCCATGGCGGCGTCTGGGAAACGGTCAACCCCGGCAACACCGAATACCAGAAAGGCGACCAGTTCAACCGCCCCCGCAGCGGCGGCGGCGGCGCCGGGCGCGGGCGCGCCGGCAACAGCGACCAGACCAACGAAGACGATTTCATCTTCGAGCTTTCGCGCGAAGAATTCATGAATTATTTCTTCGAAGATCTCGAGCTGCCGAACATGGTCAAGACCCAGCTTGCCCAGACTGTCGAATTCAAGAGCCAGCGCGCCGGCTACAACGTCTCCGGCACGCCCTCGAACATCCACGTGCTGCGCTCCTTGCGCGGCGCACTCGGCCGCCGCATCGCCGTGGGCGGCCCGGCCCGGCGCCAGCTGCGCGAAGCCGAGGAAGAATTGCAGTTGCTGTTGGATGCCGGCGCGCCGCTGGACGACGAGATGGTGGTCGAGCTCAAGGAGCGCATCCACCACCTGCACATTCGCCTCAACGCCATTCCCTTCATCGACCCCTTCGACCTGCGCTACTCGAACCGGATCAAGGTGCCCAAGCCCAGCACCCAGGCCGTCATGTTCTGCATCATGGACGTTTCCGGCTCGATGGACGAGACCCGCAAGGACACCGCCAAGCGCTTCTTCATCCTGCTCTACCTGTTCCTCAAACGCGTGTACGAGAAGATCGAAGTGGTCTTCATCCGCCACCACACGGCGGCGGCCGAGGTCGACGAGAACGAATTCTTCCATTCGCGCGAGTCCGGCGGCACCGTGGTGTCCTCGGCCCTGCACCTGCTGCAGAAAGTCATTGCCGAGCGCTACGGCAGCTCGGACTGGAATGCCTACGTGGCCCAGGCCTCCGACGGCGACAACTGGGACAACGACTCGGTACTGTGCAAGCAGATCCTGAACAACGCCATCATGCCGCGGGTCCAGTACTACACCTATGTCGAGATCACCGACGGCCCGCCGCAAAACCTGTGGGAGCAATATTGCGAGGTGGCCGACCACCACAAGAATTTCGCCATGCAGAAGATCGTCACGCCGGCCGATATCTATCCGGTCTTCCGCGAGCTGTTCAAGAAACAGCCGAAGTAGCGATAGAGGAAAGCAGCGCAAACCCGCTGCTGAAAACCGATACGGAGGCACCCCATGCCACGAGACCCGAACAACCCGCGCGCGCTGCCCGAACAGTCCGAATGGACCTTCGATCTGATCGAGCAGGCGCACGATGAAATCAAGCGGGTGGCCAAGCGCTACAACCTGGACACCTACCCGAACCAGCTCGAGATCATCACGGCCGAGCAGATGATGGACGCCTACACCTCGGTCGGCATGCCGGTGTCCTACAACCACTGGTCTTTCGGCAAGCACTTCCTGTCGACCGAGAAAAGCTACAAGCGCGGCCAGATGGGCCTGGCCTACGAGATCGTCATCAATTCGAATCCCTGCATCGCTTACCTGATGGAGGAAAACAGCCTGACCATGCAGGCGCTGGTGATTGCCCACGCTGCCTACGGGCACAATTCCTTCTTTAAAGGCAATTACCTGTTCCGCACCTGGACCGATGCCGACGCCATTGTCGACTACATGGTGTTTGCCAAGAACTATATCGCCGAGTGCGAGCAGCGCTATGGCATCGATGCCGTCGAAGACCTGCTCGACTCCTGCCACGCCCTGCAGAACTACGGGGTCGACCGCTACAAGCGTCCGGCCAAGCTCTCGGTAGCACAAGAAAAAGCCCGTCTGAAAGAGCGCGAGGAATATGCCCAGTCCCAGGTCAACTCGATCTGGCGCACGCTGCCGCTGCGCGAAGAACAGGTGGCGGACACGGCGCCGGTGCGCTTCCCGCCCGAGCCCGAGGAGAATCTGCTCTACTTCATCGAAAAATACGCGCCCCTGCTGGAACCCTGGCAGCGGGAGCTGGTGCGCATCACGCGTAAGATCTCGCAATACTTTTATCCCCAGCGCCAGACCCAGGTAATGAACGAAGGCTGGGCCACCTTCTGGCATTACACCATCCTGCAAGACCTGTACAAGGAAGGCATCGTCGGCGACGGCTTCATGCTGGAATTCCTGCAAAGTCACACCAACGTCGTGTACCAGCCGCCGGCCACCAGCCCCTATTACAGCGGCATCAATCCGTACGCACTGGGTTTCGCGATGATGACCGACATTCGGCGCATTTGCGAAGAGCCTACCGATGAAGACCGGGCCTGGTTCCCGGACATGGCCGGTAGCGACTGGCTCAAGACCCTCGACTTTGCGATGCGCAACTTCAAGGACGAGAGCTTCATCGCCCAATACCTGTCGCCCAAGCTGATCCGCGATTTCCACTTCTTCGCCGTGCTCGACGACGACCGCAGCGACAAACTCACCATTTCGGCGATCCACGACGAACAGGGCTACCGCTACGTGCGCCACAAGCTGGCCGAGCAGTACAACATCGGCAGCCGCGAGCCGAACATCCAGGTGTGGCAGGTCAATACCAGGGACGACCGTGCCCTTACCCTGCGCCATACCCAATTCAACCGGCGCCCGCTGAACCAGCAGGCCCAGGAAGTGCTCAAGCACGTGGCCCGCCTGTGGGGCTTCGACGTCCGCCTCGAAACCGTGGACCCGAGCGGCCACGTGGTCAGCTTCCTCGAGTGCCGCCGCGAGAAACGCGGACGCTGACTTTGCCCCCTGCCGATCCGCCGCCTCCTGGTGGCGGATTGGGCATTCGCCGGTTTCTCTTCAATCGCGCTTCGGCCCGGCCCGGATCCGGCTATCCTTGATGACGCGCACGAGAACGGCGCCCGGATCAGCGGCGCACCGCCGAGCTGCGCCATTCGCCAGCAGCAAGGCGTGGTGGGTCCTCCTGCCGGAGCCGGATACTGTTGCCCATTACCCTTTTTTCCTTAGCATCCCCAGTCGCATTACCACCCCACCCACGCCCCGGCGTCCACCTCCCCGCAACTTTATTTGCGCTTGGGTGCGCTAACACACTGTTCAAACCGCTCGATGTCATGTAGTTTTGCTATGCAGACGTCGTGATGGTGGAGTCGAATGCTTGTCTTTCGTACTACTGAAGCATATCAAGACGGGTTTCGCCCATGACTTTCAGCTATGGCTCGCAGCAGGAAGCGCCTCGCTTTTGGCAGGTCAACAGTACGCACGGGTTTCATAAAACTGGCTATAGTTTGCAGAAACACCACGAGTTGGTAATATGAAATTTGCCATTAGCCGATTTGGGCAGTAAAAATTTGGTAAATGCGGCATTCCTGCCTGATGATCCACACATGGAGGAGAACTGCGACAAACAATTACAAATCATCCTTGCTTTCTGGACCACAAAACTGCTGGCGCCGAGCGTGTATAGATGAGCTTGTTTGCCTGTTTTTACAGGCAGATAGAAGTCTTTTGAGTATGCAAAAATGTATGCTCAAAAAAGAATTCGTAGGTATAATTCTTTGATCTCCCGCAAGCGGCCCTAGGTTTTTGTCGTGTTGAGTGGGTTTAGTGGCAACAAAAAAGAGTTGGTATTGGAGAAAGATGGCATGAATTTTACGCATGAGAAGAACCCGGGAAAGAATTTCACAGGTCTCGCCATTGTCATCCTGTTGCACGTTCTGGTAGCTTGGGCAGTAGTCAATGGCCTGGGTACCCGGATCGTGAGCAAGGTAACCGAGGCTGTGGAAACGAAACTGATCGAAGAGGTGAAGCCGCCGCCACCGCCGGACACGCCGCCACCGCCGCCACCGCCGGAAATGAAGGCTCCGCCACCGCCGTTCATCCCGCCGGTCGAAGTGCAGGTGCAGACGCCTCCGCCGCCGCAGAATGCGATCACGACGGCAACCAACACGCCGCCGCCGACCACCTCGCTGGCACCGCCGGCACCACCAGCACCGCCTGCGGCACCGCCGGCAGCGCCACGTGGTCCGAGCCGTACCGAAGCAGTGGCCGACTTCAACACCTGCGCACGCCCGGAATATCCGCGTTCGTCGCAGCGTAACGAAGAAACCGGTACCACGACCCTGCAGTTCCTGATTGGTGCTGATGGTCGCGTGATGGATTCCAAACTGCAGAAGTCGAGTGGCTTCCGCGACCTGGACCGAGCCGCACAAACGGCTCTGACGAAATGCCGATTCAAGCCGGCCATGGTTGATGGCCAGCCGCAACAGGCGTGGACAGCGGTGCAGTACGTCTGGACGCTGGAATAAAACCGAGACAGAACACCGTCTCAATCTTTGATTTTCGTTGTTATAAGTTCAGCGAACTGTCTATTTTATATTTTTGGAGGAAGCATGTTTAAGAATACCCGTTTGTCCGCTATGCTGGCGGCTGTCCTGTTCTCGGTAACGGCGGCATCGGCCCTGGTCTCCGCACCAGCCTTCGCTGACGCTCCTGCCGCAGGCGCCACCGCTCCGGCGGCTGACGCGGCTGCAGCACCGGCTGCCGACGCAGCTGCTGCACCGGCTGCCGACGCTGCTGCCGCTCCTGCTGGCGACGCAGCCGCTCCTGCAGCTGCTGCTGGCTCGACCGAAGAAGTCCACAACCCATACGGCATCGGCGCCATGTGGGAAGAAGGCGACTTCGTCAACAAAGGCACCATCATCATCCTGGCCCTGATGTCGATCGGTTCGTGGTACATCATCATCACCAAGCTGATCGACCAGCAGAAGATCATGCGCCAGTCGAAGGAAGCTTCGGCCAAGTTCTGGAAAGCCCCATCGATCGCTGCCGGTTCGGCATCGCTGAAAGAAGGCTCGCCATTCCGCTTCATCGCTGAAACCGGCACCAAGGCAACCCAGCACCACGACGGCGCCCTGCTCGAGCAGATCGACCTGTCGACCTGGGTCACCATGCAGATCCAGCGCGCAGTGGACCGCGTCCAGTCGCGTCTGCAGGACGGCCTGTCGTTCCTGGCAACCGTCGGTTCGACCTCGCCGTTCATCGGTCTGTTCGGTACCGTCTGGGGCATCTACAACGCGCTGACCGCCATCGGTATGTCGGGTAACGCGTCGATCGACAAAGTCGCAGGCCCAGTGGGTGAAGCACTGATCATGACCGCCTTCGGTCTGTTCGTCGCGGTTCCTGCGGTTCTGGGTTACAACTGGCTGGTTCGTCGTAACAAGTCGGTCATGGAAGACGTCCGTTCGTTCTCGGCTGACGTGCACTCGGTCCTGATCTCGGGCGCCATGTCGACCTCGAACGCAGCTGCCGGCGCCAAGAAGGCTGGTTAAATCATGTCGATGAGTGTCGGCTCCGATTCCGGAGATGAAGATGCAGTGATGTCAGAGATCAACACGACGCCGCTAGTCGACATCATGTTGGTTCTTCTGATCATCTTCCTGATCACCAGCCCGGTGGTTCTGAACCTGCAGAAGGTCGCCCTTCCAGCAGAATCGAACCAGGTCACCAAGACCAAGCCGGAAGACGTCAACATCACCATCAACAAAGATGGCGAGATGTACTACAACCAGACGCGCATCGCGAACACGGACGAGCTGTTCAAGTTCCTCGCGGAGCAGTCGGTGAAGCAGCCGCAACCTGCTGTGAAAGTGCGCGGCGACCAGGCTAGCCGCTACGAAGCAATCGGCCGGGTCATCTACACGGCTCAGCGTGCTGGGATTCAGAAGGTGGGTTTCGTCATCGAACCACCTGACAAGGGCTAATACCCTGTCCGCGGTATCACTATCCTCCTGGGATCTTGATACCGCGTCCGTTGCCCCAACATTTGAAAAGGAAACACCATGAGCATGAACGTGGGTTCGGGCTCCGCAAAAGGAGCCGATCCGGAACCGATGATGGAAATGAACATGACGCCGCTGATTGACGTCCTGCTCGTTCTGATCATTATGATGATTATCACGATTCCGAAGCAAAACCACTCGGTCAACCTGAACATGCCGGTCGGTACTCCGCCGCCATCGACGGTCAAGCCAGTGGTCGTAACGATCGATGTGGACTTCGACGGCACCATCCTCTGGGACGGTGAAGTTGTCGGAGACCGCGCGGCCCTGGAAGCCAAGATGAACGGCGTTGCTGCAATGCCTGACCAGCCGGAAGTGCACCTGCGTCCGAACAAGCTGGTCGAGTACAAGGTGGTTGCCGGTGTCATGGCAACGGCCCAGCGTCTCGGCGTCACCAAGATCGGCATGGTCGGTAACGAGCAGTTCCAGTAATCGACACATGTATGACCAACACGGCAGGGTTTCCCTGCCGTGTCCATTTAAGAAGGATGTTTTCAGATGATTAAATTCCGTCTCGCACACCTTGGCCTCGCACTGGCCGCCCTCGGTTTCACCGCTGCCGTGCCGGTCGTCGGCCTGGCGCCTGTGCATGCCGCGGTCCTGCGCGCCGAAATCGGCAAGCCGATCCAGCAAGCCCAATCGCTGATGAAGCAAGGCAACCATAAGGGTGCCCTGGCAGCCCTGCGCGACGCGGACAAAGCGGCCAAGGACGACAACGAACGCTTCCTGATCGAGCGCGTGCGCGCCTCGGCGGCATCGTCGGCCGGCGACTGGAACACCGCTGCCAACTCGTTCGAAAAGCTGCTCGATTCGGGCAAGCTGAATGCCGGCGAGCGTTCGCAGTTCTCGGAAGGCCTGGTCGGCATCTACATGCGCGCCGGCGACCTGAACAAGGCAAACGCCACCATCCAGAAACTGCTCAAGAACGGCAACGATCCAAAGCTGCGCGCCTACCTGATGCAGAACTATTACAAGCAGGGCAATGTCGCCGCGCTTGAGCAGGAACTGCGCAACGCCGAGAAAAGCGGCCGCCTGAGCGAAGACGAGCTCGGCATGCTGGCGAACATCCAGCTCAAGAAGAACGACAAGGTCGGCTACGTCGCCACCATCGAAAAGCTGGCCTCGAACTACCCGAAGACCCAGTACTGGACCGACCTGCTCAACCGCGTGCAGGGCAAGCCAGGCTTCTCGAGCGGCCGCCTGGCGGTGGATGTCTACCGCCTGAAGCTGGCCAACAACCTGCTGAAGAAGCCGAGCGAATACATGGAAATGGCCCAGCTCGTGCTGCAGGCCAAGGCTCCGGCTGAAGCCCTGAAGGTCATCGACAAGGGCTACAAGGCCGGCGCCCTGGGCACCGGCACCGACGCCGCGCGTCACCAGCGCCTGAAGGAACTGGCCGAGAAGAACCTGGCTGAGCAGAATAAGAACGTCGCTGCCCTGGAAGCCGAATACACGGCCGCCAAGGACAACGACGCGCTGGTCGGTCTCGGTTATTCGCTGGTGCAGGCTGGCCAGGCCGACAAGGGCCTGAAGATGATGGAAGGCGCAATCAAGGCCGGTGGCCTGCGCTACGCCGACGAAGCCAAGCTACGCCTGGGCGAAGCCTACGCTGCCGCCGGCAAGAAGCAGCAAGCCATCAATACGCTCAAGACCGTGGGCGGCAAGGAAGGCACTGCCGACCTGGCCCGCTACTGGATCATGGCGATCAACCGCCCGATCGCTTAAGCGAGCAAGCTGTCATGAAACGCCGCCTGTTCGCAGGCGGCGTTTTTTTTTGGTCGTGTCCAGGGCCGACGGCATTCGCATCATGCCGGATCGTAAGGTGGGCGGCTGAGCCGCCTGGGCGGTGGTCGTTGGCGGCAAGATCATCCAGTCCGTGAACGGAGCCGATAACAATCACCGCGTGGGCAGAGAAACAGTCCAGTGGACCGTTTGCCGCCCACCCTACGAGCGCAGGGGATCGTGACGCCTTCCCACGTTGCTGTGCAACATCCGAGTTACCGTATAATCAGCACTTCGCGCCGGAGCGGCCGGCTGCGCAAAGGAACACATTGATGAAGGTATTTCGCGGACTTCCCAACGACAGGGCGCGCGCACCCTGCGCCCTCACGATCGGCAACTTTGACGGTGTGCACCGTGGCCACCAGGCATTGCTGGCCCACGTGCGCGGCGCCGCCGCCGGACTGGGAATCGAAGCGGCCGTGATGACCTTCGAGCCGCATCCGCGCGAGTATTTCGCCCAGCGCAGTGCCGACCTGTCCAAGGCCCCGGCCCGCATCGCCAACCTGCGCGACAAGCTCAGCGACCTGGCCGATTCCGGCATCGACCGCGTCATCGTCGAGCACTTCAACGAACACTTCGCCGCCCAGGCCCCGCAGGACTTCGTCAAGCGTGTGCTGGTCGACGGCCTGCACGTGAAATGGCTGATGGTCGGCGACGATTTCCGCTACGGCGCCCGGCGCCTGGGGGACATCGCCATGCTCAAGGAAGCCGGCCGCGAGTTCGGCTTCCAGGTCGAGACCTTGCCGGCCGTGCTGCATGGCGCGCGCCGCATCTCGTCGTCGGCCGTGCGCGAAGCGCTGGCCGCCGGCGACTTCGACGCCACCCAGGAATTGCTGGGCCACCCGTACACCATGTCGGGCCACGTCATCCACGGGCAAAAGCTCGGCCGCACGCTGGGCTTTCCGACCCTGAACCTGCGCGTGGCGCACCGCCCTGCCCTGTGCGGCATCTTCGTGGTGCAGGTGCATGGCCTGGCCGACGCTCCCTTGCCGGCCGTCGCCAGCCTGGGCGTGCGCCCTACCGTCGAAGACGCCGGCCGCATGCTGCTCGAGGTGCACGTCTTCGATTACGCCGCCTCGGCCTACGGCAAGCTGGTGCGGGTCGAATTCCTGGCCAAGCTGCGCGACGAAGAAAAATACGTCGACCTGCCTACCCTGACCGACGCCATCGAGAGCGACGCCGTGCAGGCGCGCGCCTGGTTCGCGCGCCGCAACGGCGCGCTGACCGCCACCGACCGAATTTGACGCCGCCTTGATCCCTTGAGCGCTGTCCGCGGCCCTGCCGCGACCCTGAATCGAATCCCCTAGAGAAGAAGCTTATGTCCGATACCAAACCTGACCAGAACGCCGCGCCGAAAGGTGCGAAGAAGCCTGAGAGCAAATACCCGGTCAACATGACCGACACCCCCTTCCCGATGCGCGGCGACCTCGCCAAGCGCGAGCCGGGCTGGGTCAAGCAATGGCAGGAAAAAAAGCTCTACCACCGCATCCGCAAGGCCTCGGCCGGCCGTCCGAAATTCATCCTGCACGACGGTCCTCCGTATGCGAACGGCGACATCCACCTCGGTCACGCCGTCAACAAGATCCTGAAGGACATGGTCGTGAAATCGCGCACCATGGCCGGTTTCGACGCGCCCTATGTGCCGGGCTGGGACTGCCACGGCATGCCGATCGAGATCCAGATCGAAAAACTCTACGGCAAGAACCTGCCGACCGCCGAAGTGCTGCAAAAGGCCCGCGCCTACGCGCTCGAGCAGATCGACCGCCAGCGCGCCGGCTTCATCCGCCTGGGCGTGCTGGGCGAGTGGGAAAACCCGTACATGACCATGGCCTACGGTAACGAGGCCGACGAGCTGCGGGCGCTGGGCAAGCTGCTGGAGAAGGGTTACGTCTACCGCGGCCTGAAGCCCGTGAACTGGTGCTTCGACTGCGGCTCGGCCCTGGCCGAAGCGGAAGTCGAATACCAGGACAAGCGCGACCCGGCGATCGACGTCGGCTTCCCGTTCGCCGAGCCCGACAAGGTGGCGAGCGCCTTCGGCCTGGGCGAGCTGCCGACCGCCAACGGCTTCATCGTGATCTGGACCACGACGCCATGGACCATCCCCTCGAACCAGGCCCTGAACGTCAATCCGGAAGTAAGCTACTCGCTGGTGCAGACCGAGCGCGACGGCCTGCCGCTGCTCTTGATCCTGGCCACCGACCTGGCCGAGTCGGTGCTGGCGCGCTACAAGTTCGAAGGCAAGACCATCGCCACTACCCTGGGCGAAAAACTGGGCGGCCTGCACTTCAAGCACCCGATGTATGCGGCCGACCCGTTCTACGACCGCGTCTCGCCGGTGTACCTGGCCGACTACGTCACGACCGAGAGCGGCACCGGCGTGGTGCACTCGGCGCCGGCCTATGGCCTGGAAGACTTCCAGTCGTGCAAGGCGCACGGCATGAAGGACGACGACATCCTCAAGCCGGTGATGGGCGACGGCCGCTTCGCGCCCAACCTGCCGCTGTTCGGCGGCATGACGATCTGGGAAGCCTCCAAGCCGATCTGCAGCGCGCTGACCGAAGCCGGCGCCCTGTTCGAGCTGAAGATGTTCGACCACAGCTACATGCACTGCTGGCGCCACAAGACCCCGATCGTCTACCGCGCAACGAGCCAGTGGTTCGCAGGCATGGACACGATCCCGAAAGACGGTGGAAAAAGCCTGCGCGAGACGGCCCTCAGCGGCATCGCCGACACCAAGTTCTTCCCCGAGTGGGGCCAGGCGCGCCTGCACGGCATGATCGAGAACCGTCCGGACTGGACCCTGTCGCGCCAGCGCCAGTGGGGCGTGCCGATGGCCTTCTTCATCCACAAGGAAACCGGCGACCTGCACCCGCGCACGCCGGAGCTGCTCGAGCAGGTGGCCAAGCTGATCGAAGCGAATGGCATCGACGCCTGGCAGAGCCTGGACCCGGCCACCCTGCTGGGCGAGGACGCCCACCACTACGAAAAGAACAAGGACACGCTGGACGTCTGGTTCGACTCGGGCGCGACCCACCAGACCGTGCTGCGCGGCTCGCACGCCGAGCAGTCGAGCTTCCCGGCCGACCTCTACCTGGAAGGCTCGGACCAGCACCGCGGCTGGTTCCACTCGTCGCTGCTGACCTCCTCGATGCTCAACGGCCGCCCGCCCTACAAGGCGCTGCTGACCCACGGCTTCACGGTCGACGAGCATGGCAAGAAGATGAGCAAGTCGCTCGGCAACACGCTGGCGCCGCAGAAGATCTCGGACACCCTGGGCGCCGACATCCTGCGCCTGTGGGTCGCCTCGACCGACTACACGGGCGAACTGTCGATCAGCGAAGAGATCCTCAAGCGCGTGACCGAATCCTATCGCCGCATCCGCAACACGCTGCGCTTCCTGCTGGCCAACACCTCGGACTTCGACCCGGCGCAGCACGCCGTGCCCGTGGCCGGGATGCTCGAGATCGACCGCTATGCGGTCGCCGCGATGGCCGCGCTGCAGAAGGACATCGGCGCGCACTTCGAGCGCTACGAATTCCATCCGGTGGTGTCGCGCCTGCAGAACTACTGCTCGGAAGACCTGGGCGGCTTCTACCTCGACATCCTGAAGGACCGCCTGTACACCACGGGCATCGACTCGCCGGCGCGCCGCTCGGCCCAGACCGCGCTGTGGCACATCGCCCAGTCGCTGCTGCGCGTGATGGCGCCGATCCTGTCGTTCACGGCCGAGGAAGCCTGGGCCGTGTTCGCTGGCCAGCAGGCCTACCAGGACTCCGACGAGACCATCTTCACCCAGACCCAGTGGACCTTCCCGGAGCTGCCCGATGCCGAGGCGCTGCTGGCCAAGTACGCGGCCCTGCGCGACGTGCGCACCGACGTCACCAAGCAGCTCGAAGAGGTGCGCGCTTCCGGCGCCATCGGCTCCTCACTGCAGGCGGAACTGACGATCAAGGCCGCCGGCGACAAGTTCGCGCTGCTCTCGAGCCTGGACGACGACCTGAAGTTCGTCTTCATCACCTCGCAGGCCAGCGTCGAGCAGGTCGCGGACGCCGCCAACGAAGCCGTCGCCGTGACCCCGTCGGAAGCGGCCAAGTGCGAGCGCTGCTGGCATTACCGCCGCGACGTCGGCCACGACCACGCACACGCGGGCCTGTGCGGCCGCTGCACCAGCAACCTGTTCGGCAGCGGCGAGCACCGCCGGTTCGCGTAACAACCCCTCCCCTCACGGGGTCCGCCGCCATGCCGTTTCTTGAAACGGCATGGCGGGTATCGACACAATCATCATGGCTACCAAAAAGAAAACCGCACCCCTCGGCGCCAAGCCGGTCTACAAGAGCTCGGCCAGCCTGCTGCCGTGGTTCGGCATCGCCCTGGTCGTGATCCTGCTCGACCAGGTGACCAAGCTCACCGTCGAGCGCAGCTTCGCCTATGGCGAGACGCTGCCGATGACCAGCTTTTTCAACCTGATCAAGGTCTACAACCCGGGCGCGGCCTTCAGCTTCCTGGCCGATGCCGGCGGCTGGCAGCGCTACTTCTTCACGGCCCTGACCATCGTGGCGGTCGGCTTCATGCTCTACCTGATGAAGAAGCACGCCACCCAGCGCCTGTTCTGCTTTGCCCTCAGCCTGATCATGGGCGGCGCCATCGGCAACCTGATCGACCGCCTGGCCTATGGCCACGTGATCGACTTCCTCGATTTCTACTGGAAGGGCCTGGGCCACTTCCCGGCGTTTAACATCGCCGACATCGGCATCTCGGTCGGCGCCTGCCTGTTCATCCTGGATGAACTGCGGCGCGTGAACAAATCCTGATGCGCACGTCCTGACGCAACTATCCTGATTCTGGAGGCAGCATGAACATGGACCTCAGGGGCAAGAAAATCGTCCTCGGCCTCACCGGCGGCGTGGCCTGCTACAAGGCGGCGGAACTGTGCCGCGCCCTGGTCAAGCAGGGCGCGAGCGTGCAGGTGGTGATGAGCGAAGCGGCCACCCATTTCATCGGCGCGGTGACCATGCAGGCCCTGTCGGGCCAGCCGGTCTTCACCGACCAGTGGGACCCCCGCATGGCCAACAACATGGCCCATATCGACCTGACCCGCCACGCCGACGCGGTGCTGGTCGCGCCCTGCTCGGCCGACTTCATCCGCAAGCTCGCGCACGGCGCCTGCGACGACCTGCTCTCGACACTATGCGTGGCGCGCCCGCGCCACGTGCCGCTGCTCGTCGCGCCGGCCATGAACGTCGAGATGTGGGAAAACCCCGCTACGGCTCGCAACGTCGCCCGGCTGCGGGAAGACGGCATCAAGCTGTTCGGCCCCGCGGCCGGCTCCCAGGCCTGCGGCGAGACAGGGCTGGGCCGCATGCTCGAGCCCGAGGAGCTGGTCGAGGAACTGATCGCTTCCTTCCAGCACAAGGTGCTGGCCGGGCGGCGCGTGCTGATCACGGCCGGGCCCACGTTCGAGCCGATCGACCCGGTGCGCGGCATCACCAACCTGTCGTCGGGCAAGATGGGCTATGCGGTCGCGCGCGCCGCGCGCGAAGCCGGCGCCGAGGTCACGCTGGTGTCCGGCCCGACTTCCTTGAGCACGCCGCACGGCGTGCGCCGCATCGACGTGCTCACGGCGCAGCAGATGCACGATGCGGTCATGGCGGGCGTCGAAGGCCAGCACGTCTTCATCGGCGTGGCGGCGGTCGCCGACTGGCGCGTGGCCAATGCCAGCGACCAGAAAATGAAGAAGACCGAAGACGGCGCCGCGCCCCAGCTGGAATTCGTGCAGAACGCCGACATCCTGGCCTCGGTCGCCGCCACCACCTCGCTCTCGGGCTGGCCGTATTGCGTGGGCTTTGCCGCCGAATCGGAAAACCTGGTGGAGTTCGGCGCGGCCAAGCGCGAGAAAAAAGGCATTCCCCTGCTGGTTGGCAATATCGGCCCGCAGACCTTCGGGCAGGATGAAAACACCATCATCCTGTTCGACGACACCGGCCATACCCTGCTCGAGCGCGCCGACAAGCTTACCTTGGCGCGCCAGCTGGTTTCCGAGATCGCGAAGCGCCTGGAACGGCGCTCGCTCCTGACCTGAACGAAACAAGAACATGAAGAACATCGACCTCAAGATCCTCGACCCGCGCATGAAGGACCTGCTGCCGAGCTACGGCACGCCCGGCAGCGCGGGCCTGGACCTGCGCGCCTGCGTCGACGCGCCGCTCACGATCGAGCCTGGCCAGACGGTCCTGGTGCCGACCGGCCTGGCCATCCACATCGGCGATCCGGGCTATGCCGCCATGATCCTGCCGCGTAGTGGACTCGGCCATAAGAACGGCATCGTTCTCGGCAATCTGGTAGGCTTGATCGACTCCGATTACCAGGGACAGCTGATGGTCTCGACCTGGAACCGCAGCCACACCACCTTCACGCTGCAGCCGATGGACCGGCTCGCCCAGCTCGTGATCGTGCCGGTGCTGCAGGTAGGCTTCAACGTGGTAGACGAGTTTGCATCGAGTGAACGGGGCGCCGGAGGATTCGGCAGCACCGGAAAACAATAACGAACAAAAATAATCCGAGGAGGACCATGATCCGCATTCATCGCCTGCGCCAGGCTGCGTTGGGCGTCACGCTCGCCGCACTGCTGTCGGCCTGCGCCACGCAAGGCCCAACCGCCCCAGGCGCCCAGCCTGGCCCATTCGGCCCCGCTACCCCTGCTACCCCGCAAGTGACGCCGGAAATGACGGCGGCAGCCGAGACGCTCACCAGAATGGCGGCGCTGCAAGACCGCCTGTACAAGGTCGCGGCTCCCCTGCTGATCGATAACGCGGAACTGTGCACCCGCCACGCGCGCAACCTGCTCGGCTTCACCGCCAAGAACCGCTACGCCTATCCGGGCCAGTACAACGAGGCCGCGCACACCGTGCTGGGCATGGGCGAGCGCCTGCAGGTCACCAGCGTGCTGGTGGGCAGCGGCGCGGCCAAGGCCGGCCTGCGCAAAGGCGACGCACTGCTGGCCGCAGGCGGCACGCCGCTCCCGCCGGGCCCGAATGCCTTGACCCAGGCCGGCGCCGTGTTCCGCCCGATCGTGGCCAAGCAAGCCACGCTGCCGCTCACGGTCGAACGCAATGGCAAGCCGCGCGACCTGAGCATCCCGGTCACGCGCGCCTGCGCCTTCGGCATCGAGCTGGGCAACGCCGACAACGTCAACGCCTACGCCGACGGCCAGCGCGTGATGCTCACCCGCGGCATGATGGGCTTTGCCCAGAGCGACGACGAACTGGCCTATGTCATCGCACGCACCATGGCGCACAACATGCTGGGCCATGCGGCCACGCAGCGCAACGGCGCCACCATCGGCGGCATCATCGAGAACCTGACGAACATCTCGCCGGATACCTCGATGCTGATCGGCAGCGGCGGCATCAAGGCCATGCCTGCAGGGCTCGACGCGGCCGCCGACCGCCTGGCGATCTACTTGCTGGCGCGCGCCGACTACCGCATCGACGGTGCCTCCGCGTTCTGGAAGCGCTTCCTCGGCACCTATCCGGCCACGGTCCTGAACAGCCACACGGCCAACCACCCTTCGACGGCGCAGCGCCTTGCCGCCATCGACAAGGCAGTGGCCGAGGTCAAGGCCAAGAAGTCGGCCAAGCAGCCGCTGACGCCGTAAGCATCGTCCGCGTGGATGCCCCCGGCGGGCATCCACGTTTCCCTCCCCCGCGCTTTCCCCGGGCGCGCGTTCTGCCCGCCACCGGCAAGCCCCCCGCATTTTTTGTATCATGGTCCATCTTCACCACTGGCGCCGTGCATGCGGCCGGCATTCATGGACAGTATCGACCTCGACGTATTGAAGACCTGCGACGCCTGGCTGGCCCTGGGCCACCGCTGCCAGCTGGTCACGGTCGTCAAGACCTGGGGCTCGAGCCCGCGCCCGATCGGCGCCACCCTCGGCATCCGCGCCGACGGCACCGTGGTCGGTTCGGTATCCGGCGGCTGCATCGAGGACGACCTGATCGACCGGGTGCGCGCCAGGGGCATCGAGCTGGCGGCCCCGCGGATCGTCAGCTACGGCATCAGCGCCGACGAGGCGCACCGCTTCGGCCTGCCCTGCGGCGGCACCATCGAGCTGGCCATCGAACCGCTGTCGAACGATAGCCGCATCCGCGAACTGCTGGGGCGCCTGGGCGAGGGCGAGCTGGTCGAACGCCGCGTGGACCTGGCGAGCGGCGCGGTTGCGCTCGAGCGCGCCGCCGCCAGCGCCACCCAGCGCATCGAAGACGGCGTGCTGGCCACCATCCACGGCCCGCGCTGGCGCCTGTTCATCATCGGCGCCGGCCCGCTGTCGCGCTTCCTGGCCCAGGTGGCCAGCGGCATGGATTACCGCGTAACCGTGTGCGACCCGCGCGAGGAATACCGCAGCGGCTGGAACCTGCCCGGCGTGGAGCTGGTGCATGCCATGCCCGACGACCTGGTGATCGAAGCACGGCTGGATGCGCGCTGCGCCGTGGTCGCGCTCACCCACGACCCCAAGCTGGACGACCTGGCGCTGATGGAAGCGCTCAAGTCCGAGGCCTTCTATGTCGGCGCGATCGGCTCGCGCCTGAACAACGAGAAACGGCGCGAGCGCCTCAAGCTGTTCGACCTCGACGAAGCCCAGCTGGCGCGCCTGCATGGGCCGGTCGGCATCTACATCGGCAGCAAGACCCCGAGCGAGATCGCGATCTCGATCATGGCCGAGATGACGGCCGTGAAGAACGGCGTGCCGGCCGCGCTGCTGGTGCCGCATGCGGCCGCGCCGGCGCCCGCGACGGCAGCCGTCTGCGCGCGCGAGGCCTGAGCGGGCCGGTCCGCCATCGACCAACGCAAGAAACGGATGGCGCATTGAAGGGCGCGCCGCCATAATCGCAGCTTCGCCCCGACTCGACCTTCCATGAATACCGTGAACATGTTGCGCCTCGTGGCGCTGGCCGCCATCTGGGGCGGCTCCTTTCTCTTCATGCGCATCGCCGCGCCCGTGCTGGGGCCGGCCGTCCTGATCGAATACCGGGTCCTGTTCGCGGCCCTGTTCCTGGCCGGCGTCGCCTGGTTCATGCGCCTGCGCGGCAAGGGTGCGCCGCTCGAGCTGCGCCGGCACTGGAAGCATTACCTGATCCTGGGCTTCTTCAATTCGGCCCTGCCCTTCCTGCTGTTCGCGTTTGCCGCGCGCACCCTGAGCGCGTCGGTGCTGTCGGTGCTCAACGCCACCGCGCCGATGTGGGGCGCCCTGGTGGGCGCCGTGTGGGCGCGCCAGGCCGTCTCGGGGCGCGCCGCGCTCGGCCTGCTGCTGGGCACCGTCGGGGTGGCGCTGCTGGTGGGCTTCGACCACGTGTCGGAACGCCCGGGCGCCTTCATCGCGATTGCCGCCGCGCTGGTGGCGGCCTTCAGCTACAGCATTGCCAGCCAGTACGCCAAGTCGGCCAAGGCGGTGGCGCCGTTTGCCAATGCGCACGGTTCGATGTGGGCCGCCACCGTCTGCACCATCCCGGCGCTGGCCTTCTTCCCTGCGCCAGGCGAGCCGACCGTGGGCATCATGGCCGCCGTGCTGGCGCTGGGCGTGGTGTGCAGCGGGATCGCCTACATCCTCTACTTCAAGCTGATCGAGGAAGTCGGCACCACCTCGGCGCTGACGGTGACTTTCCTGAACCCGATGTTCGGGATCCTGTGGGGCGCGCTCTTCCTGCACGAAACCATCGGCTGGCACACGCTGGTGGGGTCGGCCATCGTGCTGGCCGGCACGGCCCTGGTCACGGGCTTCAGGCCTGCCTTCCTGCGCACGCCCGGCGCGGTGCAGGGCAAGTGATGCAGACCCGGTTCGGCATCGCCCTGCCGCCCGGCTACCGCACCCGGGACGTGCTGGCCTTCCACAGCCGCGATGCCGAAGGGCTCGCGGAACAGGTGGCGCCGCAGGGCGTGCGCAAGGGTGTGCTGTTCGACGGCGTGCCGACCGTGCTGGAGGTGACGTTCGAGGCCGATAGCGCGCGCTGCACGGTCGACGCGGACGGGCCGCTCACGCCGGCCCTCCTCGAGTACGCACAGGAGGCGCTACGCAACATCCTGGGCCTGCGCATCGACCCCACGGCGTTCGCCGCCTTCGTGCGCGACGACCCCGCCCTGGGACCGCTGGTGGCGCACCAGCCGGGCCTGCGCATCGTGCAGTCGGCAACGGTGTTCGAAGCGCTGACCTGGGCCATCATCGGCCAGCAGATCAATTTACCCTTCGCCATTTCGCTGCGGCGCAGCTTCATCCAGATTGCAGGCCGCCCCCACACGAGCGGCCTGTGGTGCTATCCGGAAGCGCGGGACGTGGCGCGTCTTCCCCTAGAGGAGCTGACTAGCCGTAAGTTCTCCCGCGCAAAAGCGGAAACCCTGCTGCGGCTGGCCCAGCTCGTCAGCGACGGCGCCGTCCTGCTGGACCGCGAGCGGCCGATCGGCGAGGTGGTGCAGGAGCTGCTGGCAATCAAGGGCATCGGTCCCTGGACCGTCAACTACGCGCTGCTGCGTGGCTATGGCTACCCGGATTGTTCGCTGGAGGGCGACGTGGCCATCCGCACCGCCTTCCACCGCCTGCTGGGCGGCGACAACCGTCCGGACATCCCGGCCACGGCGCGCCTGCTGGCTCGCTACGCGCCGCATCGCACGATGGCGGCGGCCTACCTGTGGGCCAGCCTGGGCAAGGAATCGGACTGAGCCGCCGAGGCGCGCTTCACGTGCTCAATTCCACCGTGGCAATCCATCGAACTGTTGCGCCCCCTCCCCCGAAAAACGGATCAGTTCCGGCAGAGGAACGGTCGCAAGGTTGTCGCGCCCGTAGTGCCCGCCGAGGGCACTGGGAATCTTGAGGCAATACCTGCGGTCGTCGGTCAACGGCCCCAGCGTCGCTTCGGCCAGGTGCACGACTTCCGGCATATACCAGTCGTTCAGGAAATCCTGGTTATAGGACAGCGCATCGAGCGCATCGCGGCTGTCGGCCAGCGGTTCGCAGCACAGGTCTTGCGGGCGCAGGCGCCAGTAGCGGCCCTCGTCGTCGCGGATGATGAGATTACCGAATGCATTGGCCCCCAGCACCTCGACGGCGGTCAAGCCAACCCAGCCCCAGGCCTCGTTGATGTCGTCTACATTGATCATGCTGTGTCTCCCCCTTGGCGTCATCGGCCGCGATCGCGCCGGCCGTCCTGTGTTGGACCGGGCTGAGCAAGCAAGATTGCAGGCAGACGCGCCAGGTTTGACCTGTGTCGCACCGGGAAGCAGCGCCAATGGAAAAAGCCGCCGACTCTTGCGAATCGGCGGCTTTTCGAATGTGGTTGCGGGGACAGGATTTGAACCTGTGACCTTCGGGTTATGAGCCCGACGAGCTGCCAGACTGCTCCACCCCGCGGAATGAATTATACGCCGGCATGCCCGATTACGCAAATGCAATTCCTTAAAAGATTGAAATTGCAGGACAAGCCCGCTTCCGGCGCCGGCCGCGCGCCGGCGCAGCTGCCTGTGCCGCATCTCATGCGCGCGGGATTTCAGTGTAAAGTAAGCACAATTCCACCCTCCCGACGCCCCATGAAATTCTGTTCCGAGTGCGCCCATCCCGTCGCCCTGGCCATTCCCGAAGGCGACAACCGGCCGCGCTATGTCTGCCCGCAATGCCACACCATCCACTACCAGAATCCCAAGCTGGTGATCGGCACGCTTCCCGTCTGGGAACATGATGGCAAGCTGCAAGTGCTGCTGTGCAAGCGTGCGATTGAACCGCGCCATGGGTACTGGACCTTGCCGGCAGGCTTCATGGAGAACGAAGAGACCACCGAACAGGCCGCCATCCGCGAAACCGAGGAAGAAGCCGGCGCCGATATCGAACTGGGCCCCCTGTTCACCCTGCTGAACGTGGCCCATGTCCACCAGGTGCACCTGTTCTACCTGGCGCGCCTGCGCAGCCTCGACTTCGCGCCCGGCGAGGAAAGCCTCGACGTGCAGATGTTTGCGCAGGACGAGATCCCCTGGGACGACCTGGCCTTCCCCACGGTGCGCAACACGCTCGAACTGTTCTTCGCCGACCGCGTCAAAATCCGCGAGGGCGGCAGCTACGGATTCCACAGCCGGGACATCAATCGCCCGATGCTGGCCCCCCGCGAACCCGACTGACCCATCGAGGCCGCATGATTCCCTGGCTCGAGCCGACTTCGCCGTTTCCCGACGTGTCCGAGGCATTGACGATGGATGCGCCGGGCCTGCTCGCGGCCGGCGCCGACCTCTCGCCCAAGCGCCTGCTGCTGGCTTACCAGAACGGCATCTTCCCCTGGTTCTCGGAAGGCCAGCCCATCCTGTGGTGGAGCACCGACCCGCGCATGGTGCTGCAGACCGACCGTTTCAAGATCAGCGACAGCCTCAAGAAGACGCTCAAGCGCATCGAACGCAGCCGCACGGGCGGCGAAGCGGGCGGGCAGCGCTGGGACGTGCGCTTCGACAGCGCCTTCGAGGACGTGATGCGCGCCTGCGCCGCGCCGCGCCGCGACGGCCCCGGCACCTGGATCTCGGAAGAGATCATCGACGGCTATACCGGCCTGCACGCCATGGGCTATGCCCATTCTTCCGAAGTCTGGCTGGACGGCGAGCTGGTGGGTGGCGCCTATGGGGTCTGCATCGGCCGCATGTTCTATGGCGAATCGATGTTCGCGCGCGTGCCGGATGCTTCCAAGGTGGCGCTTGCCTACCTGGTCGCTTTTTTGCGCCGGCACGGCGTGCGCATGATCGACTGCCAGCAGGAGACCGGCCACCTGGCCTCGCTGGGCGCCGCGCCGATTCCCCGCAGCGCCTTTCTCGCCCACCTGCGCGAGGCCATTCGCGAGCCCGCCATCGCCCGCTGGGAGGTGGCGGCACCGTTGGTTGGCTAACGGTGGCGCGGCCACGAATTCGCTAAAATAGGTGCACCACGTCGTCCCGAGAGCTTTGCATGACGCACCTAAATGACCTGCCCTTCGCTACGCTGCAGTTCTACACGACGGCGCCCTACCCGTGCAGTTACCTCGACGCACGGCAGGCCCGGTCGCAGGTCGCGACGCCTTCGCACCTCATCAACGCCGACGTGTATTCCGAACTGGTGCGCAATGGCTTCCGCCGCAGCGGCATCTTTACCTACCGCCCTTATTGCGACGGCTGCCAGGCCTGCATTCCGGTGCGGGTCAAGTGCGAGGCCTTCACCCCCAACCGCACCCAGCGCCGCGCCTGGCGCCGCCACGGCGACCTGGTCGCGATGGTGGCCAACCTGGCCTTCTCGGACGAGCATTACGCCCTCTACCTGCGCTACCAGACCACGCGCCACGTCGGCGGCGGCATGGACCAGGACAGCCGCGACCAGTACGCCCAGTTCCTGCTGCAAAGCCGGGTCAATACCCGGCTGGTCGAGTTCCGCGAGCCGGACGGCACCCTGCGCATGGTCTCGATCATCGACGTGCTGTCCGACGGCCTGTCCTCGGTCTACACCTTCTTCGACCCGGACCTGGCGGGTGCTTCCTTCGGCACCTATAACGTGATGTGGCAGGTGAACCAGGCGCGCGAGCTGGGCCTGCAGTATGTCTATTTGGGCTACTGGATCGAGCAGAGCCCCAAGATGGCGTACAAGATCAATTTCCGGCCGCTGGAAGCGCGCATCAACGGCGAATGGGGCGTGCTCGACCGCTGAGGCTGGGGCGCCGCCGCGCGCATTGTAAAATGGCGGCAGTTCCCATCCTGAGCCCTCCATGTCCCTGTACACCCTCGCCCGTCCGCTCCTGTTCTCGCTCGATGCCGAGACCGCCCACCACCTGACCCTGCCGCTGCTGCGCCGCGCTGCTTCCCTCGGCCTGACCAAACTGGCTGCCAAGCCGGCGCCAGACCCGCGCACGGTCATGGGCATCACTTTCCCCAACCCGGTCGGCCTGGCGGCCGGCCTGGACAAGGACGGCGCCTATATCGATGGCCTGGCGTCGCTGGGCTTCGGCTCGATCGAGATCGGCACCGTCACCCCGCGCGGCCAGGCCGGCAATCCGAAGCCGCGCATCTTCCGGCTGCCGCAGGCGCAGGGCATCATCAACCGCATGGGCTTCAATAACGGCGGCGTGGATGCCTTTGTGGCCAACGTGCAGGCCTCGCGCTTCTACCAGGACAAGCAGGGCGTGCTAGGCCTGAACATCGGCAAGAATGCCGACACCCCGATCGAGCGCGCAGCCGACGACTACCTGCACTGCCTGCGCAAGGTCTACCCTTACGCCAGCTATGTGACCGTGAACATCTCCTCGCCCAACACCAAGAACCTGCGCCAGCTGCAGGGCGAGTCGGAACTCGATTCGCTGCTCGCGCAACTCAAGCAGGAGCAGCTGCGCCTGGCCGACCAGCACAAGCGCTACGTACCGGTGACGCTGAAGATCGCACCGGACATCGACGGCGACCAGGTGCGCAACATCGCCGGCGCCCTGCTGCGCCACCAGATCGACGGCGTGATCGCCACCAACACCACGCTCAGCCGCACGGCCGTCACCGGCATGCAGCATGGCGAAGAAACCGGCGGCCTGTCGGGCGCGCCCGTGTTCGAGCTGTCCAACACCGTGATCCGTTTGCTGAAGGCGGAACTGGGCGAGGCGCTGCCGATCATCGGCGTGGGCGGCATCATGCGCGGCGAGGATGCGCGCGCCAAGATCGCGGCCGGCGCCCAGCTGGTGCAGCTGTATAGCGGCTTGATCTACGCCGGCCCCGCGCTGGTGCGCGACTGCGCGGCCGCGCTGCGCCGCTGACAAGGAGAAGCGCATGGACCGCAGGCAGCTGGGACGAAGCGAATTGATGGTGTCGAAGGTCTGCCTGGGCAGCATGACCTTCGGCGAGCAGAACAGCGAGAGCGAAGCGCACAGCCAGCTCGATTTCGCGTTTGAACGCGGCATCAATTTCATCGACACGGCCGAGATGTACCCGGTGATGGCGCGCGCCGAAACGCAGGGCGCGACCGAGCGCTTCATCGGCAGCTGGCTCAAGAAAACCGGACGCCGCAGCGAAGTGGTGCTGGCCACCAAGATCGCCGGGCCGAATGCCAGCATGCCCTGGATCCGCGGCCCACGCCACAACCTGGATGCGTCGAATATCCGCTCCGCCGTCGAGGACAGCCTGCGCCGCCTGAACACGGACTACATCGACCTGTATCAGATTCACTGGCCGAGCCGCAACCTGCCGATCTTCGGGGCCAACAGCTTCAATCCGCAGGCCGAGCGCTCGGCCGTGCCGATCGAGGACACGCTCGGGGCGCTGGGCGATCTGGTCAAGGCCGGCACCATCCGCCACATCGGCGTCTCGAACGAAAGCGCCTGGGGCGTGTGCGAGTACGTCAAGCAGGCCGAGTTGAAGGGCTTGCCGCGCATCGCCACGGTGCAGAACCTGTACAACCTGACGGCGCGCGCCTTCGAGACCAGCCTGATGGACGAGGCCTGCTACCGCGAAGGCGTCAGCTTGCTGGCCTACAGCCCGCTCGCCTTCGGCCAACTGACGGCGAAATACCTGGACGATCCGAAAGCGCGCGGGCGGCTGACGATTTTTCCGGCCGGCTGGAGTCCGCGCTACGTGCGGCCATCGGTGCTGGCGGCCGCCGCGGAGTATGCGGCGCTGGCGCGCTCGCACGGCTTGCTGCCCTCGCAGATGGCGCTGGCCTGGTGTTATTCGCGCTGGTTCGTGGGCTCGACCATTATCGGGGCCACCAACCTGGTGCAGCTGAAGGAGAACATCGATGCGGCGGAGCTGGTGCTGCCGCTGGAGGTGATGAAGGGGATCGAGGCGATTCATGCGAAGTACACGAATCCGGGGCAATGAGCCCGCCTACTCCACCGTCTGCAAGGCCTTCTCGATATCCGCCCGCGTGTACCCTTGCGCAAAGCGCTCGATGAAGTGATAAGCATAGGCGCGCAGATACGACCCGCGGCGCACCGCCAGCCGCGTCACGTTCGGCGCGAACAGGTGCGATGCCTCGATCGCCCGCATGCCCTTGTCGCGGCCATGGTCAAACGCCATCGAGGCCACGATCCCCACGCCCATCCCCAGCGACACGTACTGCTTGATGACGTCCGAATCCATGGCGGTCAGCACGATGTCCGGCGCCAGCCCGGCTTCGCGGAAGGCGGCGTCGATGTGGCTGCGGCCCGTAAAGCCCTGGTCGTAGGTAATCAAGGGATACTCGGCCAGGTCGTCCAGGCGCAGCGGGGTGGCGGAATTGAAGATCGGGTGGCCTTCGGGTGCGACCACCAGGTGGCTCCAGCGGTAGCAGGGGAACGACACCAGGTCCGGGAAGGCCGACAGGCCTTCGGTGGCGATGCCGATGTCGGCCTTGCCCGACAAGACCCATTCGGCGATGTGTTCCGGCGCGCTTTGCTGCAGGGCGATGCGCACGCCCGGGAAGGCGTTGCGGAAGGACTGCACCACTTGCGGCAACGCGTAGCGCGCCTGGGTGTGGGTGACGGCCACGGTGAGCGTGCCGCTATCCTGCGCGGCGAATTCGGCGCTGGCCTGCTGCAGGTTTTCCGCTTCCACCAGCAGGCGCTCGACGATCTTCAGGATGCCCTTTCCGGGGGGCGTGAGACCCGTCAGGCGCTTGCCGTTGCGTTCGAAAATGACGACCCCGAGCTCGTCCTCGAGCTCGCGGATCTGGCGCGACACGCCCGGCTGCGAGGTGAACAGCGCATTGGCGACGTCGGTCAGGTTAAAGTCGCGGCGGGCCGCTTCACGTACCGAGCGCAGCTGCTGGAAGTTCATATCCCCTCCCCTGCATCGACGAACACTTCGATCCGGCGCGGCTTGACCACCAGGGTGTCGCCTTCCCTGAAGCCGTGCCGAGCGTACAGCTCGTTGGGCATGACCGCTTCGATCAGCTGCTGGTTGTCGAGGCGTTCCAGGTCGAGCTGGGCCAGCGGGCCGATGGCATGGGCGCGGCGCAGTTTCGCCACCACGCCGCCGCTGTCGCCGGCGCCGGGAATGTAGCGCTCAACGTCGAGGTCGTGCGGGCGGACGTAGCCGATGCCGTTGCCGTTGCGCGCGGCCGGGCCCTGGGGCACCTCGAACTGCACCGCGCCGCTGGCCAGCACGCCGTCCTGCACCCGGCCGTGGAACAGGTTCACGTTGCCCAGGAAGCCGTAGACGAAGGGCGAAGCCGGGTGGTTGTAGACCGCGTCCGGCGTGCCGAGCTGCTCGATGCGGCCCTTGTTCATCAAGACCACCTGGTCGGCCACTTCCAGCGCTTCTTCCTGGTCGTGGGTGACGAAGATCGAGGTCACGTGCAGGTCGTCGTGCAGGCGGCGCAGCCAGCGCCGCAATTCCTTGCGCACCTTGGCGTCGAGCGCGCCGAAGGGTTCGTCCAGCAGCAGCACGCGCGGCTCCACCGCCAGGGCGCGCGCCAGGGCGATGCGCTGGCGCTGGCCGCCCGAGAGCTGGGGCGGATAGCGGTCGGCGATCCAGTCCAGCTGCACCAGCTCGAGCAGCTGGCGCACCTTGTCGCGGATCTGGGCTTCGCTCGGGCGCTCCTTGCGCGGCTTGACGCGCAAACCGAAGGCGACATTCTCGAACACCGTCATGTGCTTGAACAGCGCGTAGTGCTGGAACACGAAGCCCACCTGGCGCTCGCGCACGTGGTGGTGCGAGGCGTCCTGGCCATCGAGCAGCACGGCGCCCGAATCGGGATGCTCCAGGCCCGCGATGATGCGCAGCAGGGTCGTCTTGCCGCAGCCCGAAGGGCCGAGCAAGGCGGTCAGCTGGCCGTCCGGGAACTGCAGCGAGACGTCGTCGAGCGCGGTGAACTGGCCGAACTGCTTGCGGATGTGTTGGACTTCGATGGTCATGCTAGCGCTTCCTGTTGTCGTTCGTCGGCGGCGGCCTTGCGCACCTGGTGCAGGCGCCATTCGATCAAGCTCTTCACCGCCAGGGTCACCAGCGCGAGCAGCGCCAGCAAGGATGCGATCGCAAACGCGGCCGTGAAGTTGTATTCGTTGTAGAGGATCTCGACCTGCAGCGGCATGGTGTTGGTCTCGCCCCGGATGTGGCCCGAGACCACCGACACCGCGCCGAACTCGCCCATCGCACGCGCATTGCACAGGATGACGCCGTACAGCAGGCCCCACTTGATGTTGGGGAGCGTCACCCGCATGAAGGTCGACCAGCCGGAGGCGCCCAGCACCAGCGCGGCTTCTTCTTCTTCGGTGCCCTGCTGCTGCATCAGCGGAATCAGCTCGCGCGCGACAAACGGGAAAGTGATGAACACGGTGGCCAGCACGATGCCGGGCACCGCGAACAGGATCTTGATGTCGTGCTCCATCAGCCACTCGCCGAACCAGCCCTGGGCGCCGAACAGCAGCACGTAGATCAGGCCCGCGATCACGGGCGAAACCGAGAACGGCAGGTCGATCAGGGTCAGCAGGATGCTTTTGCCGCGGAACTCGAACTTGGTGATGCACCAGGCGGCGGCCACGCCGAAGACCAGGTTGAGCGGCACCGAGATGCCGGCCGCGATCAGGGTCAGGCGGATGGCCGACAGCGCGTCCGGGTCGGTGATCGATTCGACATAGGTGCCCCAGCCTTTCTTGAGCGCCTCGGTGAAGACGGCCGCCAGCGGCACGAACAGGAACAGGGTCAGGAAAGCCAGGGCTACCACGATCAGGAGGTAGCGCACCCAGTCGGGTTCGAGCACGCTGGTCGAGCGGCGTTTGCCAGGTAGAGCCGCCTTGGGCACGGCCTTGATGTTGTCGAGGACTGCGCTCATGATTTGCCTGCCCGTTTGCGTGTCCAGGCCTGCAGCAGGTTGATCGTCAGCAGCAGGATGAAGGAGATGACCAGCATGACCACGGCGATCGCCGTGGCGCCCGCGTAGTCGTATTGTTCGAGTTTGGTGATGATGAACAGCGGCGTGATTTCGGACACCATCGGCAGGTTGCCCGCGATGAAAATCACCGAGCCGTATTCGCCGGTGGCGCGCGCAAACGCCAGCGCGAAGCCGGTCAGCAGGGCCGGGGTGATCGTCGGCAGCACCACGCGCCAGAAGGTGTGCAGTGGCGAGGCGCCCAGGCTGGCGGCGGCTTCTTCGAGTTCGCGCTCGGCTTCTTCCAGCACCGGTTGCACCGTGCGCACCACGAAAGGCAGGCCGATGAAGGTCAGCGCGACCAGCACGCCGAGCGGGGTGAAGGCCACCTTGATGCCGAACTTGGCGAGCTGCTCGCCGATCAGGCCATTGTGCGAATACAGGGCGGTGAGCGTGATGCCGGCCACCGCGGTGGGCAACGCGAACGGCAGGTCGACCAGGGCGTCGATGATGCGCTTGCCCGGGAAGGTATAGCGCACCAGCACCCAGGCGACGATGCCCCCGAAGATGACGTTGATGAAGGCGGCGATCAGCGAGGTGCCGAAGCTGAGGCGATAGGACGCCATCACGCGCTCGGAGGTGACGGCGCTCCAGAAGGCGTCCCAGCTCATGGTGAAGGTCTTCAGGAAGACCGCCGACAGGGGAATGAGCACGATCAGCGCCAGGTAGAACAGCGTGAAGCCGAGCGAGATCCCGAAGCCGGGGATGACCCGGCCCGGAGACTTGCGCGGCTGAGCGAGCGATGTCATGGAGGCCTTATTACAGAAACTTCTAACGGGCTGCCATATTCCCACACAGCCCGCATATTACAAACGAAGCAATCCTTATTTGCATAGACAGTTCAGCTATTAGCTTCGGCGGAAATCGTCACAGCACCAGCTTGGCCGCCACGCCCGTGAGGGTCATGGCCAGCAGGGCGCGCAGGAAGCGCTCCGGCACCTTGCGCGCCATCATGGCGCCGAGGGTAATGCCGGGCACCGAACCGATGAGCAGGGTCAAGAGCAGCATCCAGTCGATCGAGCCCAGCCACCAGTGGCCGATCGCGGCAATCGCGGTGAGCGGCACGGCGTAGGCAATGTCGGTGCCGGCCACTTCGGCGGAAGACAGGCGCGGATACAGCATGACGAGCAAGGTGGCGCCGATGGCGCCGGCGCCGATCGAGGACACGGTGACCAGCACGCCCAGCACGGCGCCCGAGACGACGGTGGCGGTGGCGAGCCTGCTTCCCTGCAGCTGGCGTTCGGGGTGCGCGCTGATCCAGCGCAGCATGCGGGCACGGAACAGCAGCGCCACGACGGTCAGCATGACGGAGACGGCGATCGAATAGCGGATCACCTGCCCCACCTGCGGATTGACGGTGCCGAACTGGCTCAGGGCCAGCGTGGTGAACAGCGCGGCCGGCAAGGCGCCCAGGCACAGCAGGCGCACGATCGGCCACTGGACGGTGCGGTTGAAGCGGTGGGTAATGGTGCCGACGCCCTTGGTGATCGAGGCGAAGGCCAGGTCGGTGCCGACGGCCACCGAGGGCGAGACGCCGAACAGCAGCGTGAGCAGCGGGGTCATGAGCGAGCCGCCGCCGACGCCGGTCATGCCGACCAGCAGCCCTACCGCGAAACCCGCCATTACATATGTCATCGACATGCCAGCCCCCCTATTTCAGGGACCAGCGTAAGGGGACTCAGCGGTTATGGGAAGGACAGGTTTCTTATTTGCTTATGCGGGCTGCGCGCCGGACGCCAGGGACGTCCGGCGCGATGCGGGCTTACTTGTTCGGCTGCGGGGTCAGGCGGAGGTAGGGACGCGGCGAGGTAAAGCCCTTCGGATACTTCTGCTCGATGACAGCAGGATCTTGCACGGTCAGCGGGATGATGACGTCGTCGCCATCCTTCCAGTTGCCCGGCGTGGCCACGGTGTAGCCGTCGGTCAATTGCAGGGCGTCGATTACACGCAGGACTTCGTCGAAGTTGCGGCCGGTGCTCATCGGGTAGGTGATCATCAGGCGCACTTTCTTGGCCGGATCGATCACGAACAGCGAACGCACGGTGGCGGTCAGCGAGGCTTCCGGGTGGATCATGTCGTACAGGGTAGAGACGGTACGGTCGGCGTCGGCGATGATCGGGAAGCCGACCACGGTCTGCTGGGTTTCCTCGATGTCGCGGATCCAGTCGCGGTGCTTGTCGGCCGGGTCGACCGACAGGGCGATGGCCTTGACGTTACGCTTGTCGAATTCCGGCTTGAGCTTGGCGGTCAGGCCCAGTTCGGTCGTGCAGACCGGGGTGAAGTCGGCCGGGTGCGAGAACAGCACCACCCAGGAATCGCCCGCCCACTCGTGGAAGCGGATCTTGCCGGCACTGGAATCCTGCTCGAAGTCGGGGGCGGTATCGCCGAGGCGTAAGGTCATGTTCAACTCTCCATGGTATGAAACTGCGGGGCAAACTGAGCCGTTTTACAAATTTATCACCAAGTCTAAGCAAACCCGGCGCCAATGCAAACGACAAGTTAGTTATTTGCTTAGGCGCCGGCGATGTGGAAGCGGCATCCCTACAAATAGCGGCTATACAGGACGACGGACCAGGTGGCCACTGCCAGCAGCAGGGTGAGCGCGACCGCGGCGCTGCCCATGTCCTTGGCCACTTTCGACAGCGGATG
This sequence comes from Telluria sp. AZSoR62, assembly GCF_058111565.1. Lineage (NCBI taxonomy): Bacteria > Pseudomonadati > Pseudomonadota > Betaproteobacteria > Burkholderiales > Oxalobacteraceae > Telluria > Telluria sp. AZSoR62. The sequence goes on from NZ_JBYTST010000001.1 coordinate 75,643, forward strand.
GCGCTCGAGCGAGATGCGGTCGACGATGGCCTCGATGGCCGAGTTGATGATCTCGACGATCAGCACCAGCACCAGCACGCCGATCAGGGCCAGCTTCTGGAAGCCGGATACCGGCAACATCAGCGCGACTGCCGTGGCGACCACGATGACCATGATTTCCTGGCGAAAGGCCGCTTCGCTGCGCCAGGCCCAGGAAACGCCGTCCCAGGTGTTACGGCAGGCGGCGGCGATGCGTGCCAGGCCGCGCTTGGTCTTGAATTCGCTGATCGGTTGTTCCATCGTGGTGGGCTGTGAGTTGGGTTGATGACAATATCGACTCGTCATTATGCCGTGCCGCGGCAAGGTTGCCCATTGCAGCCTGCCGGTTTGCATCTGCGTTTCACATCATGGTATAAAGAAGGTCGATACTGCACCGCACCAACCACATCATGAAAATGGACACCCCAGAATTGGCAGCAGCATCGAGCCCGGCCAAGACATCGATCCAGGTGATCGACCGCATGATGGCCCTGCTCGACGCCCTCGCCAGCTATTCCGACCCGGTCAGCCTGAAGGAATTGTCCAAGGTATCGGGCCTGCACCCGTCGACCGCGCACCGCATCCTGAACGACATGGTGGTGACGCGCTTCGTCGACCGCGTCGAGCCCGGCACCTACCGGCTCGGCATGCGTCTGCTGGAACTGGGCAATGTGGTCAAGAGCCGCCTGTCGGTACGCGAAGCGGCGCTCGACTTCATGCGCGCCCTGCACAAGAAGACGCAGCAGACGGTGAACCTGTCGGTACGCCAGGGCGACGAGATCGTCTACATCGACCGCGCGTTTTCCGAGCGCTCGGGCATGCAGGTGGTGCGCGCGATCGGCGGGCGCGGACCGCTGCACCTGACCTCGACCGGCAAGCTGTTCCTGTCGGTGGACGACCCGAAAGGCGTGCGCGCCTATGCCACGCGCACGGGCCTGGCCGGCCACAACAAGAATTCGATCACGGAACTGGCGCGCCTCGAGCGCGAGCTGAGCCTGGTGCGCTCGCGCGGCTATGCGCGCGACAACGAGGAGCTGGAACTGGGCGTGCGCTGCATGGCCGCCGGCATTTTCGACGACAGCGGCAAGCTGGTGGCCGGCCTGTCGATCTCGGCGCCAGCCGACCGCCTGCAGGAAGAATGGCTGGAAGACCTGGTGCAGACGGCATCGAGTATTTCTTCGACGCTGGGCTACCGCCCTACTCCCCAGATCTGAAGTCGCGTCAATGCAGCGCGGCCGCACCGCCGGCCGCGCTCATCATCGGGTTCGGCACCGGTCCGCCCAGGGTGCCGGGCGTCAGCACCTGGATCTTGTCCGGCGAGATCGCCTCCAGGAAGCGCCGCACCCGGCCCGCGTCCGCGGTGCGCGACATCTTTCCCTTTGAATCCAGGAACACCATGATCACGCTGCGCCCGTGGATCGCCGCCTGCATCACCAGGCAGCGTCCGGCTTCGTTGATGAAGCCGGTTTTCTGCAGGCCGATATTCCAGTCCGGCAGCGCCACCAGGTAGTTCGTGTTGGCGTAACGCATCGGCCGGCCGCTGGCGCGCACGATCGAATTCGGCGTGGTGGAATATTCGCGCAGCAGCGGCTCGCCATAGGCCTTGGCCACCAGCCGCGCCAGGTCGCGCGCGCTCGAGACGTTGCGGCTCGACAGGCCGCTCGAATCGACGTAGCGGGTGTCGTTCATGCCCAGTTCGCGCGCCTTGGCGTTCATGGCGGCGATGAAGGCGTCGATTCCGCCCGGATAGTTACGGCCCAGCGCAGAGGCGGCGCGGTTCTCCGAACTCATCAGGGCAATGTGCAGCAATTCGCGGCGCGTCATGCGCGAGCCTACCGGCAGGCGCGAGCTGGAATACTTGTGGCGGTCGACGTCGGCGTCGGTGATGCGCAGCACTTCCTCGAGGTCCTGGTTGGCCTGGACCACGACCAGGCCGGTCATGAGCTTGGTGATCGAGGCGATCGGCAACGCGACGTTGGCATTTTTCTCGAACAGCACTTCCGAGCTGTCCTGGTCGAGCACGAAAGCGACGCTCGAGCGCAGCGACAGTGGGTCGGCGGTGCGGCCCAGGCCGGCGGCATCGCCTACCGTGCGCGGATCGAAGGCAGCCACGCGCGGCACGGCGCGCCCGGCGCGGCGCACTACCTGGTAGGTGACCTTGCGCTTGCCGCGCACCATTTCCACGCGGCGAACCATGCGCTCTCGGTTATCGGCGGCGATGGCATGGGCCAGGTCCTGGCGCTTGCCACGGGCGGCCTTGCCCCGGGTGGCTTTCTTGCGCGCCGGCTTCTTGGCGACGACCGTACGCTTCTGCTTTTTCTTGACGCCCTGGGTCTTCTCGGCGCCTGCGCCTGCGCCTGCGCCAAGCGCGGAAACAGGCTGGAAGGCCAACAGCAGCGACACAATGGCAGCCAATGCAACTTTGAACATCTGGAAACCCTTCGACGCAAACTGATGAGGTACGAAATGCAGTTTAGCCGAACAAAGCATCATCGCAAGTGAATTGTAAATTCCGTGCGGCAACACAACGAACTATTTTTTTCCTTATTAGCATGCTGACAAGCTATTCCAGGAAGCGTGCAAACTTGCTTGCCGGCTCGCGCTCCGTGACGAGGGAGTTCTCGATTTTTTCCGGGTCGGCCCATCCCAGGGCCATGCCGCACACGACCATCTCATTTTCCGGCAGCGCCAGTTGTTGCGCAATCACCCGGTGATATTGCGTGAAGGCGGCCTGCGGGCAGGTATCGAGGCCGCGGCCGCGCGCCGCCACCATGATGCTCTGCAAGAACATGCCGTAGTCGAGCCAGGAGCCCTGCTCCAGGATGCGGTCGATGGTAAAGATCAGGCCGACCGGCGCATCGAAGAAAGAATAGTTGCGTGCATGTTGCGCCGCCATGCCGGCCTTGTTATCGCGCGTCAAGCCCAGCAGCGAATACAAATCCCAGCCTACCTTGCGGCGGCGGTCGACGAAAGGCGACACCCACTCGCGCGGATAGTAGGCGTACTCCTCGGTGTGCTGGCGCGCCTGCTCGGGGTCGGCGTTGACCGCGAGGATGGCATCGCACAAGCGTTGCCGCGCCTGCCCCGTCACCACATATACCTTCCATGGCTGGGTATTGGTACCGGAAGGGGCGCGCGCGGCTACCTCGAGGATGCGCTCGACGTCCAACCGGTCCACCGGCTTGTCGAGGAAAGCGCGAATCGAACGGCGCGAGGTGATGGCCGCATCGACGGCTTCCTGCTGGGGGCTCTGAATCATGGGGTCTCCTTATTTTTTGACGACGAATGCAACGCCCAGCACGGCGACGGCCATGCCGGCCAGGGCGAGGATGCTGAAGGCCTCGCCGAACAGCACCCAGGCCATGACGGCAGTGGTGGGCGGGGTCAGGTACAGCAGGCTGGTCACTTCAAGCGCCTGGCTGCGGCGAATGAGCGTGAACAGCAAGAAGATGGCGCCGATCGACAGCGCGAAAATCGACCACAGCCAGGCCAGGATGAAGTCGCGGCTCCACTCGACGCTGGAAAAGCGCAGGTCCAGGCCTTCGAGCACGATGGCCAGCGGCAGCAGCGCCGCCACCGTGGCGGCGAACTGGATGACGGTGCCGGTGCGTAAATCGAAAGATGGGCAATAGCGGCGCTGGTACATGGTGCCTGCCGTGATGCACAGCAGCGCAAACACGCACAGCCCCAGGCTGGCCGCGCTCAAGCCGGCCAGGTGCAGCTTGGCCACCACGACCAGCGCCACGCCCGACAGGCCCAGCGCCAGCCCGAGCCACTGGCGCGGCCGGACCCGCTCGCCGATCAGGGGCGCGGCGGCGGCAGTGAGGATGGGCTGCATGCCGACGATCAGCGCGGTCAGCCCGGCCGGCATGCCCAGCTTGATGGCCGCCCAGACACCGCCAAGATAGCCTGCCTGCAGCAACAGGCCGGCCACCGCCACGTGCAGCATCCGGCCGCGCGGCCAGGGTGCGCCGAAAAACAACACCACCGGCAACAGCACGGCGAGTACGCCAAGGCAACGCAGGATCAGGAAGGTCAGCGGCGGCGCATAGGGCAGCCCCAGCTTGGCGACGATGAAGCCGGTGCTCCACAGGAAGACGAAGAACAGCGGGACCGGCGACAGCCAGGAGGATGCTGCGGCGGCGGGCGCATGGGTGGGGGTGCCGGGCGACATGACAGGTGCTGCTTGGCAGCTTGAAAGAATCACAAGCAGCTAGTCTAGCATGGGTGGACAAGCCCTTCGGCAGACGGGCTGATTACGGTTTTGTTGCGATAAATCAAACAAAAACCGTTGAAATTTCTTGCAAACAATGCATTCAAGAAATTTATGCACATCGGATGGTGCAGCGCATCAAATCCGCTTGACTCGCCTGTCCACTTGGGTGAAAATTCGCCCTGTTGCGGTGCACAAAAAAGAGTTTCGTCGAAACCAAACGAATAAAACCTGCCTCACCGGTCCAAGCAACATTTATCCACTTGAACTTTTTGAATTTTGGAGATCCACATGTTTGCAATCCCTGAGCAGTTCTCGAATGCTACCAAAGCCAACCTCGAATCGCAGTTCGCGCTGTTCTCGTCGCTGACCGCCAAGACCTTCGAAGGCATGGAAAAGCTGGTCGAGCTGAACATCAACGCCGCCCGCACTTCCCTGGAATCGTCGCAGAACGTCACCCGTGCCCTGCTGAGCGCAAAAGACCCACAAGAATTCTTCTCGGTCACCACCTCGCAAGCCCAGCCGACCGCCGAAAAGGCCATGTCGTACAGCCGCGAACTGGCGTCGATCGCCAGCGGCACCGGCGCCGAGTTCTCGAAAGTCGCCGAGACCCAGATCGTCGAAACCAACCGCAAGGTCATCGCCCTGGTCGACGAAGTGAGCAAGAACGCCCCTGCCGGTTCGGAGAACTTCGTCGCCGCCGTCAAGACCGCGATCAGCAACGCCAACGCCGGCTACGAGCAGTTCAGCAAAACCAGCAAGCAGGCTGCTGAAGCCATCGAAAACAACGTGAGCGCCGCCGTGAACCAGTTTTCGGCAACTGCTCGCAAGGCGACCGCCACCGCGACAGGCGCAGCCGCCGCCTAAGCTTCGCTTGGTCAAAAAATAAAAAGCCGGAACGGCGACGTTCCGGCTTTTTTGCGTTAACGCTGTAGCGGCTATTCGCCGAGGTAGGCCGCCTGCACCCGCGGGTCGTTGAGCATCTCGCCCGCATTGCCGGTCATGGTCACCAGCCCCGATTCCATCACATATCCGCGGTGCGCCGCCTGCAGCGCCAGTTTTGCATTCTGCTCGACCAGCAGGATCGTGATCCCTTGCCGCGACACGTCGCGGATCACCTCGAAGATCTTTTCGACCATGATCGGCGACAGGCCCATCGAGGGTTCATCGAGCAGCAGCAGGGTCGGATGGCTCATCAAGGCGCGCGCCATGGCCAGCATCTGCTGCTCGCCGCCCGACAGGGTACCGGCCAGCTGGGTAGAGCGCTCCTTCAGGCGCGGGAACACGCCGTACCACTTCTCGATGTCGGCCGCGATCCCCGCCGCGTCGTCGCGCGTGAAAGCGCCCATCTGCAGGTTCTCGTGGATCGTCATGCGGGTGAACACGCCCCGCCCTTCCGGCACCATGGCCAGCTTCTGCTGCACCATGCGGAAGGACTGGGTCCCCTTGAGCGACTTGCCCAGGTAGGCGATCTCGCCCTCGACCTTGCAGGCCGGGAGGGTGCCGGTGATCGCCTTCAGGGTGGTAGTCTTGCCGGCGCCGTTGGCGCCGATGAGCGTGACCAGCTCGCTCTTGTTCACTTCCAGGTCCACGCCCTTGACCGCCTTGATGCCGCCGTAGGCGACCTTCAGGCCGGACACTTTCAGGATGTTGTCGTTCATCGTCATGTATGGGCTCCGCCCAGGTAAGCCTTGATCACGGCCTCGTTCTTCTGGATCTCGGAGGGCAGGCCTTCCGCGATCTGCTTGCCGTATTCGAGCACCGTCATGCGGTCGCACAGGCCCATCATCAGCTTGACGTCGTGTTCGATCAGCAGCACGGTCTTGCCCTGCGCCTTGATTTTCACCAGCAGCTCGCGCAGGCCCAGTTTTTCGGTGGCGTTCATGCCGGCCGCCGGTTCGTCCAGCGCCAGCAGCTGCGGGTCGGTCGCGAGCGCACGCGCGATTTCCAGTCGCCGCTGGTCGCCGTAGGACAGGTACTTGGCGGTGCGGTTGGCAAATTCGCCGATGCCCACGAAATCGAGCAGCTCCTGGGCGCGCGCGCGGATCGCCGCTTCCTCGATGCGCGCGGCCTTGTGGCGCAAGATCGCGCCCAGCACACCCTGGCGGGTGCGCACGTGGCGGCCCACCATCACGTTTTCGAGCGCGCTCATTTCGCCGAACAGGCGGATGTTCTGGAAGGTACGCGCGATGCCGGCCCTGGCCACCTCGTGCGGGGCCGAAGGCGAATAGGGTTTGCCGCCCAGTTCGAACGTGCCGCTGTCGGGCTGGTACAGGCCCGTGATCACGTTGAAGAAGGTGGTCTTGCCGGCGCCGTTCGGGCCGATCAGGCCATAGATCTGCCCGCGCTCGATGCGGATGCCGACGTCGGTCAGGGCCTGCAGGCCGCCGAAGCGCTTGTTCACGCCGGCGATGTTGAGAATCAGCTCGCTCATGCCTTGGCCCCCTCCTCTTCGTCGCGCGCCAGCGCCGCATTCGGGCGCTCTTCCTTGTTCGGCGACGGCCACAGGCCGGCCGGGTTGACCAGCATGATCAGCACCAGCGCCAGCCCGTACAGCAGCTGGCGCAGCACCTCGGCCTCGATCACGACGGTACCGAACAGCGCCTGCTGCGCCGGCTCCACCACGTGGCGCAGCACTTCCGGCAGGGCCGCCAGCAGCACGCCGCCCAGCACCACGCCGGGAATGTGGCCGATCCCGCCCAGCACCACCATCGCCAGCACGGCGATCGATTCGGTCAGCGAGAACGATTCGGGCGACACGAAACCCTGGAAGGCGCCGAACATGGCGCCGGCTACGCCACCAAAACTCGCACCCATGGCAAAGGCCAGCAGCTTGACGTTGCGGGTATTGATGCCCATCGCCTTGGCCGCGATCTCGTCTTCGCGGATCGCCACCCAGGCCCGGCCCAGGCGCGAGTGCTGCAGGCGCGAGGTGATGAAGATGGTCGCGATGGTCAGCGCCAGGAACAGGAAGTAATACGCGTTCACCGAGGGCATGGAAAAGCCCTTGAAGTGCACGGTGGCCTGCGAGCCGGCTTCGCCTGCCAGCGACACCCCGAACACGCGGATCGGGTCGATCATGTTGATCCCCTGCGGCCCGTTGGTGAAGTTGATCGGGTCGTTCAGGTTGTTCATGAAGATGCGGATGATCTCGCCGAAACCGAGCGTCACGATGGCCAGGTAGTCGCCACGCAGCTTCAGGGTCGGGGCGCCCAGCAGCGCGCCGAACAGCCCGGCCACGATCGCAGCCAGCGGCACGATGGCCCACACCGACAGGTGGATGCCGTTCTGCTGGATCTCCGGTCCGAAGAAGCTCACCAATGCCTCGCCCAGCGCGGGAGAATAATAGATGACCGATTCGAGCAGGGCCGCGAACTGGGGCGAGGAGAACAGGCCGACCAGGTAGGCGCCGACGGCGAAGAAGGCGATATAGCCCAGGTCGAGCAGGCCGGCGAAACCGACCACGATGTTCAGGCCCAGCGCCAGCATGATGTAGAGCAGCGCGATGTCGATGATGCGTACCCAGGAGTTGCCGAACTGGGAAGCGACAAACGGGAAGACCAGCATCAGCACCAGCACGATGGCCATGCTTGCACGCGCCTGGCGCGGCTTGTGCTGGAGATCGAAAGTCAGGAGTGCCATGGTGCGTTCTCCTTTATGCGCGGTCGGCCACGCGCTCGCCCATGATGCCGGACGGGCGCAGGGTGAGCACGAGGATCAGCACGACGAAGGCGAAGATGTCCTGGTAGTGGCTGCCCAGGAAGCCGCCGGTCAGGTCGCCGATGTAGCCGGCGCCCAGCGCTTCGATAATGCCCAGCAGGATGCCGCCGATCATGGCGCCGTAAATATTCCCGATCCCGCCCAGCACGGCGGCGCAGAAGGCCTTCATCCCCGGCAGCACGCCCATGGTGAAGGTGATCGAGGCGTAGTTCGCGCCCCACATCACGCCGGCCACCGCCGCCAGCGCGGCGCCGATGGCGAAGGTGGCGACGATCACGCGGTTCGAGTCCACGCCCATCAGGCCGGCCACGCGCGGGTTCTCGGCCACGGCGCGCATCGCGCGGCCCATCCGGGTGCGTTCGACCAGCAGCACCAGGCCGACCATCGCGATGGCCGCCAGCACCAGCAGCAGCACCTGGGTCTGCGAAATGAGCGCGCCGCCGATGTTGATCGGCTCGGGCGAGAGCAGCTGCGGGAAAGGCAGCGGGCTGCGGCCCCAGATCATCATGGCGAAGGTCTGCAGCAGGATCGACACGCCGATCGCGGTGATGAGCGGGGCCAGGCGCGGCGCATTGCGCAGGCGGCGGTAGGCGACGCGCTCGATCAGGATATTGACCAGCATGGCCACGGGGATCGCGCCGAGGATGGCGATGGCCAGTTGCAGGTAGCCCGGCAGGCCGGGGGCATACGCGTCCAGCAGCTTGAGCAGGCTCAGGCCGACCATGGCGCCGATCATCAATACATCGCCGTGGGCGAAGTTGATCAGGTTGAGCACCCCGTACACCATGGTGTAGCCCAGCGCCACCAGGGCATACATGCTGCCCAGTACCAGGCCATTGAGTAGTTGTTGGATGAAGGTTTCCATCGTTCCGCTTGTCTAGTTTCCAAATTCCGGCCCAGCCAATGAAAAGCGGCACTCCGGGAAACCCGCAGTGCCGCTCATGGCCGTGCTATCGCATGCTTGCCTTGTCTATGACGACGATTCCGAGCGCCGTCATCATAACTTGGCAATGTGAAAACCGACACCCGAAAAGCGCGGTTGCGAAAAATTATCCCTGCGCCGGCCGCGCCCCGTCCAGGCCCTTCGGCAGCGGGAACACCACGTTTTCTTCCACGCCCTCGAGCGCGCGCACGCTGGCCGCGCCGAGTTGCTTGAGGCGGTCGATCACGGCCTGCACCAGCACTTCCGGGGCCGAGGCGCCGGCCGTGACGCCGATGCGCTTCTTGCCTGCGATCCACAGCGGATCGATGGCGGCGGCGTTATCGATCATATAGGCCGGGGTGCCCATCTTGTCGGCCACCTCGCGCAGGCGGTTCGAGTTCGAGCTGTTCGGGCTGCCCACGACGATCACCACTTCCACCTGGGGCGCGAGGAACTTCACGGCTTCCTGGCGGTTGGTGGTGGCGTAGCAGATGTCGCCCTTCTTCGGCTCGATGATGTTCGGGAAGCGCGCCTTGAGGGCCTGGATGATGTCTTCGGTGTCGTCCACCGACAGCGTGGTCTGCGAGACATAGGCCAGGTGGTCCGGGTTGTTCACCACCAGGGTCGCGACGTCTTCCACCGTCTCGACCAGGTGCATGCCTTCTTCGGCCTGGCCCATCGTGCCTTCGACTTCGGGGTGGCCGTCGTGGCCGATCATGATGATCTCGCAGCCCTGCTTGCGCATCTTGGCCACTTCGACGTGGACCTTGGTCACCAGCGGGCAGGTCGCGTCGAAAATGGTCAGGCCGCGCGATTCGGCTTCCAGGCGCACGGCTTTCGACACGCCGTGGGCCGAGAACACCAGCGTATTGCCGGCCGGGACGTCGTCGAGGCTTTCGATGAAGATCGCGCCCTTGTTGCGCAGGTCTTCGACCACGTAGGCGTTGTGCACGATCTCGTGGCGCACATAGATCGGGGCGCCGAACTGGCGCAGTGCGCGCTCGACGATTTCGATGGCGCGGTCCACGCCGGCGCAGAAGCCGCGCGGCTGGGCTAGCAGAATTTCGTTTTCCATGGAGGGTCCTGTTTTACAACACCGAAATCAGTTTCACTTCGAACTGCAGGGCCTGGCCGGCCAGCGGGTGGTTGAAGTCGAACAGCGCCGAGGTCTCGTGCATTTCCAGCAGCATGCCGGCGAAGCGGCCGCCCTTGGGCGCGTTGAACTCGATCAGCTCGCCGACCTTGTAGTCGGCGTCCGGCACCGAATTCTCTGCCAGCAAGGCCTTCGACACCGACTGGATCAGCTCGGGATTGCGCTCGCCGAAGGCGTCCGCCGCGCTCAGCTCGAAAGTCTGGTGCACGCCTTCCGCCAGGCCGATCAGGCGTTGCTCGAGGAACGGCGCCAACTGTCCCTGGCCCAGCATCAAGGTGGCCGGGTTGCCTGCAAAGGTAGTGATCAGATCAGTACCGTCGGCAGTGGCAAGCCGATAATGCAGGGTCAGGTAGGAAGCGTCGTTGACGACAGCAGCGGATGGGGACGACGGGACGTTGGACATGTTCGTTTGTGGTAACAGGCAGGCCTGTTGCAGGCAAACCGCTATTTTACCGCTAGTCAGGCATGGCCGGGCTTTGGCGCCGCAGGCCGCCCTCTTTTATGGCAAGGATCAGACATGGGAATTTGTGATTGGCCGGAACAGCAACGCCCGCGCGAACGCCTGATGCGCGCCGGCGCGGGTGCGCTGTCGGATACCGAACTGCTGGCGATCTTCCTGCGCGTGGGCGTGGCGGGCAAGAGCGCCGTGGCGCTGGCGCGCGACATGCTCGACCATTTCGGCTCGCTGCACCGGCTGCTGCACGCCAGCGCCGGCGAGTTCGGGCAATTGCATGGCCTGGGCCCGGCCAAGTACGCCCAGCTGCAGGCCGCCGTCGAGCTCACGCGCCGTGCGGTGGCCGAGAACTTCGAGCGCAAGGCCTTGTGCTCGCCGGACGCGGTGCGCGACTACCTGCGCAACCAGTTCGCCCTGCAGCCCTACGAATCCTTCCTGGTGCTGTTTGTCGACGTGAAGAACCGCCTGATCAATTACGAAGAAATGTTTCGCGGCACGCTGACGCATACCAGCGTCTATCCACGCGAGGTGGTCAAGGCCGCCCTGCGGCGCAATGCCGCGGCCGTCATCCTGGCGCATAACCACCCTTCCGGCGTGCCCGAGCCGAGCGAGGCCGACCTGCGCCTGACGGCAAGCCTAGTGCAGGCCCTGGGCCTGGTCGATATCCGGGTGCTGGACCATTTTGTGGTGGCCGGCACACAGGTGCATTCCTTTGCCGAGCATGGACAGTTGTAAACAGTTTACGGCGTGTAAACAGGGCCTTAGCTCACTCGACGGCAATTGTTAAATGTGTGAACTAAGCTAAGACACAATTGTTTTCTGCAAGTGATTGATTTGGCGTTGGTTTTCGCGCTATACTCTCGTTTTTCCAGTCCGGAATATTATTTAAGGAGTGCACTATGGCACGTGTCTGCCAAGTTACCGGCAAGGGTGTGATGGTTGGCAACAACGTCTCCCACGCTAACAACAAAACCAAGCGTCGCTTCCTGCCTAACCTGCAGAACCGTCGCATCTATGTGGAATCGGAAAACCGCTGGGTCTCCCTGCGTTTGTCCAACGCCGGTCTGCGCGTGATCGACAAGCTCGGCATCGATGTCGTGCTGGCCGACATGCGTGCCCGTGGCGAAAAAGTTTAATTAGGGAGCTATCATGGCAAAAACTGGCCGCGACAAAATCAAGCTGGAATCGACCGCAGGTACCGGTCACTTCTACACCACCACCAAGAACAAGCGCACGATGCCGGCGAAAATGGAAATCACCAAATTCGACCCTAAGGCACGCAAGCACGTGATCTACAAGGAAACCAAGATCAAGTAATCGATCTTGCTTCTCCCGAAAAGCCGCCCGCCTCAAACGGGCGGCTTTTTTATTTGTACGGTTGGCAAAAAACTGCGGGCAGTGGCGGCGCCCCTTGGTAGTGAATGCTCACCAGCCCCTGCTGCCGTGTCGGCTCAAGGCCAGGGTCCAGGTGATGACAGTGCACCGCGCCTTTGCAGGGCCGTAAAAAAAGCTCCCGAAGGAGCTTTTTTCATATGCAGCTTGCGGCTTGTTACGCGTAGCTGCGCAGGCGCAGCGAGAACTCCTGCAGCGACTTGATGCCCGAGGCTTCGGCGCGTGCGCACCAGTCCTGCAGTTGCTGCAGCAGCTGGTCGCGGGTCGCGTGCGAACGCTCCCAGATCGCGCCCAGTTCCACGCGCATCTGGTGCATGGTTTCCAGCGGCTTGCTGTGCTCGAAGAGCTCGACCAGCTGCTGCTTCTGCGACGATTCCAGCTTGCCCGGCTCGCGCTGCATCAGCTTGCGCGAGCTCTTCAGGAAACGGGTTTCCAGCTCGGCCTTGTGCTTCAGGTGCTCGAATTCCTCGCGGAAGGCATAACGCACCGACTTGGCATACTTCGCCATCACGTCGTAGCGGTTCGCGATCACCGACTGCAGGGTGTCGAGGTCGGCCACCAGCTTGTCCTTGGCGAACTCCGGCTTCGGCGCAACCTTCTTCACCTTGGCCAGGCGCAGTGTTTCCAGGATGCGGATATAACCCCAGCCCAGGTCGAACTCGTACCACTTGCTCGACAGCTTGGCCGAAGTGGCAAAGGTGTGGTGGTTATTGTGCAGCTCTTCGCCACCGATCAGGATACCGAACGGGATGATATTGGTTGCCGCATCGCTGCAGTCGTAGTTGCGGTAGCCCCAGTAGTGGCCGATGCCGTTGATGATGCCGGCGGCCGTGATCGGGATCCACATCATCTGCACGGCCCAGACCGAAATACCGACGATGCCGAACAGCGCAACGTTAATAAACAGCATCAACACCACGCCCATGGCGCTGTGCTTGGTGTACAGGTTGCGTTCGATCCAGTCGTCCGGCGTACCGTGGCCATACTTCTCCATGGTTTCCTTGACCTTGCTCTCGGCGCGGTACAGCTCGGCGCCTTCGAACAGTACCTTGCGGATGCCGCGGGTCTGCGGGCTGTGCGGATCTTCTTCGGTATCGCATTTGGCGTGGTGCTTGCGATGGATCGAGGCCCATTCCTTGGTGACCTGGCCCGTGGTCAGCCACAGCCAGAAGCGGAAGAAATGGCTCGGGATCGCGTGCAGTTCCAGCGCGCGGTGCGCCTGGTGGCGGTGCAGGTAGATCGTCACGGCGGCGATCGTGATGTGCGTCAGCCCCAGCGTAGCAAAGAACACTTGCCATCCGGTGAAGTCAAGCAGGCCGGTGGACATGAACTGCAGCACGGCTTGCACGGGTTCGCTACTAAAGAAATCCATTGAGTCTCCAAGAAATTGCCTGAGCCACCTTGACGCGGCAGCCTGCAAGCGCTCATTTTACGCGGTTCTAGTGATGCACGGCACGCGTGGGTGCCTTAATTCACTTTAAACCGGGCTGCGCGCCACAACCGATGTGATATGCGCATCGAGTAAGCGGGTATCGATGGACGGATGACCAAGTTTGATCGTGCCGGCTTGCACTAATGCATAGATTTTCTGGTTCACGTCCGAAATCGGGCCGCCCTGCCCGTTTTCCGGGTCGCCCAGCCAGAAGCCGACTTCCAGCTCGTAACCGTCGGCCCCGAAGGCATTGAGCAGCACGTTCGGCGCCGGTTCTTCGAGCACGCGGGCGACGCCGCGCGGCTGCGCTTCGAGCAGCGGCATGATGGTCGCCAGGTCGCTGTCATAGGACACCGTCAGCTTGGTGGTCGCGCGCACGTTGCGGTTGAAGCCGGACTGATTCAGGACGACGCCCGTGATCAGCATCTCGTTCGGCAACAGGGTCTGGGTGCCGTCGGCGCCGCGCAGCACGGTATAGCGCGTATTGATCCGCGCGACCTTGCCCGAGTATTTGTCGATGGTGATCGGGTCGCCGATGGTCAGGCTGCGTTCCAGCAGGATGATGAAGCCGGACACATAGTTACTCGCAATACGCTGCATGCCCAGGCCGAGACCCACGCCCAGGGCGCCGCCGAACACCGACAGCACGGTCAGGTCGAGGCCCGCCAGCGACAGGCTGAACAGTACCGCAACGAGGATCAGCACGGCGCGGCTCATGTGCGCCAGCACCACTTTCAGCGAGCTGTGCATGCGGTCGACGCGCATCAGTCGCTCTTCCAGCGCGGCGCCGGCCCACAGCGCCAGCATCATCAGCACCACGATCGAAACGACGCCTTCGACCAGGTCCGCCAGCTTCAGGTGATATTTGCCAATCGGCAAATATTTGTTCTCGAGGAAGCGGATCACGTCCGGCAGCACGCCGGTGATATGCAGCGCGACGCCCAGCCAGACGACCAGTGCGAAGATTTTTTCGAAGGTTTGCAGCGCTTCGCCCAGCTGCCCGCGCCGTGCGAACACGCGGCGCAGCAGGTAGAAGAAGGTGCGGATGACCGCCAGCGACGAGGCCAGCGGCACCGCGATGTTCAGCAGGTGCACGCTCTGGTAGCCTGCCATGGCGGCGCGCGCGGCCACCAGGAAGCCGAGGATCAGGAGCGGCGACAGCACGCGGCCGAAGCTGCCCATGCCGACGCCGATCAGGCCGGTATGCTGGTGATTCTGCAGCCACGAGCGGTGGATCAGCCGCGCCAAACCCCAGCCGGCAAGCACGCACAGGACGATGGCAAGCGCCTGCCACAGGATGGCAGGCTTGGGGATGTCGCCGAGCAGGTCGGCCAGCAATTGCTGGAGCGGCATGCCCGCGGCCTCAGGCGTCTGGGCTGCCGGTTGCCTCGTCGGCCGCTTCTTCCGCGTCCGCGTCGGCCTTTTCTACCGGCGCCGCCTTGGCCTTGGCCTTGCGCTCCAGCACGGCAGCAAAGAAGCCGTCGGTCTGGTGCTTGTGCGGCAGCATCTTGAGGTAGTCGCCCATCTCGAGCGGGATCTTCTGCTCGGCCAGCACCTTGCTCATCGGGACCAGCTCGAAGTCCGGGTGGCTGCCCAGGAATTGCTCGACGATGAAGTCGTTCTCTTCGTCCAGCAGGCTGCAGGTGGCGTACACCAGGCGGCCGCCGCTCTTAAGCAGGCGCGCCGCGCCGTCCAGGATCGCGGCCTGCTTTTCCTGCATCTCGCCGATGGCTTCAGGGCGCTGGCGCCATTTCACGTCCGGATTGCGGCGCAGGGTGCCCATGCCGCTGCAGGGTGCGTCGACCAGCACGCGGTCGATCTTGCCGGCCAGGCGCTTGATCTTGGCGTCGCGCTCGTGCGCGATCAACACCGGATGCACGTTCGACAGCCCGCTGCGCGCCATGCGCGGCTTCAGCTTGGCCAGGCGTTTCTCGGACACGTCGAAGGCGTACAGGCGGCCGGTATTGCGCATGGTCGCGCCCAGCGCCAGCGTCTTGCCGCCGGCGCCGGCGCAGAAGTCCACTACCATCTCGCCGCGGCGCGCACCGACGATCTGGGACAGCACCTGGCTGCCCTCGTCCTGCACTTCGATGGCGCCGTCCTTGAACAGCGGCAGGTTTTGCAGCGCAGGCTTTTTCAGCACGCGCAGGCCGAGTGGTGCGTAAGGCATCGGCTCGGCGGCGATCGGCGCCTTGGCCAGCTCGGCCATGACATCGTCGCGGTTGGACTTGATCGAATTCACGCGCAGGTCAAGCGGCGCCGGCGTGTTGAGTGCGGCAGCCAGTTCGAGGGTTTCCTGCTCGCCGTACTGGGCGACGAACTTGTCGTACAGCCAGGTCGGCAGGTTGGCCTGCATCTGAGGCGGCAACAGGCTGCGGTCGACTTCCTTGATGCGGGTCAGGAAATGGGTTTCGTCTTCGCTCAGGCCGCCGAGGGCATCGATGCCCGCGGTTTCAGCCAGGCCCAGCAAGGCCAGCTTGCGCATCGACGGGGTATTGCCGGCGCCGGCGAAATCGGTGAAGAAGGATTTATTACGCAGCACCGCATAAACGGCTTCGGCAATGACGCCGCGCTCGCGACCGCCGAAACGCGGGTGGTCCTTGAAGTAACGCGACAGGGTGACGTCGGCCGGCGACATAAAGCGCAGGACCTCGCGCAATACTTCTTCCGTATTGCCGAGGATTGCTGGTGGCAATCTCATGAATTTCCTTGGTTAAATGCTTGTGGTTTCGGCGGGCGCTTGCCTTGCAATGCGCACTTCGCCGTCAATAATACTGAGCCTGTCTTCGACGAACAGGCGCACCGCTCGGGGATACAACTTGTGCTCTTCGACGAGCACGCGGGCGGACAGCGTGTCTTCGGTGTCGTCCGGCAGCACCGGCACGCGTGCCTGCGCCACCACCGGGCCATGATCGAGCTCGGCCGTGACAAAATGGACGGTCGCGCCATGCTCGGTTTCACCGGCATCGATCGCCTGCTGGTGCGTGCCCAGCCCCGGGAACAAGGGCAACAGCGACGGATGGATGTTCAGCATGCGCCCTTCGTAATGCGCCACAAAAGGCGCAGTCAGGATGCGCATGAAGCCGGCGAGCACCACGAGGTCGGGAGTGAAGCGATCGATCGTTTCCTGCAGCGCCGCGTCGAACTCGGCGCGGCTGGCGAAATCCTTGTTGGCCACGACGGCAGTCGGGATGCCGCGGGACTGGGCAAATGCCAGCCCTTTTGCTTCCGGTTTATTGCTGATCACCGCCGCAATACGGGCCGGCCACCCTTCGTTTTCCGCTGCACGCACGACCGCTTCCATGTTGCTGCCGCGGCCGGAAATGAGGATCACAATATTTTTCATACCCCGCATTGTACCGTAAGGCAGGGGGGCAACCCCGGGAACCGGGGGAGGCGCCGGTCCTCAGGCCGGGATGGCGAACGAGTAGAATACTCGGAAAGGCACCTTCTTTTCGGCCCAGAACTCGGCCGCATCGCGGAAAACGTCGAGCAGGTTTTCGCGTGCTTCCTTGTCGAACTTCTGGGCGCTCGGCAGTTGTTCCAGCACCACAAGAAAGCCGGGCTGCGGGCCGGCTTCGGCGACCGTCTCGGTCAGGCATTTGCGCAGTGCGTCGAAATTCTTGCTGCAGGGCTTAGGAAAATAAAAGTTTTCGCCGATGCGCGAGCAGACCTGTTGTTTGGTCAAGGTATTGGCGCAATGTGCGTACAGGAAGTGCTGACCCAGGCGCACAGCCTCCTGCTGCAGCTCGACAACGCGGAAGGCGCGGATCGATTGCACAAGATTGGGCGGCACTCTCATCAACAAACTCATTTTTTCCTCAAGTTGACCAGGTCGGTAACATGTTCGCTCAAGCGTCACGCCGCGACGGTTGGCTTGCGTCGCTGTTCTCTCCTGCTTTCGTTTCCAAACGCCAATAAAAGTCCCTGATTTGTGTAAGGGTAACGTTTTGTGGTATTGGAAGCAACCCAAATGTGATTCCAGGAATCGACTTTGTAAGAATTGGTAGAAGCGAAGTCGGGCCTTTCGGCCTCGTCGCACACGTCCTCCCATTCTGGCGACGGGTAGAAATGCCTTATACCTCTGTTACATTTTGTTGCCATGCGGATCCGGCGCGTACAGCCAGCAGGATTACCATATGACGTATGAAAGTCCGGGGTCGCATCCCGCCGGACTCCTTGATTCCTACTATGAGGTAGCACATGAACATCCAAGCCAAACTGATGATTGCCGCCATGGGTTGTGCGGCACTGCCGCTGGCCCAGGCCCAGGGCACCGACTTCGAAGACTTCGGCCGCGTCGTGCGCGTCCAGCCGCGCGTGGAGCAGATCCGCATGCCGCGCCAGGAATGCCGTACCGATTACGTGCAGGTGCCGGTGCAGCAGCAGCGTGGCGCCGGCGGCGGCATCGTCGGCGGTATCGTCGGCGGCCTGCTCGGTAACCAGGTCGGCAGCGGCAGCGGCCGGGTGGCTGCCACGGCTGCAGGCGCCATTGCCGGCGCGATGGTCGGCGACCGTGCGGAAAACAACAACCGGCCGCAAGGCGTGCAGGAACAGGCCGTGCGCCAGTGCCGCGAGGTGGAAGCCTATGAATCGCGCACCAATGGCTACGACGTGACCTACGAATACCGCGGCCAGACCTATACTTCCCTGATGAGCCGCGACCCCGGCAACCGCGTGCGCCTGCGCGTTTCGGTCCAGCCGCTCGACGGGTATTGATTCCTGGCCGGCGCCCTTGCCGGCTTTGAATACTTCCTTCTGGGTTTCCGTGCTTGCGCTGCGGGAACCCCTCACCCGATAATAGGGCGATTCAACCAGGTCGCCCTATGCTCATCAAACGCAAATCCATCGAACAGGCCGAATCGTCGCGCCGCCCAGCGCGCAAGCCCAAGTTCGCCCCCGTCACCTTGTCCGAACAGGACGGCGTGCGTTACCTGCACTTCGGCACCGAATGGGTGCAAGGCGCCATGCGCCTGCGCAAACCCGACTGGCCGGAGCTCGAGTACGCCCAGCAGATGATGGCCTGGATGCTGTTCATCGAATCGCCGCGCGCCATCGCCCAACTGGGCCTGGGTGCTGGTACCTTGACCAAATTCTGCTATCGCCAGTTCCCGCAAGCGAGCGTCACTGCCGTCGAGCTCAATGAATCGGTGATCGGCATCTGCGCCTCGATGTTCAAGCTGCCGGACAACGACGAGCGCCTCGCGGTGTTGACGATGGATGCCATGGACTTCGTGCACGATCCCGCCAACCATGGCGCCTTCGATGTCCTGCAATGCGACCTGTACGACGCCACCGCCCGCGGCCCTGTGCTCGATACGCCGGAGTTCTACCAGGCCTGCAACGATTGTCTGGCCGAGGGTGGCATCATGACCGTCAACCTGTTTGGCGACCACCCCAGCTTTGCCAAGAACATCAAGGCCATGAAGTTCGCGTTCGACCACGTGATCTGCCTGCCGGAAGTCCATGACGGCAATGTCGTGGCGCTGTGCTTCCGCGACCGTCCACAACTGGACCAGGAAGCCCTGGCCGCACGCGCCGCGCAGATCGTGGCCGCCACCAAGCTGCCGGCCAAATCCTGGCTCAAGGGCATCTTCGCCGCCGACTGAACGTTTTGAACCGGGAGCCGCACGTGAATACGCAAGCCATCCCACCGAGCGCCAAGGCGCCGCGCCTGCGGGCACTGGACCTGCAGTCGATCTTCTCGTGGCTGCTGGCCGACGGCATCGTTACCAAGGAAGCCGTCAAGGCGCAGTTCGCCCAGGCCCAGGGCATCCTGAAAAATGCCGTCGGCTCCATGCACCCTCTCACGGCCGTGGCCCAGTGCAAGCTGGTGTCCGCCCAGGCGCCGCACCGGCTCCTGACGCTCGACGCGCTGACCGAATGGTGCGCGACCAAGGTTGGCCTGCCCTTCATCCGCATCGACCCCTTGAAAATCGATTTCACCAAGGTGGCGGACGTGATGTCGGCCAACTATGCGGCGCGCTTCAATATCCTGCCGGTGGAAATGAGTGGCTCGACCCTGGTCGTGGCCACCGCCGATCCGGCCAATATCGAATGGGAAGCCGAGATCACCAAGGTCTCGCGCCGCAAGATCGAACTGGTGCTGGCCAACCCGCTCGACATTTCCCAGTACATCTCGCAGTTCTTCAGCCTGGCCAAGACGATCCGCGATGCGAATCGCCACACCGGGCAAGACCTGGCAATGCGGAACAATTTCGAGCAGCTGGTCGAACTGGGCAAGTCGAACAAGCAGTTCGACGCGAATGACCAGCACATCGTCAATATCGTGGACTGGCTGTGGAGTTATGCCTTCGAACAGCGCGCCTCCGATATCCATCTGGAGCCGAAACGCGAATTCGCGGTCATCCGCTTCCGCATCGACGGCGTGCTGCACCAGGTCTACCAGGTGCCGGCGGTGGTCATGATTGCCATGACGGCGCGGATCAAGCTGCTGGGCCGGATGGATGTGATTGAAAAGCGCCGGCCGCAGGATGGCCGCATCAAGACACGTACGGCCGGCGGCCAGGAAGTGGAATTGCGTTTATCGACCTTGCCGACGGCCTTTGGCGAAAAGCTGGTGATGCGTATTTTCGATCCGGAGGTCGTGGTCAAGACCTTACCGGAGCTGGGATTCCCGCCCGATGATGCGCAGCGTTGGGATGCGCTCACCAGCCGGCCCCATGGGATCATCCTTGTTACCGGGCCGACTGGGTCGGGCAAGACCACGACCTTGTATACAACGCTCAAGGCGCTGGCGACGAGCGAAGTCAATGTCTGCACGGTGGAAGATCCGATCGAAATGGTGGAAGCGGCATTCAACCAGATGCAGGTGCAGCCCGGGATCGACTTGTCGTTTGCCGATGGCGTACGCGCGCTGATGCGGCAGGATCCGGACATCATCATGGTGGGCGAGATCCGCGATCTGCAGACCGCGGAAATGGCGATCCAGGCAGCGCTGACCGGGCACCTGGTGTTTTCGACGCTACATACGAACGATGCGCCGGCTGCGGTCGTGCGGCTGCTCGAGCTGGGTGTGCCGGACTATCTGCTGGAAGCGACCTTGATCGGTGTGATGGCGCAGCGCCTGGTACGCACCCTCTGCCCCGACTGCAAGGCGCCCGGCGGCGAGATCAGTGACGAAGTGTGGCAGGGCATTGGCGGGGCCTGGAATATTCCGAAGCCGGCTATCGTGTATCGGCCGATCGGGTGTCCGGAATGTCGCCAGACGGGGTATCGCGGCAGGGTGGGCATCTATGAACTGTTGACGGTCAGCGAAGGGTTTGCGCATATCGTGCGGGAATCGGGCGATATCCAGGAACTGCGCCGGCAGAGCGTGGCGGATGGGATGAAGCCCTTGCGGATTGCGGGGGCGATGAAGGTGGTCGAGGGCGTGACGACGGTGGACGAGGTGCTGAAGGTGACGGCGGCGCTGGCGTCTGGGTGAGTTGCTTACCTGACACTAGCGCAAATCGTAACGCCCGGCTATAATGCTGCCTCTTTCGGGTCGTTAGCTCAGCTGGTAGAGCAGCGGACTTTTAATCCGTTGGTCGCAGGTTCGAATCCCGCACGGCCTACCACGAATTTAGCAATAGCAAAAAAGGCGTTACGAGTGATCGTAGCGCCTTTTTTGTTTGCTACTAATCATGCAATAGGCGGCGGCCGTTTCGCTCTGCGTTGAAGATTCGGACCATCGGCCATGCCAAAATCGCGTAAGCAATCATGCAAGACTTTGTACATCGTCTACCTGATTTGTATTTTTTGCGAAACGCAGCTTTTGATCTCCTCCTACATAAACTACACGAGGGTCAGAAGGTAAGGAAGCATCTCTGGCGAATCCAGCTAACGAATCGTGAATGTATAGATCAAACAAAGCGATAACACTCTCGTCTTTTATGCCGCTGTTTCTATCGAATTCGTCTTCAAATGCTCTAAGCAAAACCCTATAGTGCGGCCTAAGATTTTCACGGCATGCGGTTAATCGAGTTTTGCCATCCTGCTTGTTTAAGGCAGCGCAAATCGACTTCACATCAGCCATTAACTGCTGATCATACAAATCCAACATTGCCTCAAGCTTTTCCATGTTAGGCACAGCATTTCTCTTGGCCTCTACCTTAAGCCGTTCATCACGCGCTTCCAAATATTGCTGGCGTGCCGATTTAATAGCAGACTGTTCCGACGTCGCATCCTTTGACTTTCCGACGGCCCCTGCCAATGGGTAACCGCCGGATTGCTGTGTTCGACTCAGAATTTCCAGCCTCTGCCTGGTTTCCGCTTCTATTTTTCCTAGTTTACGAACCTCTCCAGCCAGCATTCCCTCCTCGGCCCGATATTTGTTTTTATATTCCCGGAGAAGCTTTCTTTCATCACGCGAACCATTTATCTTTTTCTTTATTGATCTAAAACGCCAAGCGAAATAAAGCTCCTTATGCCGATTCATCAATTGACCAACTCCACTAACCGAGCCGATGACCTTCGAATAGTGATCATACACCTGACGCAAACCGTCACTAACTTCAAAATCCTGGACATTATATGACGAAATAATTGGCAAAAGCGGCACATTCTGGCGTATAGCATAGTCGTACATATGTCGCAGTGGGAGCAAACAGAAATTCTCTGACGGAAGTAGGGCTTTTGCGCCCTCTCCAGGTGCATACCCCCCGCCGACATCAGAGTGTGACCCTGGATAAATAGTTTCATAAAAATGCGGCGGCTTGATTATTCCAGCACTGCCCGCTATGCTGATACTGTCGACTGGGAACGAATTACGGATTTCATGTGCGGCAATAAAGTGCCGTACTTCCATTACCGTTTCATGTATGGCCATTCGACTACCCCAATCATCATGCCCCGCATGCTTGCCTGGCCCAGGATCGGCTCCTGCGCGTCCACCTGATGAGAACGCAAGCACCTGTGGACTCGTATCTGGATAATCATCCAAACGTTCGGCTATCATTCCAGCAACATCGCCCAACACCGGATTCACGATATCCATGTTATTGCCACTCATAGGCTGACCAACGGATGCAACCGTATCAAATAATCCCATGAATCGGAATTTGACGGGTGCGCCTGCACTTCGCAGTCGCCAAAGCCGACCCTGCAAAATACATCGAGTGCCCATCAACATATTAACAAAAGCACGGGCTAAGGCTGCCCCGCGACTGAAACCGAACACTGCGATATTAATTTCCTCAATTTCATTTAGCTTAGATTGTGATCTTGCGATTGGTTTTTCTAGCGCTTGATCAAATTGCTGTAATGCATATTTAAGTCGCGCCTCCCCCATTGCCCCAAAGGCATTCCCGGTTGCACTTCCGCCATTATCACCAATTTCTCTAAAGTAGGTTGCAATGCCAGGAATATAAAAGGAAAAAATTCCTGCAAGTGGATCGGTAGGCCTATGCACCCGATACAGGCGAGCAATGTTACTATGTTTTAACAAGTCTAAATCGGCATCTTTATTATTTCCGGTCCCATCGAAGAAGAACGTTAGCCACAAATTTTGCTTGCATGTCAAAGGTTTCTGCGCACTTAGATTCACGTCAGCGAGGGCTGCTCTGATGTTTTGCGCAACATTGTGACAAGTTGAAGGAGGAGACGGACTCGCACTTAGGTTTGTTTGACCAGCAGCTTCTCTTAATCCAAATTTCTCTGGGCGCAAAGCGAGCATTTTTGAGTCGCCCACAACAGCATTACTCTGGCTTTTTGCCATCTTTGCACCTCGGAAAGAGTGTTTGATTGGCACGACGATCGTCAGCCTTAACCAATGGCAAGGAAATTTCTTGTGTAAGCCGAACCGTTACGGCTGCATTTGAAAATATATGAGTCTCAATATAATTTGGATTCCCATTTGAAACGTCGTCTACACGAGCCAAAGCTTCTTTGAAATATAAATGGCGAATATTTTGATTAGCTCCCGTGATTCCATTTCGAAGCGTATACATGCATCCGCCCGCCTGCCATCTTACTTTTACACGATTTTTACGTGTTATTGCAGAAGGTTTAATGCAGCAGGTTATGCCGCTTCCACCACTGGTAATTGAGCTCAGACGAATATTCCCGCCTGCGATGCCGTTCACGGTATAACTTTCTATGTCGTTATTGGTATAGTTATAACCAACAATCCCCATAGATACTTCGTCGTCGCGCGCTTTTTGAAATGACGTATCCTCTCCATGAGCACACAAAGATGAGAAAAATAATGTTGCAGAAAAGACGAGGAAAAATCTTAACGGACATTTTATCCACCTCATAAATACGGCACCTTAAATTTAATCGTTTGCATATATCAAAGATCAACCTCAGCGTTCAACATATTCTATTATTATTTTTTGGATAGCTAATGATTCTTAGTCAATAGAGAATTAGCAGCATTACAAGCAATGTTCAGCAGTGACATTTCTCCTTCATTTCTCGCCATTTTTACCGACTTCATTACTTCAGTATATTGATCACGCGGTAGGATTGAATTCATTAACTCGGGAAATCTGCTATTCAGTATGCTCATGACTTGATCCGCCTCTGACTCCATTAGCAGTTTATCTTCCTGAGCTTGAGTGAGGCACATTGGCGCCTCCGCTTCAGAGTTTTGATTGAACGTATATTCTATAGATATCGTTTCACCGATGCGATTAACATACCCCCAATAATGAGCGATTCCAAAAAATGAGTTTTTCTGGGCTTCATTCAATGTTGTTACCAAGCCCTCAAGCACGCGAGGGTCGTAGTATCGCAGCATTGCTTGCACTCCCCCTGCAAGTGTAACTTCGAGGCGGGCAACCAACTTGGGAAATATGATTCCGAAATTTTCAGACGAAGAAAGCATCAAAATGGCTGAGCGATATTTACCCGCTTCATAAATCCATTCCGACATTCGCTTCGTCATATGTATCCGATGCTCACTTCCGACCAAAACAAGACTTGGTCCGGCATCTTGAGTGCTACGTTCGTGAGTATTTTTAAATAAACTTTCCCAGCGCAGCGTACTTGCCTCGAGCTGATTGCGAAGTCCTGGCAATCCGGCATGATCAAGTAGCAAATAGAAGTTGTCATTACAGCCTGACAATATCCGTTGCTGTACAATATTGTATAAATCCATATTAATTTTTAGCTCCGCAAGACAAAAGGTGCACCGACTGCCCTTGCTTTCAGTAAGCACTCAACGCATATGCTGCTCGGCAATTGCGGAAGTGCATAAGAAATGCTCCCTGCCGAAGAAAATTTCTTTTTGCCAGCATGAATCTTAATTTTGCCAGGGCACTGAACTAAGATCCTGCCCGCATTGATCGTGATATTCGCTCCACCTACCGTTCGCATGATGATATTTTTGTTAGCCGCAAAATCGATGTGGGCACTTGCACTGACAAGTTTCGATTCGTTTTTCCCACTTACTTTTAGCTCATCGGCCTGAGCCTGGATATCAACGCCGTCCTTGACAACTATAAATTGCAATCCAATGTTGGCGTCCGCAGGCTTCACTGCGCCTCCTACGACCCCAATCGCTTGCTTTGCTTGCAGCCGTAGTCGCGCACCAGTGATAACTTGCGTGTCGTGGCCGCTCATCAGGATGGTTGCTTCACCATTTGCCAACTCAACACTTTGTCCGGCGTTCGCAGTGAAGCCTGCCATTGCAGAAATCGCGATAACAGGGTTAGTCAAGATCGGAACTCTATCCGCGGTGCATTGTGTATCGTTCGCACTAGCGTCAGTCAACGCTGCATCAAGGTTTTTGGTAGTGGTCCTTCCTGACAGGGCAATGGATACGGCCCTGAGCGGTGCGGCTTTTATATTCAACGCGCATTCATTTGCGTTCGCGGCACCCAGATGTGCTGCTAACTCCACGGTTTGATGGGTTTTGGCAGCAGAGCTGAACACGCCCGCCATGACTACCGCTTGCTTCAACAAAGCCACCCCCGCAGCGTTTTCGCCTAGCGGATCGCGCGCCGCCGCGCTATGCGTGGTTTTGTAACTCGACACCAGCAACCCCGCCCCCGCCCGCACCGCCCCATACGCGTCCGTCCGCAGTTCCGCCCCCAGCCCCCGCACGCTTCCGCGATAATTATCGGCAGCGTGAATCAAGTGCCCCAGGTTCAGCTCGCTCCCGCCATGCGTACTCCTCAGCTGCACCCGCCCCTGCCCATCCGTATCGTCGAACAACAGCTGCGAATACCCATATCCCCCACCGAACTCCTTGCTACGTACCCCCCATTGCGCCGCCGCGTTCCGGTGCCCGGCACTATCCACCGACGCCCCGTGCCACACCGGGCTGTTCCCACCGGCGAGATTCCCCTGCCCCGAGGCCGCGTGATCATGTGCATTCCCGAAACAGGACAGGTCCACCTCCTTGTCGCACTGCCCACCCGGCGTGGGCAAGACACCACCCTCCCCCTGCCCGTTGTACAAGGCGCCCACAATCACCGGCCGGTCGATATCCCCCTCGAGGAACTGCACCAGCACTTCCTGCCCGATCCGCGGGAGGAACTGATGTCCCATTCCCCCACCAGCCGAACGCTGCGCCACGCGCACCCAGCAGCTCGCATCCCCGCTGTCCTGCCAATGAAACCGGATGCGAATCCGCCCCAGCCGGTCGCAATACAGCTCGTCCGCACCGCTTGGCTGATCGCTACCGTCAGCGCCAACGACAATCGCGCTCTGCGCGCCAAACGACGTCGGTTTCGCCGCCATGTGCCCGACGCTACCCGCCATAGACGGCCGCCAGATCAGGGACGAAGCAAGCGCCTCGAAACAATTCGCATAGCCCAGCTCGCGCGCCTGCTCAATCGCCAGCGCAAGCTCGGGAGTCACCTGCATGCGCGCCACCTCCTCCAGCAACTCTGGAATCGGCCCGAACAGCTCGGCGAGCGCATGCTGCGCCGCTGGCGGCATGTTGTTGAAGCCAATGCTGGTCACCCGCAGCACGGTGAACGTCGCCGACTCGCCCAATTGCTGCAGCGGCGCGCCGACGACCTCTACCCGCGTGCCGGCCCGCAAGGTGCGTACCGTGGAACGGCCCTGCCACAGCTGCCCGCGCGCCTCCTGCCCCTGCATCAGCAAGTCGGCGTAGCGCTGCGCCTGCTGCCAGTCGGCATAGGCGTACTGGCCGGGCACGTCGTAGGATTCGAGTTCCGGCAGCTTGCTGCCGCCGGGATAGTGGGAAGGCGAGCTCGCGCCCACTGCCTGCCTGGCCTTGTAGTCGATACTCAGTACCGTCGTCAGCGATGCATGCAGGCGCCGCTGCGCCGACAGTGCCTGGATGGTGTCGGACTCTTCCATGGCACGCGCGCCGTGAAAGCGAATGCCTGCATTCGCGGCGCTGGTGGCATCCATCGGAACGGTGGCGCTCTGGCTGCTGTCGGCAAACAGCACCAGGCCCGGGCCATCTTCGGTCTGCTCAACGCGCCACCCCAGGCCTTCCTCGGCCAGCAGTCTTTGTACAAAGGCGAGGTCCGACTCCCGGTACTGGCAGCAATAGCTGCGCGGCACGGCGTCCGACATGAAGGAGCTGGTGTCGTCGCTCCAGCGCCAGCGAGCCGATGGCAGGTAAGCGTCGAATACGGCATCCACGATCTCGATGACGCTCTTGTCTTGCCACACCCGGCTGTTGCGCACATGGTGCAAGCGCCATAGCCACGACGAGATCCTGAGCCGGTAGCGCGCCAGACCGCCATCGCTGCCAAGCATGGCGGCTTCGCAGATCTCGCCGGCGAAGCGCTCGCGGGTGCCGTCGGCCAGGCTCACTTCCAGCGCCGCCGATTGACCAAGCAGCGCCTCGATGTCGAAGCAGGCGTCGGTGGACAGCGCAATCACGTCGCGCGTGCCCACCTCCTGCAGCGCATCCTGGGCCACGAAGGCTTCAACCAGCAGGCGGGAATCGTCGTCACCAATCGCGAGTTCGTACAGCCGGCTTGCACTGCTAAATTCTGCCAACGCGGCAACAATCCGATCCGTCAGCGCAATGCCCATGACTGTGACAACTCCATAGTGGAAGGAGGTTTGCCGCACGCGGCGGCAGCCGAAGCCACCACGATATAAGCAGTCCTGACCGCAATTCTTGCGCCGGGTCATTTACTGGCTGTATCAGTGCAAGGGCATACCAAATGAACGCGTACGCCGGACGGATGGCGTTACACTTATGGCAATTCAATCTACCGGTGCAGGACGTGAAATATATCCAGAACGTTTTCCTGGTCGGCTACATGCTGATCGTCGGCCTGTTCTTCGTTTGCGGCCTCGGCTTGATCATCATGGCTGGAGTGGAAACCTGGGGCGCGCTCGATCCGCGTTCCGAGTTCAAAGTCCGCGACCGCTTCGAGCTCATCCTCGAATGCATCGGCCTGCTCACCATCGCGGTCGCTTCGCTCGAGCTTGGCCAGACGGTCCTCGAGGAAGAAGTGCAGCGCTCGGTCAACATCAGCTCGCCTACCCGCGTGCGTCGCTTCCTGTCGCGTTTCCTGATCGTGGTGGTGGTGTCGCTGTCGATCGAGTGCCTGATTGGCGTGTTCCAGTTCATGCACGGCAAGCCGGAATACCTGCTGCATTCCGCCTCGATCGGCGTGGCGGCCGCGGCCATCCTGGCAACCTGGGGGCTGTTCATCCGCAATAACGTTGAAGCGGAAAAGCTGGAACCGCACTCGATGCGCGAGGTCCAGGCAGAGGACAAGGAAGTTGCGACCTGAGTGAAAAGCCGAGGCAAATCACGCGAATTTTCACAACAATGAAACGAAGCACTTGGATATTCGCGCAAACGCCGCTATAATCTTGGCTTCCTTGGGTCGTTAGCTCAGCTGGTAGAGCAGCGGACTTTTAATCCGTTGGTCGCAGGTTCGAATCCCGCACGGCCTACCAAGATTCAGCAAGAAGGCGTCATGAGCAATCGTGACGCCTTTTTTGTTTCCACCGTCATCGTGCTGTCATAGGCGCTGCCTATGCTGTCGGGTTTTCAACATCGGAACCCGACCATGCCGTTTATTGACTCCGCACTTGCACCGACCTCCTTGCGCCTGCTCGGCGCCACCTTGTTGACCGCGGCGGTGCTTGCCGCCTGCGGCGGCAGCGACGAGGAGGCGACGCCGACCACGCTGACGATGGAAAAGATCGGCAGCTACAACGGCGGCGCGGTCGGTGCCGCGGAGATCACCGCCTACGATGCGGCCAGCAAGCGCCTGTTCGTCGTGAACGGCGCCAACGGCAGCGTCGATGTGCTCGACCTGTCCACGCCATCCACCCCGAAGCTGGTCGGCACCATCAAGGTGGCCGGCATGGGAGCTGCCGTCAATAGCGTCGCGGTGCATGACGGGCTGGTCGCGCTAGCGATCGAAGCCGCGCCCAAGACCAATCCGGGCACGGTGGCGTTCTACCAGGCGGCCGACCTCAAGCTTCTCAACACCGTGCGGGTCGGCGCCCTGCCCGACATGCTGACCTTCACGCCGGACGGCCGCACGGTGCTGGTCGCCAACGAAGGCGAACCGAACAGCTATGGCTTGCCCGACTCGGCCGATCCGGAAGGCTCGGTCAGCGTCATCACGGTCAATCGCGGCGGCACGCCCACGGTGGCCAACGCCGACTTCCGCGCCTTCAATGGCCAGGAAGCGGCGCTGCGCAGCCAGGGCATCCGCATCTATGGTCCGGGCGCCAGCGCGGCCCAGGACTTCGAGCCGGAATACATCGCCGTCAGCGAAGACGGCCGCACGGCCTATGTCACGCTGCAGGAGAACAATGCGGTCGCCATCGTCGATGTCGGCAGCGCCAAGGTGACGGCGCTCAAGCCGCTCGGCACCAAGAACCACAACCTGGCAGGCATGGGCCTGGACGCGTCCGACGAGGATGGCGGCACCAATACCAATAGCGGCACGCCGGCGGTCAAGATCGGTCCGCAGCCGGTCAAGGGCATGTACCAGCCGGACGCCATCGCGCGTTTCACGGTCGAGGGCAAGTCTTACCTGATTACCGCCAACGAAGGCGACGTGCGCGCCGACTGGCCAGGTTTCAACGAGGAGACCCGGGTGCGCACACACTGCAGCGCAGGCCTGGACCCGGCCGTCTTCGGCGATGCCGCCAACCTGATCCTAGACTCGAACCTGGGACGCCTGCGCATCACCACGACGCCCAACGGCGGCAGCGCCGGCAAGAATGCAGCCGGCCAGTGCAACGAGCTCTTTACCTTCGGCGCGCGCTCGTTCACGATCTGGGACACCGACCTCGCCCGTGTGTACGATTCGGGCGACGAGTTCGAAAAAACGACCGCGGCCTTGCCGAATGGCCGCTTCAATGCGAGCAACGACAACAACACCCTGGACAGCCGCAGCCCGGCCAAGGGCCCGGAACCGGAAGGGGTGGTGGTGGGCCGCTTCGGCAGCAAGAGCTACGCCTTCATCGGCCTGGAGCGCATCGGCGGCGTGATGGTATATGACGTGAGCAAGCCTGCTGCCGCGCGTTTCGTCACCTACCTCAACACCCGCAGCAACGACACCGGCGACCTGGGACCGGAAGGCCTGGCGTTGATCCCGGCCGACCAGTCACCCAACGGCAAACCCTTGCTGGTCGTCGGTAACGAGGTGAGCGGGACCACGGCGATCCTGCAGGTCAACCTGGCCTACTGAGCACGGCCCACGACATGCCGGCCGCGGCGGTTGGCATTTCGGGCCGGGCCGCCGATAATCGGCGCCATGCCCCACGCCATCGCCTCCCCCGTCCACTTCGAGCTCGTCATCAAGAAGAGCCGCTTCATCGCCTGCGTCCAGCCCATGCCGGACCGGGCCGGAGCGCAGCAGGTCGTCGCCGGCCTGCGCGCGCGACATCCAGGCGCGGCCCATGTGTGCTGGGCGCTGCTGGCCGGCGGCCAGTCGGCGGCGGTGGACGATGGCGAACCGAGCGGCACGGCGGGACGGCCGATGCTCGACGTGCTGCGCCACCAGGACCTGGAAGGCGTGCTGGCCACCGTGGTGCGCTATTTCGGCGGCGTCAAGCTCGGCGCGGGCGGACTGGTGCGGGCGTACACGGACAGTGTGGCGCAGGCCTTGCTGCAGGCGCAGAAGGTGGCGATCATCAAGCTGCAGCAGCTGCGCTGCACGGCGCCCTATGCTTTCGAGGGCATGGTGCGGCGCGAACTGGAGGCGGCCGGCGCCACGCTCGATGCGGTCGCGCATGGCGACGAGGTGGTGTTCGATTTCAGCCTGCCGGTCCAGGATGCCGCCGCGCTGCGCCTACGCCTCGACAATGCCGGGCATGGCCGCATCGGCTGGCCGCGCCTGGAAGATTAGTTCATCTCGCCAGGGTATACCTGTCATCACGACAGGAAAGCAGACCAGGCAGGCGCCAAGGGCTATAGTGCCGGTCCAGCCTGCCTTCACTCCCCGCATATTTTGATCAAGAAAAGCCTCGTTCCCCTCGCCCTCGGCGGTTTCGGCATCGGCATGACCGAATTCGTCACCATGGGCATCCTGCCGGATATTGCCAGCGGCCTGCAGATCAGCATCCCGCAAGCGGGCTACCTGATCACCGCGTATGCGCTGGGCGTCGTCGTGGGCGCCCCGACCCTGGTCAGCCTGCTGGCGCACCGGCCGCCGCGCAGCGTGCTGGTCTGGTTCATGCTGATGTTCACCGTGTTCAATGCGATGTCGGCATTTGCGCCGAACTTCGAGGTGATGATGCTGTCGCGCTTCATGGCGGGCTTGCCGCATGGCGCCTTCTTCGGTGTCGGCGCGGTGGTGGCCAGCCGCCTGGCCGACGAAGGCAAGGTGGCTGCGGCGATGGCCACCATGTTCACGGGCCTGACCCTGGCCAATGTCATCGGCGTACCGGCCGGCACCTGGCTGGGGCATCACCTGAGCTGGCGGGCGGTGTTCCTGGTGGTGGCGGCGATCGGACTTGTCACCTTGCTGAGCCTGCGGCAATGGGTGCCATACATCGAAGCAAAAGCCCGCACCAGCTTGAGGCAGGACCTGCGGATCTTCCGCAGCCGCGCCCTGTGGCTGGCGCTGGGCATCACCTCGATCGGCACCGGCGGTTTCTTTGCCTTCTTCAGTTATATCGCGCCGTTGCTCACCGAGGTCACGCGCTTCCAGCCCGCCACCATCCCGATGGTGATGACCGTGGTCGGCGTCGGCATGACGGTGGGCGTGCTGCTGGGGGGACGCCTGGCCGACCGGGTGGCGCCGCTGCCGGCGATCGCGATGCTCTTGACGAGCATGACCGGCCTGCTGCTGTGTAATGGATTGTTTGCCACATCGCAGCCGGCCATGCTAGTGCTGGCCTTTGCCACCGGCGCCAACGCGCTGGCGCTGGGCCCGCCGATCCAGATGCTGCTGATCGAGCATTCGCGCCAAGCCCAGATGCTGGGTTCCTCGCTGGGCCAGTCGGGTTTTAATATCGGCAATGCGCTTGGCGCTTTCCTTGGCGGGATTCCGCTGACCCTGGGCTATTCGTATGCTTCGCCTCAGTGGGTCGCGGCCGGTCTTGCCGTGTGCGGCGTGGCGCTGGCGCTGTGCATGCTGCTGCAAGGTCGCATGGCCGCACGCGCCCCCGCCTGAGGCCGCTAGCGGCTCAGACCAGGGTGGCGTCGCCCAGCGCCTGGGCCGTGTCTGCGGCCTCGTCGAGCAGGACGCGCACGGTGGCGGGGTCGAGCGGCCCGGTATCCGGCCACTCCTCCGCCCCGCCCAGGGGCGAGCCTACCGTTGCATAGCGGTTGGCCAACAGCAGGGTGTCGAGCAGCGTGTGCGGCTCGGGACTCAGGACGCCGTCGCGCAGCGCGGCAATGGCCCCTGCCACGTCGGCCGGGATCCCCAGTTTGCGGATGACCTCGGCGCTGACTACGTCTTCGCACAGCGCGCCCCAGTTCTCGGGATCGTCATCCAGCAGGCCGGGGAATTCGTCGGCGCGCGACAGCAGGTAAAAGCCGCCCACTTCGTGCACGATGCCGGCGAACAGCGCCGTATCGGGATCGACGTTGGTGACGCGGCGCGCCAGCACCTGGGCCAGGGCCGCGACGTGGGCGCTGTGGGACCATAGCTGCTCGGCCTTGGCGCGCAGCACCGGGTCGGCGATGCGGTGGCCGAACTGGCGCACCATCAGGGCGGCAACCAGGCCGCGCAGGCGGCGGTAGCCGATGCGCAGCACGGCCGCGCGTACATTGGTCACCTGCACGCCGCCGGCGCCGAAGGCGGCGGTATTGGCCATGGCCACGGTACGGGCAGCCAGCTGCGGCTCGGACAGCACCAGCCGGATCGCCTCTTCGACATGGCAATCGGGATCTTCCAGGGCGAGCTGCAGGCGCAGCACGGCATTCACGCTGGTGGGAAACGTGATTTCGCCACGCGCGGCCTGGGCGGCAATGTAGCCAAAAGCTTCGAGTTTGTTCACGGGGGCATTATACCCCCGGTATCAGGCGGGCCCGGCCGTTCTCAGTGGCGCCGCGTCAACGAAAAAGCCCGGACGGGAACGTCCGGGCTTCGGTCCTGCGGGCATCGACGGGCAGGCCATAGCCCGCCCGCCTGCTTGATTACTTGACCTTGATCGAGTTCTTGACGCTGGTCACGCCTTCGACGCTCTTGGCGACCTGCTCGGCACGCTCGATTTCAGCTTTCGACTCGGCAAAGCCGCTCAGCATGACGACGCCTTTTTCGGTCTCGACCTTGATCGCGAGGGCGCTGGTGTTCGGCGCCTTGACCAGGCCGGCCTTGACCTTGGTGGTGATCATGGCATCGGAGACGTTGGCGGCGCCGCGCTCGCCGGCGCGCTCGGTCTTGGCCGCGGCAGTGGCTGCTGCAGCTTCGGTACGGTTGCCGGCATCGGCCGCCGCCATGCGGGTCTTGTCGCCGGCATCGGCTGCTGCCATGCGGGTCTTGTCGCCGGCGCGCTCGGCCGAGGTGGCGGCCTTGCGGCTGTCGTTCTCAACGACGCAGGCGGTCTTGTTGCCTTGCTGTTCGCATTTCTCGACAGCGGCGGCTTTTACCGGATCCTTGGTGTCGGTGCTGGCGATCAGGCCGCCGTCGGTGTCGGCCTTGTTGTCGGCCTTGGCGTTGGCTGCAGCGGCGCCTGCAGCGGTGGCGCCGGTGGCGCTACGGCCCATGGCGGTGTCGCGGTTATCCCTGGTGTCGCCCAGCGCTGCGGTGCGCGCCGACTTGGCGGTGCTCATGCAGCTGTCTTTCTGGTCGCCCTTGAGGGTGTCGCATTTTTCTTCGGCCAGCTCGTACTCCGCGTCGGCCAGCTTGCGGCGGGCCGCGTCGCGGTTGTCCGTGGTATTGGCATGCTTGGTGACCGCAGCCAGCTCGGCGCGGGCGCGCATCACGTCGGCCTGCTCTTCGCAGACGTCTTCATCCTTGAGCGCGTCGCACTTCTGTTTGGCCGCCTTGTGGTCGGCTTCCACCTTCTGCATCGCTTTGCGGTAGGCCGCATTGTCGGATTTCTGGGCAAAAGCAGGGGCTGCGGCGATGGTGGCGCCGAGGGCGGTTGCCAGCAGGGTGGCGAGGAGCTTGTTCATGATGTGTCCCTTTATGTTCGGTTTGTTGTGACAGGACCCATTAAACGCTCCCCCACCGGACAGCATCTGTGCGACAACGTACACTTGTCGATAAAACATCACTTTCGCTTGTGTCCGCCCTGGCGCGCCAAGCTCATTCGGTCTCGAGCAAGCCTTCGCGCCACAAGCCGCCGGCATCGTCGAAAGGCGCGGAGGCGCTCCCGAAGCGGGCGCCATCCCCGGCCAGGCGCACCCAGGCGCGGGTGTCGTGGCCGCTGCGCGGCACCGTCACCCGGTCGCGCACGCCGGCCAGCCAGCGGTAGACCCGCGCATACTCGCCGGGGTTGTTGTGGCGCGTCCAGGCCAGGGCGACCAGGTCGGCATAGCCTTCCTCGCGCCGCGTTTCGCGCATGGCCTTCGAGGCCTTCAACATCGACAGGTCGGCCGCCGTTTCCTCGCCCACTTCCTCGAAGCCGGCCGGCAGCGCATGCCACACGCCTTGCGCGTAGCGCCAGCAGTGCGCGATCTCGTGCGCCGCCATCGCTTCGATCAGGGCGCCCTGCTCGGCTTCCGGGACGCCGGCCAGCACGGTCTCGGCATCGGGGTTGTTGCGCAGCGACAGCACGAGCTTGCAGCGGCCCTTGTCGAAGCCCATCGCCAGCGGCACGTCGCCGGGACGCGGCTGGGGCTGGACGGTGATGTCCAGCGGCAGTTTCATTTGTTGGGAATAGGCCAGTACCGGACCGGCGGCGGCGAGCCAGCGCTTTTCCAGCACGGTCAGCTCGGCGGCCTGCAGCAGCGGCGCAAGGGTGGAGGCAGCCAGCAGGACAGCGAGCAGCAGGGGCTTGGACATGATAATTCTCCCAGGGACGATAAAATGCCTAACGGCAATTCTAGTCCGAGGTTAAGCCCTGTCCGCAGGTATATATTGCGCTGTGTCCAAAAGAATAAGGGCTGCCGTAGCAGCCCTCATCGTTCATGCAGGCTTGCTCAAGAGGCCGAGGGTTCCGGCTCTTGCGCACGGTCGGCACGCAGCCCGGTCACCGCCTGCGCCAGGCGTTCGGCCTGCGTCTCCAGCAGGGCCGCGGCATCGGTCCCCTGCTGCACCAGCACCAGGTTTTGCGAGAGCGCATCGCTTACTTGTTCCAGGGGGCTGTCAACCTGGCCGGGGCCGGTCCCGCCCATGAGTTCGGTTACACGGCGGGCCGAGGCGACGATCTCGTCCATCCGTGCACGGGCCTCGTCGACCAGCCGGGCGCTGGCCTCGGCGCGCTCGACCGAACTGCCGATCAATTCCCGGATCTCCCTGGCCGCCGCCGCCGAGCGCTGGGAAAGCCTGCTCACTTCGGTTGCAGCAACGAAGGACACCTGCCCCCCGGCGTCGGCGCGGGCGGCTTCGACCGCGGCGTTCAGGGCCAGGATGGTGGCCTGGAAGGCCAGGCCGTCGGCCACGCCGATGATGTCGACGATCTTTTTTGATGAGGCATTGATCGCCGCCATAGCCTGGGAAACCTGTGCGGCCGGCGGGCCGCCGCCAGGTAGGTCTTGCGGCGCCGGTTCGCCCGCCTCGGCGCGCCGCGCCGCGATGGCGATGCGGTCGACATGGCGCTGCAGGCCGCGCGCGATCGTCCAGGCGCTGAACGCGCCGGTCACGATGGCGCACAGGAACAGCAGCAGCATCCAGCCGGAGAAGCCGGACGCCAGCCGGCGCGCAGCGGCGGCGTCTTGCTGGTGCAGCTTTTCCTGCAACTCGATGAAGCCGTTGATGCTGGCCAGCCAGTCCACGAAGGCCGGCGCCGCCTGCTGCGACAGCAGGGCCGTGGCTTGCGCCACCTCGCCGGCGGCATGCAGCGCCACCACGCGGTCGATCAGCGGCCGGGTGCGACGCTCCTGCTTCTTGATGGCCGCCAGTGCGTCCTTTTCGGCAGGCTGGATATCCGGCAGCTCATGGAACAGCGCATCCATGGGCGAGGCCGAGCGGGCGTAGTTATCGTCCAGCGTCTTGATCAGGCCGACCGGCGCGGCGGCGTTGGCCGCGTCGGCTGCCAGCACGACATCGCGCAGCGCGATCGCGCGCTCGCGCACGCTCGCGCGCAGATTGAGCGCGTAGCGCTCCTTGACGCTGGTCACGTCGTTGAGGTGGCTGAGGGTGCGGTCGATCTCCGCGACGCGGCCCGCGGCCAGCATCGACAGGACGATCATCAGGAGGAAAAAAGCGGCGTAGCCGAGAGCCAGGCGAGCGCCGATACTCAAGGGCTTGTTTGTCATGTTCATACTCGAGGTCCACTACCGGACCGGCGCACAGGCGTCAATAATTTCCCGGTAGCAATATCTCGACTATATCATGGCGTATGTACCAATTGTCCGCCCGGCCATGTCAAGTGCCGTAAATCCGGCAGTACTGTTGCGTAGCGTCCAACGATACTGCCGAAAAAACCACAGCTTCCCTACTTGGCGAGCGCCGCTGCCGTGGTAAAGGCCGGGCGGATATCGTTCGGCACCCTGTTCTTGAGCCGGTCGAGCGCTTTCTGCACTCCCGGGCGGATGACGACGTACTTGTCCATCATCGCCTTCGCGCGCGCATAGTCGCCGGTGGCTTCGATGGTCAGGATTTCGCGGTCCAGGTCGATCACGGCCTGCTTGATCTTCTTGAAGTCCACCGAGAAGGTGCCGTCGGCCTTGGCCACGAAGGCGCCCTTGTCGAGCAGGTAATTCACCTGGATCGCCATGCCGCGCGCGTGCGAGGAGGTCAGGCCGAAGTGCAGGGTGCGGAAGCTCGAGGCCAGGAAGGTGTTGTACAGCTTGCGCTCGGCTGCTGCACCCTGCCCCAGTCCGTCCTTGAGCAGGCCCTTGTCCATCATGTAGCCCAGCGCCCACAGTCCGGTGATGTCGGCCTTGGCTTCCTCGATGGTCGAATAGGTCTCCTTCAGGTCCTGGCGCGGGGTCGATTCCTTGCCGTCCTTCTTCGTGTGGTGCGGGCCCAGGCCGTGCATGATCTCGTGGGCCAGGATGTGGGTGAAGAAGGAATCGAAATCGAGGTCCTTCTGGTCAGCGGGGCTGAGCACCAGTTTCGAGATCGGCGTCAGCGTCGACTTGAATTTCGCTTCCTGCACGTTCTTGAGCATCACGCGCTTAGAGCCGCGCTCGCGGATCACGCGTTCGTCGTTCGGGAGGTTGTAGGCGGCGGTCTGCACGCCCATGTTGCCGTCGCCGGCGCCATACACCTGGTTGACCACGACCATCGGGGCGATCGCGCCGACCTTCGGGTTGCGGTACTGCTTGTCCACCGGCAGGTTGTTTTCCAGCTCCTGCAGGTGCTTGCCGAAGAAGTCCAGCTTCTGCGTTTCCTTCTGGTCGCGGATGCTGACATAGGCTTCGAAAGCGGCCTTGTAGCCGAACAGCTCGTCGTTATAGGTTTCATACGGGCCGATCGTGATGTCGACCGGCGAATCCAGGTCCATCCAGGCGAAGTCCGAGGCCAGGTAGTCGTTGCTCAGGAAAGCGTCGGCGCGCATCGTCAGGAATTTCTTGAGCGAAGCGTTGTCGGTCGCGCTGGCCGCTTCGCGCAGCAGCCCGGCGAGCT
The DNA here is from genome assembly GCF_058111565.1 of Telluria sp. AZSoR62. Lineage (NCBI taxonomy): Bacteria > Pseudomonadati > Pseudomonadota > Betaproteobacteria > Burkholderiales > Oxalobacteraceae > Telluria > Telluria sp. AZSoR62. Next base: position 112,991 of record NZ_JBYTST010000001.1, read on the forward strand.
TGTCCAGGTCGGCGCGGTATTCGTCCGAATACTTCACGGTCTTGAACTTGCCGTCCGGGCCGGTGCGAATCACCGTGAAGAACCACTGGGCCTCGGATTTCCGGGCAGCCGGGAGTGCATTCATCCAGGTTTCCAGCGCATCCTTGGTGGCGTTCTCCGGATAGAAATTGGCGCCCGCCGGCTTCCGGGGCGGGATCTTGATGCCGGCGTACTCGGCGGGCATGAAGGACTGGTTGTCGTCGAGGCCGGACCACGGTCCCTTGTTCAGCCAGAAGGCGTTCCGGCGTGCGCGGCCCAGTTCCGTGTTGTCCTTCTGCAGGGCGGCCCACAGGGCTTCGTTGCCGGACCAGCGCTGGCGCAATTGCAGGGTGTCGATGATCTTGGCGGCCTCGATCAGCTTGACGATGGCGGCGCGGTCGCCTGTCGACAGCTTCGAGGTATCGGCACGCAGCTCGACGGGCGCAAAACGCTTGGCCATGGCCTGGAGCTGGGCGACATCGGCCGGTGCGGCCTGGGCGGCGCCGACAGCCGCGAACAGCATGAGAGGAGCGAGGATGTTCTTCATGGGTCTCTTTATTTTAGGAATGACAACGCAATATTGTAATCCTGGGCAGACCCGGTCCTGTTGTGTTTTACCTATGCATCCACTCAAGCAGGCTTCACCCCTCTCCTGCTTGTCGAACGTCTAGACTTGTTTAATCGCAGCATTCTTCGGCCAGGCTCTGTGCGTCATCGCACCGACTTGGGGCAGCGGCTTATGACAATCTGACATCCTTTACAGGAGGATGTCATGAACAATAAAACGACAGCGGCAAGCGGCCGCGAGGAGGCAGCATGAGCAAGTCATCCCGCTATGAATGGCGTGACCAGCAGGCTTCGCTGCAGGAGCGCATGAAGGGCTTCATGGAAAACCCGGGCACCGAACAGCTGGAAGCAGTCGTGGCCGAGATGCGTGCGTACGCAGCCGCAGCAAAGAATGGCTCGATCGATATTCCGGAACGGTTTATCGCGTTTACCTGACCAGACAGCTGACCAAGCAGGCCAGCCGAAATGCCGCCCCGCGCAAGCCGGGCGGCATTTTTTCTTGCCGAGGACAGAATCAGCCGGCCACTGCCGGCGCCGGCCGGCCCGCAGACTGGTTCTCGAAATCGAACAGCCGGGTCAGGCAAAACACCTTGCGCGGCGCGCGGTGGCGTTCGTGGATCTCGCGGGTCATCACCTCGACCCGCCGTGGCTGCAGCGGCACCTGGCGCGGATCGATGAACTCGGCCGTGCCTTCACTGAAGCGCGCCGCCAGTTGCTGGGAAATGGTGCCGTGCACGACCGAGGGCTCGCCATGCACCGTAGTGCGGAGCTCGAAGGCGCGGGATTCGGGGAGGACAAACACTGTCCCCACATATTCATTGCCGTGTTCGTACATAGCAGTCTCCGGTGGCATTACACGACTGGCGACAAGTGGGCTTGCCGCCGCACGCGAACATCATAGCCTGTCAATACGGCGCCAGGCGCTTGTCACGATCGATATCCCGAACGGTAATAAAACTACGGGAACACGGTTGACTTCGCTATACGGCAGGAGTAGCGTCACCCCGGTGTATGGACGAGCTACCCGCACGAGGTAGCGGAAGTACATAACAAGCCGGATCACCGGCACATAGAACAAACACCGGAGACAAGCATGAAACTGCATCAACGCATGTTGGCCGCCTGCATTGCGGGCGCCCTGCTCGGCGCGCCGGCCTGGGCCGCCATCAACCCTACCAGGCTCGGCGCCGCCTACGACGCCACCAAGGCCAACGTCAGCTTCAAGGTCTATTCCAGCAAGGCCACCCGTATCGAGCTCTACCTGTACAGCACCGCCACCGGCACCGCCGAAAAGGCGCGCTACGTGCTGGCCAACACGAGCGGCACCTGGAGCGTGACCATCCCGACGGCCACGCTCGCCAGCCAGGGCCTGGGCGGCACCCTGTACTACGGCTACCGCGCCTGGGGCCCGAACTGGCCCTACAGCGCCAGCTGGACCAAGGGCTCGGGCACCGGCTTCATCAGCGACGTCGACGCCGCCGGCAACCGCTTCAACCCCAACAAGCTGCTGTCCGATCCCTATGCGCTCGAACTGAGCCACGATCCGACCACCGCCACGATGACCAATGGCACCATCTACGCCAGTGGCGCCACTTACCGCAACATCGACAGCGGCGCGTCGGCCCCGAAAGGCATCGTGCTGGCCGGCGACACCCAGTCCTTCGGCACCAAGCCCACCCGCGCGCTGAAGGACGACGTCATCTACGAGGCCCATGTGCGCGGGCTGACGATGAACGACACCGGCATCGCCGCTGCCTACCGCGGCACCTACAAGGGCGCGGGCCTGAAGGCGGCTTGGCTGGCCAGCCTGGGCGTGACCGCCATCGAATTCCTGCCGGTGCAGGAAACCCAGAACGACACCAACGACAACGACCCCAACAGCAATAGCAGCGACAATTACTGGGGCTACATGACCCTGAACTATTTCGCCCCGGACCGCCGCTATGCCTACGACAAGACGCCAGGCGGCCCCACGCGCGAGTTCAAGGAAATGGTCAAGGCCTTCCACGACAACGGCATCAAGGTGCTGGTCGACGTGGTCTACAACCACACCGGCGAAGGCGGCGCCTGGAACCCGCTTGATAAGACCACCTACAACATCACCAGCTTCCGCGGCCTGGACAACCCGACCTATTACAGCCTGACCTCGGACCTGCAGAACTCCTGGGACAACACGGGCGTGGGCGGCAACTACAACACCCGCAACACGGTTGCCCAGAACCTGATCGTCGATTCGCTCGCCTATTGGCGCGACAAGCTGGGCGTGGACGGCTACCGCTTCGACCTCGCCTCGGTGCTGGGCAACACCTGCCAGCACGGCTGCTTCAACTTCGACAAGATGGATGCAGGCAATGCGCTGAACCGCATCGTGGCGGAACTGCCGCCCCGCCCTGCCCTCGGCGGCACAGGCGTCGACCTGATCGCGGAACCCTGGGCCATCGGCGGCAATTCCTACCAGGTCGGCGGCTTCCCGAGCGGCTGGGCCGAATGGAATGGCGGCTACCGCGACGTGGTGCGCCAGGCGCAGAACAAGCTGGGCAGCGTGGCGATCACCACCGGCCAGATGGCCAGCCGCTTCGCCGGCTCCAGCGACCTGTACGGCGACGACGGCCGCAAGCCCTGGCACTCGGTCAACTTCATCACCGCCCACGACGGCTTCACGCTCAAGGACCTGTACAGCTGCAACAGCAAGAACAACAACCAGGCATGGCCATGGGGGCCGAGCGACGGCGGCGAGGACAACAACAACAGCTGGGACCAGGGCGGCATCGCGGCGGACCAGCGCAAGGCGGCGCGCAACGGCATGGCGCTGATGATGGTATCAAGCGGCGTGCCGATGATCGTCGGCGGCGACGAAGCCCTGCGCACCATGAACTGCAACAACAATCCGTACAACCTGGATTCCTCGGCCAACTGGCTGGGCTGGACCCGCACGGTGGACCAGAACAATTTCCAGGCCTTCTCGAAAGCCATGATGGCCTTCCGCAAGGCGCATCCTGCCCTGCGTCCGGCGAACTTCTATTCCGGCGTCGACAACAACGGCAACGTGATGGAACAGCTGCGCTGGTTCAAGCCCGATGGCGGCGTGGCCGATGCGACCTACTTCAATAATTCCGCCAACCACGCGATTGCGTGGCGCATCGATGGCACGGAGCTGGGCGATACCGCGTCCGCGATCTATGTCGCGCACAACGCGTGGAGTGCGCAGGTGAACTTCACGCTGCCGTGGCCGGGGACGGGCAAGACCTGGTACCGGGTGACCGATACCTGTCCGTGGGCGGAAGGTGCGTCGCAGGTGCGCGCGCCGGGGGCGGAAGAGCTGGTGGGTGGGGAGAATACTGCCTACGGGCTGTGCGGGCGGGGGACGCTGGTGCTGATCGCGAAGTAAGCGCTTCACATCGCAAAAAAAACGGGACCCCAGTGAACTGACCCCCAAAAGTTGGACACAACTTTTGGGGGTTTTTCATGACGAAGTACGATGAGCAATTCAAGCTCGCAGTCGTTCAGGAGTATTTGTCAGGAGCTACAGGGCATAAGCGTGTAGCGCAGTTGCGTGGTGTTCCGCGTACGAGGTTGCTGACCTGGGCGGCGCTCTATCAAGCTCACGGCGCTGATGGACTGAAGAAGAAGTTTAGCCATTACACTGCGCAGTTCAAGCTCGCCGTCATCGAGCGCGTGCGTACCGATGCCCTTTCCTTTGGGCAGGCCGCTGCGTTATTCAACATTCGCGATGCAAGCTGCATTGGCCGGTGGGAGCGCTGCTATGATGAAGGCGGTCTAGAAGCCCTGGCTCCGCGTCAGCGTGGCCGTTCCAAGAAAATGCCAGAACTGCCTGATACAAAACCAGAATCGCTGCCCGATGCAGCTGGTCGCACCCATGAAGAGCTGGTCGCTGAGGTGAACCAGTTGCGCATGGAGGTGGCTTACCTAAAAAAATTGAGGGCCTTGGTTCAAGCGCAGCAACAGCAGCGAACGACAACGCGCAAAAAGCGAAAATAGTCACTGAACTGAGGCCATACTTCCCTCTTGCCGGCTTACTGAAACTGGCTGGTCTGGCTCGTAGCACCTTCTACTACCAACAGAAAACGGCTCAAGCAGGCGACAAACACGAGGCATTGAAGCGGGAGATTGGTACGCTCTTTGCTCGTCACAAAGGACGGTATGGCTACCGTCGCGTGACGGCTGCTATTCGCCAGCTTGGCACGAAGGTCAACCACAAGACGGTACAAAGCCTGATGGGAGAACTCGGCCTGAAGTCGTTCGTTCGTCCCAAGAAGTACCGCTCGTATAAAGGCGAAGTGGGCAACGCTGCACCACATGTTTTGCAGCGACGCTTTGACACGACGGGGCTCAATCAGAAATGGGTAACTGACGTTACCGAGTTCAACGTCGCTGGTGAAAAGCTGTACCTGTCGCCTGTCATGGATTTGTACAACGGCGAAATTATCGCCTTCGAGACCTCGAAACGGCCCGAGTATTCGCTAGTAGGCTTCATGCTCAAGAAGGCTCTGAGCAAGCTTAGACCGGGTGATCGACCCATCCTGCACTCAGATCAGGGATGGCAATATCGAATGTCCGCCTACCAGCGAGCTTTGAGGGAAAAGAGTGTCGTGCAGAGCATGTCACGCAAGGGAAACTGCCTGGACAACGCTGCGATGGAAAGCTTTTTTGCTGTGTTGAAATCGGAGTTCTTCTATCTGAACAAATTTAGCAGCGTCGACGAACTGCAAACCGGTCTCAAGAAGTACATCCATTACTATAATCACGACCGCATCAAGATGAAGCTAAAAGGGCTGAGTCCTGTTCAATACAGAACCCAGCCCTTGGCACTTCACTGAGACCAACCGTCCAACTTTACGGGGTCAGTTCACCAGGGTCCCGTTTCCATTACATCGCCATCAAGGCAATCACTTCTTCTTCACCGGCGGCAGATCCGTGCAGACGCCCTTATACGCCTCCGCCGCCATGCCGATCGATTCGCCCAGCGTCGGGTGCGGGTGGATCGTCTTGCCGATGTCCACGCCGTCCGCGCCCATCTCGATCGCCAGCGCCACTTCGCCGATCATGTCGCCGGCATTGGTGCCGACGATCGTGCCGCCGATGATGCGCTTGGTCTCCGCGTCGAACAGCAGCTTGGTAAAGCCTTCGTCGCGGCCGTTGGCGACCGCGCGGCCGCTGGCGTTCCACGGGAAGTGGCCCTTCTCGACCTGGATGCCCTTCTGCTTGGCTTCCTCTTCGGTCAGGCCCACCCATGCGACTTCAGGATCGGTGTAGGCCACCGACGGAATCACCTTGGCGTCGAAATAGGCCTTGGCGCCGTGCGCGGCTTCGGCCGCCACGTGGGCTTCGTGCACCGCCTTGTGCGCCAGCATCGGCTGGCCCACCAGGTCGCCGATGGCGAAGATGTGCGGCACGTTGGTGCGCATCTGGCCGTCCACGCCGATGAAGCCGCGGTCGGTGACGACGACACCCGCCTTTTCGGCGGCGATCTTCCTGCCGTTCGGGCTGCGGCCCACGGCCACCAGCACCAGGTCGTAGACCTGGGGTTCCGGCGCCTTGGCGCCGGCTTCGGCCGCTTCGAATGTGACCTTGATGCCTTCGGCGAGTGCTTCGACGCCGACGGTCTTGGTCTTCAACATGATGTTGTCGAAGCGATGGGCGTTGAACTTCTGCCAGACCTTGACGGCCTCGCGGTCGGCGCCCTGCATCAGGCCGTCCATCATCTCGACCACGTCGATGCGCGCACCCAGGGTCGAGTAGACGGTCGCCATTTCCAGGCCGATGATGCCGCCGCCGATGACCAGCATGCGCTTCGGCACCTGGCGCAGTTCCAGCGCGCCGGTCGAATCGACGATGCGCGGGTCTTCCGGGACGAAAGGCAGCTTCACCACGCTCGAGCCGGCAGCGATGATCGCTTTCGCGAACTTCACGACCTTCTTGCTGCCGTCCGCGCCAGTGACTTCGACGTGGTTCGGGCTCAGGAACTGGCCCACGCCCTGCACCACATTGACCTTGCGCGCCTTGGCCATGAAATTCAGGCCGCCGGTCATCTTCTTGATGACGCCATCCTTGTAGGCGCGCAGCTTGTCGATGTCGACATCCGGCTTGGCAAAGCTCACGCCGAGATCGGCCATGTGCGCCGTCTCGTCCATGATGTGCGCCACGTGCAGCAGCGCCTTGGACGGGATGCAGCCCACGTTCAGGCACACGCCGCCAAGCGTCGCGTACTTCTCGAGCAGCACCACGTTCATGCCGAGATCCGCCGCGCGGAAGGCAGCCGAATAGCCGCCGGGACCGGCGCCCAGCACCATCACTTCGCATTCGACGTCGACCTGGCCGCTGTAGCTGGCCGCGCCCGGCGCCGGTGCGGACGCCACGGTAGCCGCCGGCGCCGGATGGGCCGGTGCGTAGGAATCGGTCGGTGCGGTGGCCGCGGTCGGCGCCACGGCCTGCGCGCCGATCTGGGCGGCAGGCTTGTCGCCTGCCGCCGCAGGTGCCGCAGCCGGTGCCGCGGCAGATGCAGCACCCTCCTCGAGCGTCAGCAGCATCGTGCCTTCGTTGACCTTGTCGCCGACCTTGACGGTGATGTCCTTGATGACACCCGCATGCGTCGACGGGATCTCCATGCTGGCCTTGTCCGATTCGACGGTGAGCAGGGACTGGTCGACCTTGATGGTGTCGCCAGCCTTGACCAGCAGCTCGATCACTTCGACGTCCTTGAAGTCGCCGATATTCGGGACCTTTACTTCAACAGTGCTCATTCGGCGCTCCTTACAGAAGGGTCTTGCGCAGGTCGGCCAGCACCTCCGCCAGGTAGGCTGCGAAGCGCGCGGCGCCGGCGCCGTCGATCACGCGGTGGTCGTACGACAGCGACAGCGGCAGCATCAGGCGCGGCTGGAAGGCCGAGCCATCCCACACCGGCTTCATGGCCGATTTCGACAGGCCCAGGATCGCCAGCTCGGGTGCGTTGATGATCGGCGTGAAGGCCGTGCCACCGATGCCGCCCAGCGACGAGATGGTGAAGGTCGCGCCCTGCATCGCGGTCGGCGGCAGCTTGCCGTCGCGCGCCAGTGCGGACAGCTCGCCCATTTCGGTGGCGATCTGCGACACGGTCTTCTTGTCGGCTTCCTTCACGACAGGGACCACCAGGCCGTTCGGGGTGTCGGCGGCGAAGCCGATGTTGTAGTACTGCTTCAGGATCAGGTTGGCGCCGTCTTCGCTGAGCGAAGCGTTGAATTGCGGGAACTTCTTCAGCGCGGCGACGCTCGCCTTGATGACGAAGGCCAGCATGGTCAGCTTGACGGTCGACTTCTGCTTGGCCAGCATCGCGTTCGAATCGACGCGGAACTGTTCCAGGTCGGTGACGTCGGCTTCGTCGAACTGCGTCACGTGCGGGATCATGACCCAGTTGCGGTGCAGGTTCGGACCGGAGATCTTCTTGATGCGCGACAGCGGCAGCAGCTCGGTCGGACCGAACTTCGAGAAGTCGAGCGACGGCCATGGCAGCAGGTCCAGGCCCACGCCGGAGCCGCCCGCTTTCGCAGGAGCGGCCGCAGGCGCAGCCATCACGCCCTTGACGAAGTTCTGCACGTCCTGCTGGGTGATGCGGCTCTTCGGACCGGTGCCCGGCACGCGCGCCAGGTCCACGCCCAGTTCGCGGGCGAACTTGCGGATCGATGGCGAGGCGTGGGCTTTCGAACCGGTGACGCCTTGCGCTGCCGGTGCCGCCGCAGGAGCAGCAGCGGCGGGTGCAGGTGCAGGCGCGGCCGGAGCCGCAGCAGCCGGTGCCGGTGCAGCCGCAGGGGCCACAGCAGGTGCGCCACCAGTAGCAGCGCCGGCTGCCGCTTCCACCAGCAGCACCAGCGTGCCCTTGGCCACCTTGTCGCCGACCTTGACCTTCACTTCCTTGACGACGCCGGCGTGGCTGGACGGGATCTCCATGCTCGCCTTGTCCGATTCGACCGTCATCAGGGACTGGTCGACCTTGATGGTGTCGCCCGGCTTGACCATCATTTCGATGACTTCGACTTCCTTGAAGTCGCCGATGTCCGGCACGGTGACTTCGACGATGCCGCCCGAGGCTGCCGGGGCAGCGGCTGGCGCAGGTGCAGCTTCCGCAGCCGGCGCCGCGGCAGGCGCCGGGGCAGCGGCAGGCGCCGACGCAGGGGCAGCCGCGCCGCCCGCTTCTTCCAGCAGCAGCACCAGCGAACCTTCGGCAACCTTGTCGCCGACCTTGATCTTGATTTCTTTTACGACGCCGGCGTGGCTCGACGGGATTTCCATGCTCGCCTTGTCCGACTCGACCGTGACCAGCGACTGGTCGACCTTGATCGTGTCGCCCGGCTTGACCATCAGCTCGATGACTTCCACTTCCTTGAAGTCGCCGATATCCGGGACTTTGACTTCCACAATGCTCATAGTGTTAGCTCCGTTTTTATTTGAGTTAGCGCCAAGACCGGCGCCCTCGCCACAAGCGAGGGCGCCGGTATCGAGCATTTACTGGGTCACAGGATTCGGCTTGTTCTGGTCGATGCCGTACTTGGCGATCGCCTGCGACACGACCGAGCGTTCGATCTTGCCTTCGTCGGCCAGCGAGCGCAGCGCCGCCACGGTCACGTAGTAGCGGTTCACCTCGAAGAACTCGCGCAGCTTGACGCGCGAATCCGAGCGGCCGAAGCCGTCGGTGCCGAGCACCTTGTAGGTGCGGCCCTGCGGCATGAAGGCGCGGATCTGCTCGGCGAACATGCGCATGTAGTCGGTGGTCGCGATGATCGGGCCGGTCGTGTTCTGCAGCAGCGAAGTCACGTAAGGCACGCGCTGTTCGCTGTCCGGGTTGACCATGTTCCAGCGCTCGCAATCCTGGCCGTCACGCGCCAGCAGCGTGAGCGACGGCGCCGACCACACGTCCGCATCGACGCCCCAGTCGTTCTTGAGCAGTTCGGCGGCAAAGATCGACTCGCGCAGGATGGTGCCGCAGCCGACCAGCTGCACGCGCGGCGCAGCTTTCTCGGTGATGGCAGCGCCTTCCTGCAGCAGGTACATGCCCTTGAGGATGCCCGCTTCCTGGCCGGCTTTCAGGCCCGGATGCGCGTAGTTCTCGTTCATGATGGTGATGTAGTAGAACACGTCTTCCTGTTCCGTCACCATGCGGCGCAGGCCGTCCTGGATGATCACCGCCACTTCGTGCCCGAAGGTCGGGTCGTAGGGCAGGCAGTTCGGCACGGTCGCAGCGATGATGTGGCTGTGGCCATCTTCGTGCTGCAGGCCTTCGCCGTTCAGGGTCGTGCGGCCGGCGGTGCCGCCCATCAGGAAGCCGCGTGCGCGGATATCGCCCGCCAGCCACACCAGGTCGCCCACGCGCTGCATGCCGAACATCGAGTAGAAGGTGTAGAACGGGATCATCGTGCGGTTGTTCGACGAGTACGAGGTCGCCGCGGCGATCCACGAGCTCATGCCGCCCGCTTCGTTGATACCCTCTTGCAGGATCTGGCCGGCCTTGTCTTCGCGGTAGTACATGACCTGGTCGCGGTCGACCGGCTCGTAGAGCTGGCCCTGCTGGTTGAAGATGCCGATCTGGCGGAACAGGCCTTCCATGCCGAAGGTACGCGATTCGTCGACCAGGATCGGGACGATGCGCTGGCCGATGCTCGGGTCCTTCAGCAGGCTGGTGATCACGCGCACATAGGCCTGGGTCGAGGAGATCTCGCGGCCTTCCGGGGTCGGCTCGAGCACGGCCTTGAAGGTTTCCAGGGCCGGCACGACCAGCTGCTCGTCGGCCTTGGAGCGGCGCTGCGGCAGGTAGCCGCCCAGGGCCTTGCGGCGCTCGTGCAGGTACTGCATTTCAGGCGAGTCGTCGGACGGCTTGAAGAACGGGATCTCGGCCAGCTTGTCGTCCGGAATAGGGATATTGAAGCGGTCGCGCATCTCGCGGATCGCGGCGTCGTCCAGCTTCTTGGTCTGGTGCGCAGTGTTGCGCGCCTCGCCCGACTTGCCCATGCCGAAGCCCTTGACGGTCTTCACCAGCAGCACGGTCGGGGTGCCCTTGTTCTCCTGCGCGTTCTTGAACGCGGCGTAGATCTTGTGCGGGTCGTGGCCGCCGCGGGTCAGGCGCCAGATGTCGTCGTCGCTCATGTTGGCGACCATCTTGAGCAGCTCCGGGTGCTTGCCGAAGAAATGCTTGCGCACGTAGGCGCCGTCCTTGGCCTTGTAGTTCTGGTATTCGCCGTCGACCGATTCCATCATCACGCGCTGCAGGATGCCGTCCTTGTCCTTGGCCAGCAGCGGATCCCACTGCGAGCCCCAGATGACCTTGACGACGTTCCAGCCGGCGCCGCGGAAGTCCGCTTCGAGTTCCTGGATGATCTTGCCGTTGCCGCGCACCGGGCCGTCCAGGCGCTGCAGGTTGCAGTTCACGACCATCACCAGGTTGTCGAGGCGTTCGCGCGCGGCCATGCCGATCGCGCCCATCGATTCCGGCTCGTCCATCTCGCCGTCGCCGCAGAAGACCCAGACTTTACGGGCTTCGGTGTCGGCGATGCCGCGGGCGTGCAGGTATTTCAGGAAGCGCGCCTGGTAGATCGCCATCAAGGGGCCCAGGCCCATCGAGACGGTCGGGAACTGCCAGAAGTCCGGCATCAGTTTCGGGTGCGGATACGAAGACAGGCCCTTGCCGTCGACTTCGCGGCGGAAGTTCAGCAGCTGCTCTTCGGTGATGCGGCCTTCCAGGTAGGCGCGCGCATAGATGCCTGGCGAGCTGTGGCCCTGGATGTACAGCAGGTCGCCGCCATGCTCTTCGGTCGGGGCGTGCCAGAAGTGGTTGAAGCCGATGCCCAGCATGTTCGCGAGCGAGGCGAAGGACGAGATGTGGCCGCCCAGGTCGCCGTCGGCGCGGTTGGCCTTGACCACCATCGCCATCGCGTTCCAGCGCATCCACGAGCGCAGGCGCTCTTCGTATTCGAGGTTGCCCGGGCAGTTCACGTTCAGGTGCGCGGGGATGGTGTTGACGTAGGCGGTGTTGCTCGAAAACGGGATATGGGCGCCGCGGCGGCGCGCCAGGTCGACCATGCGCTCCATCAGGTAGTGGGCGCGGTCGGTGCCTTCGTGTTCGATCACCGCTTCCAGCGCGTCCAGCCATTCCTGGGTTTCGAGCGTGTCCGGGTCATTGGCGGCCTGCGCCGTCAACTGGTCGAGTTGAGCTGACATTAATGCGTCTCCTTAGAATTGCGCCCCACCCGATCAGTCGAAATGGCTGGCGGCGATTTGGTGAAATTTCACATGTCTGAAAATAAACCCTTCGATTCTACCAGCGGACCTGTTCTTTTTCAAATTGCGATATGTCATTCCACATAGTGAAAACCGATGCTGCGACCGCACATTCTCCCCTATGAGGGCGATTGCCAATCGTATAACGAAGCAGCGGGCCGGCGCATCGCAAGCCCCTCTTACCTTTGGCAGAAAGCGACCGCACCGGCTCCGCGGGCGCGAGGGACAATATGACAATGCTTGGCTGGGCGCGGCGCGCGATATGGGACCGTTCCGGCGCCCGATGCTGGTGCGGGCCTTATAATTTCGTTTTTGCCTAGCCACGAGCCCGAACATGCCTGCCCAACTGATCGACGGAGTCCTCCTTTCCCAACAACTGCGCGGCGAGATCGCCGAGCGCGCCGCCAAGCTCACCGCCAGCGGCAAGCAGCCCGGCCTGGCCGTGATCCTGGTCGGCGAAGACCCCGCCAGCCACGTCTACGTGCGCAACAAGGTGAAGGCTTGCGGCGACGTCGGTTTTCATTCGGTACTGGAGAAATACGAGGCCGACCTGACGGAAAGGGCCCTGCTCGAGCGCATCGCGGCGCTCAACGCCGACCCGTCCATCCACGGCATCCTGGTGCAGATGCCGCTGCCCAAGCACATCAACCCGAACAAGGTCATCGAAGCGATCGCCACCAGCAAGGACGTCGATGGCTACTCCGTGCTGTCGGCCGGCGAACTGGTGGCCAACCTGCCAGGCTTCCGCCCCTGCACGCCTTACGGCTGCATGAAGCTGATCGACAGCACCGGGGTGGACCTGCGCGGCAAGCATGCGGTCGTGATCGGCCGCTCCAACACCGTGGGCAAGCCGATGGCCCTGCTGCTCTTGCAAGCCAACGCCACCGTCACCATCTGCCATAGCGCGACCCCGGATCTGGCCTACCATACCCGCCAGGCCGACGTGGTGGTGGCCGCCGTCGGCCGCCGCAATACGCTCACAGCAAGCATGGTGAAACCGGGCGCGATCGTGATCGACGTCGGCATGAACCGCGACGACGCCGGCAAGCTGTGCGGCGACGTCGACTTCGCGGCAGTGCGCGAAGTCGCTTCGCACATCACCCCGGTGCCGGGCGGCGTCGGCCCGATGACGATCACCATGCTCTTGATGAATACCGTCGAGTCCGCCGAACGCGTGCACTCGAGCAGCCAGAACTGCCCCAGCCAGGCAACGGGAATGGAACCGAAGCCCGGCGTGGCCTAACACTCAAAGGAAGACCATGACCATCGCAGCCAGCAATCCCCTTCTCGATTTTTCCGGCCTCACCCGTTTCGACGCGGTCAAGCCCGCGCACGTCACGCCGGCCATCGAACAGCTGATCCAGGAAGCGTCCGAGGTCGTGACCCGATTGGAAACGCCAAGCGACACGGTCACCTGGGACAGCTTCGTGGTGCCGCTGGAAGAAGCCACCGAACGCCTGGGCCGCGCCTGGGGCGTGGTCAACCACCTGAACAACGTCATGGACACGCCCGAGCTGCGCGCGGTCTACAACGAGAACCAGCCGAAGGTCACCGAGTTCTGGACTTCGCTCGGCCAGAACGAGGCGCTGTTCGCCAAGTACAAGCAGCTGCGCGCCGCCGCCGACTACGACAGCCTGAGCCCCGCGCGCAAGAAGATCGTCGACAACGCGCTGCGCGACTTCCGCCTGGGCGGCGCCGAGCTGCCGGAAGAGCGCAAGCAGCGCTTCGCCGAGATCCAGGAACTGCAGGCCGCCACCTCGACCCGCTTCTCGGAAAACGTGCTGGACGCAACCAACGACTACAAGCTGCTGGTGGAAAGCGAAGCGGAGCTGGCCGGCGTGCCGGACGACGTCAAGGCCGCTGCCCGCGCCGCGGCCGAGAAGGACGGCAAGGCCGGCTGGCAGTTCACCCTGCACTTCCCGTCCTACTACCCGCTGCTGCAGTTCTGCGACAACCGCTCTTTACGCGAAACGATCTACCGCGCCAGCGCCACCAAGGCTTCGGACGCCGGCATCATGTTCACCGAGCTGGAAAAGTGGGACAACTCGTCCAACATCGTGAACCTGCTGCGCCTGCGTAACGAAGAAGCCAAGCTGCTCGACTACGGCAGTTTCGCCGAAGTCTCCCTGGTGCCGAAAATGGCGCAAAGCCCGCAGCACGTGATCGAATTCCTGGAAGACCTGGCCAAGCGCGCCCGTCCCTTCGCCGAAAAAGACCTGGAAGAGCTGCGCGCCTTTGCCCGCGACGAACTGGGCATTGCAGACATGCAGTCCTGGGACGTGGCCTATGCTTCGGAAAAGCTGCGCGAGAAGCGCTACGCCTTCTCCGAAAAGGAAGTGAAGGAATACTTCCCCGAGCCGAAGGTGGTGGCCGGCCTGTTCACCATCATCCAGGACCTGTTCGGCGTGGCCATCCGGCCGGACGAGGCGCCCGTGTGGCACCCGGACGTGCGCTTCTTCCGCATCGAGCGCGACGGCGACTTGATCGGCCAGTTCTACCTCGACCTGTACGCCCGCGAAGGCAAGGGCCAGGGCGCCTGGATGGACGACGCGCGCGGCCGCCGCCTGGCCACGGGCGGCATCCTGCAGACCCCGATCGCCTACCTGACCTGCAACTTCACCCCGCCGGCCACGATCGACGGCAAGCTGCAGCCTTCGCTGTTCACCCACGACGAAGTCATTACCCTGTTCCACGAATTCGGCCACGGCCTGCACCACATGCTGACCGAAGTCGAGGAACTGTCGGTGTCGGGCATCTCGGGCGTGGAATGGGATGCGGTGGAGCTACCGTCCCAGTTCATGGAAAACTTCTGCTGGGAGTGGGACAAGCTGCAGCAGATGACCGCGCACGTCAAGACCGGCGAGCCGCTGCCGCGTGCCTTGTACGACAAGATGCTGGCCGCGAAGAACTTCCAGTCCGGGATGATGACGCTGCGCCAGGTCGAGTTCTCGCTGATCGACATGCACCTGCACTACGACTTCGATCCGGAGAGCCAGCGCAGCGTGCAGGAGCTGATCAACGAGGTGCGCGAGAAGTTCTCGGTGCTGATCCCGCCTGCCTTCAACCGCTTCCAGCACTCCTTCGGCCATATCTTCTCGGGCGGCTATGCGGCCGGCTACTACAGCTACAAGTGGGCCGAGGTGCTGTCGGCCGACGCCTATGCGGCCTTCGAGGAAGCGCTCATCGGCGGAAACCTGCAGGAAACCGGCAAGCGCTTCCAGCGCGAGATCCTGGCCATGGGCGGCTCGCGCCCGGCGCTGGAATCGTTCAAGGCCTTCCGCGGGCGCGAACCTTCGATCGATGCCTTATTGCGCCACAGCGGCATGAACGGTTGAGCCTTGTTTGACTTAAACCCGGGGCGGCCATGTGCCGCCCTGTATATTTCTACCCACCATGACGCGCATCGACTTCCATACCAATATCCCCGACAAGCTGGCCTATGCCTGCCGCCTGGCGCGCAAGGCCTATGCCGCCAAGGCCAAGGTCGTCGTCCTGGTCGACAGCGCGGCCCAGGCCGAGACGCTCAATGCAGCGCTGTGGACGGTGTCGGATACCGATTTCATCCCGCACGTCTTCGCCGATGATCCACTCGCGCCCGTGACGCCCATCATCGTCACCGTCGATGAGGCGGCCGAGCTGCCGCACCACGACATGCTGATCAACCTGACGCGACGTACGCCCGCGAAGCTGGATGCCTTCGCGCGCGTGTTCGAGATCATCTCGCTCGACGAAGACGACGCCGCCGCCGGGCGCCAGCGCTATTCGGCCTACAAGAAGCAGTCCTATCCCCTGACCCACTTCGTCGCAGGACAATCATGAACGAGCATCCCGCATTCGATCCGAGCATCCCGGTGCTGACCGAAGTCGTGAACGAGCCGGCGGCGCCGGCGGCGAGCGAGCCGGAGGCCCAGCAGCTCGAACGGCGCGCCCATGAGCGCTGGACCGGCGAGGAATGGAGCGTGCTGGAACGCCGCGTGACCGAGCGCGTGCTGCAGCAGCTGCAGGGGCGGGTCGACTTCGTGCTGGAGCAGCGCGTGCGCGATGCGATGGCCGATGCGATGCAAAGGTCGCTCGAGCGCTTCAGTGCGGATTTGCGGGAAGGCTTGCACGAGGCGCTGGGGGAGATCGTGTCGCAGGCCGTGGCGCAGGAAATCACCCATCTCAAGACGCTGGGCGGTTGAACGCGTGAAAAACGGCGTTGCGTGCATATCCACTGTGAGTTGAACGCGTGGGCAGAATCTGCCCACCCTACGATGCGCGGCAAATCTGATCGAATCCGCTAAGATTGCACTCTCTGCAATCCTTTCAGCGGCTCCAGTGAACCGAAAGATCCTCATCGCGGCCCTTGCAGGCGCCGGCATCGTCCTGGCGGGCACCGCCCTCTACTACACCGACCTGGTGCAGCGCCAGCCGGGCGCCCCCATCGTGCTCACGCCCAAGGCCGCGAAAACCACGCCCTTCTGGCCGGCCCGCGTCACCCAGGTCGCCGGCGACGGCATCCCCGGCGCCGTGGACGGCCCGGCGGCAAAGAGCCGCTTCAGCGACCCCTTCGGCGTCGCCGTCGACAGCCGCGGCAGGATCTTCGTTGCCGACGGCGGCGACAGCAACCGCATCCGCAGCATCGCCCCGGACGGCACCGTGGCTACCTTCGCCGGCGGCCGCGAAGGCTACGCGGACGGCGCCGGCACGGCAGCGGCCTTCCACACCCCGTCCGCCCTCGCCTTCGATCACCAGGGCATGCTCTACGTGGCCGACACCGGCAACCACGCCATCCGCAAGATTGCACCCGACGGCGTAGTGACCACGCTGGCCGGCAACGGCGTGCGGGGCGAAGCCGACGGCATCGGGCGCGCGGCCGGCTTCAACGGCCCGGTCGGCCTCGCGGTGGACGCCGCCGGCATCGTCTACGTGGCCGATACCTATAACGACCGCATCCGCCGCATCGCCCGCGACGGCAGCGTGAGCACGGTCGCCGGCAGCGGCAAGCCCGGCCTGGCCGACGGCCCTGGCGCGGCCGCCGCTTTCGACACCCCCAGCGCGATCGCGGTGGCCCTGGACGGCACGCTGTATGTCGCCGACACCGGCAACCACGCCATCCGCAAAATCACCCCCGACGGCGTCGTGACGACGGTCGCCGTCCCGCCCGAGGGCGAGCGCCGACCGGTGCTGCGCCGCCCGGTCGGCCTGGCGCTTACGCGCGACGGCTACCTCTACATCGCCTCCGGCTCCGGCGGGCGCATCCTGCAGCTCACCCCGGAGGGCGAGTACCGCGCCCTGCTTGATGCCGACGTGCCGCCTTCCGGCGATGGATTCGGCCCCGACGGCACCGTGCAGCTCTACGGCCCGCGCGGCATCGCGGTCGAGCCGGCGGGCAGCCTGGTGGTGGCCGATGCGCAGTCGCATCGCGTGGAGCGCCTGGCGGTGCCGCGGGCCGGCGAGGCGGCCCCCGCCCGTCCGCAGCCGGTGGCGGTGCGGCGCACGGCGCCGATGCCCTGGCCGGTCGGGCCGCAGGACATGGCGCACGAAGTCGTGGGCGTGATGGGCGAGGTGCGCGGCAGCTATAACGGCGACAGCCGCGACCACTTCCACGCGGGCCTGGACGTGCGCGCCGACGTCGGCGCGCCGGTGCTGGCCGTGGTGCCCTCGAAGGTATCGGATCCGCTCGCGAACTGGGGCTTCGATTCGCTCAGCGAAGGCATCAGCCTGGGGCCGCTGTCCTATATCCACATGCGGGTCGGGCGCGATGCCCGCGGCAAGCCGCTCGATCCGCGCTTCCAGGTCCAGCTCAGGGAAGAAGGCAAAGGGCGCGGCAAGGCCGAGCGCGTGCGGGTGCCGCGCGGGACCCGCTTTGCCGTGGGCGACCCGATCGGCACCATCAATGCGATGGCCCACGTCCACCTCGACTATTACCAGGGCGGCGCGGTAGTCAATCCGCTCACCCTCCCCTTCGTCGGCTTTACGGACACGGTGCCGCCGCGGGTCAACAGCATCGCGCTGTTCGACAGCAGCGGCAAGCGCCTGCGCGCGAAAAAACGCGAACCGCTGCGGGTGCCGCGCGCGCTGGGCGAAGTCGACGTGGTGGTCGATGCCTGGGACCAGGTGAATGGCAACCTGGCCCGGCGCCGCCTGGGCCTGTACAAGCTGGGCTACCAGCTGCTGCGCGCCGACGGCTCCCCTGTGCCTGGCTACGAGCGGCCGCTCATCACGCAAGTCTACGACCGCCTGCCGCGCAACCCGGATGCGGTCAAGCTGGTCTACGCCGCCAACAGCGGCATCACGGTCTACGGCAGCAAGGCCACCCAGTTCGCCTACGCCCTCAACAACCGGCTGCACGATGGCGAAGTGAAAGCCGGCCGCTGGCAGGTGGGCGCGCTGGCGCCGGGGGACTACATCCTGCGCATCCATGCGGCCGACTACGCCGGCCAGGTCGCGGTCGAAGGCCGCGACCTGCCGCTCACGATCGAGTAAGCCCCGCGGAACATTTCGGCCAGATCGGCGTCTACCGGGGAGCGCCTCCGCACGGGAACCGGAGGGGGCCGGGGAGACCGCCATGGACCGATACGACGTACTCATCGCGGGCGCCGGGCCGACCGGCCTGGTGCTGGCGCTGGCGCTGGCAAAACAAGGGGTCAAGGTCTGCATCGTCGACAAGACCGCGGGGCCTGGCACCACCTCGCGCGCCATGGCCGTGCATGCCCGCACCCTCGAGCTCTACCGCTGCCTCGGCATCGCCGACGAGGTCGTGGCGGCCGGCAAGCCGAACACCGCCATCAACCTCTGGGTCAAGGGCAAGCGCCGCGCCCAGCTGGCCTTCCAGTCGGCCGGCACGCGCCTGACGCCTTATCCCTTCGTGCTGATCTATCCGCAGGATGCGCACGAAGCCCTGCTGGTGCGCCACCTGGAAGCGCTGGGCATCGGGGTAGAGCGCAATACCGAGCTGGCCGACTTCGAAGACCGCGGCGAGACGATCGTCGCGCGCCTGCGCCGCAACAACGGCAACGACATGCAGGTCGAGGCGCGCTACCTGGCCGGCTGCGACGGCGCGCGCTCGACTGTCCGGCGCAGCCTCGGCACCGGCTTCGCGGGCGGCACCTACGACCACCTGTTCTACGTGGCGGACGTGCAGGTGCATGGCCCGGCGGTCAACGGCGAGATCCACGCTTCGCTCGACACGGCCGACTTCTGCATCCTGCTCTCGTACAGCGACGACGGGCGCGCGCGCCTGATCGGCACCGTACGCGACGAGCGCGCCCAGCATCCCGAGAGCCTCGGCTTCGACGACGTCAGCCACCGCGCGCTCTCCAGCCTGGGCATCGGGGTCGATGCGGTGCACTGGTTCTCGACCTACCGCGTGCACCACCGCGTCACCGACCACTACCGGCGCGGCCGTGCCTTCCTGCTGGGCGACGCCGCCCACGTGCACAGCCCGGCCGGCGGCCAGGGCATGAATACCGGCATCGGCGACGCCCTTAATTTGGGCTGGAAGCTGGCGGCCGTGGTGCGCGCCGAAGCGCCCGACAGCCTGCTCGACACCTACGAGCCGGAACGGATCGCCTTCGCGCGCAAGCTGGTGGAAACCACCGACCGCATGTTCTCCTTCATTACCGCCGAGGGCAATGTTGCCGACTTCGTGCGGATGCGGATCGCGCCGATGTTCGCCAGCGCCGCCTACAGCGTAGGCCCGGCGCGCGAGCAGCTGTTCCGCCTGCTGTCCCAGACCATGATCAGCTACCACGACAGCCCCCTGAGCAGCGGCACGGCCGGGCGCGTGCGTGGCGGCGACCGGCTGCCCTGGGTGATGCGCGAAGGCCAGGACAACCATGCGGCGCCCGACACGATCGCCTGGCAGGTGCATGTGTACGGCCAGGCCTACGACGACCTGCGCGCCTGGTGCGACCGCCATTGCATGCTGCTGCGCGAGTTCGACTGGGGCAGCGAACACGAAGAGGCCGGGTTCGCGCGCAATGCAAGCTACCTGCTGCGGCCCGACGGCCATGTGGCCCTGTGCGACCCGGGCGCCTCGGCGCAGGCCCTGGAAGACTATTTCTGCGATCTCGACTACCACCGCTTCCGCGTCTGCCCGCCTAGACAGGCTGCTCTATGACCGGCGCATAAAAACGGGATTCCCGCCATTTGAATAGGTAGACAGTCATGTCTAGATAGTCTATTGTCGAGGCACCACCTCTTCGACAAGGACTTGTATGTTCAAACGTTTCGCCGCGACCCTGCTGCTGGCCGCCACCGCCCTCCCCGGCCTGGCCGCCGACCTGCCCGCTTACCCCTTCATCCACGTTGGCGCCTCCGCCAGCCTCGGCGTGCTGCCCGACACCGGCGAGATCGACTTCGAGATCGTCTCGGCCGAAGCCGATGCGACGGCCGCGTGGCAGCAGGTCACGCAGCAGCTCGAGGCCAGCCGGGCGCTGTTCGCCGGCCATGGCATCGCGGCGCAAGACGTGAGCGTGCAGGACATCCTGCGCCGTCCGCGCAAGACGGAAGTAGCGGGTGAGGCGCCGCCGCAGATGGACACCCGGGTCGCGGTCAACGTCACCGTGCGCGACCTGGCGTCCTGGTCGGCCATGATGAAGGCCTTGATGGCGATGCAGAACATCGAATCGCTGGCCGTCGCCTTCAGCCGCAGCGACCGCGACAAGATCGAAGCGGAACTGGTCACCCAGGCGCTGGCCCATGCCAGGACGAAGGCGCAGAACATGGCGCGCGGCATCAAGGCCAAGCTGGGGCCGGTCACCGGCGTGTCGCTGGGCGCCTTGAAAAACCTGTCGAATGCGATGGGGATGGCGACCGAGCCGCACGGCCGCTATGCGGACGGCGGCGGCGAGCAGCCGCGCGACCTGAGCCTGGTGGCGGCCATGACCCTGGCCCAGGGTGTGGACGTGATCTACCGGATCGGCCGCTAAGGCCGCGGCCCGGCGCACAAGTCTGCCGAGACCCCTTTGCAGGGTCAAGAAACTGTTATACCTTTTACCGTGGAATTCTCGCACCCCGCGACAGCGGCCCGGTACTCGACACCACGGAGAAACCCCATGCAGCTCGGAAACAAGCTTATTGCGCTGGCCGCCGCACTGGCAGCCGCAGGCGGCGCCCAGGCGCAGCAAGTCGTCAAGATCGGCCACGTCGGCCCGGTGTCCGGTCCGAATGCCCACCTCGGCAAGGACAACGAGAACGCGGCGCGCATGGCGATCGACGAACTCAATGCCAAGGGCTTCGCCATCAACGGCCAGAAGGTCAAGCTGCAGCTGCTGGCCGAGGACGACGGCAGCGACCCGAAGCAGGGTACCGCGGTGGCGCAGAAACTGGTCGACGCCAGGGTCAACGGCATTGTCGGCCACCTCAATTCGGGCACCACGGTACCGGCGTCGAAGATCTACCACGACGCCGGGCTGGTGCAGATCTCGCCTGCCACCACGGCGACCCAGTACACGAAGCAGAGATTCCCCGGCGCCTTCCGCGTGGTGGCCAACGACGCCAAGCTGGGCGGCACGCTGGGCAAGTACGCCGTCGAGACCCTCAAGGCGAAAAACATCGCCATCATCGACGATCGCACCACCTACGGCCAGGGCGTCGCGGCCGAATTCGCCAAGGGCGCCAAGGGCCCGGGCGTGAAGATCGTCGCCAGGGAATTCACCAGCGCCACGGCCACCGACTACACCGCCATCCTGACCTCGATCCGCGCGAAAAAGCCCGACCTGGTCTTCTTCGGCGGGATGGATTCGGTGGCCGGCCCCATGCTGCGCCAGCTGAAGGCGCTCGGCATCGAAGCCAAATTCATGGGCGGCGACGGCATCTGCACCGAGGCGCTGGGCCGGCTGGCCGGCCAAGCCATCGGCGAAGGCAAGGTGGTGTGCGCCGAAGCGGGCGGCGTCAAGGGCCCGCAGGAGCAGGTCATGCAGGATTTCCGCGCCCGCTTCAAGCAAAAGACCGGCGCCGAGGTGCAGCTCTACGCGCCTTACGTGTACGACTCGGTGATGGTGATGGCCGCCGCCATGCAGGCGGCGAAATCGGCGGAACCGGCGAAATACCTGCCCGAGCTGAAGAAGATCCGCCACCAGGGCGTGACCGGCACCATCCAGTTCGACCCCGCGGGCGACATCCTGAACGGCGCGCTGACGCTGTTCACCTACAAGGGCGGCAAGCGCACGCGGATCGACGTGATCCGTTAAGCGCGGCAAACGCCGATAAAAAAGCGCGCCATGCTCACGCAGGCGCGCTGCTCATTCGGGCAGGCAGCTTACTTCTGCACCAGCACCCATTTCACCAGGCTGCGGGCTTCGGCCTCGCTCACCTGCGGGTTGGCCGGCATCGGGACCGGGCCCCAGACACCTGCACCGCCCTTCATGACCTTCTGCACCAGCTTGTCCTCGGCGCCCTTCTGGCCGTTGTACTTGGCCGCGACGTCCTTGTAGGACGGGCCGACCAGCTTGTTGGCGACCGCGTGGCAAGCCATGCAGTTCTTGGCCTTGGCCAAGTCCGCCTGGGCGTACGCGCTGGTGGACGCGAAGGCCGACATCACCACACACAACAACAAAGACCGTTTCATTTGTTTCTCCAGGTTCATGACAATCTTATTTTACCGTGATTCGTGACAAGGTCACGCAGGGATACACTCTGTAACGAGAGCGCAACGGCTGGGCTCCGCAAACCCCCATCCCTTGACAAATTTTGCCACACGGCATCATTTTGTTTGTACTATGGATGCCTGAAGGAGTCTTCCATGCCGCTGATTGTGCTCATTGCCGCCCTCTGCGGGCTGCGTTTTTTTGAAGTATGGCGTTTTGCCGACCTGTCCTGGTGGTACATCGTCGGGCTGATGGTGTTCGCCTTCATCTGGTTCGAGTTCATCGAAAAGCTGTTCGGTCTCGACAAAAAGAAGGAACACAACGTGCAGTCGAAGCACCGCGAAGCGCGCGTCAAGCAGGCTTTCGACAAGCGCCGCTGAGCCGGCATCACGGCTCGCAGGATGTGTTGTGTGATATGTTCGGCATATCACCGGGCCCAACCCATATATCCTGCGTATCAATGACACCCGAACTGCGCCAGCTCCGCCATTTCCTCACCGTCGCCGAAGAACTGCATTTCGGCCGCGCCGCCGAGCGGCTGCACATGACGCAGCCGCCGCTGTCCCAGAGCATCGCCAACCTCGAAGAGCTGCTCGGCGCCCCGCTGTTCCTGCGCAACCGGCGCCAGGTCGCGCTCACGCCGGCAGGCAGCGCCCTGCTGCCCGAAGCACGCCGCATCCTCGACGATACCGCCCGGCTGCCGGAACTGGTGCGCCGCGTGGCCGGCGGCGAAGCCGGACGCCTGACCCTGGCCTTCGTCTCCACCGCCGACTACAGCGTGCTGCCCGCCATCCTGCAGCGCTACCGCGCCGCCTTCCCGGACGTGGCCCTGGTGCTGCGCGAAGCGACCTCCGACGTGCAGGCCGGCGAGCTGCTGCACGAGCGCATCGACGCCGGCTTCGTCATCCCGCCGCTGCCCGGCAAGATGGACGCCACCATCGACTACGTGAAGCTACTGGAAGAACCCCTGATCCTGTGCGCCCCCGCCGGCCTGGATGCCCTGAACGCCAAGGGACCGGTGCGCCTGCGCGACCTGCCGCCGCTGCCGCTGGTGATCTTCCCGCGCGCCGTGGCGCCCGCCCTGCATGACGCCATCCTGGCCTGCTTTCGCGCGGCCGGCGTCACCCCCGTCATCGGCCAGGAAGCGATCCAGATGCAGACCATCGTCAGCCTGGTTTCCGGAGGCATGGGATTGGCACTTGTGCCACAATCCGTGTCGAACCTGATGCGTGCGGGCGTAGAATACCGCGCCCTGGTCGACCCCACGCCGCTGGCCGAAACGGGCCTGGCCTGGCGCCGCGACAATCCGTCGCCGGTCTTGCGGGGCTTTTTGGATTTACTGAGGAAGAACTGATTATGCTGGTACACCCGAACCCGGACCCGGTCGCCTTTTCGATCGGGCCGGTCGACATCCATTGGTATGGCCTGATGTACGTGGTGGCCTTCGGCCTGTTCCTGGCCCTGGGCCGGCTGCGCATCCGCCAGCCGCACATCGCCGCGCAGGGCTGGAAGGCCGAAGACCTCGACGACATGCTCTTCTACGGCATGCTGGGAGTGGTGCTGGGCGGGCGCCTGGGCGAAGTGCTGTTCTACCAGCCGGCCCACTTCTTCGCCAACCCGCTCGAGATCTTCAAGGTCTGGCAGGGCGGCATGTCCTTCCATGGCGGCTTCCTGGGCGTGCTGGTGGCCATGGCGCTGTGGGCGCGCAAGGCCAAGCGCAACCTGCTCGACGTCTACGACTTCATCGCCCCGATGGTGCCGCTCGGGTATGCGGCGGGCCGCCTGGGCAACTTCATCAACCACGAACTGCCGGGCCGCATCGCCGACCCGAGCCTGCCCTGGGCCATGCTGTGGCCGGGCGTCGAAGGCCCGCGCCATCCGTCGCCGCTGTACCAGATGCTGCTGGACGGGATCGTTGTCTTCATCATCCTCTGGCCCTACGCGCGCAAGCAGCGCCCGCGCCTGGCGGTGGGCGCGATGTTCACCCTGCTGTATGGGTGCGCGCGCTTCACCACCGAATACTTCCGCGTGCCGGACTGGGAAATTACCGTGGCCGGCATTCCCGTCACCTCGGGCCAGGTGCTGTCGCTGCCGATGATCGTCGGCGCCCTGGCGATGCTGGCCTGGGCTTACCGCCAGGCGCCGGGCCGCCCGGTCCACGCATAAATCTAGGCGGGCGCCAGCGCCCGCTGCAGCTCTTCCAGCGTGGCCGGCTTGGTCAGGTGCAGGGCGAAGCCTGCGCCGGCGGCCTGCGCCACGTCGGCCTGCTGGCCATAACCGGTGAGCGCCACCAGCCGCAGCGCCGGCCACCGTTCGCGCAGGCGCGCCGCCAGCGCGTAGCCGTCCATGTCGGGCAAGCCGATGTCGAGTACGGCCACGTCGAGCGCGTGGCGGCCCGCCTCCACGATTGCCTCGGCGCCCGTTCCGGTGACTCGCACGACGTGCCCCAGGTGTTCCAGCAGCGCGCAGGTGGCAGCCGCCGCATCGGCATTGTCGTCCACCAATAGCACGCGCAGGCCGCTTCCTTGCGGCGCCTGCGCCGCATCCTCGCCGGGCGCCGCCATGGCGCCGAGCGGCAGCACCACCGTGAAGCAGCTGCCCTTGCCCTCCCCTTCGCTGGTGGCGGCCACCGTCCCGCCATGCAGCTCGACGATCCGGCGCACGATCGCCAGGCCCAGTCCCAGCCCGCCGGTATGGCGCGCCAGCGGCTGCGGGGCCTGGAAGAAGGGATCGAATACGCGCCCGAGCATCGCGCGGCTCATGCCCACGCCGCGGTCGCACACGGCCAGGTGCGCGCTGGCGCCGTCGACGGTCAGCGCCACGCGGGTGCTGTCCTTTCCGAAGCGCGCCGCATTCGACAGCAGGTTGTTGAGCACCTGCGTCAGGCGGCTGTCGTCGCCCTGCACCCAGGCGTCTTGCGGCACCGATGCCTCGATCGGCGCACCGGGGAAGCTCGCCACCACCTGGCGCACCACCTCGGCCAGGTTCACGGGCCGCAGCTCGATCCGCAGCTTGCCGCTGGTGATGCGCGAGACGTCGAGCAGGTCGTCCACCAGGCGCTTGAGGTGATTGACCTGGCGCCGCAGGATGCTGCGCTCGCGCTGGCTCGAGGCTTCGTTGCGCAGGTCCATCAGGTCGAGCGAGGCCACGATGGGGCTGAGCGGGTTGCGCAATTCGTGTCCGAGCATGGCGAGGAATTCGTCCTTGACCCGGCCGGCGTCGCGGCTGTCGAGCAGAGCCTGCTCGAGCGACGCCAATAGCCGCGAACGCTCTTGCTCGTGTGCGTCGCGCTGCGCGGCGGCGTCCTGCAGCGCGCCTCCCATCTGGTCGATCTCGGTGATGCGCGAGGGCGCCACCGCCACCGGCAGGCCCGCGCCCAGGTCGGTGCTGCCCTGCTGCAGGCTGCGGAAGGAACGCACGATACGTCCGGACAGGAAGGTGGCGATCAGGGCGCAGGCCAGCAGCGACGCCGCCAGCCCCGAGGCGTACAGCACGATGCCGGGCAGCGAGGCGCGCGCCATCGCCGAGGTGGGGATGCCGACCGCCACCGCCCATCCGTAGCGCGAGCGGGTATAGGCGGCATCGACCGGCGCGCCCTTGTGCGAGGTGGTCTGGCCCACCGCTTCCGGACCGCCATCGCGCATCAGGCGCAGCAGCGAAGGATGCGGCTGCCTGCCGACCGCCTTGTCCTGGCCGGCAGAGCGCGCGACGATGTGGCCGGCGCCGTCGAGGATGGCGATCACCGAGTTGGGCGGCACCTTCTGGCGCTCGATCACGCGCAGCATGCGGTCCGGCTGGATGACGGCGGTGAGGATGTAGCGGCGGCCCGCCTTGTCGGTGATGGGTACCCGCACCGGGAAGGCGGCGGCGCCGCGCGGACCGACGGCGATGTCCCCGGCGACCGGGGTGCGGCTGCTCAGTGCCCGCCGCAGGCTGGCCGGATCGGCGATGGCGCCGCCGGCGCTGCCGAAGGGCGCGGCGGTACGGAACAGGATGGCGCCGCCGGCGTCGGTGAGGATCACGGTCCGCCATGCCGGCTGGGCCGCCGCCTGGGTGCGGGCGATGTCGTAGAAGCCGCGCAGGTCGCCCACTTCCATCGCGGGCGTGCGCGCCATGCTGGTGAGGGTCGATGCCGCCCCGTCGAGCTCCGCGTCGACGGCGCTCGACAGCGCGCGCGCCAGGTCGAGCAGGGACCGTTGCTGTTCGCGCTGCTGGTATTCGCTGACGAGGTGCAGGCCCCAGACGCCCATCAGCGCCAGCGGCAGCAGGCCCACTGCGGTCAGCAGCACCAGCAGGCGCCGGAGCGAAACGGTGGAGCCCTGGCGCAGCAGCAGCATGGAATGCCCGTCTGTCAAAAAGACATTATAGGCATGGATGGGCCGGAACCGCCGGAATTGATGACGAAGCTGGCCGAAGAAGGCAGGGAACGGCCGCCGCCAGCTTATTCGTCGAATTCTTCCGCGAGGTTCTTCCAGCCGCGGCTCTTGGCGAAGGCCGCGAATTCTTCCGGCGCTTCCAGCACGATCACGCGGCTTTCCTGCAGGCCCGGATCGCTGTGGCCGAAGTCCGGTCCCTTGTAGCCGAGCGAGCGCAGGCGCTCGACGATGGCCTTGGTCAGCACCGTGTCTTTATAGGCGCCCGGGTCGAGCTGGACCTTGAAGTCCACGTACACGTCGATGATCCCGTAACCCTCGTCGAAGATGCGGATCGCTTTGACGTCCAGGGTACGGCCGTTGCTGTCCTTGGCCTGGAAGGCGCCGGACAGTTCAATGTCGGAATCGGTAGTCATGGGGGCAAGCATACCACCGCTGCGCCGGTGTCACGAATCGCGCACGCGTCGCCCGCTTTTTTCACACGGCCGCGCCGATCGCTTTCCGGGGCCGATATCGAGCAAACACGGCATAAATACGCGTGATGCCGTTTTGCCAGAACGCTTTCCTGCGCTCAGTAAACTCTGCGATGATTAACATGATGATGAAGGTTCCTACCAACATCGTGAAGCGGGTACGCCAGTCCGAGGGCGGCCAGGGCACGATCGCCGTCAATAACTGGGCAACCGGCAGATGCAGCAGGTAAATCGTAAATGTTGCGCCTGCAAACCATTGTATCGGCCTTTCCATGGGGGTCAGGAAGCCTCCCAGAATCTTTGAAGCCCACACGAATCCAATCAGATTCGCGGCGAATAATATTCCGACCACATAGCGTGCATAGAGCTCGTGGCCGGCATAGTCGACCGGCGACGGTAGTGCCGCAAGCCAGGTCCGGCCATAAAGATGGTAGATGCTGTACCCGCCTACCGATATCGCAAGCAGCATCAAGCCAAGCTCCGGTCGTACCACTCCCCGGGTAGCGTAACGATAGGCGGCATAACCGAGCAGCCACAGTGGAAACAGGACGAGAATTTTCGAGCCCACGATGCAGCAAACCAGCAAGGCTGTCAGCAAGCGGGTTTTACCACGCAGGAAGTAAATGACTGCAAACAGGATGTAATACCAGACTTCGAACGACAGCGACCAGTATGGAAGCATGGAGCCGATGGAGATCGGTGCAAACCAGGTCTGATTGATGAAAAGTACGCCCGATATGAATTGCCGCACAGGCTCGCTGTCCTGATAGCCCCAGCTTGCCGAATACAACTCAGGTGATACCATCTTGCCCACGGTGTCGAACAGAAAAGTCAGCAATAAGGCGGGGAGCGCGACCGAATAGATCCTTGCAGCCCGAGCGATTGCGAAGGAGGCAATATCCGATTGGCGCCTGGCCATGACATATGCAATGACGAATCCCGACAGGACAAAAAACATGATCACCGCATCGTCCATGAAGTCACTGAATTTCCAGAACAAGCCATCGGTGAAACGCTTGCCGGACAAATGACCAAGGAATACGACCATCGATGCGCTAAACCGGACGAGATCGAGGTAAAGGGATGTTTCGCGGTTCATAGTCGTAGCCGGCAAGGCTCCAAATTGTGTAAAGGTGTCTCAATACAAGGGACTGCACCCAAGGTATGCAACGTTGTTACTCCAGCCATGCGGGCAGCATCCAGTCAGCCCTCTCCACCTGCATGTCCACTCTGCACCAAGGGCAAGGCTTCTTTCTGCCTCACGCTCGGTTGGGCACATTGCTTTGCTGGCCCAGACGTGCTGGCTTGAGTCTGCGGATGCATTGCAATTAAGTCATGTTATTTTATCTATATTGAGCAGAATAGCGTGTTCGATAGAATTGAGAATGTGAAACAAGTAAAACCGCCATCGCGCGCGAAGCGATTCCGATCGGGACTTGTACTGGCAACGCTGGTGCTGCTCGTGCTCGCCTTCCTGTTCACAGGGCGCCCGGCACTGCAGCTACAGGCTGCACCCGCCCGCTTCGACACCGCCCTGGTCGAACGCGGCGCCAACCTGGCGCGGCTGGGCATGTGCGCCGCCTGCCACACCAGTGACCCCGCCAGGCCCTTCGCCGGCGGCCTGGCGATCAAGACGCCCTTCGGCACCGTTTACAGCACCAACATCACGCCGGACGCCCGCACCGGCATCCAGGGCTGGAGCGAAGAAGCGTTCACGCGCGCGATGCGCCGCGGCGTCTCGCGCGACGGCCACCTGCTCTACCCCGCCTTCCCCTACAACCATTACGCCCGGCTGGCGCAGGACGATATCCGCGCGCTCTACGCCTATACGATGACGCGGCCGGCAATCGCCGCTCCAGCGCGCGAGAACGACATGCGCTTCCCATTCGGCTTCCGGCCGCTGCTCGCTTTCTGGAACCTGCTCTACCTCGACGACGCTCCATGGCAGGCCGACCCGCGCCAGTCGCCCGAGTGGAACCGCGGCGCCTACGTCGCCGACGCGCTGGCCCACTGCGGCGCCTGCCATACGCCGCGCACGCTGCTGGGCGGTCCGGACCTGGCGCGCCGGCTCGATGGCGGAGAGTCCGGGAACTGGCACGCGCCTGCGCTGAACCGGCGCTCGCCCTCGCCCCTGCCCTGGACCCGTGAGCATTTGGTGGAGTACCTGCGCACCGGCATCGCACCGGGCCACGCGATCGCGGCCGGGCCGATGCAGGAGGTCGTCGTCAGCCTGGGCCAGGCCGATCAGCGCGACGTCGCCGCTGTCGCTACCTACCTTCACGGTTTGCTGGCGCAGGCGCCTGCGCGCACGCCCCCGGCAACGGGCAGCCTGCCCGTGCCGCCCCCCGCCGGAGAAAATGCGGCGCAGATGCGCCTCGGTTACGAAGTCTATGCGATGGCCTGCGCGCGCTGCCACGATGCCGGGCGCGGCGCCGGCTCTGGCGCCGCCTTGCCGCTGCAGCAGGCCATCGCGCTGTACAACCCGGATCCGCGCAACCTGCTCCACCTGGTCCGCGAAGGCGTCGCGCCGCCGCCGGGCGAGCCGGGCCGCTTCATGCCGGGTTTCGGCGCGATGCTCGACGACGCCCAGCTCACCGCACTGGCCGCCTACCTGCGGCGCCATGGCGCCGGAGCCGCGCCCTGGCCCGACCTCGAGGACAGCGTCCGGAAAGCCAGGCAACCATGACCACCTACCGCCTGCAGGTCAACGGCAAGCCGCACACGGTCGATGTCGACCCGGACACGCCGCTGCTCTACGTGCTGCGCAACGACCTGAAACTCAATGGCGCCAAGTTCGGCTGCGGTCTGGGGCAATGCGGTTCCTGCACCGTGATGCTCGACAAGGCGCCGGTGATGTCCTGCGTGCTGCCGGTGGCGCTGGTGGGCGCGCGCGCCGTGCGCACGGTGGAGTCGCCCGGCAGCCGCTGGGTGCCCAGCGTGGTGCTGCAGCAAGCCTTCATCGACGAGCAGGCGGCGCAATGCGGCTACTGCATCGCCGGCATGATCATGCGCGCCACGGCGCTGTTCGAGCAGGTGCCGGCGCCGAGCGACGAGCAGATCCGCGCCTGGATGCAGCCGAACCTGTGCCGCTGCGGCACCCACCTGCGCATCCTGCGCGCGGTACGGCGCGCCGCCGACGTGCTGGCGACCCAGCCGGTGCGCAAGAAGCGATGAACGGCCTTCCCCACGACAAGGCGCGGCGCCGCTTCCTGGTCGCAGGCGGCGGCCTGGTGTTCTCCTTCGCACTGCCTTGCCATGCACAAGGCGGCAAGTTGCCGGGGAGCCTGGACAAGACGCCCTGGCTCGATGCCTGGATCCGGGTCGGCGCCGACAACCGCGTCACCGTCTTCACCGGCAAGGCCGAACTGGGCCAGGGCATCCGCACCGCCCTGCTGCAGGTGGCCGCGCACGAATTGCAGATCGATCCGGGACGCCTGGAACTGGTCACCGCCGACACCGACCGCACGCCCGACGAAGGCTATACCGCCGGCAGCCATTCGATGCAGGACAGCGGCACGGCGCTGCGCCATGCAGCCAGCCAGGTGCGCGCCCTGCTGCTTGCCAGGGCAGCCACGCGCCTGGCCGTGCCGGCGGGCGCGCTGGTACAGACCAACAGCGTGTTCCGCGCGCCCGACGGGCGCCGCGTCAGCTTCGGCGAACTGGTGGCCGACGGCCAGCAGCATGTGCGCGCCACCGCCGCCCTGCATCCGCGTGCGCAGGGCGCGGCGCGCCATGCGGGCGTGTCGCTGCCGCGGGTCGACATCCCCGGCAAGCTCAAAGGCGAACTCGCCTACGTGCACGACCTGCGCCTGCCCGGCATGGTGCATGCGCGCGTGGTGCGCCCGCCCTCGCCATCGGCGCGGCTGCTCGCGGTCGATACGCGGCAGGTGATGGCCCTGCCCGGCGTGCTCGAGGTCGTGCGCGACGGCCGTTTTCTCGCGGTGGTCGCCGACGAGGAGTGGCGCGCGGTGAAGGCTGCCGCCGCCCTGGGCCGGGCGGCGCGCTGGGAGAGCCCGGCCGTGCTGCCCGCCAGCGACGACGTGGCGGCGCTGGTGCGCAGCCTTCCCGCGCAGCCGCAGCAGGTGCATGCGCGCGGCGCACCGGGCGCCGCCGGCCAGACCCTGCGCGCCACCTATACCCGCCCCTACCAGCTGCACGCTTCGCTCGGGCCTTCGTGCGCCGTCGCGCAGCTCGACAACGGCCGCTACACGGTATGGACCCACTCGCAGGGCGTGTTCCCGCTGCGCGCGGCGCTGGCCGAACTGCTCGGCGCGCCCGAGGAGGCGATCCGCTGCGTGCACATGGAAGGTTCCGGCTGCTATGGCCACAATGGCGCCGACGACGCGGCCGCCGATGCGATCCTGCTGGCGCGCGCCTTCCCCGGCAGCCCGGTGCGGGTGCAGTGGATGCGCGAGGAAGAGCATGCCTGGGAGCCCTACGGCCCGGCAATGGTGGCCCAGGTGCAGGCGACCCTGGATGGCGCCGGGCGCATCGCCGACTGGCAGTACGAGGTCTGGAGCGGCGCGCACAATACGCGCCCGGGCAAGGCCGGCAACCTGCTGGCCGCCACGCACCTGGCGCGGCCGTTCACGCCGCCGGAACCCAAACCGATCCCGCAGCCGCAAGGGGGCGGCGACCGCAATGCGATTCCCTATTACGTGCTGCCCAATGCACGCGTGATCCACCATCATCAGCCGGCAAGCCCTTTCCGCACTTCGGCCCTGCGCTCGCTCGGCGCCTATTGCAACGTATTCGCCATCGAGAGCTTCATGGACGAACTGGCGCGCGCAGCACAAGCCGACCCGGTCGCCTTCCGCCTGCGCCACCTGGCCGACCCGCGCGCGATCGAGGTGGTGAAACTGGCCGCCGCCAAGTTCGGCTGGGATGGGTACCGGAAGAGCGCGGGCCGCGGCCGCGGCTTCGCCTTTGCCCGTTATAAAAACCTGGCGGCCTATTGCGCCATCGCGCTGGAAACCGAGGTGGCCCTGGACACTGGCCTGGTGCGCATCACGCGCGCGGTGGCCGCGGTCGATTGCGGCGAGATCGTCAGCCCGGACGGGGTGCGCAACCAGATCGAGGGCGGCATCCTGCAGTCGGCCAGCTGGACCCTGCTCGAGCAGGTGCGCTTCGACGCCCGCGACGTGCTGACCAGGGACTGGGCCAGCTATCCGATCCTGCGCTTCGATGGCGTGCCCGCCCGTGTCGAGGTGCACCTGCTGGACCGTCCCGGCCAGCCCTTCCTGGGCACCGGCGAAGCCGCGCAGGGCCCGGCCGCCGCCGCGCTGGCCAATGCGGTGGCCCAGGCCTGCGGCAGGCGGGTGCGCGACCTGCCGCTCAACCGCGCACGCATGCGCGCCCTGGCGGGCAAGGCGAAGTAATCAGTTGAACGCCTTCCAGAACATGTAGGCCGCCAGCGTGTACAGGATCACCGCGAAGATCTTCTGCAGCCGTCGCACCGGCATCTTGTGCGCGGTGCGTGCGCCCAGCGGCGCCATGCTCACGCTGGCCAGCGCGATGATGGCCAGCGCCGGCAGGTAGATGAAGCCCAGCGCGTGGTCGGGCAGCCCGGGCTCGCCCCAGCCGTGGTAGATGTTCGAGACGGTGCCCGCCAGCGCGATCGGAAAGCCCAGCGCGGCGCTGGTGGCCACCGCATTGTGGATGCGCACGCCGCACCAGGTCATGAAGGGCACCGACACGAAGCCGCCGCCCGCGCCGACGATGCCCGACAGGGTGCCGATCACGCCGCCCGCCGCGAACATGCCGGGTTTGCCGGGCAGCTCGCGCGCGGCCGCCGGCTTTTTCCCGACCAGCATCTGGGTCGCGGAGAAGGCCACGAAGACGCCGAAGAACAGCGCCAGCATGGAAGCATCCATCTGCTTGCCGATCCAGGGCCCGATCCAGGAGCCGACCAGGATGCCCGGCGCCAGCAGCTTCACCACGGGCCACAGCACCGCGCCGTGCTGGTGGTGGGTGCGCACCGAGGACATCGAGGTAAACAGGATGGTGGCGAGCGAAGTGGCGATCGCCATGTGGATGACGAGTTCTGGAGCAAAGCCGCGCGCGGTGAAGATCATCGTGATGAAGGGCACCAGGACCATGCCCCCGCCGATGCCGAGCAGGCCGGCCGCGAAGCCGCCGAAGGCGCCCATGGCCAGCAGCGCCAGGATAAGCTGGAAGTCCATCAGCGCTTCCCTTTCCTGAGCCAGGCCGTGATGGTGTTCCACTGGGCCTGCGTAACCGGCGAGATCGACAGGCGGCTGCCCTTCTGCAGCAGCACCATCTCGTCCAGCGCAGGCATGGCGCGCATCTCGCTCAGGGGCAGGTAGCGCCCCGCTTCGATGGCGCGCACGTCGACCGAGATCCAGCGTGGCTGTTCCGGCGTGGCTTTCGGGTCGTGGTAATGCGAGCCGGCGTCGAACTGGGTCGCATCCGGATACGGGCTGCTGGCCACTTCGGCGATGCCGGCCACGCCGGGCACCGCGCAACTGGAGTGGTAGAACAGGATGCCGTCGCCGACGCTCATCGCGTCGCGCATGAAGTTGCGCGCCTGGTAGTTACGCACGCCGTACCAGGCCACCGTCCGCCCGGGCGCGGCCAGCACGTCGTCGAAACTGACTTCGTCCGGCTCGGATTTCATCAACCAATAGCGCACCGCGCCTCCCTCGAACAACAACGCGCGCGGGTCGTGACCGACGCACGCGCAAAAAAAAGCGGCTGCGTACCAAGGTGCGCAACCGCTCGTGTGTGTAGCCCCGCCTGTGCCGTTATTGCCGGCATCCCGAACCAAAAGGCTCAAGGTGGTCGCAGTCAGCTCAATTTCGGGTTCGTCAAACTAGTGACGATCGCGCCCACCAAGCATTGTTCCACAACCTATGCGAAAGAATGGTTCAAGGAATATATGGCAAATCTCGAACACCGCAGGGTAGGCGCCAGTTTACTACGCTGGACGCCCATGTCAAACGAATTCAGGCCTAGGACAGATTTTCCTGCGGCGACAAGGCGCCGTCGAGCACCGTGTGCATCGCTTCGAGCTTTTGCTTGACTTCGAGGATGGACATGTCCGAGAGCGGCCCTTGCGGCGACTTCACCGACAGGAATTCGGCGGCCACGCTCAGCGCCGCCATCACGGCGATGCGGTCGGTGCCCTTGACCTTGCCGGAGTCGCGCAGCGCGCACATCTTGCCATCGAGGTAGTGGACGGCTTCGCGCAGCGTACGCTCTTCGCCTTCGCGGCAGGCCAGGCGGTAGGACTGGCCCATGATGCTGCAATCGAGATGGATCATTGGGTAGCCTCGCTGTCGTGTACGGCGCCGGCGGCGCTGCCCTCTTCGGCGGCGTCGCCGTCGTCCGCATCAGGCTCGGCTTCGGGCGCCGGGAACTGCTCGAGCAGCGCTTCGACGCGGCTTTGGGCCAGCTGCAGGCGCTCCTTGAAGGCGAGGTTTTCGGCGCTCAGCAGGCTGTTGGCCTGGCGCAGCAGGTAGTTCTCGGCACGCAAGGACTGGGTCAGCTGGGCGAGCCGGTCAATTTTGTCGGAGAGGTCTTGGAATTCGGAAATCATTCGACACTATAGGTCCGGGATGGTTTTTCAGTCAACCGGAATGCATGCACCCTGCGCGAGCGTAAACAAGCCTTCCGCGAGGCGTGCGGCACCGGCACGGCATCCAGTGTACCCTGCCCGCCTGTTGTCTGCGACACCACACTCGTCATGACTTAGCCGGCTATTAAATTGCGATTTCGCAAACTAATCGGTTATCAGCTTCACATTGAGCCTTGAAATAGGGGGTTATCGTCCCTATAATTAGCTCTCGTTAGCACTCGTTACTAGAGAGTGCTAACAACCGATGTTACTCATTCCAAGCCGACGCCTGTGAGCGGCGGCGTCAAGTAGCTAGTCAAACCACTGAAAAACAAGGAGTTTTGCATGAACCTTCGTCCTTTGCACGATCGCGTAATCGTGAAGCGTCTCGACCAGGAAACCAAGACCGCATCCGGCCTGATCATCCCTGATGCGGCCGCCGAGAAGCCGGACCAGGGCGAAATCCTCGCCGTCGGCAACGGCAAGGTGCAGGACAACGGCCAGTTGCGCGCGCTCGAAGTGAAGGTCGGCGACCGCGTCCTGTTCGGCAAATACTCGGGCCAGGCCGTCAAGGTCGATGGCCAGGAACTGCTGGTCATGCGCGAAGAAGACATCATGGCCGTCGTGGCCCTGTAATCGAACCCGCATTCATTCACGAACTCATTCGGAGCACTACACATGGCAGCTAAAGAAGTAATCTTCGGCGACGCAGCGCGCGCCAAAATGGTCGAAGGCGTCAACATCCTCGCCAACGCAGTCAAAGTCACCCTGGGCCCGAAAGGCCGCAACGTCGTGCTCGAGCGCTCGTTCGGCTCGCCGACCGTGACCAAGGACGGCGTCTCGGTCGCGAAAGAGATCGAACTTAAAGACAAGCTGATGAACATGGGCGCGCAGATGGTCAAGGAAGTCGCTTCCAAGACCAGCGACAACGCCGGTGACGGCACCACCACCGCGACCGTGCTGGCCCAGGCCATCGTCCGCGAAGGCATGAAGTTCGTTGCCGCCGGCATGAACCCGATGGACCTCAAGCGCGGCATCGACAAGGCCGTCGCCGCCACCGTCGAAGAACTGAAGAAGATCGCCAAGCCGACCACCACCTCGAAAGAGATCGCCCAGGTCGGCGCCATCTCGGCCAACTCGGAAACCTCGATCGGCGAGCGCATTGCAGAAGCAATGGAAAAAGTCGGCAAGGAAGGCGTCATCACCGTCGAAGACGGCAAGTCGCTGAACGACGAGCTGGACATCGTGGAAGGCATGCAGTTCGACCGCGGCTACCTGTCGCCTTACTTCATCAACAACCCGGACAAGCAGGTCGCCGTTCACGAGAACCCGTTCATCCTGCTGTGCGACAAGAAGATCTCGAACATCCGTGACCTGCTGCCGGTACTGGAACAGGTCGCGAAAGCCGGCCGTCCGCTGGTGATCGTCGCCGAAGACATCGAAGGCGAAGCGCTGGCGACCCTGGTCGTCAACAACATCCGCGGCATCCTGAAAACCGTCGCCGTCAAGGCCCCGGGCTTCGGCGACCGCCGCAAGGCCATGCTGGAAGACATCGCTGTCCTGACCGGCGGCCAGGTCATCGCCGAAGAAGTCGGCCTGACCCTGGAAAAGGTCACGCTGAACGAACTGGGCCAGGCCAAGCGCGTCGAAGTGGGCAAGGAAAACACCATCATCATCGACGGCGCCGGCGCCGCTGAAAACATCGAGGCACGCGTCAAGATGGTGCGTATCCAGATCGAAGAAGCGACCTCGGACTACGACCGCGAAAAGCTGCAGGAACGCGTGGCCAAGCTGGCCGGCGGCGTTGCCGTGATCCGCGTCGGTGCAGCTACCGAAGTCGAGATGAAAGAGAAGAAGGCCCGCGTCGAAGACGCACTGCACGCTACCCGCGCTGCGGTCGAAGAAGGCATCGTGCCAGGCGGCGGCGTTGCCCTGCTGCGCGCACGCGCTTCGATCAACATCAAGGGCGACAACCCTGACCAGGACGCAGGCATCAAGATCGTCTTGCGCGCCATGGAAGAGCCGCTGCGCATGATCGTCCAGAACGCCGGCGACGAGCCATCGGTGGTCGTGGCCGCCGTCCTGGCAGGCACCGGCAACTACGGCTACAACGCCGCCAACGGCACCTACGGCGACATGGTCGAAATGGGCGTGCTGGATCCAGCCAAGGTCACCCGCTCGGCACTGCAGAACGCAGCGTCGATCGCCGGCCTGATGCTGACCACCGACTGCATGGTCTCGGAACTGGCGGAAGACAAGCCAGCCGGCGGCATGGGCGGCATGGGTGGCATGGGCGGCATGGGCGGCATGGACGGCATGATGTAATTGTGCGGTTCGGCGCCGGACTTGTCCGGCGCCACCCCTTCGAAAAGCCTGCAAGGTTCGCGCCTTGCAGGCTTTTTCATTGGCCGGGCGCGCGCGCCGGCGAACCGAGGATCAGCAGGATGCCTCCCAGCAGTTCGAGCAGCGCCGCCGGCCAGGCCGTCAGCAGGACCATGCCCTGCGCCGCGAGCGCCGTAGCAAACGCCGGCACGGCCAGCGCCGTCAGGGTCAGAAAGGCCAGCGCCAGCAAGAGCGATCCCAGAACCAGGCGCAGCAGCAGGAATGCGGTCAGCATGGCCGGGCGGGACGAAGCGCGATACAGCGTGGGGCGGTACGGGGAAGCGTGATGGGTGTGCATGATCTGCCTTTTGGGGTGGAGTTGAGGAGTCCCTACTCTACCTAGGCACAAACGCAAGTAAAATAGGCGACCATGCAATCATCCTATGCAAAAACGCAATCGCGGCTCGACCTGCAGGACCTGGAAACCATCCTGGCCCTGCAGCGTGGCCGCACGCTGGCCGGGGCGGCCGAGCGCCTGAAGGTCGACACCTCCACCGTATTCCGTGCGATCAAACGCATCGAGAAGGACGTGGGCGAGCTGCTCTTCGAGCGCGGCCGCGGCGGCTATACCGCCACCGAACTGGGGCGCGCGCTGGCCGGCCACGCCGAGCGCATCGAGACCCAGCTCGAAGAAGCGCGCGAAGCCGCCTTCAACCAGGCCGCCGAGCCCTCGGGCAGCTTGCGCATCACCCTCACCGATACCCTGCTGCACAGCGTGCTGCTGCCCGTCCTGGCGCGCTTTACCGCCGCCTATCCGCAGATCGACCTGGAACTGGTCACCACCAATGTGCTGGCCAACCTGAGCCAGCGCGAAGCCGATATCGCGATCCGCGTCACCAGCAGCCCGCCCGAGCACCTGGTCGGCATCCGGCTCGGCACGATGCGCTCGGCGGTGTATGCGGGCAAGGATTACCTGGCCGCGCAACCAGCGGGCCGGCACCATGGCGAAATGGATTGGGTGACGCTGGACGACAGCCTGCTGGAGCACCCGTCGCAGCGATGGCGCCGCGCGGCCTTCCCGAAACTGGTACCGCGCCACAAGGCCTGCAACCTGCTGGGCGTGGCCGGCGCCGTGGTCAACAACCTGGGCGTGGG
Source organism: Telluria sp. AZSoR62 (assembly GCF_058111565.1). Classification (NCBI taxonomy): domain Bacteria; kingdom Pseudomonadati; phylum Pseudomonadota; class Betaproteobacteria; order Burkholderiales; family Oxalobacteraceae; genus Telluria; species Telluria sp. AZSoR62. The sequence continues at coordinate 151,311 of NZ_JBYTST010000001.1, forward strand.
CATCGTGCCGCTGGCGGTGCTGGGCGAGCATCCACAAGTGGTCATGCTCGACGGCCCGCTGCCGGAACTCGATATCGGCCTGTGGCTGCTGGCCCATCCCGATACCCGTACCCTCGGCCGCATGAAAGCCATGTTCGACTTCCTGCGTGCGAACATCGCGCTGCCGGCTTGAGCATTTCCCTATCTTCTTATGACACCCACCTACTTCGCCGACCCATCCGACTTCCGCCGCTGGCTCGCGGCCCATTCGGCCAGCGCCTCCGAACTGCTGGTCGGCTTCTACAAGGTCGGCTCCGGCCACCCCTGCATGACGTGGCCGGAGTCGGTCGACGAAGCCCTGTGCTTCGGCTGGATCGACGGCCGCCGCAAGCGCATCGACGACGAGCGCTACGTGATCCGCTTCACGCCGCGCAAGGCCACCTCGATCTGGAGCGCGGTGAACATCGCCAAGATGGACAAGCTGCGTGCCGAAGGCAAGATGCTGCCTGCCGGCGAAGCGGCCTTTGCGCTGCGCAGCGACGCGCGGTCCGGCATCTATGCGCACGAGCGCAGCGAACCGCCCGAACTGTCCGGCGCCGAACTGGCCCTGTTCCAGGGCGATCCCGTGGCCTGGGACTACTTCGACGCCTTGCCGCCCGGCTACCGCAGGACCGTGCTGCACTGGATCACCGGCGCGAAGCAGGACAAGACGCGCGCCGGCCGGCTGGCCAAGCTCATGGCCGCCTGCGCGGCCCGTACGCGGCTCGCCTGAGCCCACCGGGGCGTGATATTGCCGGGAGAACAGCTCACGGTGTAGACTTCCCCGTCACCCTACGAGGCCTTCCATGTTCCCACGCGCTGCATCCCGTTCTTCCCTGCTGTTACCGGCCATCTCGCTGGCCGCGGCCCTGGCGCTCGCGGGCTGCAAGCGCACCGAACCCGAGGCCCCCAAGCCCGCCCCGGCCGCGGTCAAGGAAGCGCCGGCGCGCACGAAAGAACAGGCAATGGCCGCACTGCTGGCCGTGCCGGAGCTGAAGGCCTGGTCGGAGCAGATCGAGAAGCGCTCGAAGGGCAAGGCGCACGGCGCGGTCATCGAGGACGATCCGGCGCCGCGCGTGGTCAACGGCCGCAAGTACTACCAGCTCACCTTTGTCGAGAACCGCGCCAGCGACGTGCGCCGCCGCGAAAGCTTCCTGGTGGCTCAGCAGGGCGAGGACATCCTGGTCGACGATACCGAGACCGATACCCTGCTCACGCTGCAGGAATGGCGGCGCGACATCAAGCGCGTGGACCTCAAGAGCGCCGATTGAGGCCTTCATTACAAAAGACCGGCGAATGACATCCACGGAAACCACGGCGTTTCGCCAGGCAAGCAGGCGACAACTGGCCGGCCTGTCATTCGTCTTCCTGTGGTTTTTCATCGGCGGCATGCTGCATTTTGTCGCGACCGATATCGAAGTCCGGCTCGTCCCGCCTTATATCCCGTGGCCGGTGGAGGCGGTTCTGGTCAGCGGCGTCCTCGAATTGCTGGGCGCAGCCGGCATCGTGCTGCCGTCGACACGCAAGGCAGCGGGAATCGGCCTGTTCCTGCTGACCCTGGCGGTGACGCCGGTACACGTGTATATGCTGCAGCGACCCGAGTTGTTCGGGGTGCCGGTCTGGGCACTGTGGCTGCGCCTGCCGGTACAGGTGGTCCTGTTGTGGCTGATACTGTGGAGCACCTGGCGCCGCCCTGCCGCTCCCTAGCCGGAGCAAGCCCGCGGCCCGGGTCATACGCCCGTCTCCACAAAATCATGATTTTTCAACAGGAGCGTTCGAGATGAACCACCCCGTTTCGGTCAGCGAGCGCCGCCGACACCGGTAGCGCCCGCGACGCGGGCGTCCCAGCCGAGCATGGCCAGCCTGGCCACATCGTGCAGCTCGGCGCGGCTGGCGCCGTCGCGGGCCAGGATCGACATGCCGCTCTGGACGCCTTGCACGAAACGGGCCAATGCGTGCGTGTCGACCTCGGGCGCGATCTCGCCCTCGGCCACGGCGCGCGCCAGGCGCGCCTTGAGCTTGTCGAGCGTGGCGGCGCGGGCTGCGCGCATGCGCTGCGCCAGCTGCTCGTGGCCCTCGCTGGCGACGGACGACAAGGCCACCATGCAGCCATAGGGGACCTCGATCAGCCCGCTGGTGAGGCCCACCGCGGTATCGTCCAGGAAGGCGGCGACCGACTCGCGCGCGGTGCCGGCCGCCAGGAAGCGTTCGAAGACCAGGGATTCATGCTTGTCGCGGTAATGCTGCAGGGCCTCGGTGTACAGGCCCTCCTTGGAACCGAAGGTCGCGTACAGGCTGGGCGAGCCTATCCCCATCGCCTCGGTCAGGTCGGAAATCGAGGTAGCGTCGTAGCCCTTCTGCCAGAACAGGCGGGTAGCGATGTCCAGCGCGGCGCCGCGGTCGAAGGCGCGCGGGCGGCCGCGTGCCTTGGCAGGCTTGGCCGGTCCGGCCGATGGCGTCGTCGTCTCACTCATGGATAGCCTCCGTTGTTTCATTGCCGCCGCCTTACTCCCTCACGCGGACGGAACAGGCACCCGCTGTCCGGTTGCGGCGGACTGGATGATAGCGTCAAGCAGCCGATGGCGCTTGACTGCATGTGCAAAGTCCGGGGCGGCACGGGTGCCGTTCGCGAGATCGTCCCGGATCGCAGTATACGCGTGCGCCAGCGTATGGATGGACTTGCCGGCCAGGTGCGGGTAGCGATCGTAGCCCGGCGGCGGCAGGATGTCGGCCAGCCCGGCGCGGCCGCGGGCGGCGCGCACCCTGACGGGGCTGAGATGCGGATGGCCGCCCGACGTCACTTCCAGGCTGCCTTCGGTGCCGTCGATGACCAGGGAAAAAGCCGGCCCGGTCGCGGTTGCGCCACGGTGGTGGACCGACAGGACCGCCCCGCCCGGCAGGAGGCTGGAGATGGCGATCTGGTCATGGGCGGTCATGGGGACCGTGCCGCCGGTTCCGGCCAGCGGGATCCGGGTGCGCCGGGTCGCGAGCGTCGCGGCGACATCCTGCGGTTCGCCGACGACCATCGCGACGAGGTCGATGGCATGCCCGAACGCGATGGACAGCATGGTCGCCCCCGCGTCCTTGTCCAGCGTATAGCGCATGCGTTCGGATACCGGGCTGCCCCATTCGGATGACGAAGCAACGACGGTGGCCGACAGTAGCCGGCCCACATAACCGCTCGCCACCAGGTCGGCCAGCCAGCGAAACGTCGGCGAGGACCGCCCCTGCAAGCCGATGAAGCCACGCGTTCCCGAAGCGGCCAGCGCCATTTCCTCGGCTTGGCGGGCATCCAGCCCGAACGGCCATTCGCTCAGGACGGGTATGCCGGCGCGCAGCGCGGGCAGCACCAGTTCCCGGTGCCGGGCTACCTTGACCGCGACGACGACGAGGTCGATATCGCCGGCCTGCGCCAGCCGTTCGACCGAGCCGTAACCCGGCACGCCGTAGGCCGCGCCCGCCGCTTCGGCCGACGCCTCCGTACTCGCGGCCAGGCCGCGCAGTGCCATCCCCTCGACCTGCGCCAGTGCCGGCAGGTGGGCACCGGCGGCCCAGCCGCCGGACGCGCTCAGGCCGACGATGCCCACGCCGATCGTACGGCGTGGCCCTGCCGCCCTGCCTGCGCAGGCCTCTGCTGCTTCCAATGCTGTGCCGGTATCGAGCATGGCTTTCCCCTTCAGGTATTCAGGCCGCCGTCGACCGTGACGATCGTACCGGTGATCTGGCGGGCGGCCGGGCTGGCCAGGAAGGCGACCGCCGCGGCGATGTCGCGCGGTTCGCTGTAGCGGCCCAGCGGCATCAGCGCGCGCTGGAAGTCCGCGAATTCGCCGTCGGCCGGGTTCATGTCGGTATTGGTGGAACCGGGCTGCACCAGGTTGACCGTGATGTCGCGCGGCCCCAGCTCGCGCGCCAGGCCGCGGTTGAAGGACTGGAGCGCGGATTTGGTCATGTAGTAGACGGTGCCGGTATCGCCGACGATCCGCTCCGCACCGGCCGAGCCGATGGTGATCACGCGCCCGCCCTGCTTCAGGTAAGGGATCGCCGCCTGCGCCGCCAGGATCGGCCCGCGCACGTTCACGGCCAGCAGCGCGTCGATGTCGGCCACCGCGATGTCCGCGATCGACGCATACAGGGCGATCCCGGCGTTGTTGACGAGGATATCGAGGCCGTCGAGCGCCTGCGCCGCGCCATCCACGGCGCGCTTGATCGCGGCCGGATCGGCACTGTCGGCCTGGATCGCGACCGCCTTGCGTCCCAGCGCTTGGATCGACTTGACCACCTCGGCGGCCTGCTCGGCCGAGCGTTCGTAGGTGATGGCAACGTCCGCCCCTTTTTCCGCCAGCGCCAGCGCGATGGCGGCGCGATGCCGCGCGATGCGCCGGTGACCAGCGCGCGTTTGCCGAATAATTCAGTCATGATGGCTTCCTTTTTGTGGTGATCGATACAGAATCCTAATCGGGCCTGTAAACCAAGTCAAACATTTTGTATCGATCACCTCAAAAATCATTTGCCAAACGGGGCGCGGCTTGCCTGACGGGTGGAATTGCCCGTACACTCGACCGGGCATCGCCAGGGACTGACCGGCGCCGCGCAGCACGTGCGCGCCGGGCGAGCGCTGCATCTCCCCGTTCCCACCCATCCACCCTTCGACAGGAGCGCTTTTCTTGAACCCAGCTTTTTCAGGCGGATGCGCATGCGGCGCGATCCGCTACCGCGCCGCGCAGGCGCCGATCGCCATGCTCAACTGCCATTGCAGCGACTGCCAGCTCTCGAGCGGAGCGCCGTTCGCCTCCGGCGTGGTCGTCATGACGGCCGACCTCGAGGTCGAGGGGACGCCGGTTACCTACGCGGTGAAAGCCGGCAGCGGCGGCCAGTCCACACGCGGTTTTTGCGGCGCCTGCGGCACGCCGCTGTTCACCAGCAGCGACACCAACGCGCAGTTCACCTCGATCCGCTTCCCGACGCTGGACGATGCGTCCGGATTCAAGCCCATGCTCGACATCTATGCGGCGAACGCGCAGCCGTGGGTATGCCTCGATCCGGCAATTCCGCACTTCCCCCAGTCGCCCCAGGCGCCAGGCTAGCCGCAGGTCTCGACGTAGGCCACCGCCGGCTGCAGGCCGGCCCGCACCCTGGTGACCTTGCCGCCGCTTGCCTCGACGAGGATCGCGCTGCGCCCGTCGGCGCCGGCGAAAGTCATGGTATGGCCCTGTGCATCGTATTTGTGCGGGCCGATCACCCCTTCCGGATGCGTTGCGCGCACGGCGTCCAGCGCGTCGCCCACGGCGATGCCCAGGGCATTCGAGACACCGGGTTCGGCGTCGGCGCGCGTCACTACCCCGTTTTCGACCATGAAGCGCAGCTTCGGCAAGGCCGCGAAGCGCACCATGCTGCAGGCCGCATCGAAAGGCGTGGGCAGCACGGCCTTGCCGCCCGTGGCCTGCTCCGCCTGGGCCAGGGTCATGCCGAAGCGGATGGCGCCTGCCCCGCCGGCGCTGAGCACAGCAGGAACCCGCGCAGACGCGCCGGCCTGCACCTGGCCCGTACCGGCTACTGGTGCGGTCGATTGTGAAACGGGTTTGGAACAGGCGCCCATCAGGACGATCGTGCCGAGTACGAGTAGTTGCCGCATTATTTTCCCTTATTGCCATGGCGTGCAGGATGCATCGCCGACCCGACTATAGAGTGATGGCGGGATGCCCGACGCACGGCCGGCAGCGCGCCTCTGCACGATTGAGCTAGAACAAACTGCACACGGCCACGCGCTCTAACTTGATAGAGCCGCTGGCCGCGGCCGGTTGCTCCGCAGGCCGGTAACCGGGCGCTCCCATCTCCCTGGGCCAGCGGCACCCTCCCCGCTTCAGCTGTCCAGGTGCGAAATCAGGAGCCTGCGCTCGTTCATGCCCTGGATGTCGCCATGCTGGCCATCCACCGAGATGCCCACCGCCACGATGTCGATGAGCAGCAGTTGCAGGATGCGCGAGATCATCGACAGGAAGCTGCTGCTGTCCTCGGCATGGTCGACCGCCAGGCAGACGGTCGCCTTGCGCGCCAGCGGAGACTGGCTGTTGCTGATGGCGATCACGTCGGCGCCGGCGGCGCGGGCGATGTCCACCGCCTCCAGTAGTTCGACCAGGCTGCCCGAATTCGACACCGCGATCACCACGTCGCCCGGCTGCAAGAGCTCGGCCGCGAGCTTGAACAGGTGCGCGTCGCCATAGAGCGACGTCGGGATACGGAAACGGAAGAACTTGTGCTGCCCGTCCAGCGCCACCGCGCGCGCATTGCCCATGGCGAAGAACTCGACCCGGCGCGCGCGGCTCACCAGCTCGATCGCGCGCTCCAGGGAGCGCACGTCCAGCTGGTCGCGAAAGCGCAGGATCGCCGACACCGTGTTGTCGATTACCTTGGCCGACAGGTCGTGGGTGCTGTCTGTGGTGCGCACCTGGCTGTGGCGCACGGGGATCGAGCCGGTCAGGCTGCTGGCGAATTTCAGCTTGAAGTCGGCCAGGCCCTGGAAGCCGAGCGAACGGCAGAAGCGGATCACGGTCGGCTGGCTCACGTCGGCCAGGCGCGCCAGCTCGGCGATCGGCTCGTTGAGCACCAGGCGCGGCTGCTCCAGCACCAGGGCGGCGACGCGCTGCTCGGCCGGCGTGAGCCCGTGGCGCAGCTGCTTGATGCGCTCCATCAGCGTGTTGGCGCCGCTGCGCCCGCGCAGGTGCTCGGCCAGGATGCTGGCCACGCCATGGAAGGCCGGGTTGGGCGCCGTGATCACATAGGTCGGGATAGCGGCCAGGTAGCTGGAAAAGCGTCCCTTGGCCTCGAAGCGCGCGCGGAAAGGAGAACTGGCGAACCACTCGCCCATGCGCGGCACGATGCCCCCGCCGATGAAGATGCCGCCGAACGCGCCCAGGGTCACCGCCAGGTTGGCCGCCGCCCCGCCCAGCATGCCGCAGAAGCATTCCAGGGTCTCCAGGCAGAGCGGGTCTTGCGACGCGAGCGCGCCCTGGATGATGTCGGCCGCCTTGCGCGCCGGGGCGTCGACGCCGTTCCGTTCGGCCAGCGCGCGGTGGATGAGCTCCATGCCCGGGCCCGAGATCAGGCGCTCGTTCGAGACGTGCCGCCACTCGCGCCAGGCCACCTGCAGGATGGCGAATTCGCGCTCGTCGCCGGGGGCGAAGTTGACGTGGCCGCCTTCGCTGCCCAGGGTGACGAAACCGTCCGCGGTCGGGATCAGGCCCGATACGCCCAGGCCCGTACCCGCGCCCAGCACGCCGACCACGGCATTGGGCGCGGCCACGCCCGGCCCCACCTGCATCAGGTCGGCCGGCCCGAAGCCGGGTATGGCCATGGCCAGCGCGGTGAAGTCGTTGACGATCAGGAGCGTGGCCAGGCCCAGCTCGCGCCGCACCGCATCGGTCGAGAACTGCCAGTCGCGGTTGGTCATGCGCACCAGGTCGCCGCCGACCGGGTTGGCCACGGCCAGCGCCGCATGCTGCAGCACGACGCCGGCATGGTCGGCCAGGTAGTGGCGCAGCAGCGGCACGATGCCGTCGAAGTCTTCGCAGCGCAGCACCCGCACCGCGCCGAACACGCCGGGCGCGCTCTGCAGCGCCAGGCGCGCGTGGGTAGCGCCGATGTCGGCCAGCAGGCGCGGGCCGTCGGCGAAGGCGGTGCGGGCGGACGTGTCCGTGAAGGTCGCTGCCGCCTGGCCGTCCATTATTCGGCGCGCGGTACGCTGCCGAACCAGGCGCCGTAAGGCGGCAGGGTCACGCGGCTGCCTGCGGCGCTGCCCGGCAGGCCGAAGCTGTCCAGCGCCGTGGCCTGGGCGGCCTGCGCCCAGTCGAAGCTGACCGGCTCCGGCCCCAGGTTGAAGGCCGCCAGCACGCCGTCCATGCCGGCCACGTCGCGGCGCAGGGCCAGCACCGGTTCGGGCGCGTCGAAGAAGACGATCTCGCCGCGCGTGAGTTGCGGCATGGTGCGGCGCCAGGCGATGAAGCGGCGCGCAAACTGCAAGGGCGAACCGGGATCGCCTTCCTGCCGGTCGACCGCGACCGCCGCATGCGGCGCGGCCACCGGCAGCCAGGGCTGGCCGCTGGTGAAGCCGGCCTGCGGGGCGTCGGCCTGCCAGGGCATCGGCGTGCGGCAGCCGTCGCGGCCCTTGAACTCGGGCCAGAAGGTGATGCCGTAGGGGTCCTGCAGCAGTTCGAAAGGCACGTCGGCTTCTTCCAGGCCCAGTTCTTCGCCCTGGTACAGGCAGGGCGTGCCCTTGAGGCAGAGCTGCATGGCCAGCACCAGCTTAGGCAAAGCCGGCGTCGGCTTGCCGTCGCTCCAGCGGGTCGCCACGCGGATGGCGTCGTGGTTGCTGACCGACCAGGAAGCCCAGCCGTCCTTCACGCGCTCGTTGAACTCCTCGACCTGGGTGCGGATATGCGCCGCCGTGTGCACCGGCGTGAGCAGGTTGAAGCTGTAGGCCATGTGCAGCTTGTCGCCGCCTTCGGTGTATTCGGCCATCTGCGCCAGCGCGTCGTCCGAGCTGACTTCGCCGATCGAGACCGCGCCGAACTCGTTGAGTTGCGCGCGCACGCGCTGCAGGAAGGCGATGTTCTCGGGCTGGGTCTTGTCGTAGAGGTGGGCCTGCATGCCGTAGGGGTTGACGTCGGTGACGGTCGAGGTGTCGCGCACCAGCGCCGGCGGGTTGCTGCGCAGCTGGCGGTCGTGGAAGTGGAACACGCAGGCATCCATGCGCACGCCGTCCACGCCGCGCTTGAGCCAGAAGCGCTGGGCGTCCAGGTGGGCCTGCTGCACTTCCGGATTGTGGAAGTTCAGCTGCGGCTGGCTCACCAGGAAGTTGTGCATGTAGTACTGCTTGCGGCGGGTATCCCATTGCCAGGCCGAGCCGCCGAACACCGACAACCAGTTGTTGGGCGGGCAGCCGTCCGGCAGCGGGTCGGCCCACACATACCAGTCGGACTTCGGGTTGACGCGGCTCTTGCGGCTCTCGGCGAACCAGGCATGGGTGTCGGCGGTGTGCGACATCACCTGGTCGATCATGATCTTCAGGCCCAGGCTGTGCGCCTTCGCGACCAGTTTGTCGAAGTCGGCCAGGGTCCCGAACAGCGGGTCGACGTCGCAGTAGTCGGCGATGTCGTAGCCGAAGTCCTTCATCGGCGAGGTGAAGAAAGGCGACAGCCAGACGATGTCCACGCCCAGCTGCGCGATGTAATCGAGCTTTGCGGTGATGCCCGCCAGGTCGCCCACGCCGTCGCCATTGGAGTCGAGGAAGCTGCGTGGATAGACCTGGTAGATGATGGCTTCGCGCCACCAGTTCGGGTTGTCGTTGGTCGAAGTCTGGGTCATGGCTGGTCGAGTCCGAAAGATTGGGAATTTGAGGCAATATACAGCAGGCGTTGGCACTTTACAATCGTCCGAACGAGGGCAAAATTTAATTTATTCCGAATGGATTCATGGACTTATCGATGAATCTACCTTTAGGGGGAAATGCTAAAAGTAGCTAAACTACGGAAGATTTGTAACTCCTTTGTTTCGCCGCAATATTTTTATTGCAAGTAGCCCGGGCTCGTCATAGGATCGCACCTGTTTCGATTTTCCGAGAGCGCCATGACTTCTCCAGCAACGACGCACGTCACCGACACCGGGCGCATGCCGCGGCAGATCCCTTACATCATCGCCAACGAAGGCTGCGAGCGGTTTTCGTTCTACGGGATGCGCAACATCCTGACGCCCTTCCTGATCTCGACGCTGCTGCTTTTCGTGGCCGAGTCCGAGCGCACGGGCGAGGCCAAGCACGTCTTCCACACCTTCATGATGGGCGTGTATTTCTTCCCGCTGCTGGGCGGCTGGCTGGCCGACCGCTATTACGGCAAGTACAACACCATCTTCTGGTTCAGCCTGATCTACTGCGCGGGCCACGCCTGCCTGGCCATCTTCGAGGACAGCGTCAAGGGCTTTTATTTCGGCCTGTTCCTGATCGCCTTCGGCTCGGGCGGCATCAAGCCGCTGGTCGCCAGTTTCGTCGGCGACCAGTTCGACAAGACCAATAAAAGCCGCGCCAAGGTCGTGTTCGACGCCTTCTACTGGATCATCAACTTCGGCTCCTTCTTCGCGTCGCTCCTGATGCCGATCTTCCTGCGCGACTACGGTCCCTCGGTCGCCTTCGGCATCCCGGGCATCCTGATGTTCATCGCCACCATGGTCCTGTGGAGCGGCAAGAAGAAATACGTGCACGTGCCCCCAAGCCAAAGCGACCCGCATTCCTTCCTGCGCGTGGTGAAAACCGCCGTGCTGGCGCAGCAGCCGGGCGCCGGCCGCCCCGGCCTGATCGTCGCCGTCCTCGGCGTGATCGGCGCCGTCTATTCGCTGGCGCGCACCCCGGACTGGGGCTTCGTCATCGCCGCCTGCCTGGCGCTGGTGCTGCTGATCGCCTTTGTCGGCACCGGGGCCTCGATGCAGCTCGACCGCGCGCGCAAGCTGCATCCGGACGCCGCCGTCGACGGCGTGCGCGCCGTGCTGCGCATCCTGATCGTGTTCGCGCTGGTGACCCCGTTCTGGTCGCTGTTCGACCAGAAGGCCTCGACCTGGATCGTGCAGGCCAATGCCATGTCCACCCAGGTCAACCTGCTGGGCTGGAGCTTCAACGTGATCCCGGCCCAGATGCAGGCGCTCAATCCGCTGCTGGTGATGATCCTGATCCCCTTCAACAACCTGGTGCTGTTCCCGCTGCTGGGCAAACTCGGCTTCGAGCCGACCGCGCTGCGCCGCATGACCGCCGGCATCGCCTTCTCGGCCCTGGCCTGGATCGTGGTCGGCAACCTGCAGGTGCAGCTCGATGCCGGCGACCCGGTCTCGATCGCCTGGCAGATCCTGCCCTACGCGCTGCTGACCCTGGGCGAGGTGCTGGTCTCGGCCACCGGCCTGGAGTTCGCGTACAGCCAGGCCCCGGCCGCGATGAAGGGCGTGATCATGGCGCTGTGGTACCTGGCCGTCACGGTCGGCAACCTGTGGGTGCTGATCGTGAACTCGGGCGTCAAGAATCCCGCCGTCATTGCCCAGATCGAAAGCTCGGGCGTGGGCGTGATGGCCTTCCAGATGTATTTCTTCGCCGGCTTCGCATTGCTGGCCGCGCTGGTGTTCGGCCTGTACGCCCGCCGCTACAAGATGGTCGACAACTACCGCGGCTGATCCATCCTGCTGTCCATGGGCGGGCCTGCGGGCCCGCCCCGCTTCACCCAACCCTTCGCCACCATGACCCGACTCCATTTCGCCGCCCTCGCGGCCGCCCTCCTCGCCTCCTCCGCCAGCGCCGCGGTGCCCCTCGCCGCCTGCGACAACCCGTCGTTCCAGGAGGTGCTGCATGCCTCCAGCGCCACGCTCGATGCGCGCGCCGTCTGGCTCGACCAGCGCCTCGTGAAGTGGCCGGGTGTTGACGCCGGCGGCAGCTACCGCCTGTACCACTCGGCCAAGGCATCGATCGTCGCCAGGCCGGGCGCCAAGGTGGAAGGCTTCGATGGCGTGCTGGCGCTCGACGCCTTCACCGGCCAGGTGCCTGCCGCGGCGGCCACGCGCTTCAAATGGGTCGCGGCCGGCCCGGTGCTGGCGCTGCGCGCGGCCGACCTGGCGCGCGTGCGCGACCTGCACCGCGGCCAGCTGGTGCTGGTGCAGGAAGGGCCGGACGGCACAGTGCGCGCCGCAACCCGCATCCAGGCGGCCGGGGCGCTGGACGACGTCTACGCCGCGGCCGAGGGCATCGCCGACCTGGGCGCGACGCCGAAGAAGGGACGCACGGGCTTCCGCCTGTGGGCGCCGACCGCCCGTACTGCCGCCGTCTGCACCTATGACAGCGGCAGCGGCCGCGCCACCGCCGTGCACGCGATGCGCTTCGACGCGCGCACCGGCGCCTGGGACGCGCAGGTCGCGCAAGACCTGTCCGGCCGCTATTACCGGTACGCGGTCGACGTGGCGGTCGACGGCATGGGCCTGGTGCGCAACTTCGTGACCGACCCGTATTCGGTCAGCCTCACCACCGACTCGAAGCGCAGCTATATCGCCGATTTGGGCGCGAAGAACCTCAAGCCCAAGGGCTGGGACGCCTCCCGCCCGCCGAACACGGTGAAAGCCCAGACCGACATGGTCATCTACGAGCTGCACGTGCGCGACTTCTCGCTCAACGACCCGAGCGTGCCGGCACATAAACGCGGCAAGTACGCGGCCTTCGGCGAAGCCGATTCGCACGGCATGCGCCACCTGAAGGCGCTGGCGAAAGCCGGCATGACCGACATCCACCTGCTGCCGGTCTACGACCTGGGCAGCGTGCCGGAAAAGGACTGCGCGGTGCCCCAGCCATCCGGTGCACCCGACGGCGAGACCCAGCAGGCCCTGACCCGCAAGACCGCCGATACCGACTGCTTCAACTGGGGCTACGACCCCTACCACTACAGCGCGCCGGAAGGCAGCTACGCAAGCGACCCGTCGGACGGCGCGCGCCGCATCGTCGAGCTGCGCCAGATGGTGATGAACCTGCACCGCGCAGGCCTGCGCGTGGGTGTCGATGTGGTCTACAACCACACCTTCATCGCCGGCCAGAACGAGAAATCGGTGCTCGACCGCGTGGTGCCGGGCTATTACCATCGCCTGAACGCGCTCGGAGCAATCGAGCGCTCGACCTGCTGCGACAACACGGCCACCGAAAACACCATGATGGCCAAGCTGATGATCGACTCGAGCGAACTCTGGACCCGCCACTACAAGCTCGACTCCTTCCGCTTCGACCTGATGGGCCACCAGCCGCGCGCCGCCATGGAGCGCCTGCAGCAGCGCGTGAACAAGGCGGCGGGACGCCCGGTGCAGCTGATCGGCGAAGGCTGGAACTTCGGCGAGGTGGCCGACGGCGCCCGCTTCGTGCAGGCCTCGCAGCTGTCGCTGAACGGTTCGGGCATCGGCACCTTCAGCGACCGCGCGCGCGACGCCGTGCGCGGCGGCTCGGCCGGCGACTCGGGCGCGGCGATGGTGCGCCAGCAGGGCTATATCAACGGTTTGGTGTACGACCCGAATGCATCGAATGCCGGCCACAAGCCGGCCGACCTGCTGCGCGCGGCGGACCTGATCCGCGTCGGCCTGGCCGGCTCGGTGCGCAGCTATCCGCTGCAAACGCTTGATGGCACGGTGCGCAAGCTGGAAGACATCGCCTACGGCAACCAGCCGGCCGGCTATGCCAGCCAGCCGGGCGAAACCGTGAACTACGTCGAGAACCACGACAACCAGACCCTGTACGACATCAACGTGCTGAAGCTGCCGGTGGCGACCTCCACGCCTGAACGCGCGCGCGTGCAGGCGCTGGGCATGGCGATCAATGCCTTCAGCCAGGGCGTGGCCTATTACCACGCCGGCATCGACACCCTGCGCTCGAAGTCCCTGGACCGCAACAGCTTCAATTCGGGCGACTGGTTCAACCGCATCGACTGGACCTACCAGGACAACTACTACGGCACCGGCCTGCCGCAATCGGACGACAACGGCAAGGACTGGCCGCTGTTGAAACCCTACCTGGCCAATGCCGCGCTCAAGCCCCAGCCCGCCGACATCGCCTTTGCGCGCGACGCCTTCCGCGACCTGCTGGCCATCCGCGCCAGCTCGACCCTGTTCCGGATGCGCACCACCGCCGACATCGTGCAGCGCCTGCGCTTCTTCAACACCGGCCCGCAGCAGGTCGCCACCGTGCTGGCCGCCTCGATCGATGGCAAGGGCTACCCCGGCGCAAAGTTTGCCGCCCTGAGCTACCTGGTGAATGTGGACAAGGTGGAGCAGCGCGTGAGCGACCCGGCGATGCGCGGCAAGCGCCTCACGCTCCATCCAGTGCACACGGCTGCGGGCGCGGCCGACAAGCGCGCCGCGCAGGCGGCTTTCGATAGCGCCAGCGGCACGTTCACCGTGCCGGCGCGTACCGCCGTGGTCTTCGTCGCCGACTGAAGACCGGCGAGGACGCTCAGCCTGCCGACTCGCGCAGGCGGGCGATCTCCACCGAGCCCTTCTCGTCGAAGACCGGGCATTCCTCGGCCAGGCTGACCGCTTCGTTGAAGTCGGCCGCGGCAATGATGGAATAGCCCGACAGCGAAGCGCTGCTCAGTTTCGGGCCGAGCAGGCGGCTCGGCACTTCGACGCTGTTGTGCGCCAGGCTGCCGCGGTCCACCAGGGCCGAGCCGAGCATCTCGAACCAGGCTTCCCAGCGCTGGGGGTCGTGCTGCGGGCCTTCGGCCTCGTCGACGGTCGATCCGCGGTAAACGATCAGGTAGCGTTCCATGCCGGCTCCTAGGTTGAATGTTTAGCAAAACCATAACAGAAGCCCCTGCCCGGCGACGCACAGCTCGGCATCTTCCTTTCCCCCTTGCGCAGGTGGCCAACTTCCCTTCCCGCTACTACACTGGATCGACCAGGCCTGTCGCCAGCGACGCCTGTCCGGTAGCCGCACCCCAGGCGAATTGCCTGCCCGCATGTTAAGCTGGACAACTTATATAGAGGACATGTGACATGAGCGGATTGGTGAAGACCGGGGTTGCCGGTCTCGACGAAGTGATGCGCGGCGGTATTCCACGCAATAACAACCTGCTCGTCGAAGGCCCGCCGGGCTCGGGCAAGACCACGCTGGGCCTGGGTTTCATCTACCACGGGGCGCTCGACCATGACGAGCCGGGCGCCATCGTCTCCTTCGAGCTCGATCCCGCCAAGCTGCTGCGCGACGCCGCCGGCTTCGACTGGGACCTGCAGGGCCTGATCGACCAGGGCAAGATCAAGATCATCCAGACCAGCCCGGCCGTGCTGCTGAGCGAATTCCGCAGCGAGGACGGCGCCTTTGCCGCCTCGCTGGTCGAGATGGGGGCCAGGCGCCTTCTGATCGATGGCCTCACGCCGCTGCGCCTGTATGCCGAAGCGCACGACCTGCCCTTCCGCGAAGACGTGCACCTGCTGATCGAAGGCCTGACCCGGCTGGGCGTGACCACCATGGTCACCGCCGAGAAGGACGAGTCGATCACCGGCGTGGTGGCGCACGAGCGCTTCGTGTTCGACACCATCATCTCGCTCACGCGCGAAGAAGCCCGCCGGCGCGTGCAGCGGCGCCTGACGGTGCTCAAATCGCGTGGCCAGGACTTCATCGACGGCAGCCACACGATGCGCATCGAGCCGGGCATGGGCGTGCACATCTACCGCCGCGCCCAGTCGCGGCCCCTGGGCTCTGTCCACCAGCCGACCTCGGAAGAGCGCCTGTCGACCGGCTCGCCGGCGATCGACAAGATGATGGACGGCGGCATCTACAAGGGCTCGGTCACGCTGGTGGGCGGCATTTCCGGTACCGGCAAGACGGTGCTGAGCGTGCAGTTCCTGACCAACGCCATCAGGGAAGGCCACAAGACCTTGCTCGTGAGCCTGGACGAGCACCCGGCCCAGCTGATGCGCAACGCGCGCTCGCTCGGCTTCGAGCTGCAGGAGCTGGTCGATGCGGGCGACCTGTTCATCCATTACGAGTCGCCGCTGGAACTGGACCTGGACGTGCACTTCGACCGCATCGTCAGGCTGGTCGAAACCCACGAGATCGACTGCGTGGTGTTCGATTCGATCGCCGTCTACGAGATGACCAGCCGCAGCGAAGTGGCCGACTACCTGTACGCGCTGGCCACGTATTTCAAGAACCGCCTGGCCACGACCCTGTTCAACTACGAGAGCCCGGAACTGCTGGGCGTGTCGCAGATCAGCGAAGAACTCAAGGGCTCGCACCTGGTCGACAACATCATCCTGCTCAACTACGTCGAGATTTCCACCGTGCTGCGGCGCGCGATCGCCGTGCCGAAGGTGCGCGGCAGCCGCAACCTGCAGATCACGCGCGAATACACCATCGGCGTCGGCGGCCTGCTGCTGGTCGACGAGAGCGACAGCGACACCCAGTCCAGCGCCGTGCCGCAACTGCCGTTCTCCTCGTATTACGGCCTGCTGTCGCGCTCCCCGTCGCGCCAGAGCCCGCACATCGAGGAAGCGGTCGCCCGGGGCAGTTCCCTGCCGGAGTCGGCCGACCTGCCGACCGAACAGCCATAGTGATTACGGTCAAGCTGCCCGGCAATGCCCCGGTCGACTGGGACGACTGGGATACGCCCTTGCGCCAGTTCACCGAAGCCACCGGCCTGGTGAGCTCGGCCTACGATCCGGACGGCGTGCGCCGCATCGGACCGAAGACCGGCTCGCGCCTGGCGACCCTGCTGGCGCGCTCGCGCCTATGGGCCGAGGACGGTCCCGGCACGGCGCTCGAGCGCAGCCTGGCCGAATCGGTGTGCGACAGCGGCGAGCCGCAATCGGCGCAGTTCGAGGGCCTGCGCGTGTGCTCGATGCCGCTGCTGCTGCGCGGCGAGGTGTATGGGGTGCTGGTGTTCGGCTGGCGCTTCGCCGATTTCAGCTCGCCGCTCGAATGCGAGCGCATCGCCAAACAGGTCGGCCTGCCCGGTCACCTGCTGTGGAACGAGGTGCGGCTCGAGGCGCCCGTGTCCGAGCAGCGCATGGGCACCTATGCGGCGCTGCTGGGCACGCTGGCCGCCACGCTCGACCGCCAACGCGAGACCATCGACGACCTGACCCGCGTGAACCGCACGCGCGAACTGTTCCTGGCCACCGTCTCGCACGAAATGCGCACCCCGCTGTCGGCGCTGTCGATGCGCATCGAGCTGATGCTGCGCACGGAGCCGGACCTGCCGCCGAAAGTCGCGAGCAGCCTGGAATCGATGCGCGTGCACGTGCGCCAGGAAGCGGGCATGGTCGACGACCTGATCGACGCCGCCCGCACGCTCACGGGCCAGATGTCGATCACGCGCTCGCAGGTGAAGCTGGGACAGGTGCTGCGCGACGCCATCTCGACGGTGGAGACCTTTGCCCACACCAAGCGCATCCTGATGCAGGTCACGCCCAGCGATTACGGCGACCACATCGAGCTCGAGGCCGACGGCCGCCGCCTGCAGCAGGTGATCTGGAACCTGCTGTTCAACGCCACCAAGTTCACCCCCGAGGGCGGCGTCATCCGCATCGCGGTCAAGCGCGCCGCCGACATGGTCGCGATCGACATCGCCGATTCCGGCCAGGGCATCGAACCCGGGGACCTGCCGCATGTGTTCGGCGCCTTCAACCTGCAGCAGCACGACAATGCCACCGGCCTGGGGCTGGGGCTGTACATCGCGCGGCGCATCGTCGAGCTGCACGAAGGCAGCCTGAGCGTGAGCAGCGAAGGCCGCGGCAAGGGAGCGACCTTCGCCATCCGGCTGCCGCTGGCGGCGCCGGTCCGCCCCGCACCGTAGGCGTTTCATGCCGGTTTGCCCGCCGGGCGCTGTATAGTGGCGTGGCAGGTGCACGTCCCCCACCCTAGTCCATTACCGAACGGAGCACGACATGAGTAAAAGCCAGGATGCGAAGAAAACGACCAAGAAGGAACCGGCCAAGACGATGAAGGAAAAGAAGGAAGCCAAGAAGGTCAAGAAGGAAGAGCGCGCGCGCCAGCAATAACACCGGCGCCCCGCCCTACAGCCCGAGCTGCCCCAGGATCGCGTCCTTGATCGCCTGCAGGTCGGGGTGCGAGACCTTGCGCGGATGAGGCTGTTCGATCGGGAACACCGAGGCGATGCGGGTCGGGCGCGGCGACAGCACCACCACGCGGTCGGCCAGGTAGATCGCCTCTTCCACGTCGTGGGTGATCAGGATGATCGTGTGGCGCTCTTCGCGCAGCACGCGCAGCAGCTCGATGCGCATCTTCAGGGCCGTGAGCGCATCCAGCGCCGAGAACGGCTCGTCCATGAACAGGATGTCGGGTTTCACCGCCAGTGCGCGCGCGATCTCCACCCGCTTGAGCATGCCGCCCGAGAGCTCGTGCGGATAAGCTTTTTCAAAACCCTTCAATCCCACCATCTCGGCGTAATGGTCGGCCGTCGCCTCTTTCCCGCGCCGGTCGCTGCCGCTCAGGCCGAACATCAGGTTTTCCTGCACCGTCAGCCACGGGAACACCGAGCCATGCTGCGAAATCACGATCGCGTTCGGGGTCGGGCGCTGTACCTTCACGCCGTCGATCAGGACGGCGCCGCTGTCGGGCTGCTCGAAGCCGGCCAGCAGTTTCATCAGGGTCGACTTGCCGCAGCCCGAGGGGCCGACGATGGCGACGAATTCGCCCGGCGCCACCGCCAGGTCGATGCCGTCGATGACAGGCAGCGACTTGAAGCCCTTGCGGATGCCCTGGATGGCGACCTTGGGAACCGCGGCAATCGTCTCGTGCATTGCGTTCATGACCTTAGCGTGCATAGCGCCACCTTACTCCCTTGAAGCCTTCCAGTCGGCGCATCAGGGTGTCGAGTCCCAGGCCGATCAATCCGATGATGATCATGGCCGCCACCACCAGGTCGTAGCGGTTGCCGGCGTTGCGCGCGTCCATGATCAGGTAGCCCAGGCCGGAGCGCCGCACGATCATCTCGGCCGCCACGACCACCAGCCAGGCCACGCCCAGGCCGATGCGCATGCCGATCAGGATCTCGGGCAGCACCGCCGGCACGATCACCTGGCGGAACAGCTTGGCGCGCGAGACGCCGAAGTTCTCGGCCGCGCGCAGGTAGCGCCCTTCGATGGCGTGCACGCCGGCGGCGGTCTGCACGATCATCGGGAACACCGAGGCGAGAAAAATCAGGAACACCGGCGCCAGGTCGCCCACCCCGAACCACAGGATCGCGATCGGGATCCAGGCAATCGGCGAGATCGGGCGCAGGATCTGGAACACCGGGTTGAGCGTGCGGTAGGCGGCGTCCACCCGTCCCATCCACAGGCCCAGCGGCAGCGCGAACATCAGGGCGATCATGAAGCCCGTGGCCACGCGCGCCAGCGACGCCCAGATGTGCTCCCACAGCGTGCCGTCGCGCGCCAGTTCCAGCGTGCCGGCAAGCACCTGCAGCGGCGACGGGAAGATCACGCTGCCGCTGCGCGCGACCACGAGCCACCACAACGCCACGATGGCGGCCAGCACCAGCAGCGGGGGCCAGATCCGGTTCAGTCTATCCATGGGTCTTGTCGTTCATGAAGGAGTCGAGGCGCCAGCGCAGGCGCGCCAGCCCGGCGGCGGGCGCCTCGACGACCAGCACCGTCATCTTGCCGCTGGCGTGGGCGGTGCAGTCGAAGGGATGCTCGCCGGCCTGGGCGAACGGCAGGCGGAAGTCCTGGCCAGGCATGATCAATACCGGCCCGAACATCTGCGGCACCGTGTCGCTGTTGCGCAGCAGGAGCACGTCGCGCACGCCCAGGGTGAGCGTGATCTGCTCCGGAAGGATGGACGTCTTGTCGCCCTGCATGCGGCGCTCCCAGGTGCCCTTCGGGATCTCGAACAGCTGGTCGCGCGACGCGGCCTGCAAGGGCGCAAAGGCTGCCCAGGCAAGGGGCGCGGCCAGCAGGGCAAGCACGAAGGCGGTGGCGACGCGTTGCTTCATTCCGCCGCCAGCACGTTCACATCGTGCACGATCTCGTCCGCCGGACGCCCGAACGGCATCAGGGCGCGCAGCATGCCCTTCTTGTCGATGAAGTAGAGGTAGGACGAGTGGCCCATCTGGTAACCCGCCTTGCCCTCGCCCGCCGGGTGGCGGGTGGCGGTGATCCCGTACTCCTTGCGGATCGCCGCCATCTGCTCGAGCGTGCCGGTGATGCCGATGAAGCTCTTGTCGAACTGCGCCAGGTAGCTCTTCAGGCGCGCCGGCGTGTCGCGCTCGGGGTCCACCGAGACGAACACCACCTGCAGGCGGTCGGCATGGGCCCCGAGCTTCTGGCGCGCCGCCGCCAGCGCGGCCAGCGAGGCCGGGCACACGGCCGGGCAATGGGTGAAGCCGAATTCCAGCACCACCACCCTGCCGCGCAGCGAGGACAGGCGGAACTCGCTTGCATCGACCGCTTTCTGCGCGATCTCGGGCGCCATGCGGGCCGGCGAGAACACGCCGGACTTCAAGACCGGCGCCGCCTGCGCCGCGACGGCGGAGAACAGCAAGACTGCCGCAGCGAAGCGGCGCATCACAGCGCCACCTTCACGGGCCGGATATTCTTCACGAAGCTGTCGTCCACATACTGTTCGTACGCCACCGGACGCTTGAGCGTGCCCGCCTGAACCGACAGCTTCATCAGCTCGTCGAACTCGGGCCGCAGCATGCGCAGGTCGCCATAGGTCACGCGGTCCTGGGGATTCTCCATGACGAACTTGATGATGTTCGGGTCCTGGTTGAAGAACTTGCGGTTGCCGGCAATGTGCGCGGCCTTGTTGCGGTTCAGGGGACTGGCGTCGAGCCAGTTGCCGGCCGCCTGCACGTAGTTGACCAGTTCCTGCACCAGGGGACGCTGGGTCTGGATCAGTTCTTCGCGCACGGTCAGCACGCAGCAGATGTAGTTGCGCCATTCGTTGCGCGTCATCGACAGCGGCCGCGCATAGCCGGCGCGCTGGGCCGCGGCGCCGAAGGGCTCGCCGGTGCAGTAGCCGTCGATGGCCCGGGCGTACAGAGCGGCCGGCATGTCGGGCGGCGCCATCTCGATGACTTCGATGTCCTTGGGCGACATGCCTTCGCGCGCCAGCATCTTGCGCAGGAAAAGATAGTCGACCGCGAAGCGGCTGGGAATGGCGATGCTCTTTCCCCGCAGGTCGGCGAACTTACGGAAGGGCGAATCGGTGCGCACCATGATGACCGCGCCCGAGCGGTGGCCGAGCGAGACGATCTTCAGCGGGATGCGCCAGTCGGTCAGGTCCATCACCAGCGGCGCGAGCATGTAGGCGGCCTGGATCCGGCCCGTCATCAGGGATTCCTTGATCTCGGGCCAGCCGGAGAACTTGTTGTACTCGAAGGCGGTAAACGGCGCGTCCGGCTTGCCGTCGGCCGCCGCCTTGGCCTTGCAGGCGATCGGCAAGGTCAGGTTGCAGGTGACGGGCAGGCCGCCCACCTGCAGCGGCGCACGCGCCGGCGCGGCGACGGCCGCGCCCATGCCGGCCAGCGGCAGGCTCAGTGCGCCCTTGACCAACTGGCGCCGACGCGCGGAATGCTCAAGCATGGAAACGCTTCCAAAATCGTGATGCGCGCAATTCTAGCACTGGACACCCACCCGTCAGCTGTCGAGGTGGGAAATCAGGAGCCGGCGCGGGTCCTGCTCGCCCTCCCCCCCTGCTTCGCCCTGGGTGCCGAGCGAGATCCCGACCGACATGATGTCGATCAGCAGCAGCTGCAGGATGCGCGAGATCATCGACAGGAAGGTGGTGCTGTCTTCGCTGTGGTCGACCGCCAGGCAGACGCTGGCTTTTTTCGCCAGCGCCGACTTGCTGCTGGTGATGGCGATGACGTCCGCCCCCCCTGCGCGCGCGATGTCCACCGCTTCGAGCAGTTCGGGCAGCTGGCCGGCGGTGGAGATCGCGATCACCACGTCGCCCGGTCCCAAGAGGCCCGCGGCCAGCGTGAACAGGTGCGAGTCGCCGTAGAGCGCCGCCGGGATGCGGAAGCGGAAGAACTTGTGCTGGCCGTCCAGCGCCACGGCGCGCGCATTGCCCATCGCGTAGAACTCGACGCGGCGCGCGCGGCGCAGCAGTTCGATGGCGCGGTCGATCCCGTGCACGTCGAGCTGGTCGCGGAATTTCAGGATCGCCGACACGGTGTTGTCGATCACCTTGGCCGACAGGTCGTGCGTGGAGTCGCTCATGCGCACCTGGCTGTGGCGCACGGGGATGGTGCCGGTCAGGCTGCCCGCGAACTTGAGCTTGAACTCGGCCAGGCCCTGGAAGCCGAGCGAGCGGCAGAAGCGGATCACGGTCGGCTGGCTCACGTCGGCCAGGCGCGCGATCTCGGCGATCGGCTCGCCCAGCACCTTGCGCGGGTGTTCCAGCACGAGGGCGGCGACGCGCTGCTCGGCCGGCGAGAGTTCGTGGCGCAGCTGCTGCACGCGGTCCATCAGCGTGTTGGCGCCGCTGCGCCCGCGCAGGTGCTCGGACAGGATCGTCGACACCCCATGCAGCGCCGGGTTCGGCGTCATGATGATATAGGTCGGGATCTGCGCGATGTAGTCGGTAAAGCGCCCCTTGGCCTCGAAGCGGGCGCGGAAGGGCGAGGTGGCGAACCACTCGGCGATGCGCGGCACGATACCGCCGCCGATGAAGATGCCGCCAAAGGCGCCCAGCGTTACCGCCAGGTTGGCCGCCGCCCCGCCCAGCATGCCGGCGAAGGTTTCCAGGGTTTCCAGGCACAGCGGATCGCGCGCGTCGAGTGCGCTGCTGACGATGTCGGCGGTGCTGCGCTGTGGCGCCTGGACGCCGTTGCGCCTGGCCAGCGCGCGGTACATCAGTTCGATGCCGGGGCCGGAGATCAGGCGCTCGTTCGAGACGTGCTGCCATTCCTGCCAGGCGTATTGCAGGATGGCGAATTCGCGCTCGTCGCTGGGCGCGAAATTGACGTGGCCGCCCTCGCTGCCGAGGGTGACGAAGCCGTCGATGGTCGGGATCACGCCCGAGACGCCCAGGCCGGTGCCCGGTCCGAGCACGCCGGCCACCGCATGGCTTTGCGGCGCGCCGCCGCCGACCTGCATCAGGTCTTGCGGCTTGAAGCCCGGCAGCGCCATGGCCAGCGCGGTGAAGTCGTTCACGATCAAGAGGGTCGCCAGCCCGAGCGTGCGGCGCACTTCGTCGGTCGAGAACTGCCAGTCGCGGTTGGTCATGCGGATGGTGTCGCCGCTGATCGGATTGGCCAGCGCAAAAGCCGCGTGGTTGATGCGCACGCCCCCGAGCTGGGCCAGGTAGCCATGCAGCAGCGGCACGATGCCCGTGTACTCGTCGCAGCGCAGCACCGCTACCTGGCGCAGCACGCCGGGCGCGGTCTCCAGGCCGAAGCGCGCATGCGTGGCGCCGATGTCCGCGAGCAGGCGCGGGCCGTCGGCAAACGCGGCGCGGGAGGGTTTCTGTTCGGTGTCGGGTTCAACAGTCATTGCGATCCAGTTCAAGCGGGACGCCTGTCCCGGATCGCGCTAGGATACCATTGATCGATTGACAAAAATACCGCCCCGCTGCGCCAATTCCAAGCACTTGAAGCCGCAGCTGACTCGTAGGATGGGCAATTCGTAGTCCAGGCTACTGGCCTGAACTGCCTTGCCCACGCCTCCGCCTCACCGTGCTGCTGCCCGTGCGGTTATTGCGGACAAGGACGCTTACGGATTCCCGGCCTGCTCCGGCTCCTCCGGATGGCCACGCTCGCCCTGCCCCGTGCCCGGCTTGCGCAGAGGAATCCGAATGGTGAATTCGCTGCCCTTGCCCGGCCCTTCGCTGCGCACCTCGACCGTGCCCTGGTGCAGGGCCACGATTTCCTTGACCACCGCCAGTCCGATGCCCAGCCCCGCGCCGCGGTCGGCGCGCCCGGCTGCGGCCTGGGTGAACACCTCGAAGATCTTCGGCAGCAGGTCGGGCTCGATGCCCTTGCCGCTGTCCTTGATGTAGCAGACGAAATGGGTCTGGTCGACGGTTGCCGTGACCCAGATGTCGCCGCCCTCCGGGGTAAACTTGACCGCGTTGTTGAGCAGGTTGACGATCACCTGCTGCATGCGGCGGGTATCGACTTCGACCTCGATCGGAACCGGCGGCAGGCTGCGGTGGATGGCCACGCCCTTGAGCTGCGCAGCGGTTCCACAGCTGTCCAGGGCGTCATGCAGCATGGCCTGGTAGCCCACCCATTCGTAGGTGATGCTCATCTTGCCCGCCTTGACGCGCGTGACGTCCACCAGGTCTTCGACCAGACGCTCGAGCATGCCGAGCTGGCGCTCCATCACCTGCAGCGGCCGCGCCGCCGGCGAGGGGCTGGGGGCCTGCATCTGCATCAGCTGCACCGCGGTCTTGAGCGGCGCCAGCGGATTGCGCATCTCGTGCGCGATCGTGCCGAAGAATACCTCGCGTTCGGCGTCGCGTTCGCTATGGCCCTTCAGTTCATTCTCGAGATAGCGCGTGCGTACGCGCAGGTGGGTGGCGTCGCGGAAGATCTTGACGAAACCGGTGACCGCCTCGCCCTCGCGGTGCAGCGGCAGGCTCACGCCGCTCGACCAGAACCAGGAACCATCCTGGCGCATGTGCCAGCGCTCGTCCTCGCCAACGCCGACCAGGGCCGCTGTGCTGGCTTCGTGCTGGTCGAGCTTGCGCTCGCGGTCGTCGGGGATGAAGAGCATGGCCGTGGGCTGGCCCAGCACATCGGATGCGTTCCAGCCGGTGATGAACTGCGCACCCGAGTTCCAGCCGGTGATGCGCAGGTCCGCATCGTAGAACACGACCCCGAACTGGCGCGTGGTTTCCAGTAGCAGGCGGCACAAGGCCTGCGCGTCTTCTTGTTTCCAGTGCAGCGCTGCGGTGTCGGTCATATTGGCGTGTGCCCACCGCGCTGGTCGATGCAGGCGCGCCGGGACAGTAGTGTGGACGATGTCGAAATGACATTCTACCGTCACCGGAGGCGCGCACGGCAGGATCGCGCGCTCTTTGGCAGCCTTAGTCCAGCGCGATCAGCGCCACCGGCGAAGGGGTCGCGAACTGCACCTTGCCGCCGCTGACCACGGCCGATTTGCCCGTGTACCAGTCGCGCACGGTCTGGCCGTCGTTGAACACGCCCGCCACCGAGATCGGCAGGGTTTTGTCCGCAGGCAGGTCGAGGGCGACCACCACGCGGTCGCTCGCGCCATCCTTCTCCCAGCTGCGCTTGAAGGTATAGGGGCTGGCAGCCAGCATCTGGTGGGCGCCGGCGCCGACGGCCGGATGGGCCGCGCGGAAGCGCCCCAGGCGCGCCCAATGGTCGCGCACCTCGGCCACGCGGTTGGCGCCGCGCCGGGTGTTGGCCGCCAGTTCGTCCCAGTTCATGAACGAGCGCAGGGTCGCGTCGCCTTCCGCGCCCTCGACCTTCAAGAGGCGCGCGGTCTCGTCGCCGTAATAGATCTGGGCCGCACCCGGCGCGAGCAGCAGCTTGTTGGCCGACTCGAAGGGGCGCTGGCGCAGCGGGTCGAAGGGACTGCCGTCGTCGTGCGAGCTGATGTAGTTCATTACCGAATAGCCCTTCATCGGGCCGTGCAGCTGGTTCGAATAATCCGAGAACAGCTTTTCATAGCCCTGCGCGGCATCGGTCTTCATGGCGAAGTTGATCATGCTGTCGAAACCGTTGGCCAGGTAGTCGACCTTTACGCCGCCGCCCAGGTCGAAGCTGCGCCCGTGGCTGATTGCGTAGTTGTAGACTTCCGAGGTCATGAAGAACGGCAGGTTGCCGACGCGCTTGGCCGGGTTGGCGCGCTTCCATTCTTCATAGGCCAGGCTGGCCTCGGTCTTGAGTTCCTTCCACACGCCGGGCTCGGTGTGCTTGACGGTGTCGGCGCGGAAGCCGTCGACGCCGTACTTGCGCACCCAGTCGGCATGCCACTTGACCAGGTAGAAGCGCGGCGCGCGCGGATAGCCGGTGCGCTTGAAGAAGGCGTCCAGCTCCTTGACTTCGCGCTCGTAGCGCCCTTCCTTCTTCCACTTTGCCACCAGGGCCGGAGGCAGCGCGACGTTGTCGTTGCTGTTGGTGAGGATGTCCGGCAGGTTGTCCACCAGGGTGCAATCGATGGTGGTCGGCGCGTCCTTGTAGGTGCATTTCGGCCCGGTGCGCACCCAGTCCGCAGGCCACACCGGGTCGGCCTTGGTGACCGGGCCGGTGTGGTTCATCACCACGTCGAGGATCACGCGGATGCCGTTGGCGTGCGCGGTGTCGACAAAGGTGCGGAAGTCCTTTTCGCTGCCCAGGTTGGCGTCCACCGCTGTGAAGTCTTTCGCCCAGTAGCCGTGGAAACCATAAGTCTTGCCGGTGCCTTCGTCGGTCGGGGCGTGGATCTGCTCGACGGGCGGCGTGAGCCAGATGGCGTTCACGCCCAGGTCCTTGAAATAGCCTTCCCTGATCTTGGCCGTGATGCCGGCCAGGTCGCCGCCCATGAAGCCGCGCAGCTTGGCGGCATCGATCTTGCGCCCGTAGGCCAGGTCGTTCGCCTTGTCGCCGTTGTTGAAGCGGTCCGTCAGCAGGAAATAGACGGTCGCGTTCTCCCAGACGAAGGGCTTGCCCGCGGGCTGGGCGGGTGCGCCATGGGCACTGGCGCTGAACGCGAGCAGGATGGCGGCGGCAAGGACGGGAAGTTTCATGCGGGTTCCTGTGGTGGGGTGGATGGATCAGGTGATCACGGTCGGGCTGTCCCTGCCGGTGCGCGCGCGCAGGCCGGAGACGCGCTCGGCGATGGCGGCCAGGTCCTGCAGGGCGGCCTGGGGTTCGATGTCGTGGCGCGCCGGGTCGGCTTCGTAGCGTTCCAGGTAGAGGCGCACGGTGGCGCCTTCGGTGCCGGTGCCGGACAGGCGGAAGACGATGCGCGAGCCGTCGACCATGGCGATGCGGATGCCCTGGCGCGTGGCCACCGAATGGTCGACCGGGTCGGCGTAGACGAAATCGTCGGCCAGGGCCACGCGGTAGTGGCCGAAGCTTTGCCCCGCCAGTTCGGGAAGCTGTTCGCGCAGCGCGGCCATCATGGCGTCGGCGGCGGTCGCATCGACCGCTTCGTAGTCGTGGCGCGAATAGTAGTTGCGGCCGAAGCGCGCCCAGTGTTCGCGCACCAGCTGCCCGACCGACGTGCCGCGCACGGCCAGCAGGTTCAGCCAGAACAGCACGGCCCACAGGCCGTCCTTCTCGCGGATATGGTGCGAGCCCGTGCCATAGCTCTCTTCGCCGCACAGGGTCACCAGGTTGGCGTCCATCAGGTTGCCGAAATACTTCCAGCCGGTCGGCGTCTCGAAGCAGGAGATGCCCAGGGCCTCGGCCACGCGGTCGGCTGCCTGGGACGTCGGCATCGAGCGCGCGATGCCCTTGATGCCGCCCGCGTAGCCCGGCGCCACGGTGGCGTTGGCGGCGATGATGGCCAGGCTGTCCGAGGGCGTGACGGCGATGCCGCGGCCGACGATCATGTTGCGGTCGCCGTCGCCGTCGGACGCCGCGCCGAAGTCCGGCGCGCCGGGTCCTTCCATGTGGGCGATGAGTTCCGCGGCGTTGACCGGATTGGGGTCCGGATGGCCGCCGCCGAAGTCTTCGAGCGGCTCGCCATTGACCACCGTGCCCACGGGAGCGCCGAGCATGCCCTCGAGGATGGTCTTCGCATAGGGTCCGGAGACCGCATGCATGGCGTCGAAGCGCATCCGGAAACCGCCTGCGAACAGGGCGGAAATGGCCTTGAAGTCGAACAGGCGCGCCATCAGCTCCGCGTAGTCCGCCACCGGGTCGATGACCTCGACCACCATGTCCTCGATGCGGGTCTTCCCCAGCTGGTCGAGGTCGACAGGACCGGCGTCGCTGATGCGGTAGGACGTGAGCGCCTGGGTGGCGGCGAACATCGCCTCGGTGACTTTTTCCGGGGCCGGTCCGCCGTTGTCGATGTTGTACTTGATGCCGAAGTCGCCGTCCGGGCCGCCCGGGTTGTGGCTGGCCGAGAGCACGATGCCGCCGAACGCGGCATGCTTGCGGATCACGCAGCTCACCGCCGGGGTGGAGAGGATGCCGCCGCGCCCGACCAGCACGCGCGCCACGCCGTGGGCGGCGGCCATGCGCAGGATGGTCTGGATCGCGTCGCGGTTGAAATAGCGGCCGTCGCCGCCGACGACGATGGTGCGCCCTTCCCCTTCACCCAGGGTGAGGAAGATCGCTTCGACAAAATTCTCGAGATAGCCCGGCTGCTGGAACTCCGTTACCTTCTTGCGCAGGCCCGAGGTGCCGGGCCGCTGCCCGGCGAAGGGCGTGGTCGGGATGGTCTGGATGGTCATGCTTCGCTCCTGTCGTTATAAGGTCTTGCAACAGCGCGGCGGGACGCGGGCGATGTTGGCAAAACGTTACGATACGACAGGCGCGAAATCACTGGCGCGCGCGGCTTAGACGGCCGCCTTGACCGGACCGGCACGGTCGGTGACGAACAGGGTCAGCACGGCCGCGATCAGCATGCAGGCGCCGCCCAGCACCAGGGTCTGCACCGTGTGGCCATCGAAGAAGTGCTTGGTCACGCCACCCAGCAGCAGGCCGCTGCAGATCTGCGGGATCACGACGAAGAAGTTAAACAGGCCCATGAAATACCCCATGCGCTTGGCCGGCAGCGCGCCCGCCAGGATCGCGTAGGGCATGGTCAGGATCGAGGCCCAGGCCAGGCCGACGCCGATCATCGGCAGCATCAGCATCTGCTTGTCGGTGATGAAATAGATGCTGGCCAGGCTCAGGCCACCGATGGCCAGGCAGGTCGCGTGCACGGTCTTGCGGCTGGTAGCCCGCGCAAACACCGGCAGGATGAAGGCGGCCAGCGCCGACACGCCGCTGTAGACCGCGAACATGATGCCGACCCAGCTACCGGCCGACTGGAAGGCGGACGATTGGGCATCGGTGGTGCCGAAGACGTTGTCGGCGATCGCCGAACCGGTATAGATCCACATCGCGAACAGTGCGATCCAGGTGAAGAACTGCACAAAGGCCAGCTGCACCATCGTTTTCGGCATCTTGGTGAAGCCGCCGACGATTTCGCTCAAGGCCACGCCAAAGCTGCGGGCGTGCTTGCGCTCGGCGTTGAAGGCCTCGAGGTCGGCAGGCGGCTGCTCGCTCGCAGTGAGCACGGTCCAGAGCACGGCCAGGAAGAAAATGGCGCCGCCGGCGTAGAAGGAATAGCGCACGGTGTCGGGAATCATGCCGCCCACCGCTTCGTTGGACACGCCCATCGATTCGAAGAAGGCCGGCAGCAGCGAGGCAATCACCGCACCGCAGCCGATGAAGAAGGTCTGCATCGCGTAGCCGGCGGTCTGTTGCGAGACATCGAGCTTGTCGCCGACAAAGGCGCGGAAGGGCTCCATCGACACGTTGATGGCGGCGTCCATCAGCCACAGCACGGCCACGGCCATCCACAGCACCGAGGAATTGGGCATCAGGAACAGGGCAATCGCGGCCAGCACGGCGCCAACGAAGAAGAACGGACGGCGGCGGCCCCACTTCGGGTGCCAGGTGTTGTCGCTCAGGTAGCCGATGATGGGCTGCACCAGCAGGCCCGTGACGGGCGCGGCCAGCCAGTACAGGGCCAGATTGTCGGGGTCGGCGCCGAGCGTCGAGAAGATGCGGCTGGTATTGGCGTTCTGCAGCGCGAAGCCGAACTGGATGCCGAAGAAGCCGAAGCTCATGTTCCAGAGCTGCCAGAACGACAGGCGCGGCTTGATCGAGCCAGTGTGCATATCCATTGTGTGTCCCCAATCTGGCCCGAAAGATGCCGGGCTCTCGTGTGATGTCGGCAGGCTGAAGAGGTACAGCCTACTCAAAGCTGTAGCAAAATAACATGGGGATTTATGGGTGTCAATCGAAGAGCTCTCATAGTAGAATCGCCACAACACCGAGGGCAAAATAGCCCATTTCTGTAGTCAAACAACAGAACAATCATACGAGGAGACCTGCATGTCCCTGCTTCGCCACCCCGCCTCTGCCCTTGTGCTTGCCGCCCTGTTCTGCCTGCCCGCCGCTGCCGCCGACAAGACCGAAGCGCCGAAAGCCTCGACCGCCCTGCCCGGCGTGAGCCTGCTCGGCGAGCTGGAGATGACGGGCCTGGCCCGCAAGCGCCAGGTGCGGCTCTACCTGCCGCCCGGCTATGCCACCTCCACCAAGCGCTATCCGGTAATGTACATGCACGACGGCCAGAACCTGTTCGACAACGCCACCGCCTATGCGGGCGAGTGGAAAGTGGACGAGACCCTGGACGCGCTGGCGAAGGAAGGCAAGCTCGAACTGATCGTGGTGGGCATCGACAACGGCGGCGAGAAGCGCATGACGGAACTGAATGCCTGGAACAACGAACGCTTCGGCCCCGCGGAAGGCCGCGAGTACACGGACTTCATCGTCAAGACCCTGAAACCCCTGGTCGACCGGCGCTACCGCACCTTGAGCGGCCGCGCGCACACGGCCATCATGGGCAGCTCGATGGGCGGCCTGGCCTCGCATTACGCGCTGGCCCGGTATCCGCAGGTGTTCGGCAAGGCCGGCGTGTTCTCGCCGGCTTACTGGACGGCGCAGCCTTCGTTCGGCTTCGTGGCGAGCCAACCGGTGCCGAAGGACGCGCGGGTGTTCATGCTGATGGGCGGGAAGGAAGGCCCGGAGATGGTGGCGGACGTCAAGCGCATGGCCGAGGTGGTGCAGAGAAGCGGGCATCCGGCGGCCAACACGGTCCTGAAGATCGTGCCTGAAGGCGAGCACAACGAGGCGTTCTGGGCGGGGGAATTGCGCGAGGCGCTGTTGTGGATGTTCGCGCCGGCGGACGCCAAGGTCGCGAGCAGCCACTGACATGAACGTTGTAGCCCGCGAAGCGGGCCACGACTTACTGGCGAACGCGAACGTCTACCCGCACCGCGGGTTCGCGCTCCATCTCGCCAGGGTAATGGGGATAGGCGCTGGAATAGTTGCGCGACTCGTCGCGTGACCGGTGGCGCGAGGTCTTGCACTCGCGCTTCTCCTTATATTCGCCGTCCTTCTTGCGTTCGCGCTCGACCTTGCAGTTGCCGTCCCAGTACTCTTTCTTGTATTCGCGACCGTCATCGTGACGCGCCTGGCGACGCGAACCCTTGCACTCGCGTTCTTCCTTGTATTCGCCGTCTTTCTTGGCTTCGCGCTTGACCTTGCAGTCGCCGTCCCAATACTCCTGCTTGTATTCGCGGTGACCCTGTCGTCCATCGTTCCACAAATCGGCTGCGGCGACGCCCGGAAAGCCCAGGACGGCCAAGGACAGGCAAAGCGGTGCGAGTTTGTTCATGCTGATCTCCCGAGTATGGCACCATGCTAAACCAGCCGTCGAGACGCATCCCGGCCATTCTGTTAGCAAGTGTTACTCGAAGAAGGATCCGGCGCCAGGCGCCGGATCCCCACGACAATCAGCCTTTGCGGTGCGGCTTCTTCGTCCCCGCTTTGGTAAACGACTTCTTCTTCTCGGACGGCTTGGCCGGCTCCTCGCCGTCGCGCGTCATGTTCAGCTGCTGACCGGCCACCCATACCGTCTTGAGATGGCTCACCAGGTCCGGGGGCATGTCGTCCGGCAGGTCGAGTGTGCTGAAGTCGTCGTAGATCTCGATGCGGCCGATGTACTTGGACGGGATGTTGCCCTCGTTGGCGATGGCGCCGACGATGTTGCCCGGCTTGACGCCGTGCTGGTGGCCGACTTCGATGCGGAAGGTCGCCATGCCCGGCTCCGATTCGCGCACGACGCGCTCCTTCTTGAAGCCCGGGCTGAAGCCGGCGGCGTCGCGCGATTCGCGCGGCTGGAATTCACGCTGTTCGCGCACCGGACGCGCCGGACGCTCTTCCCAGCTGGCTTCCGCGCGCGGTTCGCGATCCGGACGCTCGATCAGCAGCGGCACGTCGCCGCGGCCCAGCTTGGCCAGCGCGGCGGCGATGTCCACCGCCGGCACGTTCTGCTCGCGCTCGTATTCCTCGATCAGGGAGCGGAACTGCTCCAGGCCGCCGGCGGCCAGCACTTCGGTGATCTGGTCCTTGAACTTGGCGATGCGCACGTCGTTCACGGCCTTTACGGTCGGCAGCGTCAGCTGCGACACCGGCTGGCGGGTGGCGCGCTCGATGGCTTTCAACAGGCTGCGCTCGCGCGGGGTAATGAACAGGATCGCGTCGCCGCTACGGCCCGCGCGGCCGGTGCGGCCGATGCGGTGGGTATAGCTTTCCGGGTCCGAAGGCACGTCGTAGTTGATCACGTGGCTGATGCGCTCGACGTCGAGGCCGCGCGCGGCGACGTCGGTCGCCACCAGGATGTCGATCTTGCCGTTCTTGAGCTGCTCGATGGTGCGTTCGCGCGCCTGCTGGGCCATGTCGCCGTTGATGGCGACGGCCGCAAAGCCGCGCGCCTGCAGCTTGGTGGCCAGTTCTTCGGTACCGAGCTTGGTGCGGGCGAAGATGATCATGCCGTCGAACGGCTCGGCTTCCAGGATGCGGGTCAGCGCCTCGAGCTTCTGCATGCCCGACACCAGCCAGTAGCGCTGGGTGATGTTCTCGGCGGTGCCGGTCTTGGCGGCGACGGTGACTTCCTGCGGGTCGCGCAGGTAGGTCTTGGCGATGCGCTTGATCGCCGGCGGCATGGTGGCCGAGAACAGCGTGGTCTGGCGCCCGGCCGGGGTCTTTTGCAGGATCTGCTCGACGTCGTCGATGAAGCCCATGCGCAGCATTTCGTCGGCTTCGTCCAGCACCAGGGTCTTCAGCTTGCTCAAATCGAGCGAGCCTTTTTCGAGGTGGTCGATCACGCGGCCCGGGGTACCGACGACGACGTGCACGCCGCGGCGCAGCGCCTGCAGCTGCGGACCGTAGCTCTGGCCGCCGTAGATCGGCAGCACGTGGAAGCCCTTGATGTGGTTGGCGTAGCTCTGGAAGGCTTCGGCCACCTGGATCGCCAGCTCGCGCGTCGGCGCCAGCACCAGTGCCTGCGGCGTCATCTGCTTGATGTCGATGTTCGACAGGATCGGCAGCGCGAAGGCCGCGGTCTTGCCGGTGCCGGTCTGGGCCTGCCCGAGCACGTCACGGTTGGCCAGCAGCAGCGGGATGGTTGCGGCCTGGATCGGCGACGGCGTTTCGTAGCCGACGTCTTTCAGCGCCTTGAGGACGGGCGCGGAGAGATCGAGGTCGGAAAACGACGGGAGGACGGTGTCTGACATAGAAAACTTTCAAAAACGGAACTAAACCGCCAGTTTACTCTCTTGGAGCAAGGGGGCGGGCACAATTTGGAACGGATGGGGTGGGCAGGCGGTGCACTCGGCGACCGCGTGGGCAGGAACTCCGCCCAAGCTACGAACAACGGCCCCATGGGCTATTCGCACATGGGGCCGCGAATGATACAGGTTTACGCTACATCTTTTTGGCCGGGCACATCTTTGCGATGTAGTCGTTGTGCGTCGGCATCACCTTGACGCACTGGGCGATCACGCTGCGCACGCTTTCCAGGTAGTCGGCAATGTCGGCCTCGGACTGGGTGTCGGCCAGCGGGTGGTAGCCGTCGATCGGCATGTTCTGCCCTTCCAGCACCTGGATCCAGCCCACTTCCGAGAACAGCTCGTTGTCGACCCGGACCACGCGGCCGTGCGAGCGGTACATGTCCATCTTGCGCTGCAGGGTCTCGGGAATGGCCATGTTGGCGCATTCGCGCCAGTAGGCCGAATCGGTACGCTGGTTCAGCTTGTAGTGCAGCACGATGAAGTCGCGGATGCGCTCGTACTCGAAGCGCGACTGGCGGTTGAATTCATCGCGGTCCACGCTGCTCCAGCGGCGGTCCGGGAAGAAGTCGATCAGGCGCTGGATCGTCGACTGGATCAGATGGATGCTGGTCGACTCGATCGGCTCCAGGAAGCCGCCCGCCAGGCCGACGGCGACCACGTTGCGGTTCCAGGCCTGCTTGCGCATCCCGGTCTGGAACTTGATCAGGCGCGGCTCGGCCAGGGCCTTGCCGTCCAGGTTCGCCAGCAGGGTCGATGCCGCTTCGTCGTCGCTGATGAAGCGGCTGCAGTAGACGTGGCCGTTGCCGGTGCGGTGCTGCAGCGGGATGCGCCACTGCCAGCCCGACTGGTGGGCCGTGGCGCGGGTATAGGGCGTCATGGCGGCCACCGACTCGCAGGGCACCGCCAGCGCACGGTCGGCCGGCAGCCAGCCGCTCCAGTCTTCGTAGCCGGTCTGCAGGGTCTGCTCGATCAGCAGGCCGCGGAAGCCCGAGCAGTCGATGAACAGCTCCCCTTCCACCCGCTGGCCGCTTTCCAGCACCACCGCGTCGACGTGGCCATCGTGCTCGCCGCCCTGGCGCTGGGTGGCGCCCGTGATTTTTCCTTCGACGCGGATCACGCCGCGGCTCTCGGCCAGCTTGCGCAGGTAGCGCGCATACAGGCTGGCGTCGAAGTGGTAGGCGTAGGCGATGTCGCGCAGCGGCGAATTGGGCACGTCGTGCCGGGCCGGCATGAATTTGTTGGACTTGGCGGCCATGCGCGAGATCGAGTATTCCTCGAGCGGCGCGGCCTTGCCCAGGCGGCGCATCTTCTGCCAGTACTGGTCGAACGGCACGGTGGCCAGGTCCTGGCCCAGGCGCCCGAAGCCGTGCATGTAGCGCTCGCCGAGCTTGCCCCAGTTGACGAACTCCACCCCGAGCTTGAAGCTGCCCTGGGTCTCGCGCATGAATTCGTGCTCGTCGATGCCCAGCACGCGGTTGAAGCGCTGGATCATCGGGATGGTCGCTTCGCCGACGCCGACGATGCCGATCTCGTCGGATTCGACCAGGCGGATGGTGTAGCGGCCGTTGAGCATGGTCGACAGCGCGGCGGCCGTCATCCAGCCGGCGGTGCCGCCGCCGACGATGACGATGTCTTTGAGGGGTTCAGTGTTCATGTTCTCTGCCAGTGAAACGAAAAACAACCCCTGGCAGACACGAAGCCTGGCAGGGGTTGATACTGTACCGCAGTTCAGCTCAGCTTAGAACTTGTAGCTGGCGCCGAAGTGGTAGGTACGGCCGTAGGCGCGGCGGTTCGACGGGTTCTCTTCGTCGGTGGTGTACTCCAGGAACGGTGCGTTGTTCCAGTTCTGCGCCTGGGCGTACAGGCTCACACCCTTGAGCCAGCCGCGCTGGATCTCGTACGACGCCTGCAGGTCGACGATGGTCTCGCCCTTGATGAAGGTAAGCTGCGCGTTGTCCTGGAAGTCCGACACCTGGCCCAGGAAGCTCGAACGCTTGCGCGCTGCGGCGGCGATCTGGAAGCCGTTCTT
Organism: Telluria sp. AZSoR62; assembly: GCF_058111565.1. Classification (NCBI taxonomy): domain Bacteria; kingdom Pseudomonadati; phylum Pseudomonadota; class Betaproteobacteria; order Burkholderiales; family Oxalobacteraceae; genus Telluria; species Telluria sp. AZSoR62. The sequence goes on from NZ_JBYTST010000001.1 coordinate 186,191, forward strand.
CTCGTAGTACAGGCGCAGGTTGCTCACCTTGCGCGACAGGCCCGGCAGCGGGATGCTCAGCGGATCGCCGTTCACGTTGGCAAAACCGCTCTCCGGCAGGTTCACGTTGCTCTTGGTATCCGAGTGGTTGACCATGATGCCGAAGCCATCGAGGTACTCGGTCAGCATCGAGAACGGCACGTTCACGGCGATTTCGAAGCCCTTCAGGTTGCCGCCGTCGCCGTTGACCGGCTGGTTCAGCAGGCCGATGGTCGAACCGGCATACGGGCCGGTCAGCGGCAGCGGGGTGGTCGGCGTCACGAATGGCGCGAAGTCGAACACGCGCGGCACGCGCAGGATATAGGTGTCCAGCTTCTTGTAGAAGTAGGCGGCGCTGATGTAGCCCTTGTTGCCGAAGTACTTCTCGTACGACAGGTCGAAGGCCTTGGCGCGGAACGGCTTGAGCTGCGGGTTGCCCGAGCCGCCGCTGAGGATCGGTACGCCGGTGGTCGAGATGCCGAAGCCGCTACCGGCGCGCAGGTCGTCCAGGTTGGCGCGCGACACCACCTTGGCCATGCCCAGGCGCAGCTTCTGCTCGTTCTGCAGGTCGAAGCTCATGTTCAGGCTAGGCAGCACATCCCAATAGCTGTCGCCGTCGGTCACGCGCTGCGCAGGGCAGGTCTGGGCGGTATTGCCGGTGCAGCGCGAACGGTCGACGACGAAGCCGCCGCCACGCTGGTTGGTATGGATCGCCTGCACGCCGGCGTTACCGGTGTACTTCAGGCCGAACAGTTCGCCTTCCAGGTCGCCCATCACGTAGGCGGTGTTGATGCGCTCGCTCACGTCCCAATACTTGTTGAGGATGTCGGCGTCGACTTTCGGAGCCAGCTCGTAGACCGAGCCGAGCGAGCCGCGCGGATCCCACGACACCACGTTGAAGCCCGAATTGCCTGCCTGGGCGATCTCGCTGCCCGGCACGGCCGCGGCCGCGTAAGGACCGGCGCCACCCTTGATCACCAGGCGGCCTTCGTCGCCGGTGCGCGACTTGTCGCGCGAGGTGTGGTTGTAGCCGAAGCTGGTGCCGACCAGCGGGCCGAACTCGACGGCGCGCTTGGCGGTCAGGCGAATGGCCTTGACGGTGTCTTCGACATAAGGCTGCGCCAGGTAACCGGCCTGCGGCGAGCTTTCGCCGCCGGACCAGCCCATCACGTCGGTCAGGCGCGCGACGCTGCGGTCGGCGTAGTTGCTGCCCGGGGTGTACTTCACTTCGGTGACGTTGGCGCCGTTGAAGTTGGTGTACTTCAGGGTGTCCTGGGCGCGGCCAGCCAGACCTGCGGTGGTTTCGTAGCGCGAGCTCAGCTTGGTAGCCTTCGACCAGGTCAGGTCGGCCGCGGTGGTCCAGTCGGCGATCTTCAGCTCGGAATTCCAGCCGATGGTCTTCAGGTCGTCTTCGGCGCCTTCGTAGTGGTTACGCACCACGCCCTTCCAGTTGCTGATGGTGCCGCTGGTGGCGACGCCGTTGCTCACGGTGGCTGCGCTGAGCACGTGCGGCAGCTCGTAGGCGCCGCCGCCGTTGTAGGCCACGCCGCCTTCGAAACCGGTCTTCTTCTGGCCGGTCTCGCCTGCCGAATAGAACAGGTCGACGGTCGACTTGAAGTTTTTATTAGGACGGAACTGCAGCGAGGCGAAAGCGCCGTCGCGTTCGTTCGAGTCGACCACGGTGTCGTAGCCGAAGCCGCCCGGGGTCTTCACGTTGGCGCCGTTGAACGCCATGTCCGCGGTGCCCCAGGAATTGAAGGTGGTCTGGCCGCCGCCGGTTTCTTCGTAGCGGGTGAAGCCCACTGCCACGCCGATGGTGCGGTTCGCGAACTGGTCGACGTACGACAGGGTCGCACGCTTGCCGTCGCCTTCCGGCAGGCCGTCAGGGTGCTTCACGCCCAGGCGCGTCTTCTTGTAGCTGACGGCGACGGTGCGCTTGCCGAAGTCCAGCGGCTGCACGGTGCGCAGGTCGATGGTCGAGGCCAGGCCCTGGCCGATGACGCTGGCGTCCGGGGTCTTGTAGATGACGATGGAACCCATCAGTTCGGCCGGGAACAGGTCGAACTCGGGCGAGCGGGCGTTGCCGGTCGAGGCCATTTCGCGGCCGTTGAGCAGGGTGCCGTTGAAGCTAGGCGACAGGCCGCGCACCGAGATGTCGGCGGCGCGTCCCGAACCGCGGCTACGCTGGGCCGACACGCCCGGCAGGCGCGAGATCGACTCGGCGACGCTCTGGTCAGGCAGCTTGCCGATGTCTTCGGCCGAGATGGCTTCGACGATCGAGCTGGAGTTCTTCTTGATCGAGATGGCCGCTTCGATACCGCGGCGGATACCGGTGACCTGGACCGTGGCGACGCCCGGCTGGGCAGTCGCGCCCGGCGGCGTCGGCTCGGCGGCCGCGGCGGCCTGCTCGGCCGAACCCGGTGCGGTCGCGACGCTCGAGGTAGCGTTGGTCGTGGTGGTGGTGTTGTCCTGCGTGGTCGCTTGCGCGTAGGCGCTGCCTGCGAACACCGACAGGAAGACGGCGCAGCCTGCGGCGACCGGGCTCAGTTGGAATGCAAGGCGGGCCGGAGCGACGCGCTTGGTTGCGAAGATGTTCATGTGTCCCCTCAAAAAGACAGATTTTATTTTCCCGAAACTACAGCGCAACAGGCAGCACAGCAGCCCCAAGCAAACGGTTTAGACGTTCTGCTGAGAATTCTGTACTAAAACTAGATGCACTGTCAACGAGAGTTGCTTGTAACTACGATAATGGCATGTTTTTCCAAAAGGAGGCAGGCGCACACAGTTTTTGCGTTGTATTTGGGCTACAAAGACACTTCTGCAACGTTGTAGTCGGACTACAAATGCTGCATCTCGATGCGTATCCATATGACTACGCACCACACTGGTGCAATCCCCAGCAGTAGAGCTAGAAGCAAGTCTGATAATTCATTGGAGAAATTAAGATTACCTAATAGTAAGCTGTACTTTGACTAGATCATTTGCCTTGCATGGTTTGTCCGCCGATGCCCTTCTGTAGTATTCTTTGCGCAATATAACTACGCGCGGCAGTTCTCAGGGCAAGAGGCTTGGCAGAGTCGCTGTAGTCTGACTACGCGCGCTGGCTTTTGCGGTGGGACGCCTTTGATCCCATGAGACAACTCTTCGCCACCCTCCTCCTCGGCAGCGCCGCACTGGCCCCTGCCTTCGCCCAGTCCCCCGCCATCGCCCACATGGAGCCGCCTTTCTGGTGGGCCGGCATGCAGCACAAGGGGCTGCAGCTGATGGTGCATGGCGAGCGCATCGGCGAGCTGGAACCGCAGCTGTCCTATCCGGGCGTGCGCATCGCCAGCGTCACCCGCGTGCCGAGCAAGAACTACCTCTTCATCGACCTGGCCATCGACCAGGACGCCAAGCCAGGCAAGTTCGAGATCCTGTTCACCGGCGCCGGGCGCCAGGCCAGCTACCCCTATGCACTGCTGGCGCGCGAGCAGGGCTCGCGCCAGCGCATCGGCTTCAATAGCAGCGATGCCATCTACCAGGTGATGCCGGACCGCTTCGCCAATGGCGACACCAGGAACGACAGCACCCCGGATACCCTGGAAAAGGCCAACCGGGCCAATGGCTCCGGGCGCCATGGCGGCGACATCCAGGGCATCATCGACCGCCTCGACTATGTCAAGGACATGGGCTTCACCCAGCTCTGGCCCACGCCCCTGGTCGAGAACAACATGCCGGCCTACTCCTACCACGGCTATGCCGCCACCGACCATTACCGGATCGATCCGCGCTACGGCAGCAACGACGACTTCCGCCGCCTGTCGCAGGAGGCCAGGCGCCGCGGCATCGGCCTGATCCAGGACGTGGTGCTCTCGCACATCGGCAAGTCGCACTGGTGGATGAAGGACCTGCCGACCCCGGACTGGGTCAACTACGGCAAGTTCGTGCCGACCCAGCACCACCGCACCGCCGTGCAGGACCCGTATGCATCGAAGGAAGACGCCGACAACTTCACGCGCGGCTGGTTCGTCGAGAGCATGCCGGACCTGAACCAGTCCAACCCCCTGGTGGCGAATTACCTCATCCAGAACAACATCTGGTGGATCGAATACGCGGGCCTGTCGGGCCTGCGCATCGACACCTTCGGCTATTCGGACGGCGCCTTCCTGTCCGAGTACACGCGCCGCATCATGGCGGAATACCCGAAGCTGAACATGGTGGGCGAGGAATGGAGCACGCGGGTGCCGGTGGTGGCGCGCTGGCAGCGCGGCAAGGACAATTTCGACGGCTACCGCGCCACGACGCCGAGCCTGATGGACTTCCCGGTGGCCGAAAGCATCCGCACCGCGCTGGCCGACGCCAAGGGCCAGAACGTCTTCACCGATATCTATGAAACCCTGTCGCTCGACTACCTGTACCCGGAGCCGGGCAACCTGGTGCTGTTCGCCGACAACCACGACATGTCGCGCATCTGGAGCGTGGTGGGCGAAGACTTCGACCGCTACCGCATGGCCCTCGTGATGCTCATGACGCTGCCGCGCATCCCCCAGTTCTATGTGGGCGACGAGATCCTGATGACCAGCGCCACGAAAGAGCGCAACGACGTCAGCTACCGCAGCGACTTCCCCGGCGGCTGGGCGGGCGACAAGGTCGACGCCTTCGGCGGCAAGGGCCTGGGCGCGCGGCAGAAAGCCGCGCAGGACCTGGTGCGCAAGCTGGCCAACTGGCGCAAGAGCCAGCCGGTCATCCACCACGGCAAGCTGATGCACTTCGGGCCGCAAGCGAACACCTATGTCTACTTCCGCTACGACGACAGGAAAAAGGTGCTGGTCGCCTTCAACAACAACGCCAGGGAGATGGTGCTCGATACCGGGCGCTTCCGCGAGATGCTGGCGGGCGTGGCGGGCGGCGTCGATGTCCTGAGCGGCAAGCGCTACGAGCTGGCGAACGAGCTGCGCTTGCCGGCCAGGGCAAGCCTCATCCTCGAACTGGACGCGGCGCGATGAAGCGTCGGCTGGTCGCGGCTGCCGCCCTGCTGGCCTGCCTTGGCGCGCAGGCGCAGCAAGGTCCAGCGAAAGAACTCTATATCCGCGGCGGCTTCAATGGCTGGGGCACGGACAACGTCCTGGTCCACAAGGGCAAGGGCGTCTACGAAGCCGACATCCTGGTCAGCCCAGGCAACCACGCCTTCAAGGTGGGCAGCCGCGACTGGCGCGACGAATGGGTCGCCGACGCAAACAAGAGCGTGACGGTGGCCCGGGGAACCCCCTACCGCCTTGCCACCCAACCCGGCCCCGAAGACTACCTGTTCGTGCGGCAGTCCGGCACCTACCGGTTCACGGTCGACGCATCCAGCCCGTCCGCGCCGCTGCTGCGCGTCGTGCGGCTGGACACGCCTGCCGCCGCCGCCACACCGGACCCGCATGCCGGCCGCGAAGCGGTCGCCGCACTGACCTGGCCCACCTGGGACCGCAAGCAGGAGACCGCGCGCTTTTCCTCGCCGGACGCCGGCGCCGAGCTGCGCAGCTACGCGCACTCGACCACCCTCGCCCTGCGCGACCCGGGTCCGCAGCACAGCAGCTACCGAGAAGAAGACGGCCTGCCGCGCATCCGCACCGGCAACCTGGCCTTCGACGCGCTGTTCGCGCTGGCCGGCAGCGAGATGCGCCAGGACGCGGTGCGCCAGATCCGTGACGGCAACTACAACGGGGGCGCAGCGATTCCCTGCGACTGCTTCGAAACCGGCGAAAAATGGCATTACGTCTGGACCCGCGACCTGTCGTATGCGGCCGACCTGGGCCTGGGCCTGCTGGACCCGCAGCGGGTGCGCAACTCGCTCGAGTTCAAGCTCTCCGGCTGGCGCGCCGGCATCCCACGGGCGCCGCAGGTGGCCGGCAGCCCGGACGGGCTGCAGATCGTGCAGGACACCGGCAGCGGCGGCAGCTGGCCGGTCAGCACCGACCGCATCACCTGGGCCTTCGCCGCCGAGGACATCCTCGCCACCTTGAGCGCCGCCGAACGCGCGCCCTTCGCCCGGCGTGCGTTGACTGCCCTGTCCAACACCCTCGAGAACGACCGCCTGGCCGCCTTTGACGCCGCGACCGGACTGTACATGGGCGAGCAATCCTTCCTCGACTGGCGCGACCAGACCTATGCGGCGTGGATCCCGAACGACCTGGCGTCGATGTCGACCTCGAAAGCCCTGTCGACCAATGCCGGCCACTACCAGGCCTTGACGCTGGCGGCGCGCCTGGCGCGCGAGCATGGCGACGCCGCGAAGGCCGGCCGCTACGAAGGCTGGGCCGCCAGCCTGAAACGCGCCATCAACCGGCACCTGTGGCTTGCCGACGCCGGCATGTACAGCAGCCTGACGGCCGGCCACCTCGACGGCGCGCCGCTGCACAAGTTCGACTGGCTCGGCCAGGCGCTGGCCATCGTCACCGGCATCGCCGACGAGGAGCAAGCGCGCTCGATCCTGGCGCGCTACCCGCACGGCCCGATGGGCGCCCCGGTCATCTGGCCGCAGCAGCCCGGCATGCCGGTCTACCACAATCGCGCCCTGTGGCCTTTCGTCACGGCCTACGGCCTGCGCGCCGCCGCGCAGGCCGGCAACGTGGCGGTGGCCGACGCCGCCTACGATTCGCTGGTGCGCGGCGCTGCGCTGAACATGTCGAACATGGAGAACCTGGAATGGCTCTCCGGCCAGCCGCTGCTGCTGGACGAGCGCCATCCCGCGCTGATCGGGCCGGTGATCAATTCGCGGCGCCAGCTCTGGTCGGTGGGCGCCTATCTCGGCATGGTCGTCAACAATGTGTTCGGCGTGTCCGCCAGCGAGGGCGGCCTGGCGCTGCGCCCCTTCGTGACCGCCAAGCTGCGGCGCGAGATGTTTGCCGCTTCCGGCGAGATCGCCCTGCACGGCCTGCGCCTGCACGGCAAGCGCATCGACGTGCGCCTGCGCCTGCCGGCGGCCAGCCAGGACGACGGGTACTACGAGGTCGAGCGCATCGTCCTGAACGGCCGGCCGGCCACCGCCGCCATCGGCCTGGCGCAGCTGCAGGCCGACAACCAGATCGAGATCGTGCTCGGACAACTGGTCGCGGGCCAGCAGGAGATCCGCCGCGTGAAGGGCGACCCGTATGCCGACTCCGGCACGACCTTCGCACCGCGCGAGCCGGCCATCGCCTCGCTCCAGCGCGGGCCCAAGGGCGCCGTCACGCTGCGGATCGCTCCCGGCGACCGGCAAGCCAATGTCAGCTACCGCGTCTACCGCGACGGCAAGCAGGTGGCCGAAGGCCTGCGCGCCGGGGCCTGGACCGACCGCAGCGCCGGCCGCGCCGGATGCTATGCCGTGCAAGCGCAAGCCGGCGACTCCGGCAACCGCAGCCACCACAGCATGCCGCGCTGCCTTGGGGCCGCCATCGAGGTGCCCGTTACCGACCCGCGTACGCGCTCCAACGTCAAGGTCAGCCCGCCGAACGGGCGCTTTGCCGTGCCGCGCATCGAGGGCTGGGGCCAGCCGGGCGACCGCTACGCCGTCGAGCGCATCGAGATCAAGGCGCCCGGCCGCTATGCGGTGCAGCTGCGTTATCACAATGGGGCGAACCAGGTGAACCTGGGGATCAGCGGCGGCGTGAAGTGGCTGGCCGTGAAGGATGGCCGCGGCGCCGTCGTGGCGCAGGGCGTGGTGCAACTGCCCCATGCCCCGCTGGCGAAGGCGGCCACGCCCATGGTGTATTCGACGCCGCTGGCGGCGCGCCTGGAGGCGGGCCGCTACCGGGTCGAGATGAGCGACTTCTACAATATGAGCTATCTCGACAGCAACAGCAGCTTCAGCGCCGCCGGCGGTGTGACGGGGCCGTCCAACCGCTTCGATATCGCGGGATTGCGCCTGCTGCGACTCGACTAGGCGTCAAGCGGTTTCGAAGCCGGCCTCCGGGGCCGTGCGCGGTTCCTTGCGCGACGGCCCATGCACCATCAGGTAGAGCCGTCCTTCGAGCACGCGGAATTCCAGCGGCATGGCCATCGGCTCGACCTCGCCGTCGACCGCCACCTTCATGCGCTTGCGGCCGTACACGGCCGGCGTGCGCACGGTCAGGCGCTTGAAGGCAAAGGATTCGACGTCGGCGTCGCCCAGCCGGCCCAGGGCGCCGCGCACCAGCAGGCCGAGCAGGCCCAGCCTGCCCATCGGCCGCGGCGCAATGGCGACAAGCTGCCCTTCTTCCACCGCCTCGGTGAGCCCGTCCATGCCGACCTGTTCGAGCTGCAGCCGGTTGTTCCCGATGAACAGGGTGGTGGTGCGCAGGCGGCGCTCCTTGCCGTCGAGCTCGAGCGAGATGCGCAGGTGGCGGGCCGGCCGCAGCACGGTCTTGAGGGCCGATAAAAAGGCCACCAGCCGGCTGCGCCCGTACTGCGCCTTGTCGTGCTCGCGCTCCTCGAGCAGCTTCGGGTAGAGCCCGACGCTGGCGTTGACCAGGAAGACCTTGTTGTTGACCACGCCCACCTGCACCGGCCGCACGTGGGCGCGCAGCAGCGCATACACGGCTTCGGCCAGGTCTTCGGGAATGCCGTGGGTGCGGCCGAAGTAATTGAAGGTGCCCTGGGGGAGCACGCCGAAGGTGCAGCCGGCCAGCACCGCTTCGTGGGCCACCGTGTTGATGGTGCCGTCGCCCCCGGCCGCGACCAGGATGCCGCCGGCCTCGATGGCGCGCGCCGCCATGCTGCGCGCAACGGCCTGCAGTTCCGCCGGCTCGTCGATGAGTTCGAGGTGGCAGCTGCGCCCGGCCGCGGCCAGCACCGTTTCGATGGTCGAGCGGCGCAGCTCGGTCTCGGAATGGCCCGATCCGGCATTGAGGACAATGAAATACGGCGCGTCTGGACTCGGCTCGGTGGTGGGCATCGATGGATTCGGGTGGATGGTATGTGGACGATATAACAATACCATCGTATCACCTGCCCGGATCCGGACGCGTTCCGTTTCCTTATTCCTGCGGCGCCAGGTCCATCATGTAAACATTGACCCCGGGCTGGCCGGGCGCCAGCACCGCGAAACGCTCGAAGTTGAGTCCGAGCTTGCGCAGCAGGGCGATCGAGGCTGTGTTGTCCGGGTCGGTGATGGCCGCCAGGCGCTGCAGGCCCAGCGTGCGCGCATGGGCCACGACGCCCTGCGCCGCTTCGAAGGCATAGCCTTGCCCGCGGTGGCGCGCCAGGAAGGCGTAGCCGATGTCGACGTCCTCGAGCGCATCGCGCTTGACCAGGCCGGACAGGCCGATCGGCTCACCGCCGCCCAGCAGCTCCACCACGTACAGCGAATGGCCGCGGTTGCGCTGCATGGCCACCGGCCCTTCGGCGATGGCGCGCGCCGCGGCGTCGACCGTACGCAGGCCGCGGTCGCCGATATGGGCGATGAAGTCCGGGTCGTTCACGAGTTCGAGGTAGAAGGCGGCATCGCCCGCATCGGCCAGCCGCAGGCGCAGGCGCGCGGTGCGCAGGATCCCGGCGTGGTCGATGGACGATTCGGCCATCATGCGTCCGCCGTCGGCCAGTGGTCCGGGTCTTGCAGCAGCTGGTACATCACGTAGGCGTCCACATAGCCCAGCGCCTTGTGGCGGTAGGCCTTGGGCAGGGTGCCGACGATCGAGAAGCCGAGTTTTTTCCAGAGCCGCACGGCGGTGGTATTGGTGCTCACCACATAGTTGAACTGCATGGCCAGGTAGCCCTGGCGCCGCGCCTCGTCCAGGCTGTGCTCGCCCAGCATGCGGCCGACGCCGGCGCCCTGCGCCGACGGGCTGACCATGTAGGAAGCGTTGGCCACGTGGTGGCCGCGCCCGACCTGGTTGCGGGTCAGGCGGTACATTCCGAGCACCCGTGAACCGCTCGACGTTGCGATGAAGCTGGCCACGTCTGGGCCGAGCCAGTAAGCGTGGCCCGCCTCGCGCGAGGTCGCGCTGGTGAAGGGGTAGGTCTCGCCGGCGGCGACATGGGCACTGAAGATGCTCCATATCGCCTCGAAGTCATGGTCGCCGGCGGGGCGGATCTGGATGTCTTTCACGGAGCCTGGGGATACGTTACCGAAACATGAAAGCGGCCTATTCTAGCCCGGATTTCCGGTATCTTCACGTACTGTGCGCGCCCTGCGGAACATGCCGGAAACCCGTGGCCTCGGGACGCCCGGGCAGGTGCAGGGTCGCGCGCGCGGACGGCGCCTCCGCAAGGACGGCCCCGCGCCGGATCACCAGCCGGCGCGCCGCGCGCAGGCGGATCGCCTCCACGGTCGATCCGGCATCGAGCAGCACCAGGTCGGCGTTGCAGCCCGGCGCCAGGCCGTAGCCATCCAGGCCGAGGATGCGCGCCGGCGTCTCCGTCACCGCCAGGAAGCACTGATGCATCGCCTCGGTGCCGGTCATCTGCGCCACGTGCAGTCCCATGTGCGCCACTTCCAGCATGTCGCCCGAGCCCATGCCGTACCACGGGTCGAGCACGCAGTCGTGGCCGAAGGCGACGTCCACGCCGGCGGCCAGCAGCTCGGGCACGCGCGTCATGCCGCGCCGTTTCGGATAGCTGTCGTGGCGGCCCTGCAGCGTGATGTTGATGAGGGGGTTGGCAATCGCCGCCACGCCGCTCTCGGCGATCAGGGGCAGCAGCTTGCTCACATAGTAGTTGTCCATCGAATGCATCGAGGTCAGGTGCGAACCGGCCACCCTCCCCTGCAGGCCGAGGCGCTGGGTCTCGTAGGCCAGGGTTTCGATATGGCGCGACATGGGGTCGTCGGTTTCGTCGCAATGCATGTCCACCCGCAGGCCCCGTTCGGCCGCGAACTCGCACAGCAGGCGCACCGATTCGGCGCCCTGCGCCATCGTGCGCTCGAAATGCGGGATGCCGCCCACCACGTCCACGCCCATGCCGATGGCGCGCTTGAGGTTCTCGAACGCGTTCGGGCTGCGCAGGATGCCGTCCTGCGGGAAGGCCACCAGCTGCAGGTCGAGGTAAGGCGCGACGCGGCGCTTGACTTCCAGCAGCGCTTCCACCGCCAGCAGGCGGTCGTCGCAGATGTCGACGTGGCTGCGGATCGCCAGCAGGCCGCGCGCCACCGCCCAGTCGCAATAGTGCAGGGCCCGCTCGACCAGCGCCTCCTGCGCCAGCAGCGGCTTGAGTTCGCCCCACAGGCGGATGCCTTCGAGCAGGGTGCCGCTCTGGTTCACGCGCGGCAGGCCATGGCTGAGCACCGAATCCATGTGGAAGTGCGGGTCGACGAAAGGCGGGGTGACCAGGTCGCCGCCGGCATCGATCTCGCGTGCGCCGCGGGCGGCCAGCCGCGCCTCCACGGCGGCGATCACGCCATCCTTGATGCCGATGTCGATGCCGCCCCTGCCGTCCGGCAGGGTGGCGTTGCGAATCACGAGATCCATGTGTTCTCCCTTGTGTTTTGCTGATTGTAGCGATGAATGGCTGTCTCGAGCTTGCCGGACCGGACGGCTGGCGCATGCAGCGTGCATCGTTAATGCTGCACCGCAATATTTCTGCTCAAGAACAGTGCAATATGTCTTTGCGCGCTCGGGCAATCATGGCTACACTAGCCGATATTGCAGCGCGCCATAAATGACTAAAGGAAATCATATGACTTCACTTGCAGAACAATTTTTCGCAGCAGCAGCAGGCAAGACTCCGTTCCCGGCACCGTTCGCCGGCCAGCTCGTACCCCAGCTTCCGGTCCAGGTCCCGGCCCAACTGCGCACCCAGCTGGAAAGCCAGGTCGATTTCTTCCAGTCGTTCACCAAGCAGGCGCTCGACAGCGCCAGCCGGGTCGTCGCCCTGAACCTGGCCGCCTCGCGCGCCTCGGTCGAACGCTCGACCCGCGCCGCACAGGCGCTGGCCGCATCGCGCGATCCGCGCGACTTCCTGACCCTGGGCGGCGCCGCCGAGGAACAGTTGCACAGCATGTTCGACTACAGCCGTGAGCTGATGAGCATTGCGGGCAGCGTGCAGCCATTCGCCCTGGGCGGCAAGGCGCCGGCGGCAAGCCAGCTGGCCGCGCCGGTGGCAAAGGCGGCGGACGCAGCGGCCGAGCCGGTCGTGGTGGCGGAACCGGAGCTGAAGCACGAAGAGCCGGCCCCCGAACAGCTGGCCGCCGAAGCGGAACCGGCCCCGGTCGCCGAACAGACCGAGATCGTCATGGCCGCCGGCCAGGGCGAGCCGCAGGCCGGCGTCGCGCCGCATCCCGCGGCGGCCCCGGTGCCTGCGCAAGACGCCAATGTGCAGGTGAAGGTCGCGCCGGCCTCCTCGTCCAAGCGCCGGAAGTAAACACCGGACACGCTCCGGCCTGGGGCGCTGCGCCCGGCCGGCAAAGCGTCTACACTAGCGGGCTTCGGCCCGCTTTGTCGTTTTTCGGGCACACCCCTCCAAGGAAGAACATGAGTCTTGCAAGGCTGATCGGCGGCTTTGTCCGCCGGCATTGGCATGCCTATGTCTCGTCGGCCTTCATGCTGGCCGGCGTCGCCGTGTGCACGGTCCTGGTCCCGCGCCAGGTCGGCGCCCTGATCGACGGCCTGGCCGCGCACCGCCTCGACCAGGATGCGCTGGTGCTCGGACTGGCCCAGCTGCTCGGCCTGGGCCTGGCCATCTATGTGCTGCGCGTGGGCTGGCGCATCCGCCTGTATTCGGCCGCCTACAACCTCGGCGTCGAGCTGCGCACGCGCCTGTACGCACGCCTGGCCGCGCAGGGGCCGGCCTTCTACGGGCGCCAGCGCACCGGCGACTTGATGGCGCTGGCTACCAACGATATCGACGCCATCGAGATGGCCGCCGGCGAAGCGATGCTGGCCGGCTTCGACGGCACCCTGACCCTCCTGATGGTCCTCGGGATCATGACCCTGGGCGTGGACTGGCGCCTGGCCAGCATCGCCCTGCTGCCTTTCCCCCTGATGGCGCTGGCCTTCTGGCGCATTTCTTCGCACATCCACAAGGCCGAAGGCGATGCGCTGAAACGCTTCTCGGCGCTGAACGACCACGTGCAGGAATCGCTCACCGGCGTGCGCACCCTGCGCGCGCTCGGCCTGGAGGAGCGCAGCGCCGCCCAGTTCAGCGAACTGGCGGGCAATGCCGCCGACGCCAGCCTGGCCGCGCAGCGCTGGGAAGCGGCCTACGAGCCGGCCGTCGGCCTGACCCTGACCGCGGCGACCGGCCTGACGCTGGGCCTGGGCGGCTACCTGGTCTGGAACAACGAACTGACCGTCGGCGCCCTCACCAGCTTCTCGATGTACCTGGGCCAGCTGATCTGGCCGATGTTCGCTGCCGGCTGGGTGCTCTCGCTGATCGAGCGCGGACGCGCGGGCCTGGCCCGGCTGCAGCCGCTGCTGGACGCGCCGCTCACGGTCGACGACAAGGGCATTCTCGACGAAGTGGGCCGCGGCCCGCTGCTGGTCCAGGGCGTGACCTTCGCCTACGGCGAAGCGGACCGCCCGGCCCTGAGCGAGGTGTCGGTCGCCATCGAGCCGGGCCAGACCCTCGGCCTGGTGGGCCCGACCGGCGCCGGCAAGTCGACCCTGCTGCGCGTGCTGCTGCGCCAGGCCACGCCCCAGCACGGCGCCGTCAGCTGGGCCGGCCACCGCATCGAGGAATACCGCCTGAGCGCATTGCGCGCGGCCCTGAGCTGGGTGCCGCAGGAATCCTTCCTGTTCTCGAGCACCATCGCGGAAAACATCGCGCTGGCGCGTCCCGGCGCTTCGCGTGGCGAGGTCGAGCAGGCCGCGCGCATGGCGTCGATCCACGACGACATCCTGCGCTTCCCCCACGGCTACGACACGCCGGTGGGCGAAAAAGGCATCACGCTCTCGGGCGGCCAGCGCCAGCGCGTGGCGATCGCGCGCGCCCTGCTGGCGGACAGCTCGCTGCTGCTGCTCGACGACGCCCTGTCGGCGGTCGATACCGGCACCGAGACGCGCATCCTCGAACACCTGGCGGCATTGCGCGCAGCGCGTCCCGAGCGCGCGGCCATCATCGCCAGCCACCGCCTGTCGAGCGTGGCCGCGGCCGACCGCATCGTGGTGCTGCGCGAAGGCCGCATCACCGAATCGGGCACCCACGACGAATTGCTGCGGCTGGACGGCTGGTATGCCAGCCAGTGGCGCTATCAACAACTGGAGGCCAGCATCGATGCAGAGTGATGCCAAGGCAGTAGACACGCCCGACACCAGCGCCGCCGCCATGAAGGTGCAGGCACGGCATGCCGCGCGCCTGCTGCGCCGCGCCGCCCACCCCGACCGCCGCCACCTGTACTGGGCCACGCTGTGGCTGGTGCTGGCCGCCGCCCTCGAAGTGGCCGGTCCGCTGCTGGGCAAGATGCTGATCGACGACCACCTGTTGACGCGCAAGCTGGACTGGCCGCGCATCTGGCTGCTGCTGGGCGGCCTGGTGCTGACCGGCTGGGCCTCGTCCTGGATCCGCTACCTGCAGCTGATCCGCCTGTCGGGCCTGGCGATGCGCTCGGTGCGCCGGCTGCGCGAATGGGTGTATGGCCACGTGCTGCGCCTGCCGATGGCGTTCTTCGACCGCGCCATCACCGGCCAGCTGGTCAGCCGCGTCACCAACGACACCGAAGCGGTCAAGACCCTCTACATCCAGGTGCTGTTCGTGATGCTCGATTCGAGCATCGTGCTGGTCGGAACCCTGGTGGCGATGGCCTGGCTCGACTGGCGCCTGATGCTGGTAGTGCTGGCGCTGGTGCCGGCGGTGGTCGGCATCGTCTGGCTCTACCAGCGCCTGTCGGCGCCGGCGGTGACCCGGGCGCGCGCGCTGCGCAGCGACATCAACGGCCAGATGGCCGAGTCGATCGGCGGCATGAGCGTGCTCCAGGCCAGCAATGCCGAGGGGCGTTTCGGCGAGCGCTTCCTGGCCACCAACCGCGCCCACCGCACCGCGCGCCTGGCCGAACTCAAGGCCAATGCCTTCCTGCTGCGCCCCGCGCTCGACCTGCTCAACGTGGTGCTGCTCACCATCGTGATCTACGGCTTCGGCCGGCGCGAGATGAACGCCATCGAAGTGGGCGTGCTGTACGCCTTCATCAGCTATATCGCGCGGGTGGTCGAGCCGCTGATCCAGATCACGATGCAGTTCAGCGGCCTGCAGCAGGCGGTGGTGGCGACCGCGCGCGTGGAAGCGCTGCTCGACGAAACGGGCGCGGCCGAACATGCCGCGGGGCGCATCGGCAACGACGCCGCCTTCGACTCCGCGGCGCCGGCGGTGCAGGTGCGCGGCCTGAACTTCGGCTATATCGCCGGCCAGCGCGTGCTGCACGACCTGTCGCTCGACGTGCCGCAGGGCGCGTTCTTCGGCATCGTGGGCCACACCGGCAGCGGCAAATCCACCCTGCTTTCGCTCCTGCTGCGTTATTACACGCCGGATGAAGGCAGCATCGCCATCTCGGGCCTGCCGCTGGCGTCGATCGGCAACGAGCGCTTCCGCAACGAAGTGGGCCTGGTGCCGCAGGATCCCTTCATCCTGGCCGCGACCGCGCGCGAGAACATCGACATGGGCCGCGGCCTGTCCCTGGAACGTATCGAGGCAGCCGCGCGCGCGGCGCATGCGCACGGTTTCCTCTCCCGGCTCGAACAGGGCTACGAGACCCAGCTGGGCGAAGGCGGCTCGCGCCTGTCCTCGGGACAGAAGCAGCTGGTGGCGATCGCCCGCGCGCTGGCCGGCCAGCCGCGTATTTTGCTGCTGGACGAGGCCACCTCGCGCATCGACAGCGCCACCGAGCAGGTCGTGCAGGAAGCGCTGGAAGAATTGCGCGGCAAGGTGACCATCATCGCCATTGCGCACCGCCTGTCGACCATCCGCGCGGCCGACCGCATCATCGTGCTGAACCACGGCCGCATCACCGAGGCCGGCGCGCACGAAGAGCTGATGCGCATCGAGGGCGGCCTGTACCAGCGGCTGTATTTGCTGCAGCAGATCGCGCTGTAGCCCTAGCCGCGGCTCCAGTTGAAGCACCCGGCCGGCACGCCCGCCCCGCTCACCAGGAGGGCGCCGTGCCGGTAGAAGTCCCAGCGCCGCTGCTCGGGCACCGCGACCACCACCACCCCCATCGCCCGGTCGCTCCAGACCAGGCGCGCATCCACGGCGTCGAGCGCGGCGAACACCTCGCGCGGGCCGGCGCCGGGCGCGAACACCACGGTGGCGAAACCGGTTTGCGCCGGCGGCAGCAGGGCCCAGGCGCCGGCGCCCGATGTGACGGCGGCCAGCACCAGCATGGCCGCGCTGCCGCTTGTTCCCGTGCCGCCGCCCTTGCGCCGCAGGCGCAGCCCCAGCGCCAGCGGCAGCAGGCCGAACAGGGCCAGCCAGAGCAGGTCCCACAACAGCGGCTGTTCGCTGTCGATGCGGATACGATGGATCTGCAGCAGCCAGTGCGACAGCACCGAATCGACCAGATGCCACAGCCCGAAGCCCACCAGCACCGCGCCCACCAGGGGCCAGCCCCAAGCCCCGGCGCCGCGCCGGTGCTGCCGCCACAAACCGGCCAGGGCCGCCAGCGCGATGACATACATCAAGGCGTGGAAATAGCCATCCCACAGCACCTGCAGGCGCAGGTCGTCCATGCCCGGCACCAGGCTGAGCAGGTGGTGCCACTGGAGGATCTGGTGCAGCAGGATGCCGTCGAAGAAGCCGCCCAGCGCGAAACCCAGCGCCGCGGCCCAGCGCGCCCACGGTGTTTTCCACATCGCAATCACCTCGCGTAGATAGGGGAACGGCCCAGTATAGCCGGGCCGTTTTGGAGGCAAAGCACCGTTCGCAAGGAAAAGCTCAGCTGCGCCGGCTCCAGGCGACACCGGCTGCCAGCGCCAGCAATCCCGCCACCATGAAGGTTGCCGCCGACTGCAGGTTGGCGGCCCCGTGGAAGCCGACCACGTCCATCATCGGGATGCCTTTCGCATTGAGCGCGGCATACAGCCCGAACAGGAACAAGCCGAGGAACAGGCGCGGCGTGCGGCTCACTGTCCCCAGCAGGGCGGCAAAGGCGGACAGCGCCAGCACGCCGGCGGCAACAGCCAGTGCGCGCACCGGTTCGTCGACGCTCCAGCGCAGGGCGACCGCCCCGGTGAACAGGGCGCCGAGCAGCGTGGATGCGGTCCACTGGCGCAGGAAGCGGCGGCCGGCGCCGCCCGGCACGGCGGCGGTGAGGCCGTCGCAGGCCACGCTAAAGTCGCGGGTACTGCTGTCGCTGCACAGGATGCCCCACCAGGCGACGGCGCCGGCCAGCAGGCCTGGCAGCACCTCGGCCGGCAGCACCAGGGCGCCCACGGTGCACAAGGCAATCGCCAGGATGGCGCTCGGCGCGCTGGCCAGGGCCAGGCCCAGGTCGGCCAGCGCCTGACCGGCGGCGCCAGGCAGGCGCGCCGCCAGCCGCATCAAGGGCTGCACGGTGCGGGCCAGCGGCCGCAGCCAGCTATTGAGCACCCCCAGAGGCGAGCGGCGCCGGCGCGCCTTGCCGGCCTTGACCCGGTCCGGCGAGAAACGGTGGAACAGCAGCACGGCCGGCACCAGCGGCGCCAGCGCCAGCAGGCAGGCGAACAGGCGCGCGGCCACCTGCGAACCGCTCCACAGCCATTGCGGCAGCGTGTGGGGCGCCAGCGCGGCATTGAAGTCCATGGCGCCGATGCCGACGCTGTCCGTGCTCAGGTGAAGCCGCATCGCTTCCATGGCCTGGGCCATGCCGGTGAAGTCGAGGATGGCCAGCGCGGGCGGGGCGCCGGCTTCCTCGACGATCCCGCCGAGCGACAGCATCGCGGTCCAGACGAAGAAATACAGGATGTCGCCGCCCTTGCCCATCAGCGGCGCCCAGCTGTCGCACAGCACCGCGCAGCTGGCGGCGAACAGCACCATCGGCAGCAGCAGCACGCAATAGGTTTGCAGGTAGACCAGCAGCGCGATGGGCCCTTCGCCGCGCAGCAGGTGCAGGGCCAGGATGGCCAGCATGAAGACCCCGAGCAGGATCAGCAGGCCGCCGACCGCCCCGAGCCAGCGGCTGGCCACCAGCAGCAGGTTGCCGGCGGGCGTGGCGCCCACTACCCCGCCGATGCCGCTACGCAGGTCTTCGCCGGTGCGCCCGCGCGCCAGGTAGAAGCCGGCCAGCGAGAACAGCAGGCCGGCCAGCGTGGCGCTGCCCAGCGCCAGGGCGGAACTGGTGTAGCGCACCCGCGCGTCTTCCACGATCATGAGGGTCCGGCCGCTGGCCGGGTCTTCGATCATGGCCCAGCTGACCGCGGCGATCGCCAGCACCGCCGCCAGGGTCGACATGCGGCGCATGCGCAGCCGCACTTCGTTCGCGGCCAGCACGCCGGCCGTCCACCAGGGACTGGTCCGCATCATGCCGCCTCCGCCTGCAGGGCGTAGCGCTGCGCCATCAGCGCTTCTTCCAGGGTCGGCTCGGCTTCGCGCGCCCCGAGGCAAGGCAGTTCGGGATGGGCGATGCGCAGCGCCATGCGCCCGTCCTGGCGCTGCGCCTGCAGCACGTGCACGCGCCCGCGCAGGGCCGCATAGTCGTGCTCGGCCACGCTGGCAAGCCAGACCTGGCCGCGGGCGCGCTGCAGGATCGCCTCCGGCGTGTCGTGGGCCACCAGCCGGCCCGAACGCATGATGGCCAGCTCGGTCGCGATGCTCTCGACGTCGGACACGATATGGGTCGACAGCAGCACCAGCTTGCCCTGCCCCAGCTCGGCCAGCAGGTTGCGAAAGCGCAGCCGCTCTTCCGGGTCGAGGCCGGCGGTGGGTTCGTCGACCACCAGGATGTCCGGGTCGTTCAGCAGCGCCTGGGCGATCCCGAGGCGGCGCTTCATGCCGCCCGAGAACGCCGCCGCCGGCCGGTGGGCCTGGTCGTGCAGGTTGACCAGTTCGAGCAGGCGCCGGATGCGCCCCGGGTCGCGCACGCCCTTGAGGGCGGCGAAATACTGCATGAATTCGAGCGCGCTCAGGTTCGGGTAGACCCCGAAATCCTGCGGCAGGTAGCCAAGGCGGCGCCGGATCGCATCGGGCTTGACCGCGATGTCGACCCCGTCGAACAGGACCTGGCCGCGCGTGGGACGCGTCAAGGTGGCGATCATCTGCATCAGGGTCGACTTGCCCGCGCCGTTGTGGCCGATCAGGCCCACCACGCCATGCCCGAGCGTCAGCGACAGGTCGTCCACCGCCTTGAGTTCCTTGCCAAATTGCTTGGTGACGCCGCGCAGCTCGAGCATGCCGTTCTCCTGAGTCAGTAGTTGTCCCGACTATAAGAAGACGGTGCGGCGCCAGCCAGCGATTTGCGACAGGAGGTCGAAAAGCCGGGACAGGCGCTGCCGCGGCGGGACAGGCGCAGCGTGCACCAGCAGGTAGGGGACTCTCCCAATGTGTCTTTTTAGTGACAATCGAGTAGAAAATGAATTTCCATGTTGCAACAGGAATATAATGTTTCATATATTCCCCATAACTTTCTGTCGGCGTTTCGAGACCTCTTCTCATGCTCCTTAGCCTGCCCCGCACCCCGGTGCGCTTCCGACGCATCGCGCTTGCCGCAACGCTGTGCTTTGGGTCGGCGGCTGCCCTTGCGGGCGAGGCGCCGCTGGCGCAGCGCCTGGCGGAAATCCGGGAGATCAACAAATATGCCGGGCAGCGCGCCCTGCCGATCCTGCTGGAGATGCAGGCCGAAGGCCGGGCCGCGCCCCTGCCTGAACGCATCGAATTCCTGAACCAGCTGTCCAACGCCTACGACGAAGTGGGCAAGCTCGACGAAGCGACCGCGATCGCGGACGAACTGGTCGCCTTGGGCCGGAAAAACGGCAGCAATGTCGCCATTGCTAAAGGTCTGCTGCGCAAGGGCTATATGGCCTACCGCCGCTCGGAGCTGGCTGAATCGCACCGCCTGATCTGGGAAGCCGAGAAGCTGGCCTCCACCACGGGCGACGCCGAACTGAAAGTACGGGCAACCATCTCATCGGGCGAGTCCTGGGCCGAGGAAGGTAATTTCCCTAAAGCGCTCGAACGTCTGCAGACGGCGGCCGCGATGGCGCGCCAGAATGGCGACGCGACCCAGATCGTCATGTCGCTCAATGCGCTGATCGGGCTGTACCAGCAGATGCGCGAGTACGACAAGGGCTTCGAGACCCTGGCCGAAGCGCTCGAAGCCGCGCAGAAAACCAATTCCCCTGGCCGTATCACCACGCTCAAGCATGCGGAATATGGCCTGGCGGTGGACACCGGCCAGTACACCCGGGGCCTGAAGGCCTTGCTCGAGAGCCTGGCGATCGAGCGCCGCATCGGGGCCGAGTCGATGGCCGCGTACACACTGGTCAACCTGTCCGACTGCTACCTGAAGCTGCGCGATTACGGCAATGCGGCGGCGTATGCCGAGCAGGCCGTCACGGCGGCGCGCGCGCTCAACGATGCCGGGCTGGAGGCCACTGCCCGCCTGAACCTCGGCCAGGCCTATCTCGCGATGGGACGCCTGGGCGACGGCAAGCGCCATATCGAGGCCGGCATGACGGCCTACGAGAATTTGGGCGACCAGCCGGAGCTGCAGCTGGTGCTGGTCGAATACGGCCAGGCGCTCGAGCGCATGGGCGACCTGCCCGGCGCCCTGCGCGCCTACCACCGCGAGCGCAAGATCTCCAACGAGCTGTTCGAAAAACGGCGCCAGCGCGCGGTCCTCGACCTGCAGGCAAAATACGAGACCGAAAAGAAGCAGCGCCAGATCGAGCTGCTGCGCAGCGAAAACGAAGTCAGCCGCCTGCAGCACCGCGTCATGTGGCTGCTGGCGGCGGTCTTTGCGCTGGCGGCAATCGTGGTCGGCCTGCTCTACCGCAAGGTGCGCCATGCCAACGCCCAGCTCTACGAAAAGAACAAGGAGCTCAAGCAGCAGAGCGTGCGCGATCCGCTCACCGGGCTGTACAACCGCCGCCACTTCCTGGACTACATGCGCAGCACCCCGCAGCCCGAGCTGCGCGCGGGCGACGCCATGGACAGCGACCAGTGCGGCGGCCTGTTCCTGCTCGACGTCGACCACTTCAAGCACATCAACGACACCTATGGCCACGCGGCCGGCGACGCCGTGCTGACGGCGATCGCGGCCAGCCTGCGCGAGATCCTGCGCGAAACCGACATGATCGTGCGCTGGGGCGGCGAAGAATTCCTGGCCTTCCTGCCCACCGTCCCGCGCTCGAGCCTGGACGAAGTGGCCCAGCGCATCCTGAGCGGGATTTCAGCGGTGACGATCGCGCATGGCGGCCATACGCTGGCGGTGAACGTGTCGATCGGCTTTGCGCCCTTCCCGCTCGCCTGCGGCGGCGAGGTGCTGCCGTGGGAGCGCGCGGTGAACGTGGTGGACATGGCGCTGTACCTGGCCAAGGCGCATGGGCGCAACCGCGCCTATTGCGTGCGCGGCTTCGCCGACCCGGCCCAGGTCTGCCTCGAGGACATCGAGCAGAACCTGGAGCGCGCGTGGCGCAACGGGCAGGTCAATCTGTCGGTCGTGCATGGGAATGTGCAGGACCAGCGGGCCAGCGCATAAGAAGCCAGGGTCCGATGTGCCCACCATTGCTTGACGGGCACATCGGGAAACGCTAATCCGCCACGTCCTGGATCTTTTCTCCCGCGTCTTCCACCTTCTTGCCCACTTCCTCGGTGGCGCGTTCCAGGCCGCCCTTCGCATCCTTGGTCGCATCCTTGATCTTGTCGCGGGCTTCGGCGGCGGCGCGGTCGGCCTTGGCCAGCTCGCCTTCGACCTGGCGCGAGACCCGCACGCCGGCGTCATCGAGCGCCTTGCCGGCCTTCTGGGCCGGCCCGAGTGCGTCGTCGTCGCGGCTGCAGCCCCCCAGCACGGCAAGCACGAACAGCGCTCCCAGCATGGTCGTTTTCATGGTCCACTCCTGCAATCTAGTTGCCAAATAGCATACACCTGTCGCGGAAAACCCGGCTGACCGTTGAAAAGGTGCGTCTTCACTCGCCGCGTGTCGGGTCGGCCAGCGGATGCTCGCGTTCGTCGACGATCTCCTGGCGCAGCGCGGCGGTCGCGTCGTCCTCGCCCCAGCGCCTGGTGAACACGGCCAGCCGCGCCAGCGCCTTGTCGTAGGACCGCGCGCGCCGCAGCTTCTGCACCGCGCCCCTGGTGTCGGTCCATGCCCTGGCGCGCTGCTCGGCGCGGGTGCAGTCGGCCGCCGCCTTGTTCAGGGACGACTGCACCTGGCGCAGCTGCTCGGCCGTGGCGTTGCTGCCGCGCAGGGCGATCAGTTCGTCCTGGGCCTCGCGCGCCTTGCATTCGACCGCCAGCGCCACGGCGCGGTCCATGCGGCGCTCGATGCGGCCGCCTTCGGGTTTCACGACCATCCAGATCACCCACAGCACGATCAGCGCGGCGATCCACCAGCGCATCCGCACCGGCGCGCGCTGCGGCGGCCGGGCCGGCATCGGGGCGCCGCGGATGCCCGGAGGCGGCGGGATGCCGCGCCCTGCTTCCGGCGCGGCCGCAGGCGGGGGCGCCTGCGCGGTGGGCCGTGCGGCGGCGAGCGGCGCTGGCGCCGGACCCGGCGCGGCTGCACCTGCAGCGCCGGCAGCGCCGGCAGCGAAGCCTGCGGACGCGGCTGCTGCTGCGCCCGGGGCCGCCATCGGCGGCGGGACGACCGGCGCTACCGGTGGCGGCACGGGCGCCGGGCGCGGCGGCGCCACCGGCGTATTGGCCAGTACCGGCGGGCTCGCGCCCGGCTGCACCACATGCTGGGCCGTGCCGCACCAGGGACAGTAATTCACCCGCCTCGGCATCAGGCGTCCACAGGACAGGCCAATGCAGCGGTAAACCGCGTCGTCTTGCACCATACCGTCCTTCATTCTGGATCCGGGATCGCGTCGTCCACGTCGTCCGGATCGGGAATCACCTTATCCAGCACTGCCGCCAGTTCCGGCAGCGCGCCGACTGTGCTCCACTTGTCCGCCTTCGGGTTCCAGGCCATGTTCCAGGCGCGGGTGCCGGCGTCGACCTCGCCGCGCGCGGCCTGCTGGGCGATCTCGTCGACCGTGTAGGGGCCGCGCTGGGCGCCCTGCACGAACAGCTTGTAGCGCGGCTGGCCCGCCTGCTGCGTAGCCGCCTGCATCTCGTCCCCGGCCGGCGCCTTGGCAAGTTCGACCGCCGGCGCCGTGCGCCGCGCCAGCACCGACGCCGCGCGCTCGTCGCTCATCAGGAACTCGGGCAGGATTACCCGCTTGTCCACCGGCCGCTCGACTTCCCAGCTGTAGGCGTCGCCCGCGGAATCCGGCACCGTCTCGGTCCATTGCGCGATGCCGGCCAGCGCGGTCTCGATCTGGCTCGGAGAGAGCGAAGGGTCGAGCGCGGCGGCGCGGCGGATCCACTGATCGTACAGGCGCCGCGCCGTGATGTTCGGCAGCGAGGGCGACGGCAGCTGGGCCCCGGTCTCGTCGACCTCCAGGCGCGGCTCGTAGACGCGCAGCTGGTAATGGCGCATCAGCGCCGCCAGCAGCGTGAGCTGGTGCGGCCCCACGTTCGCGAGCCGGTGGCGCACTGCCCCGATCACGCCATCGCGGTAGTAAGGCGGCAGGCCGTTGGAGCGGATCGCATACTCGTTGCCGATCTGGAGCCACTCGCCCGAGCCCGGCTCGACCTCGAACAGGTATTGCCCGCGCGGCTGGAAGCTCGCTTCGCGGTCGCCCAGGTCGGGCTTGCGCCGGATGACGCCCAGCGCGATCGCCTGCAGGAACCATTCGTAGTCGTCGGCCAGGCGATTGAGTTCGTCCATCGAGGGCGAGAGCGGATGGCGGAAGCGCGTGGCGTCGAAATGCAGGTGGGTCGGGATCTTCGGGTTCTCGATCTGGTACGAGGCGCGCCAGGTCGGCAGGCCGCGCAGCACCGTCATCGGATAGCCCGACAGTTCGATATAGCAGACCGCCTTGCCCGAGATGCCGGTGTTGACCACCGAGAGCAGGTCGCCGTGGAAGTACCCGGTCGGCACGGCGGCGCGCAGTTCGGCTTCCATCTTGCGCCAGCTTGCCGCGTCGCCCACCCCGATGAAGCACTTGAACTGGTCGGCCACGGGCGTGAACTCGGCCGAGAAGCGCGCGTTCACCCAGGGCATGGCGCTGCGGATCCATTCGGCGAAGACGCGCTGGCGCTCCTGCGGGGTCATGCCGGAGAGGCGCTCGAGCAGCGGATCGACCGGCTCGGGCTGCTCGAGTTCCTGCGCCGAGAGCTGGAGCTGGGCGCGGCGGAACAGCTTGAGCAGCAGGTCCGAGCGCAGGCGCTCGTCGCCCAGCTGCGGGAACAGCCGCGCCGAGCCGCCGAATTCCAGCAGCACCTCTTCGCTCCAGGCGCTGACGTCGCCCGTGAGGCGCACCGGCGGCGGCAGCACGTCGCTTGCCAGCTTGATATAGGTGGCGTGCTCCTGGCGCGCATCGGCGCGCAGCTGGCTGATGCGCTGGTCGGCTGCGGCCAGCATGGCCGAGACCATCCGGCGGCCTTCCTGGAATTCGCCGGCGATACCGCTCCACTGCGCCTGTCCCTGCTCGTCGGTGGCCTGCGGGTCGCCCAGCCAGGCCGACATGTTGCGCATGACTTCGATCGACTGCCCGGCCGCCACCGCCAGCAGGTGGAAGCGCAGGTAGTCGGCGATGTCGCGCTTGAGGTGGTTCATCACCTCGCGCGCCTGCGGCTCCTTGCCGAACATGCGCCCGGAGGCCTGCGACAGGTTATTCAGCGACTCCTCGACCTGGCGGGTGCGCAGCGCATCGCGGATGTCGCGGTAGCGGCGCCCGTTGCGCTCGGCATTGGCCAGGTCGCGCTGCGACAGGCGCGCTTTCACCTGCTCGAGCAGCGACAGCACGAATTCCAGGCCGCCCTGCTTGCGGTCGTCGAGCAGCGCGTACAGGCGCTCGCGCACCCGCCCTTTCAGGCGGCCTGTCAATTCGCCCGTGTGGCGCTTGATGCGGTCTTCGCTGGTCTCGGCGGTGGCGCCGGCCTCGCGGATGGCGTCGCGCTCGAGGTGCGGCAGCAGCTCGGCCACTTTCTCGCGCCACTGCTTGATGTCGTAGGAGGCCATGATGCGGTCGACTTCGAGCTGCACCTTGCTCTCCACGCGCTCGAGCAGCGAGCGGCCGTCCTTGTCCAGCAACAGCGTGCCGGTCAGCGCGTATTCGGGGAAAGGCGTGATGTCGACCGTGCCCTTGCGGAAGTCCGGGAAGGCGTCGAAGGGACGCTCGCCCATCTCCATCTGCTCGCGCATGAAGGTGTCGCGTTCCTGGTCGCCGGCGCGGCGCGCCATGGCGCCATCCGTTCCCACCAGCCCGAAGAAGGCTTTCACCATCAGCCCGGCCAGCTCGTAGGCGCGGATATCGTCGCGCAGGCTTTGCTGGGTGTCGAGCACGGCCTGGCCGAAGGCCGAGTAGACCTTGGAGTACGACAGGCGCATGTCGCCGAAGCGCTGCTCCGGCACGCGCGGGTTGTAGGGTCCCAGCTTGTGCTGCTGCTGGTTGACCGCCACCGAGCGCTTGCGGTTGGCGAAGTCGGCCGAGGCAAAGTCTTCGAACAGGGTGTCGGCCACCATCTGGTAGACGTCCTTGACGTCGAGGGTGGCCTTGTTGGCGAGGTTGGCGGTGTCGACGAAATACACGTCGTCGAAGGGCGCACCCTTGCCGGCGATGCTGTCCGGGTCCATCCACTGCACTTGCGCATTCATGTCGCGCATCGCCGTTTCGAGTTCCATCAGGGTGGCGTAGGCATTGGCCTCGGTGCGCTCCTTGTTGGCCTTGGCGAAGCCGCCCGGCATGAACATCACCAGGTCGACCTGGCTGTCCGACACCTCTTGCCGCGCGATGGCTTTCGACAGCCAGCCCAGGTCGATGGCGCTGCCCGCGCCGGTGCCGCCCGCGCACGAGGCGATGACGACGATGCGGAATTTCGAGGTATCGACCTGCAGGCCGAGGCGCTGGTAGTTTTCCTTGCGTTCGATGCCGGCATTACTGCTCAGGAAGTTGAGCGCACCCTTGATGCGGCCGCGCAGCTTGGGGTATTTGTCGAACAAATACAGCCGCGCCAGCGCCCGGATCTGGCCCGCGCCTTTCGAGGGGTCGATGCCGAGCGAACGCAGTTTCTTGGGGCGCAGCGGCATCCAGCTTTCGATCAGCGGAAAGCGCGCCAGGCTGTCGTCGGACTCGTGGTACTGCGGCAGGTCGAGCGGCTCGACCAGGCGCTCTTCGTCGGTGAGCTTGACCAGTTCGTA
This sequence comes from Telluria sp. AZSoR62, assembly GCF_058111565.1. Lineage (NCBI taxonomy): Bacteria > Pseudomonadati > Pseudomonadota > Betaproteobacteria > Burkholderiales > Oxalobacteraceae > Telluria > Telluria sp. AZSoR62. The sequence continues at coordinate 212,431 of NZ_JBYTST010000001.1, forward strand.
CCAGGGATCGGTGCGCTGCGACTTGCCTTCGTCGATCACGGCATTGTTGTCGAGGTCGAAGTGCAGGAAGCGCGCCACCGGGAAGTCGCCGATCGATTCGACCCGGGTCGGGTGGTGCCGGTTCCAGACGGCCGACAGGATGCGGCGGCGGATGCGCATCATCACTTCCATGCCGGTGCCGCCTGCGCCGATGAACAGCGTCGGGCGCAGGTCGACCTTGAGCTCCGATTTGGCGTTCAGGCTTGCTGGGTTGGGAAAATCTGCCATATCGTGTTCTTTCGATTTTTTTACTGAAGGCCTAGCGGCGGCCGACGAACAGCGCCGCGACCAGCGCGATCACGCCCACCGCCACCAGCGGGCCGGTGACGGCGAAGGTCAGGAACTTGCTGGCATTGATGATCGCCAGCACCGCGGCGGCCGATAAAAAGCCCAGGCCCACGAACAGCAGCCAGCCGGCGCTGCCCGCCGACGAGGGAGCAACGCGCCGCACCACCAGGTGGTGCACGTAGGCGTTGCGGACAAAAAAGTACACCACCAGCAGCACAGCGAACACCACCGCACCGATGGCCAGGTCGCGCGTGGAGGTATCGGTCGCGGGCACTGGCGCATCCGTCGTTCCGGGGACGACTTCGACCGGGCGCCCGGAGGTGTCCGGAGACGTTTGCGGCAGCGAATCCTGGGGCGATGCCGATTCTTCGGGCAGCTTGAAGCCTGGATCGGCCGGCGAAGGTGCGGAAGGCGACTGGGTTCCTTGCATGGGGAGGAATTCCTTTCTTGTTTTTGTCAGCGGCCGAGCCGAACCTGCGCGCCTTCGCGCAGGTCGAGCAGCTGGTGGCCGAACAGGGTGGTTTTCAGCTGCGCCACCTGGGCGCCGGCCTTGTCGTAAATCGGTTGCGTGGTGCCGGGGCGCGCGCGCATGGTGCGCAGCTCGTCCTCGACGGTGACCTGGGCCACGCGCGGCCGGCCGTAGGCCCAGGCCGCGGCGCCGAGCGCCGCCAGCAGCATTGCCGCGATCCCGCCCAGCGCCGCCAGCGGGCCCATGCCGTAGTGCACGCGCACTTCCAGCGGCAGCACCGCCTTCGAGGCTTGCACGGTGCTCGGCGGCGTGAAGATCTCGGGCAGCGGGTCGCCCGGGAACAGCGCCGCCATGCGCTCGCGGAAGCTTTGGGACAGCTCCAGTTTCTGGTTCTCCAGGTGCAGCTCGATCCGGCCCGGCAGCACATAGGCCGAGCCGGCCGATTTCATTGCTGCCATCGACCATTTGTCGGGCAGCTGGGCCACCGGCAGCTGCATGGTCGAGCCCAGCGGCGCCGGCTTGCCCGGCGCCAGGTTGCTGACACGGCTGCTGGCCAGCTCGATCCTGCGGTCTTCGCCGGCCAGCATCGAGCGCGCGCCGAGCGTGGCCGAGGCGATGGTGTACGGGTACATCGTGTTTTCGAGGTTCCAGCGGATGCTGGCCCTGGGCGTGGTGGCATCCGGGTCGACGTCGGCGCGCAGCGCCCCGCCCTGCGCCTGCGAAAAAGCCACGCCGGGTGCGTTCTCGACCTGCGCCGGGCTCAGGCGCACCGTGTCGCGGTCGAGCGGCTTCAGGCGCGCCGGCCGCTCGGTGATCACGCTGGCGATGCGCCCGGAAGCCAGCAGCGCGTCCAGCGCGCGGGTACCCGGCGCGCCCACCGCGAAGGCGTACACCATCAGGCCGTTGGCCTGGTAATGCCTGCCCTGGACCGGCATGCGCAGCGGGAAGGCCACGACCTTGTCGATCGCCGCGCCGCGGTGGATCAGTTCATAGAATTCGCGGTTGCGCGCGGCGGTGGCCTGGTCGTTGTTCGGGCTGTTGCGGTTGTTCGTCACCAGCCAGACGATGCCGGGCTTGCCGCCCAGCGCCGTGCCGATCGCCGCCTGTACCGCTTCGCCCAGGTCGGTGTCGGCCAGCGCCGCGCTGCCGGGTTTACGCGCCGTGTCCAGGCCGGCCAGGGCGGCAACTACCCGGCTGCGCACGGTCTTGGGGTCGGCCTTGAAGGAGAGCAGCGCCCTGGGCGAAGGCGCGCCGGGCAAGGACTGGTTGAAGGCGGCCAGCACCAGCGCATCGCCCGGCTGCACGACGGCGCCGGCCAGCGCGCTGACCAGGGGCTTGAATTGCGATTGCGGGTCGGTATAGAAAGGCTCCATCCAGCCCGAGTTCTGCACCAGGACGACGTGCGGGATCGCCCATGCGGGCAAGGCGCTCGCGATCAGCAGCGTGAACACTGCCGCCAGGTGCTTGAGGGCGGCCTGCATCACGCCGGCTCTTCCAGGCGCCAGCCGCGGATCGCGTTCCAGTCGGGATGGTGCAGCCACAGGCAGCCCGCGTACACGAAAGGCAGGCACTCGAGGGGCCGCGACAGGCGCACCGCTTCGTCGAGGATCACGTTGCGCCGGCCTATCCATTCGACCGTGGTGCGCGGCAGTACGCGCGCCTCGAGCGCTTCTTCGGCGCGGCCGGTGTACTTGTGGAAGCGCAGCACCAGCCCGCTCGGCTGGCTGCGGTTGTTGTTGAAGGCGCGCAGCAGCGGCAGCACCAGCGTGTCGTCCTGGTTCAGGTCTTCGATATGCTCGCCGGACCAGGGCTCGTCGACCACCGGGTGGCCGCGCCGGAACAGGAAGTTGGCAAAGCCCAGGCGCGCGCCGTCGATCGGGGCGCTTTCAGGCCGGTCGCTGCCCAGTTCGAGGAAGGAGTAGCCCTGGCCGTCATGGCCGATATGCCACAGGCGCCCGTCGCGGCTCTGGGTCGGGCCGCCGAAATCCAGGCGCGGCTGCCAGCCCGGTGGCCAGGGGGTGAACAGCGGCGGCTCGCCTGGACGCCAGGCCAGCTGGCCCTGCTCGTGCAGCCAGAACAGGCGGCCGTCATAGCCGATCGGGCGCGACCAGCCTGCGCGGGGCAGGTCCGGGCAGGCGAATTCTTCCACTTCCAGCAGGTCGCTGCGCGCGCTCCACAGGCGTACCGTGCCGCCTGCGTCGGCATCGGGGCAGACCAGGCAGGCGATGTGGCGGCGCATGGCGCCGGGGGCGGCCACCAGCGGGGCCTCGAGCACGGGTTCGGTGCGGTAGGTTTCGCTCACCGGGTTGATCCACAGCCGGTGCAGGCCGCTGCCTGTCGGGACGATCGCCACCTCGCCGCGGCGCGGTTCGAGCACCGGCAGCCAGGCATAGCTTGACGCGGTAAAGGCCAGGCCGGCGGCGCCGTCGTCCGGCGCCATGACATGCCACAGGCCGGCGACCGGGTCCCAGTATTGCAGCACGCCGCGCGTGTGGGCCAGCGCCAGCAGGCGCTGCTCGGGAAAACCGTAGTGCGAGGCCGCGAACACGCATTGCGCATTGGGCGGCGCCGGCATCGCCAGGTCATGGCGGCCCGGGTGCGGCGCGGCCGGGCGCTCTTCCAGGCTGTCGCCCAGCGGCAGCGACGTGACCGGCGAGCCGTGCGGCACATGGCGCGGCAGCATGGCGTCCACGCCCGGGCCCCACCAGCCGGCCTGGCGCGACGGCGAACCAGGCAGCCGCTGCAAGCTGCGGCCGCAATGCGGGCAAAAGGCGAAACCCTCCGGATAGATGGGTGCGCAGCTGCAGGCGCCAGGCAGCGAGGCGCCGAGCAGGCGGGCGACGTCGGGCAGGCGGCCATGGGCGTGGGCCTGCCAGTCGATGCGGCCCAGGCCTTCGCTTGCCAGCAACTCGAACTCCCCGCTGCGCTCGTCTTCCTGCCAGACACTGGCAGGCGTTTCCCATCTGTATCCCATTGCCTCCCCTTGTTAAACCAGCCTGTCGAAACGTTTCGGGACCTCGGATAACCGTAGCGAGCGGCAGCAATATTGGCCGAGCCCCCAAGGGGATAATGCTCGCTGTACTTGAGTACAGCGAGCATCGCAGGCCGACAGTGCAACGCGCAGTAGGTTTGCCGAGGTTCCCTCATTGTTGTTGCTCAAATCATAGCGCTCAGGACCGTCGCGCGGCGCGCCGTACACGGGGTAGCGCACGATGACACTTTCGGGATCAATAAACGGGCTGATTGGCAGGAGGTGCGGGGAACTTTCGGCTGGCGTACGTATAATGGCGGCCCGGCTTCCGCTCTCCCCCGCCACACATGCATACCCTCGAATCGACCGACGACCAGCACCCCGGCGACCTGCCGCCGCACGCCATCGATGCCGCGGCGCGCCACCTGCACGACGTGCTGGCGCATGCGCTCGAACACGGCCCGCTTCACGCCGCGCTGGTGGTCTACGACACCCGCACCGCCCTGTCGCGCGCACTGCTCGAAGGCTACCGCCGCAACCTGCCCGGCGCGCGCTTCATCGATTTCGACGCCGCCACGCCCGAGGCGGTGCTGGCGGCTTTCCGCGCGTTGGCGCCGAAGGACCTGGTGGTGCTGCTGCAGTCGACCAACTTCCGCCTCGACGGCTTCCGCATCCGGGTCGAGCTGTTCAAGCTGGGCTTGAAAGTCATCGAGCACGTGCACCTGTCGCGCATGCCGGGCCCGCAGTCGGAACACTATATCGAGGCCCTGGCCTATGACCCGGCTTACTTCCGCGGCGTCGGCCGCGCGCTGAAGGCGCGGATCGACGCCGCGCCGCATGCGCGCGTGGAAGGCGGCGGCGCGACCTTGCACTTCGCATCCAGCCTGGAGCCGGCCAAGCTGAACGTGGGCGACTACAGCGAGATGCACAATGTCGGCGGCCAGTTCCCGATCGGCGAAGTATTTACCGAGGCGCTCGACCTGGAAGCGGTGCATGGGCGCGTGCAGGTACACGTCTTCGGCGACACGAATTACCGCTCGAACCGGCCCGAGATGCCGGTGACGCTCATCGTCGAGCGTGGCCGCGTGGTGGGCACCGAGAACGCCACGCCGGCCTTCCAGCAGGTGCTGGACAACATCGCCGAGGTCGAGGGCGAAGTCTGGGTGCGCGAGCTGGGCTTCGGCATGAACCGCGCCTTCACGCGCGAGCGCCGGGTCGACGATATCGGCACCTACGAGCGCATGTGCGGCATCCACCTGTCGCTCGGGGCCAAGCATGGCGTGTACGCCAAGCCCGGCTTCAAGCGCAAGGATGCGCGCTTCCATATCGACGTGTTCGCGGTGACCGATGCGGTCTACCTCGGCGACGAACGGGTGTATGAAAATGGCAACTGGCTGTGCGACAGCTGACCACGACGTCATTAACGAGTGCTAACATGACCGACTGACCTTCCAGCGTAGAACGTTCCATGGCACATGAGCTCCCTTCCTGCGTCGGCGACATCCAGGCCATCGGCGCCGTTCCGAAGATCCTCGAAACCGTCGCTGCCATCACCGGCCTGCGCTTCGTCTGCATCGCCCATGTCACCCAGGACTCCTGGACCGCCTGCGCCGTGCTGGACGGGCTCGAATTCGGCCTCAAGCCGGGCGATGGACTCGACATCACGACGACGCTGTGCGAGCAGGTGCGCGATACCGGGGAAGCGGTCGTCATCGACCATGTCCGCGAGAGCGCCCGCTACCACGACCACCATACGCCGCGCATCTACGGCTTCCAGAGTTATTTTTCGATTCCCGTGTTCCGCCCGGACGGCCAGTATTTCGGCACCCTGTGCGGGCTCGATCCCGAGCCGGCGCGCCTGACCGGCGAGACCACCGTCTCGACCCTGACGCTGTTCGCGGAGCTGATCTCCAAGCAGCTCGAAGCCGAACACGCGCGCGGCCAGGTGCACCACGAGCTCTTGTCCGAACGCGAAACGGCGGAACTGCGCGAGCAGTTCATCGCCGTGCTCGGGCACGACCTGCGCACGCCGCTAGGGGCGGTGCGTTCCGGCGCCGAGATCCTGCTGCTCAAGCACCAGGACCCGGTCACGCGCCAGGTCGCCGAACGCATCCGCCGCAGCACGTCCCGCATGGCCGCGCTGGTCGACGACGTCCTCGATTTCACGCGCGGGCGCATGGGCAGCGGCATGGCCCTCGACCTGCGCATTACACCGAACGCCGACCTGTTCCTGCGCCAGGTCGTCGACGAACTGTGCGACGTTCATCCCGAGCGCCGGATCGACAGCTCGATCCAGGCAGGCATGGAACTGCGCTGCGATCCCGACCGCCTGTCGCAGCTGCTCTCGAACCTGCTGAACAACGCCGTCCTGCACGGCAGCCCTGACGACGCCATCGTGGTCGAGGCCCATGTCGACAACGGCATCTTCGCGCTGCACGTCGTCAACGGCGGCCCCGACATTCCGCCCGCCATCGTGACGCAGCTGTTCAAGCCCTATTGGCGCGCCGCGACGCGCCAGGGCAACGAAGGGCTCGGCCTGGGGCTGTACATCGTCGACCAGATCGCCCGCGGCCACGGCGGCTGGGTCGCCGTCACGTCGGCCGAGGGCGTGACGGAATTCACCTTTACGATGCCCGCGGCCTGAGCGGCCACCCTTACATCACCCTGACCCAGCCTCCCTTGTAGAGGATCGGTCCGCTCGGTCCGTTCGGGTCGGGCGAGCCGCCCTGCGGTTCGAGGCTGACCGCCAGCAGCGCCACGTCGGCGCCGATCGCCTGCGGCGTGAGAGGCAAGGCCAGCTGCCGTCCGCCATCGAGCACGCCGAGCGAACGCGGCTTGCCTTGCTGGGGAACCGCCCACAGCTGCAGCACTTGCCCGGCACTGAGCGCCTGCGTGGCCACCAGTCGCACCGTGAGCAGCTTGCGCTCGCGATCGGCCGTGACCAGCAATGCGGTTTGCGACTGCTTGTCCAGCAGGGTGGCGATATCGCTGACCACGGGTTGTTGCGGCGCCTGCTGCATCACGCTTACCAGCAGCATGGCGGCGACCATGCTCGAGGCCACGCCGAGGCCGCGCCAGAAGCCGAGCGAACCACGGCGCCAGAACTGCCATGCCGGTGCCGGCAGCGTCAAGCCGAGCCGGTTCTCGATCGCGCGCCAGACCTGCGCGCGGGGCGCCACCGCCGGCACGAATTCCGCCATCGGCCCGATGCGGCCCTGCCACTCGGCGACCGTGCGGCGCAGCGCCGCGTCATCGTGCATCAGGCCTTCGAAGCGCCGGCGCGCCCGTCCCCGCAAGGTGCCGAGCACATATTCGGCAGCCAGCCGCTCGCGCAAGGGTTCATTGTCGCGCAGCTTCATCCCGCGCTCCTTCCCGTCAGGCAGGCCTGCAGGCGCACCAGGCTGCGGCGGATCCAGGTCTTCACGGTGCCGAGCGGCAGCGCGAGCTGGCGCGCCACGTCGCTGTGCGACAGGTCATGGAAGAAAGCCAGTCCGACCGCATGCCGGTGTTTTTCCTCGAGCGCTGCCATGCAGGCCGCCAGCGCCTTCGCTTCGCTGCTCAGCTGCAGCAAATCGGCCGGGTTGGCGACCGGATCGTCCAGCGTGGCCATCACCGCATCGTCGAATTCCCCGCCGTCGAGCTCCGCCTCGTGCCGGTGGCGCCGCAGAAGGTCGAAGGACTTGTTGCGCACGATCGTCGACATCCAGGTCATCGGGGCCGACAGGCCCTCCTGGTAGTCGCGCGCGTGGTCCCAGATCGATACGAAACTTTCCTGCAAGGCTTCCTCGGCCAGCTCGCGGCGGCGCAGGATGCGCAGGGCCAGCCCGAACAGGCGCGGCGCGCTGGCGTCGTACAAAGCGCGGAAAGCGAGCACATCTTTCAACGCAGCGCCACGAATCCAGGTATTCAGTTCTAATGAATTTGGCAAATTTATCGATTGAGCCACAAAATCTTTCTAATCAGGGAGGGAAATCGCCGAATTTGTTAATGATGCTTGAGGAAAATTATCACATTTACTCAGCATTAATGAAATAAAAATAATTTGAATCCGATAAGACGCGGACTGCGTATACACGTGTGCAGATGTATTTCCGCAGCGCGGCTTCCCCATTCCGGGGACAACAATAAAGAGGAGATGGACATGCAATTCGGTAAGAAGAAACAATTATGGGCTGCGGCCCTGGCGTCCGGCGCAGCCCTGGCTGCCTTCACCCTGCCCGCATCGGCCTCGAGCCACCGCGAAGCGCCCTTCCTGACCAACGCCCCCAAGGTCGACGGCACCGACTTCTACATGTTCCGCAGCTATGCGCCCGGCCGCGAAGGCTTCGTGACGATGATCGCGAACTTCATCCCGTTCCAGGATCCGCAGGGCGGCCCGAACTTCTACCAGTTCGATAACAATGCGCTGTACGAGATCCACGTCGACAACAATGGCGACGCCAAGGAAGACGTCTCCTTCCAGTTCCGCTTCAAGAGCACGTCCAAGCGCACCGCCCTCACCGTCGGCGGCAAGCAGGTCCTGATCCCCCTGATCAACTCGTCGACCATCAGCGGCGTCAACCCGGGTTCGCTCAACGTGCGCGAGACCTTCACCATCGACATGGTCAAGGGCGACCGCCGCGGCGGCACCCGCACCCGCCTGGCAGGCAGCGGCGGCGCCACCGAATTCGACAAGCCGGTCGACAACATCGGCGACAAGACCTTCGGCAGCGCCACCGGTTACGAGACCTACGCCAACCAGCACATCTACGACGTGGCCATTCCCGGCTGCGGCACCGGCCGCGTCTTCGTGGGCCAGCGCAAGGAGCCCTTCTATATCGCCGTGGGCAAGATCTTCGACCTGGTCAACCTGAACCCGCTGGGCGCCGAGGTCAATGGCAACAAGAACGACCTGGAAAACAAGAACGTCAGCTCGATCGCCGTCGAAGTGCCGATCGCCTGCGTGGCAGCGGCCGGCGAGCCGGTGATCGGCGGCTACGCCACCGCCAGCATGCGCCAGGGCCGCCTGCTCAACCCGACCCCGGCCAGCGGCATCAACAACGCCGCCAAGGAAGGCGGCGCCTGGACCCAAGTATCGCGCGTGGGCATGCCGCTCGTGAACGAAGTCATCATCGGCATGGACCTGAAGGACCGCTTCAACAGCTCCAAGCCGCAGAATGACGGCCAGTTCATCGACTTCGTCACCAATCCGACCCTGCCGGCCATCATCGAAACCCTGTTCCCGTCGGCCAAGGCCCCGACCAACTTCCCGCGCAACGACCTCGTCACCGCCTTCCTCAAGGGCCTGCCGGGCGTGAACCAGCCGAAGAACGTGGTGGCCTCGGAAATGCTGCGCCTGAACACCAGCATCGCGCCGACCGCACTGGCCGCGCAAAATGCGATGGGCGTGGCAGGCGGCGACAATGCCGGCTTCCCGAACGGCCGCCGTCCAGCCGACGACGTGACCGACATCGCGCTGCGCGTCTCGATGGGCGCCCTGTGCGCACTGACCGGCGCCGGCGATAGCCTGGGCGTGGGCTGCAAGCCTGCCGATGCACCGGCCGGTGGCCTGGCGCTGACCGATGGCGTACGCAAGACGGCGGCATCGTTCAAGCCGGCCTTCCCTTACCTGAACACGCCGCTGCCGGGCAACCAGTAAGCGCGAGGAGAGAGCCATGACTTCCATGATTCCCCGCCTGCGCAATGGTGCGCTGCTGCTGTCGGTCGCCCTGCTGCTGGGCGCCTGCGGCGGCAGCAACGATCGCGATCCGATCGCCACCACGCCCCCGCCGCCACCGGTCGGCACCAATCCGCCGCCGGTAGCGACCGACGGCTTCTTCCAGACCGTCCTGGCACGGGTGTCGGCGCTGCTCGATAACGACGAACCGGTAGCGGTCGACGCGATCACGGTGACTGCACCGGAAACCACCGAGCCGGAACCGGTACCGACGACCTGATGCACCTCGACGGCGGGATGGGGGACGCGCGTCCCCTATCCCGCCTTTTCTCATGGAGAACCGATGACCGCGTTCGTTTATCCGCTGGTGCTGCTGGCGGCTTTGTATATTGGCCCTGTCCACGCTGCGCCTTACGTTCCGGCCAGCGGCCAGCAGGTGCTCGAGCGCCTGCCCGGCAGCCGGGAACCCGCGCAACGCGAACTGGCGCGCCTGCGCGCCGAACTGAACACCCAACCGAACAACCTGCCCCGCGCCACTTTCCTGGCGCGGCGCTATATCGAGCAGGCGCGCCGCGATGGCGACCCGCGCTATCTCGGCTATGCCCAGGCGGCGCTGGCGCCGTGGTGGAGCGCGCCGCGCGCCAAGGCGCCGCTCGATGTGCTGGTGCTGCGCGCCACGCTCAGCCAGAGCACCCATTCGTTTGCCGACGCCCTGGCCGACCTCGATGAAGTCGTGCGGCGCGACCCCGGCCATGCCCAGGCCTGGCTGACGCGCGCGACCATCCAGCTCGTCACCGGCGACTATCCGGACGCGCGCACCAGCTGCGCGCGGCTGTTCGGCAAGGCACTCGACCTCGTGGTGCAGACCTGCCTGGCCTCGGTGGGCAGCGTGAGCGGCAGCGCCGGCGCCAGCTACGAGCGCCTGCGCCAGGTGCTGGCTGCGCGTCCCGACGCGCCGGCGCCGCTGCGCGCCTGGAGCGCCACCCTGCTGGGCGAAATGGCCGAGCGGCTGGGCAAGCATGCCGCGGCCGAAGCGCATTTCCGCGAGGCGCTGGCGGCCGATCCGCAGGACAGCTATCTGCTCGCAGCCTATGCCGATTTCCTGCTCGAGCGCGGCCGCGCCAAGGACGTGCTGCCCCTGCTGGCCGAGCGCACCCTGGCCGACGCCCTGCTGCTGCGCTATGCGATCGCCCTGAACGCGGCCGGCTCGCCGGACGCCCTGCGCCACACGGCCGCGCTGCGTGCGCGCTTCGATGCCGCGCGCAGGCGCGGCGACGTCGTGCACCGGCGCGAGGAAGCGCGCTTCGCACTGGCCCTGGACGGCAACCCGGCCGGCGCCGTGCGCCTGGCAAAACTCAACTGGGCGGTACAGAAGGAACCGGCCGACCTGCGCATCCTGGCGCAGGCCGCCGCCGGCAGCGGCGACGCCGAGGCCGCGCGCCTGGTGCAGGAATGGATGCGCCGCCATGCGCTGGAAGACCGTACGCTCGACGCCACCTTGCGCCGCCTCGGAGCGGCGGCATGAAGCGGGCCTGGCTTGCCCTGCCCGCACTGCTTGCACTCCTGGCCCTGCTGTGCCAGCCGGCCCATGCCCACAAGGCCAGCGACAGCTACCTGAACCTGGAAGTGCGCGGCGAACAGGTCACGGGCCGCTGGGACATCGCGCTGCGCGACCTCGAGATGGCCGTCGGCCTGGACGGCGATGGCGACGGCGCCCTGACCTGGGACGAAGTACGCGCCCGCCACGGGGCGATCGCCGCCTATGCGCTGGCGCGCCTGAAGCTCTCCAGCGACGGCAGCGCCTGCCCTCTGCAGGTAACGCGGCAACTGGTCGACACCCACACCGACGGCGCCTACACCGTGCTGATGCTGGCCGGCAGCTGCGGCGGCGCGGTGGCGAGCCTGGACATCGACTACAGCCTGCTGGCCGACATCGACCCGCAGCACAAGGGCCTGCTGGCGCTGCGCCATGGCGCGGCGACCACCACCGCGATCTTCGGCCCGGACCAGCCACGCCAGCAACTGCGCCTGGCAGATGCGTCGGCGGGCCGCCAGTTCCTCGACTATCTCAAGCACGGCGTATGGCATATCTGGATCGGCTTCGACCACATCCTGTTCCTGCTCTCGCTGCTGCTGCCCGCGGTGCTGGTCTGGCGCGATCGCGCCTGGCATGGGCGCGAGGGACTGCGCCCGAGCGCCATGGAAGTGGTGCGCATCGTCACCGCCTTCACGCTGGCCCATTCGATCACGCTCACCCTGGCCTCGCTCGGCATCGTCACCCTGCCTTCGCGCCTGGTGGAGTCGGCCATCGCGGCATCGGTGATCGTGGCGGCGTTGAACAATGTCTGGCCGATCGTGCACCGCGGCCGGGCATGGTTCGCCTTTGGCTTCGGCCTGCTGCACGGCTTCGGCTTTGCCAGCGTGCTGGCCGGCCTCGGGCTGCCCCAGGATGCGCTGCTGCTGGCGCTGGTGGGTTTCAATGTCGGGGTCGAGCTGGGCCAGCTGGCGATCGTCGCGGCCTTCCTGCCGATCGCTTACCTGCTGCGCAACGGTGTGTTTTACCGGCGCGCCGTGATGGCCGGGGGCTCCTGCGTCATCGCCCTGCTGGCGGCGGTCTGGCTGGCCGAACGCGCCCTCGACCTGCGCTTGCTGGCTTGATCCCAGCCCTGGCCACGCGCATTGCCGGCGCGTGGCCAGGGCGCCGGCAATGCGTGGCGCTACAATGGCGTTTTTCCCTGGCTGCCCACCATGCTTACTCCAGAACAGCGCGCGCGCTACCAGCGCGACGGCTTCCTCGTGATCCCCGGCTTCAAGAGCCTCGACCAGATCGCGCTGCTGCGCCGCCGCGCGGAACAGATCGTCGATGCCTTCGACCCCGCCGAATCGCGCGCCATCTTCACCACGAAAGACCAGGCCCGGGCCGGCGACGACTGGTTCCTCGGCTCGGACAACACGGTGCGCTGCTTTTTCGAGGAAGAAGCGTTTGGTGCGGACGGCCGGCTGCGCCAGGCCAAGGCGCTGTCGATCAACAAGATCGGCCATGCCATGCACGACCTCGACCCGGTGTTCGCGGCCTTTACGCGCGATCCGAAACTAGCTAGCGTCGCGCGCGACCTGGGCCTCGAGCAGCCGCAGGTCTGGCAGTCGATGTACATCTTCAAGCAGCCCGGCATCGGCGGCGAGGTGCGGTGGCACCAAGACGCCACCTTCTTCGACAGCGACCCGATCACCGTCACCACCTTCTGGTTCGCACTGGAAGACGCCACCAGGGACAATGGCTGCCTGTGGGCCGAACCGGGCGGCCACCGCGGCCCGCTGCGCGAACGCTTCCTGCGCAGCGGCGACCGCATCACGATGGAAAAGCTCGACGCCACGCCCTGGCCCGACGACAGCACCGCGGTGCCGCTCGAAGCCCGGGCCGGCACGCTGGTTTGCTTCCACGGGCTGCTGCCGCACTACAGCGCGCCCAACCGCTCGCCGGTGTCGCGCCACGCCTTCACGCTGCATGCCACCGATGCGTCCTCCACCTATTCGCCGCGCAACTGGATCCAGCGCGATGCGGGTTTCCCGGTACGCGGCTTCTCGTTGGCTTCGGAGTAACACTCTAGTGTATGTAGGAATCGTCCTACATATCTCAACGGGAGCGTCTTATATTGATGCTCCTACAATAGCCGTATGATCAGGCCGACTCGCTTTTGACCCGGAAGCGCGCCCTATTTTTTTGCCGCTAACGGACGATCATGCTGGACACAAAGCGTACTCACGCCCTGAACCTGATGCACGAAGTCGCATCGGTCGCTACCTTGCAAGGCTCCGGCTCGATCAGTGTCCGCCTGGTCGACATCGGCGTGGGGCGCGTCAGCTTCGTCACATCCGAGAAGCTGGAAAGCGGCTCCTTGGACCAGCTCAGCATGCGATTTACCCTGCCGGGCAACCCCAGGCTGCATTTCGCCATGGTGCAGCTGTCGGGGGCGGCCACCCATGAGCCGACCGCTTCTTCCTATGAAGCGCAGTTCGTGCGCACCGACCCCAAGACCGTCGACCACATCATGGCCTTCCTCGACTCGGCCGGGCAGGTGGGAAAAGACGACAGCCAGTACCCGGGCGTTTTCCCATCGCAGTCCGCGAGCATCGTCTCGTAACACTCCCCCCGGGCAGGATCGCTTTCCCGCCCACTGCCAGCGCGGTCGGCATCCCTTCCGTATCCTCCCCTGCCGCCCAGCGGCTTGTACACGCCAGCATGCATATGCATGATGTATCAGGTTTTTTACAAATCCACCAAGCAATGCCCTATTGGTAAAGCTAGAATACTTTTTCTTATTCTAAATAAAATATCAGGGGAATCATGATACGTTTGCCCATCGGGCTGGCCGCGCTATGCCTCAGCGCTTCCGTCTTCGCCGCCGCGCCTTTCGACGATAAATTCCGCCAGCTCGACGAGCTGCTACCCACGCCGGGTAGCGTGCGCACCGCCTCGGGCGCGCCGGGCCAGGCCTACTGGCAGCAGCGTGCCGACTACACGATGCGCGCCACGCTCGACGAAGCCAAGCGCGCCATTACCGGTTCGGGCACGGTCACGTACCACAACAATTCCCCAGATACGCTGAAATACCTCTGGCTGCAGCTCGACCAGAACATCTACAACCGCAATTCGGATGCGCGCATGTCGGCGGCCCTGCCCTCGCGCGATGCCTGGGCCCAGGCCAAGACGCCGGAAACCGGCGTGAAGTTCGACGCGCTGCGCACCATCCTCGACTCCAGCACCTTCGATGGCGGCTTCAAGGTCAGCAACGTGCGCGACGGCGCCGGCCGTCCGCTGAAATACGTCATCAACCGCACCATGATGCGGATCGACCTGCCGCAGCCGCTCAAGCCGGGCGCGCGCGTGTCGTTCAGCCTGGACTGGAACTACAACATCAACGAGCAGAAGGTGCTCGGCGGGCGTTCGGGCTACGAGAAGTTCGACGACAAGAACGACCTGTTCGAGATCGCCCAGTGGTTCCCGCGCATGGCCGCCTACTACGACGCCTATGGCTGGCAGCACAAGCAGTTCCTGGGCGCCGGCGAGTTCACGCTGGAATTCGGCGACTACGACGTGCGCATCACCGTCCCGTCCGACCACATCGTCGCCTCCACCGGCGAACTGCAGAACCCGGGCGAGGTCCTTACCAATGCCCAGCGCGAGCGCCTGCGCCAGGCCCGCACCGCGAAAAAGCCGGTGATCATCGTCACGCAAGCCGAAGCCGAAGCCGCCGAAAAATCGCGCGCCACCACCTCCAAGACCTGGCATTTCAAGGCGAAGAACGTGCGCGACTTCGCTTTTGCGTCGAGCCGCAAGTTCATCTGGGATGCGCAAGGGATCAAGTCGGGCAACACCGACGTGATGGCGATGTCCTACTACCCGAAGGAAGGCAACCCGCTGTGGGAGCGCTACTCGACCCAGGCGATCATCCATACCATCGAGCAGTACAACAAGTATTCCTTCGACTACCCCTACCCGACCTCGATCTCGGTGAACGGCCCGGTGGGCGGCATGGAATACCCGATGATCACGTTTAACGGCCCGCGTCCGGTGAAGGACAAGAAGACCGGCGAGCTGACCTATTCGAAGCGCACCAAGTACGGCCTGATCGGCGTGATCATCCACGAGGTGGGCCACAACTACTTCCCGATGATCGTCAACTCGGACGAGCGCCAGTGGACCTGGATGGACGAAGGCCTGAATTCCTTCGTGCAGTCGCTGGCCCAGGAAGCCTGGGAAGAGAACTGGCCGGAAATGCGGGGCGAGCCGCGCACCATCACCGAATACATGCGCAGCCAGAACCAGGTCCCGATCATGACGAACTCGGAGTCGCTGCTCCAGTTCGGCAACAACGCCTATGCCAAGCCGGCCACGGCGCTCAACATCCTGCGCGAGACCATCCTCGGGCGCGAGCTGTTCGACTTCGCCTTCAAGGAATACGCCGAGCGCTGGAAGTTCAAGCGCCCGACCCCGGCCGACTTCTTCCGCACCATGGAAGACGCCTCCGGCACCGACCTCGACTGGTTCTGGCGCGGCTGGTTCTACACTACCGACGCGGTCGACATCAGCATCGACGGCATCAGCGAATACACGGTCAGCACCAAGGACCCGGAGATCGAGAAGGCCTGGGCCCGCGCCCGCAAGCAGGCCGAACCCATCTCGATCACCGACCAGCGCAACAAGGGCATGCCGCGCCGCGTCGATGCGCATCCCGAGCTGAAGGACTTCTATAACGAGAACGACGACTTCACCGTCACCAACAAGGACCGCAACAAGTTCGCCGAGACCGTCGAGGGCCTGGAAGACTGGGAAAAGGCGCTGCTCAAGGAAGGCAAGCACCTGTACCTGGTCGACTTCTCGAACAAGGGCGGCCTGGTCATGCCGTTGATCGTGGAAATCGAAACGAAGAGCGGCAAGAAATACATCGAGCGCATCCCGGCCGAAGTGTGGCGCTTCTCGCCGGCCAAGGTGACCAAGCTGTTCATCACGGACGAGCCGATCGTGAGCCTGGTGCAGGATCCGTACTGGGAAACCGCCGACATCAACACCAGCAACAACGCCTGGCCGGCCAAGCCGACGCCGTCGCGCCTGGAACTGTTCAAGACCGAGCGCGATCCGGCCACCGGCAACCTGATGCGCGACTTCAACACCAAGCTCAAGACGCCTGGCCAGAAGGAAGAAGCGCCGAAGTCCGAGTAACAGGCTGCACGCCTCGTTCACGCCACGGCAGGGCTGCATGCCCTGCCGTTTCTTTATCGATGACTATCCGATTTGCATGAAGATCACACACCTGCAGGCGGCCATTGCGGCCCTGGTTCTCGGCCTTGCCAACGCCCACGCCGCTCCGGCTTTCGACGACAAGTTCCGCCAACTGGATGAGCTGCTGCCCACGCCCACCGACACCCGCACCGCTTCCGGCGCGCCGGGCCACCGCTACTGGCAGCAGCGCGCCGACTACCGCCTGCGCGCCACGCTCGACGAAGCCAGGCGCTCGGTCAGCGGATCGGGCACGGTCACCTATACCAACAACTCGCCGGACACCCTGGGCTACCTGTGGGTGCAGCTGGACCAGAACATGTTCCGCAGCGACTCGGACAACCGCCGCATCGCTACCCTGCCCTCGCGCGACGCCTGGCTGGCAAAGGGGAACGACGGCGTCAAGTTCGACGCCCTGCGCTCAACGCTCGAACAACGCGGCTTCGATGGCGGCATCAAGATCACCAGCGTGCTAGGAACCGACGGCCGCGCCCTGCGCCACACGATCAACAAGACCATGATGCGGATCGACCTGCCGCAGCCGCTCAAACCCGGCGCGCGCGTCTCGTTCAGCCTGGCATGGACCATGAACCTCCCCGAGGCGAACGTCGTCGGCCGCCGCACCGGCTACGAGAAGTTTGACGACGGTAACGACATCTACCTCGCCGCCCAGTGGTTCCCGCGCATGGCGGCCTACTACGACATCAAGGGCTGGCAGAACAAGCAATACATGGGCGACGGCGAGTTCACGCTGGAGTTCGGCGACTACGACGTGCAGCTGACCGTCCCGGCCGACCATATCGTCGCCTCGACCGGCGAGCTGCAGAACCCGGATGCGGTGCTCAGCGCCGCCCAGCGCGAGCGCCTGCGCCAGGCGCGCAGTGCGAACAAGCCGGTCGTCATCGTCACGCAAGCGGAAGCCCAGGCCGCCGAGAAAGGCCGCTCGAAGGCGACCAGGACCTGGCACTTCAAGGCGAACAGCGTGCGCGACTTCGCCTTTGCCTCGAGCCGCAAGTTCATCTGGGACGCCCAGGGCATCAAGAGCGGCGGCAAGGACGTGCTGGCGATGTCCTACTACCCGAAGGAAGGCAACCCGCTGTGGGAGCGCTATTCGACGGCCGCCGTGATCCACACGCTCGAGCAGTACAACAAGTATTCCTTCGACTATCCGTACCCGACCGCGATTTCCGTGAACGGCTCGATCGGCGGCATGGAATACCCGATGATCTCGTTCAACGCCGGGCGCCCGGTGAAGGACAAGAAGACCGGGGAGCTCACCTACCCGAAGAGCACCAAATATGGATTGATCAGCGTGATCATCCACGAAGTGGGCCACAACTACTTCCCGATGATCGTCAACTCGGACGAGCGCCAGTGGACCTGGATGGACGAGGGCATGAACAGCTTCCTGCAATTCCTGGCCGAGCAAGCCTGGGAAGACGATTATCCTGCGCGCCGCGGCGAAGCGCGCAACATCGTCGACTACATGCGCAGCACCAACCAGGCGCCGGTCATGACCAATGCCGAATCGACCCTCCAGCGCGGCAACAACGCCTATGCCAAGCCGGCCACGGCGCTCAACATCCTGCGCGAGACCATCCTCGGGCGCGAGCTGTTCGACTTCGCCTTCAAGGAATACGCCGAGCGCTGGAAGTTCAAGCGCCCCACCCCGGCGGACTTCTTCCGCACCATGGAAGACGCCTCCGGTACTGACCTCGACTGGTTCTGGCGCGGCTGGTTCTACACCACCGACGCAGTCGATATCAGCATCGACGGCATCAGCGAATACACGGTCAGCACCAAGGACCCGGAAATCGAGAAGGCCTGGGCCCGCGCCCGCAAGCAGGCGGAACCCATCTCGATCACCGACCAGCGCAACAAGGGCATGCCGCGCCGCGTCGATGCGCACCCGGAACTGAAGGACTTCTATAACGAAAACGACGACTTCACCGTCACCAACAAGGACCGCAACAAGTTCGCCGAGACCGTCGAAGGCCTGGAAGACTGGGAGAAGGCGCTGCTCAAGGAAGGCAAGCACCTGTACCTGGTCGACTTCTCGAACAAGGGCGGCCTGGTCATGCCCCTGATCGTGGAAATCGAAACCAGGAGCGGCAAGAAGACCATCGAGCGCATCCCGGCCGAAGTGTGGCGCTTCTCGCCGGCCAAGGTGACCAGGCTGTTCATCACGGACGAGCCGATCGTGAGCCTGGTCCAGGACCCGTACTGGGAAACCGCGGACATCAACCAGGATAACAATGCCTGGCCGCGCAAGGCGACGCCGTCGCGCCTGGAACTGTTCAAGACCGAGCGCGATCCGGCGACCGGCAACCTGATGCGCGACTTCCGCACCCCGCTCAAGAAGCCGTCCGAGAAGCCGGCCGACAAGAAGGCCCTGCCATGATGCTGCGCCGTTTCAAGTGGCTGCTGGCCGCAATGCTGCTGTGCCTCAGTGCGGTCGCGGGCGCGCACCGCTTCCACACCGGCATCACCGAAATCTCCTTCAACCCGCGCACCGGCAGCACCGAGATCGTCCACACCTACATGGCGCACGACATCGATGCCCTGCTCCTGAACGCCTATGGGCGCCAGTTCGACCTGCTCGACCCGGACGACCAGGCCGTGCTGCGCAAGTATGTCGAGGCGCAGTTCGTGCTCAAGGGCGCCGACGGGGCGCGCCTGCCGCTGCGCTGGGTCGGCGTGAGCGCCAATGCACAAAGCGTCGTCATCTACCAGGAGCTTGAGAACGCGCCGCTGGCGAAGACCGCCTCGGTGCGCCAGGGCGTCCTGATTGATTTCCTGCCGGATCAAATGAACACCGTCAATTTCAACAATTTAGGTACAATCCACTCATTGACATTTTCACAATCCTCGCTCGAACAACCGGCCCCGACAATTCCCCGATGACCCTCCGCCCGCTCGCCGCCATCCTGGCCGCCCTGTTTGTCCAGACGTCGGCCGTGGCCGACGATTTCGTCCTGCAGCGCGTGCTGGTGGAAGGGGCGCGCGCCAACCAGATCGGCCTCTCCGACGCCGCCAGCTCGGGCAGCATCGGCGCCAGGGAACTCGAGAAACTGACCGTGTACCGGCCCGGCGAACTGCTGGAAGCCACGCCCGGCCTGATCGCCAGCCAGCACAGCGGCGAAGGCAAGGCCAACCAGTTCTACCTGCGCGGCTTCAACCTGGACCATGGCACCGACCTGGCCACCTGGGTCGACGGCATGCCGGTCAACCAGCGCAGCCATGCGCATGGCCAGGGCTGGACCGACCTGAATTTCCTGATTCCCGAAGTGGTCGCCCGCCTGGACTACCGCAAGGGTCCCTACTCGTCCGCGGAAGGCGATTTTTCCTCGGCCGGCAAGGCCTCGATCGCCTATGCCAACCGGCTGGTCGCGCCGCTGGCATCGATCACGCTCGGCCAGGACAACTATGCACGCACGGTCGTTGCGGCCTCGCCGGAGGCAGCAGGCGGCAGCCTGCTGTATGCGCTGGAGCTGTTGAAGAACGACGGCCCGTGGACCCGCCCCGACGGCTACCGCAAGATCAATGCCGTGCTGCGCTACAGCCGCGGCTATGCCAACAACGGTTGGCACGTGGCTGCGATGCATTACCGCGGCCACTGGAACGCCACCGACCAGATCCCCTTGCGTGCCGTCGCGAGCGGCCAGCTGGGGCGCTTCGATGCGCTCGACCTGAGCGATGGCGGGGAAGCGCAGCGCAGCAGCATTTCAGGCGCATGGCGCCGCACCACGCAGGAATCGGCGACCAGCGTGAGCGCCTACGTCATCCGCAACCGCCTCGACCTGTATTCGAACTTCACCTATTTCCTGAACGACCCGGTCAATGGCGACCAGTTCAGCCAGCCGGACCGGCGCGTGACCACGGGCCTGGACGCCAGCCACACCTGGCACGCGTATGCCAAGGGCGCGTTCAGCTCGGACATGACGGTCGGCCTGCAGGCGCAGAACGACAATATCTTCAACGGCCTGTACGACACCCGTGCGCGCCAGAGGCTGGCGACGACGCGCGAAGACCATATCACCGAAGGCAGCCTGGCCCTGTTCGTGGAGAACGCCACCAAATGGAGCGAGGCCCTGCGCACTGTGGTCGGGGTGCGCGCGAACGCCTACCGCTTCCGCGTCGATGGCGACCGTCCGGAAAATGCCGGACGGGCCAGCGATTCGCTGGCGACGCCATCGCTGAGCGTCGCCTATGGTCCCTGGAAGTCGACCGAGCTCTACTTCAACTACGGCCACGGCTTCCACAGCAACGACGCGCGCGGCACCGTGGCCAGCGTCGATCCGAAGACCCTCGATCCGGTGGACCGAACTCCCGGACTGGTGCGCTCGCGCGGCATGGAGCTGGGCCTGCGTACCGTGGCGATCCCGAAAATGGAAACCACGCTGTCGGTGTACAAGCTCGATTTCGATTCGGAGCTCACCTATATCGGCGACGCCGGCAATACCGAAGCGGGCGACCCGAGCCGCCGCCATGGCGTCGAGCTGTCCAACATCTACCGCATCAACAAATGGGTGTCGGCGAACCTCGACGCGGCGTATGCGCATGCGCGTTCGCGCGGCGGCAACCCGGCAGGGGACAGGATTCCCGGCGCCGTGGAGGGCGTGGCCCAGCTGGGCCTGAGCGTGGAGCGCGCAGGTCCCTGGTCGGGCGCACTGCGCCTGCGTTATTTCGGCCCGCGTCCGCTCATCGAAGACAACAGCGTGCGCTCGCAGGCCAGCGTCACGCTCAATGGCCGGGTGGGCTACCGGATCGGCAAGGACATGCGCCTGGAACTGGAAGGCTTCAACCTGGGCAACCGGCGCGACTCGGCCATCGATTATTACTACGTCTCGCGCCTCGCGGGCGAAACGGAAGGCCGGGACGACATCCATTTCCATCCGATCGAGCCGCGCTCCTTCCGGCTGACCTTCATCAAGAATTGGTAGGGGTCAGGCCGGGGGCGTGGAAAAATGCTACGCTAACCGGATGACGATACGTGAACTCCCCTACACCGCCCCGGCTGACCTGGCCGATGCCGTGCGCAGCGAAGGCTATGCCCTGCTGCGCCCCCAGGACGTGGCCCGCCTGGCAGGCTGCACCCTGGACCAGCTCGACGCACTCGTCCCGAGCTGGGACCGGCTGGAACTGGACAACTACCTGAAGGACGGTGGGCGCTATCGCCGCCGGCGGCACTCCTGCTTCATCGACGACGGCAGCCAGCTGGCGCAGACGCCGCACCGCGCGCACTGGCAGCCGGTCGAGTACAACGCCCTGCACGGCGGCATGCACCGCCTGTTCGAACCGATCGAACCCGCCACCCTCGCCGTGCCGGCCTGGGAGCGCCTGCTGCGCGCACTGGGCGAAGTCTGTTCGCAGGTCGCCGGCCGCCACGCCTGGCGCGTCGAAGCGCACCAGTTCCGCATCGATACCGCCGACGGCATCGGCCGCCCGACCCCCGAAGGCGCGCACCGCGACGGCGTCGATTTCGTCGCCGTCATCCTGATCGGACGCAGCGGCATCAAGGGTGGCGAAACGCGGGTGTTCGAGGCCGAAGGCTCGATGGGCAAGCGCTTTACCATGACCGAGCCCTGGACCCTGCTGCTGCTCGACGACGCGGCCGTGATCCACGAATCCACACCGATCCAGCCGCTGGGCGAGCATGGGCACCGCGACACGCTGGTGCTGACCTGGCGTGCAGGCGCCTTCCAGGGCGAGTTTGAATAAAAAAAACGCCCGCGAAGCTTGCGCTGGCGGGCGGCAATCCAATTTCCGGAGAAAACTGGAGGAGACGGTTTCAATATAACCCAGTTTTTTGTGCACCGCAATACGTACAACTACTGGACTCGTTGCCTTAAGGAAGGGCTAAGGAAGCGTTTCCATCAGCGGACCGTCGGCAGGGTTTGCTGCGCCGCGCAATCCCATCTAATAACGCAGGAAGGATTCGCCCAGCAACACGCTTCTCAAGCCGCCGGCATCTTCCGGCCGGTTGCGGGCAGCGGCCATTGCCGCCGCAGCCGGCGTGGGGGCATTCATCAACACCGGGCCGGGCTGGGAGATGCTCCCCCGGCTCGCCGCGCCTTCCGGCATGGCCCGCAGTGGCGGCGCCGACGAAGCCTGCTCGTGCGCCTGGGGGGCGGGCGCCGCCAGCGGCAAGCGGCCGTCCAGCAGGCGCGCCACGAAATGCTCACGCTCCTTGCCGTCCATCGGCGCCGGGCGCCCGTAGACGGGTGCGCCGGCCTCGCCCAACACATCCACCAGCGGCGCGGCGTCGTGCACGGCGATGCCGCTCGCCCGCACCGCCGACACCACGAAACGCAGCGCGTCCTTGCGCTTGCTGCCAATCTCCTGCGGCGCCAGGAAGGCGGAGCTGGCAAACAGGCTGCGCAGGACGGCTGCCTGGTCGCCGCCCGTGTCCTTCCACACCCGCGCCAGCTGCCGCACCAGCGCTGCCGGCGGGGCGGAGACGAACTCCCCGGCCAGTGCGCGCACGGCCTCCTGCTCGCTGCGCCCATCGATGCGCCGGCCCTGCATGGAGGCATGCCTGGCCACGGCCGCGCGCAGTGCGGCATGCCTGCCGAAGACGTGTGGGCGCACCGCCTCGCGCGCAATGGCGTCCACCTCGGCCGCGTCCAGGCCCCTGCCTTCATGGATGCCGAAATGGGCCAGCCAGAATGCGCAGAGCACTTCCTCCAGCTGGCGCGGGCTGGCGACTGCGCGCAGCACCGCTTGCGCACCTACCCGACCCGCGTCGCTACCGGGCAGGCGCAGCTGCGCGTCGAGATAAGGGGGCAAGGGCGGCGGCGCGAGCTGGCTGTCCACATAGGCCGACAAGCCCATCGCGCGTACGCGGGCCAGCTCGCCGGGTGCGGGGCCGTAGCCCAGCCGGTTGAGCAGGTGGAGCGCGGCCTGCTCGCCGATCGCCTGCTCGGCACGGACCGGGGCGCACAGCAAGCCCAGGGCCAGCAGTGCGGGCAGGGCAAAACGCGGCAGGCGTGGATGGCATCGCATGGAGAAGTTATATCCCTTCGGCGCGCAGGCCGCGAACGGGTTTCGTAAAATATTGTAAGCCGCCCCAACCGGCAGGGCGAACTCGGCGCATTACGCGCTCAAGACATTGCATTTTTGCTACACTTCAACGCTTAACCGAAAGCCTGCCAAACATATGCCTACCCTCCGCCACCTTCCCCCGGCCGCCCTGGTTTCCGTTGCAGGCGCCGCCCTGTGCTTTGCCGCCGCGCTGGCCGTGCCGAACCGCGCCACCGCCAAGGACGAGAAGCCCGCCGCGCCGACGCCGGCCCTGACCGTCACCACCACCCAGCCGTCCAGCGCTTCGCTGCCCCTGGGCTTGAATGCCAACGGCAGCGTCGCCGCCTGGCAGGAAGCGGTCATCGGCAGCGAGTCGAACGGCCTGCGCCTGCTGGAGGTGAAAGTGAACGTGGGCGACGTCGTGAACAAGGGCGACACCCTGGCCGTGTTTGCCAGCGAGACCGTGCGCGCCGACGTCGAACAGGCGCGTGCCGCCTTGCAGGAAGCGCAGGCCAATGCCGCCGAGGCCAAGGCCAATGCCGACCGCGCCCGCGCCCTGCGCAGCTCCGGCGCACTGAGCGAGCAGCAGATCACCCAGTACTTCACCGCCGAGCGCACCGCGGCCGCGCGCGTGAGCGCAGCGAAGGCCACGCTGGAGCAGCAGAACCTGCGCCTGCGGTTTGCCACCGTCACCGCGCCCGACAGCGGCATCATCTCGGCGCGCAGCGCCACGGTGGGCGCCGTGATCGGCGCCGGCACCGAACTGTTTCGCATGATCCGCCAGGGCCGCCTCGAGTGGCGCGCCGAAATCACCTCCGCCGACCTGGGCCGCATCAAGCCGGGCATGCGCGCGGCGGTGCGCGCCGCCAGCGGCTCCGAGATCAACGGCAAGGTGCGCGCCGTGGCGCCGACCGTCGATCCGCAGACCCGCCTGGCGCTGGTGTATGTCGACCTGCCGCCTTCCTTATCAGGCAACGCGCCGCTCAAGGCCGGCATGTTCGCCAGCGGCCGCTTCGAGCTGGGCAAATCGAACGCCCTGACCGTGCCGCAGCAGGCGGTCGCCGTGCGCGACGGCTTCAGCTATGTATTCCGCCTGAACCGCGACAGCCGCGTGAGCCAGCTGAAGGTCACCACCGGACGGCGCCTGGGCGACCGGGTCGAGATCGTGGGCGGCCTGGCGGCAGGCACGCCGATCGTGGTCAGCGGCGCCGGCTTCCTGAACGACGGCGACCTGGTCAGGAATGTCCCGGCGCCTGCGGCCCCGGCGCCGCGCCAGACCGCGGCACGCTGAACAAGGCACGACCATGAATTTTTCCGCCCTGTCGATCCGGAACCCGATTCCGGCCATCATGCTGTTCACCCTGCTCACGCTGGCGGGGCTGCTGGCCTTCAAGGCCAATAAGGTCCAGGACTTCCCGGACATCGAGCTGCCCATCGTGACCGTCGCCGCCACGCTGGAAGGCGCGGCGCCGGCCCAGCTGGAAACCGAGGTCGCGCGCAAGATCGAGGATTCGGTCGCCACCTTGCAAGGTGTGAAGAACATCTATACCAAGGTGCTCGACGGCGTGGCCACCGTCACCGTCGAATTCGTGCTCGAGAAAGACCTGGCCGAGGCGGTGAACGACGTGCGCGACGCGGTCGCGCGCGTGCGCTCCGACCTGCCGCCCGAGATGCGCGACCCGAGCGTGACCAAGGCCGCCACCTCGGGCCGCGTGATCGCCACCTTCACGGCGACCCCGAGCCCGACCGCGGGCAGCGCCATGGACGACCAGGAACTGAGCTGGTTCGTCGACAACGATGTTTCCAAGCGCCTGCTGAGCGTGCCGGGCTTGGGCGCGGTCAAGCGTGTCGGCGGCGTGACGCGCGAGGTCCGCGTGGAACTCGACGACGAGCGCATGGCGGCGCTGCAGGTCTCGGCGCTGGACGTATCGCGCCAGCTGCGCAACGTGCAGAGGGAAAGCCCTGGCGGACGCGGCGACGTGAACGGCGCCGAGCAATCGGTGCGCACCATCGCCACCGTGCAGTCGGCGCAGGCGCTGGGCGAGATGGACATCCCGCTGCCGGGCGGACGCCACGTGCGCCTGGACCAGGTGGCCACCGTCACCGATACGGTGGCCGAGCCGCGCTCGATCGCCGAGCAGGATGGCCGCAAGGTGGTGGGCTTCGAGATCTTCCGCACCCGCGGCGCGGGCGAGGTGGACGTGGCCGAGGGCGCGCGCGCGGCCATGGCCCAGCTGCAGAAAGAGCATCCGAACGTCGTGCTGCGCGAAGTGGTCGACAACGCCGAACCGGTCCAGGAAAACTTCGACGCCTCGATGGAAATGCTGTACGAAGGCGCCGTGCTGGCGGTGCTGGTGGTGTGGTGGTTCCTGCGCGACTGGCGCGCCACGCTGGTCGCCGCGGCAGCCCTGCCGCTGTCGGTGATTCCCGCCTTCCTCGGGCAGTACCTGTTCGGCTACACGCTGAACATGGTGACGCTGCTGTCGCTGGCGCTCGTCATCGGGGTGCTGGTCGACGATGCGATCGTCGAGATCGAGAATATTTCGCGCCACCTGCGCATGGGGAAATCACCCATGCAGGCGGCGCTGGAAGCGGCCGACGAGATCGGGATGGCGGTGATCGCCACCACCTTCTCGCTGGTGGCCGTGTTCCTGCCCACCGCGTTCATGAGCGGCATCGCCGGCAAGTTCTTCAAGCAGTTCGGCTGGACCGCGGTGATCGCCATCCTGGCCTCGCTGGTGGTGGCGCGCCTGCTCACGCCGATGATGGCGGCCTATATCCTCAAACCGGCCAAGCACATCGGCGAGGAAAAGGACGGCCGCATCATGAGCCTGTACATGCGCACCATGCAGTGGTGCCTGCGCAACCGGCTGGTGACCGCGATCGCCTCGGCGCTGTTCTTCGCCGGTTCGATCGCCCTGGTTCCCTTGCTGCCGACCGGCTTCGTGCCGCCGGCCGACCGCTCGCAGACCCTGGTGACCCTCGAACTGCCGCCCGGCTCGACACTTGCTGAAACTCATGTTCTAGCCGAACAGGCGCGCCTGGCGGCGATGCAGGTCCCCGGCGTGAAGAGCGTGTTCAGCTCGATCGGCGGCGGCTCCAGCGGCGACGCCTTTGCACCCGGCGCGGCAGCCGAAGCGCGCCGCGCCGTGCTGACCGTGACCACCGCCCACCGCGACGACCGCGACACCGGCTTATCAAGCATCGAGCGCGCGCTGCGCGAGAAGGTCGCCCAGATCCCGGGCGCCCGCTTCAATGTCGGCGCCAACGACACCGGCACCAAGATGCAGCTGGTGCTGCGCAGCGAGGACCCGGAAGCGCTGAGCGCCGCCGCGCGCCAGGCCGAGCGCGAACTGCGCACCCTCAAGGGCATCGGCAACGTCAGTTCCAGCGCTTCGCTGGTGCGCCCCGAGATCATCGTGCGTCCGGACTTCGCGCGCGCCGCCGACCTGGGCGTGACCGCGGCCGCGATCGGCGAGACGGTGCGGGTGGCCACGGCCGGCGACTACGACATCTCGCTGGCGAAGATGAACCTGGCCGAGCGCCAGGTGCCGATCCGCGTCAAGCTGCCCGACGCGGTGCGCGCCGACCTCGATGCGCTGGGACGCTTGAGCGTGCCGGGTGCGAACGGACCGGTGCTGCTGGCGAACGTCGCGACCATCACGATGGAAAGCGGCCCGGCCCAGATCGACCGCCTCAACCGCAGCCGCAACGTCACGCTCGACGTCGAGCTGCAGGGCCGCTCGCTGGGCGACGTGAACAAGGAGGCGCGCGCGCTGCCGGCCTTCCAGAAGCTGCCGCCATCGGTGCAGATCGCGGAGCTGGGCGACGCCCAGGAAATGGAAGCCCTGTTCGCCAGCTTCGGCGTGGCGATGCTGATCGGCGTGCTGTGCATCTATGGCGTGCTGGTCCTGCTGTTCAACGACTTCATGCAGCCGGTAACCATCCTGGCGGCGCTGCCGCTGTCGATCGGCGGCGCCTTCGTGGCGCTGCTCGTCACCAGCAGCGCGCTGTCGATGCCGAGCATGATCGGCCTGATCATGCTGATGGGGATCGTGACCAAGAACTCGATCCTGCTGGTGGACTACGCGATCCTGGCGCGCAAGGCGGGCCTGAACCGCTTCGACGCCCTGGTCGACGCCTGCCACAAGCGTTCGCGCCCCATCGTGATGACCACCATCGCCATGGGCGCGGGCATGCTGCCGCTGGCGCTGGGCCTGTCCGGCGACCCGAGCTTCCGCGCGCCGATGGCGATCGCGGTGATCGGCGGCCTGATTACCTCTACCCTGCTCAGCCTCCTGGTGGTGCCGGCGGTGTTCACCTATGTGGACGACTTCGAGCACCTGATGAAGCGCGGGATGGGCAAGTTGCGGCGCAAGCAGCAGGCGCCGGCAAAGGTGGCGGTGACGGAGCCGGTCAAGTAGATCTGGCATCGTATTGCGCAGGGTGGGGGGGTTCCGCCCACGCGATGGACCTTGGCCGAACGGTCATCCGATACGAGAGCGCAGACGCTTGCGAACACGGCACGGCCGGCAAAGCCGCCCACCCTGCGTAGAACCACAAACGAAAAAACCCGGCAGGCTTGGCGCCTGCCGGGTTTTTTTATCGACGACTCGAAAGATCAGTCGCGGTAGTAGCGGTACTCTTTGCGCTCGGTGCTGCTGCCGCCGAGCAGCTTGGCCAGCAGGAAGCCGACGCCGGCCGCGACCAGCAGGGCGGTGCCTGGATTGGTCTTCACGTACTCGGTGCTCTTGACCGAATAGGTCTGGTAGGTGTCGTTCAGCTGACCCTTGCGCTGGCCCAGGCTTTCACCCGCGCCGCTCAGCAGGCCGGTCAGGCGATCGACGCCTGCGTGCGCGGTGCCGACCAGGCGATCGACCAGCGGCTGCGCACCTTGTGCGACCGCGTCGATTTTCTCGTGCAGCTTGTCCGGCGAGACCGATGCCGAGACCGACGCCATGGCGCCCTTGATGCCGCCTGCCTGCGACTTGTCGGTGCTCGACGACTGGGCGCTTGCGCCGCCCATGCTGCCGCCGGTGCTGCCGGTGCTGCTGCCGCTGGTGCCCAGGGCGCTATTGGTGCTGCTCGAGCTGCTCAGGCTGCCGCTGCTGCCGGCTGCGCTCGACGACGAGCCGCTTTGCAGGCTGTTGCCCGACGAGCTCGATGGGCTCGACGACGAGGACGAGCCGCTCAGGCTGTTGCCCGATGGGCTGGACGACGAGGACGAACCGCCCAGGCCGCTGCTGCCCATGTTGCCCGACGCTTGAGAACCGCTCTGCTGGCTGCCGGCATTGCTGGTGCCGCCGATCGAGCCCGAGCTGCTGCCGGTGGCAGGCTTGGCGCTGCTTGGCGAAGCGTTGGCGCTGCCGAGGCTGCTGCCCGACGACGAGCTGCTCTGGCTGCTGCCCGACGACGAGCTGCTCTGGTTCGAACCAGGCGTCTGGTTCTTGTTAATGCTCGAACCCTCGCGGCTAGCGTCGCTGCCTTTTCCCTCGGTAGATTTCTGATTATCCATGATGTATCCCTCGTTTAAATGTAGACCAACGCGAAGTAGACCGAAACTCGACTATCACCACATTCTTCCTCGATTCCGCCTAAAACAGAACGAAGGGACGAGACTGGCGTGCGCTATATCAAACGGCACTTTGCACTTTTGCCCAGGATCACGATTTCATCTCAATGACCCAAAGCCAGCGCAAAAGTTCCATGTCTAGCGCCGACGTATTCGTCGTCGCTCGTGGGCGGTCGCTGTGGCGGTCCAAAATTGCGCGCAGTACCAACGCTGCGACACGATACAAAAAATACAATGGATCAGGTTCACGGACCGTGCGTTGACTAACAGAGTCGGGCCATCCATCCGGAAGCGTCAAATTCCATTGGTAGCGCGATGCAGGAAATTCGCTTGCACCGCAACCCATCTGCGTTAGAATACAAATGATAATCATTCTCAATTGAGAGGGAGCGTCCCCCTGCAGGCCGGCTTCCTCACACCGTGGAAAGGAAACCCTATGTGCGATCACCATGCTGCCCTCGCAGAGCCGGACGACTCCGGTGGTTCGCGCCGGCGCCGCGTCTGGGAACTGGCGCCCAACAGCCACTGCCCCCTCGTCGGCGTAGCCATTCCGCTGGACGCCTTACGCAAACTGGTGGAACGGGTAACGGGCGGCAAACTGCTGCATGACGACTACGACATCCACGTCGGCGCGGTGAGCGAATGCGGACTGCGCAACCGGGTGTCCGACGCCATCCAGAAGGAACTGGAGCGGCGCTATGCGCTGGACATCATCCGCTTCCGCGGCGCGAAGACGACGGAGGAAGTCGGCGCCTTGTGGGCCCAGGCAGTAG
Source organism: Telluria sp. AZSoR62 (assembly GCF_058111565.1). NCBI lineage: Bacteria > Pseudomonadati > Pseudomonadota > Betaproteobacteria > Burkholderiales > Oxalobacteraceae > Telluria > Telluria sp. AZSoR62. Next base: position 242,000 of record NZ_JBYTST010000001.1, read on the forward strand.
CAGCCGGAAACGTACCCGGTGCATTCTGGGCCGGCCTCACGCATCCACGCTGCACTGTCGAACTCGAACAGGCAATGTGCCGCGACATCCACATGCTGCAGCACCAGGCCGGCGCCTGCGTGCGCGCCGACATGAACAAATACAAGGCGGTGGTTGTCGAGAACGCGCGGCTGGCGCGTGAACTGGCCCGGGTGCAGGGACGCTGCCAGGCACTCCAGCAGGACAAGGCCGTGCAGGCCGAACGCCACGCGCATGCGCTCATGCAGTCGCGTGCGGCGGCCATCGCCAAGGATACCGATATCCACTGCCTGCGCACCGAACTGGCGCAGCTGCAGGCGGCCGTGCCGGCGTTGGAAACGCGCACGCGCCTGGCCAACCGGCTGGCGCAGGCCGAGGCGCGCGAAGAGGTGCTGCGCGCCCAGCTGGCGGCCTTGAAGGCGGCGCGCAGTGCCGCACACGAGGCCCCTGCCCTGGCCGCGGCCGGCCAGGCGCTGCAGGGCGCTGCCGCCGCGCCCGCGCCGGTGGAGGCGCCGATCCGCCTGGTCAACCGCAGCGTACTGTGCGTGGGCGGGCGCAGCGGCAGCGTGCCGGTCTACCGCAACGTCATCGAGCGTATCGGCGCCCAGTTCGCGCACCATGACGGCGGCCTGGAGGACAGCGCCGGCCAGCTCGACGCCAGCCTGGCCGCAGCCGACCTGGTGATCTGCCAGACCGGCTGCATCAGCCACCATGCCTACTGGCGCGTGAAGGACCACTGCAAGCGCACGGGCAAGCAGTGCGTGTTCATCGAGAACCCGAGCGTGTCGAGCCTGATACGCGGGCTGCAGGATGCAGGAGAAACGACGGACTAGGGGCGCAATGTCGCCGGATCAGGCGCATTGCCGGCGCCAAAGCAAAAAGGGCAGCCCGTATGGGCTGCCCTCTCTACTTTTTTTGGTGCCGCTTGCCGGAATCGAACTGGCGACCTTTTCATTACGAATGAACTGCTCTACCGACTGAGCTAAAGCGGCGAAACCTGTTGCTGAACCTTACCGGCGATAAAAACGCTGCCCAAAACGACGGGCCTCACCGGCGAAGCACCATATTCTAGCAAACAACTCGACAACTTTGCTAGTGGGTATCGTGCAACGCGGACTCTATTTACGCTTTACGTGGCGTACACCGTCACTGCGCGTGGTAGCTGGTGACCAGTTCCACCTCGGATTTCGATCCCAGGAACACCGGCACCCGCTGGTGCAGCTTGGTCGGCGGGATATCCATGATGCGGCCACGGCCGTCGGTGGCGGCGCCGCCGGCCTGCTCGACGATCATCGCCATCGGATTGGCTTCGTACATCAGGCGCAGCTTGCCCGGCGAGCCCGGGTCGCGCATGTCGGCCGGATACATGAAGATGCCGCCGCGGTTCAGGATGCGGTGCACGTCGGCCACCATCGAGGCGATCCAGCGCATGTTGAAGTCCTTGGCGCGCGGGCCGGTGCTGCCCGCCAGCATCTCGTCCACGTAGCGCTGCACGGGCGGGTGCCAGTGGCGCTTGTTCGACATGTTGATGGCGAATTCCTTGGTGGTTTCCGGGATGATCATGTCGCTCTGGGTCAGGACCCAGGAGCCCATTTCGCGATCGAGTGTGAAGCAGTGCACGCCGTTGCCGGTGGTCAGGACCAGCATGGTCTGCGGGCCGTAGACGGCGTAGCCGGCCGCGACCTGCTGTGTGCCCGGTTGCAGGAAGTCCTGCTCGGTCGGCTCGTTCATTCCTTCCGGGGCCTTGAGCACCGAGAAGATGGTGCCGATCGAGACGTTGACGTCGATGTTCGAGGAGCCGTCGAGCGGATCGAACAGCAGCAGGAATTCGCCCTTCGGATAGCGGCTCGGGATCTGGCGGATGGTTTCCATCTCTTCCGAGGCCATGGCTGCCAGGTGGCCGCCCCACTCGTTCGCCTCCAGCAGGATCTCGTTGGAGATCACGTCGAGCTTCTTCTGCACTTCGCCCTGGATGTTCTCGGTGTCGGCGCTGCCCAGCACTTCGCCGAGCGCGCCCTTGCTGACCGAATAGCTGATGCGTTTGCAGGCACGGGCGACGACCTCGATCAGGAGGCGCAGCTCGGCGTTGATGGTCTGGTGCTGGCGCTGCTCTTCGACCAGGTATTGCGTAAGACTGACGCGTTTCATGAACTTCCTTTGGTTTGGTTTTGAATTGTTGGTTTTGTCGGCGCGGGCGATTGGCGGCCCACGCCGCATGCATCAATTTGCCAGCGCCTTCGTGACGACTTCGCGCACGTCGTTCGACAGCCGCTGCTGCCCCGCCACCTGCTGCAGCGCGGTCTTCATGTGCACCTGCAGGCTCGGGGTGAAGCGGCGCCAGCGGTCCATGGCGCGGGCCAGGCGCGCGGCGACCTGCGGGTTCAGGCAGTCGAGCAGGGTCACGTGCTCGGCCCAGAACAGGTAGCCGCTGCCGTTCGGGGCGTGGAATTGCACCGCATTGTTCATGCAATAGTTGGCGACCAGGCTGCGCGCGCGGTTCGGGTTGCGCAGGTTGAAGGCCGGGTGGCGCATCAGTTCGCGCACCTTGGCGATGTCGGTGCTCGGGGCCGAGGCCTGCATGGCGAACCACTTGTCTACCACCAGCGCCTCGCCCTGGAATTCGTCGTAGAAGCGTTCCAGCTCGCTGTCCGCCTGCGGTGCACGTGCATGGATCAGGGTGGCCAGGGCGGCGGCGCGGTCGGTCATGTTGTCCGCCTCCGCACATTGGCGCGCGGCCAGGGCGATCGTTTCCTCGTCCGGCGCGGCGTTCAGGTAGGACAGCGCCAGGTTCTTCAGGGCGCGCTTGCCGGCGGACGCGGCGTCCGGGCTGTATGGCCCCGGCGTCAGGTTGGCTTGGTACTGGGCCAGCAGCTCGGTGCGCAGGCTGGCGCCGATGTTGGCGCGCATGAACTGGCGCGCCACGTGCACGGCCAGCGGGTCGACTTCCATCAGCTGCTCGGCGATCATGGTTTCCGACGGCAGCAGCAAGGCCTGCTCGCGGAAGGCCGGATCGAGCGTTTCGTCCGTCAGCATCTTGCGCATCGCTTCGATGAAGGTCTCATCCAGGCTGAGCTTGCCGTCGGCGGCCGTCTCGCCGGTGAGCTTGAGCAGGCGGCCCATGGCCAGGCGCTGGCCGGCTTCCCAGCGGTTGACCGGGTCGCTGTCGTGGTTGAACAGGTGCAGCAGGTCGGCGTCGGTATAGCCGCCCTGCAGGATCACCGGGGCCGAGAAGTCGCGCAGCACCGAAGGCACCGGTTGCTCGGCCACGCCGGTGAAGACGAAGGTCTGCTGCTCCGCCAGGAGTTCGAGCACGGCGGTGTTGCCCATGTCCTTGCCGTCGACGGTGAGCGGCATGTCGCGTCCTGCGCGATCGAGCAGGCCGACCGCGACCGGGATGTGGAAAGGCAGCTTGGTCGGCTGGCCGGGCGTGGGCGGGCAGCTCTGGAACAGCGTGAGCTCGTAGGTCTGCGCTGCTGCGTCATATCGGGTCTCGAAGCGCAGCTGCGGGGTGCCGGCCTGGCTGTACCAGCGCTCGAACTGGGTGAAATCGCGCCCGCCGGCATCGGCCATGGCCAGGCGGAAGTCGTCGCAGGTGACGGCCTGCTCGTCGTGGCGCGCGAAATACAGGTCCATGCCCTTGCGGAAGCCATCAACGCCCAGCAGGGTCTGGTACATGCGTACCACTTCTGCGCCCTTTTCGTAGACCGTCACAGTATAAAAATTGTTGATCTCGACGAAGGAATCCGGGCGCACCGGGTGCGCCATCGGGCCGGCGTCTTCGGGGAACTGGGCCTGGCGCAGCGTGCGCACCTGGTCGATGCGGGTGACGGCGCGGCCGGTATCGGTGCCGATCATGTCGGCGGTGAATTCCTGGTCGCGGAAGACGGTCAGGCCTTCTTTCAGCGACAGCTGGAACCAGTCGCGGCAGGTCACGCGGTTGCCGGTCCAGTTGTGGAAGTATTCGTGCGCCACCACCGCCTCGATGCCCTGGAAGTCGATGTCGGTGGCCACGCGCGGGTTGGCCAGCACGAACTTGGTGTTGAAGATGTTCAGGCCCTTGTTTTCCATCGCGCCCATGTTGAAGTCGCTGGTGGCGACGATCATGAAGCGGTCGAGGTCGAGTTCCAGTCCGTAGCGCTCTTCGTCCCAGCGGATGCTGTGCTTGAGCGACTGCATCGCGTAGTCGGTTTTATCCAGGTTGCCCTCTTCCACCCACACCTGCAGCAGCGCATCGCGGCCGTCCGCCAGGCGGAAGGTCTCTTCCTGGCATACCAGCTGGGCCGCCACCAGGGCGAACAGGTAGGACGGCTTCTTGAACGGGTCTTCCCATTTCGCGAAGTGGCGGCCGTCGGGAAGAATGCCCTCTTCCAGCAAATTGCCGTTGGACAGCAGTACCGGGTAGCGCTCCTTGTCGGCACGCAACATCACCGTGTACTTCGACATCACGTCCGGACGGTCCGGGAAATAGGTGATGCGGCGGAAACCCTCGGCCTCGCACTGGGTGAAGAAATTGCCGTTCGAGGTGTACAGGCCGCTCAGCGTCGTGTTCTGCTCGGGCACGCACACGGTTTCGATTTCCAGGACGGCTTCTTCGGGAGCGTTCGGGATCGTGAGCAGCGAGCCGTTGATTGCGTAGTCGCGCTCGGCCAGCGGTCGGCCGTTCAGGCGCAGCGCCACCAGTTCGATGTCCTCGCCGTACAGCTCGATTTCGCGCTGGGCGCTGTCGGGATTGCGGCGCATGCTCAGCCGGCTGGCCACGACGGTGCGCGTGGGATCGAGGTCGAATCCGAGTTCCACGGTATCCACGAGGTAGCTCGGCGGGGTGTAGTCACTCCGGTAGATCGTCTGGGGCGTATCGGTGCGCATAGGGGAGTCCGCAATAGACAGTGAGGTGAAGTGCTTATTTTACCAACAAGATTTTGCGGCGCCCGCACCATTTGGCGTATGTATCGGAATGTACGCTCAGTAACCGGGAGTAAATTATTCTGCGAGAATGCGGAACACATCCTAAGCTAGACGCTCGCAAAAGTCCGTATTGACCAGGGAGAGAGACATGAAACGCCTGATGACCGCCGCCGTGGCGGCCTGCGCGCTGCTGCTGGCCGGCTGCGCCACCACGATCCGCAGCGATGTGACCACTTTCCACCAGTGGCCCGCGCAGATCGAGGACAAGACCTACGTCTTCGAAGTGCCGCCCGTGCACGACGACACGCTGGAATGGCGCGCCTACCAGGACCTGGTGCGCGGCCAGCTCGCACGCCTGGGGTTCCGCGACGCCGACGGCGCCAGGCCGGCGCTGACCGTGTCGATGCGCTTTGCCACCACCGAGGTGCCGGTGCGCGTGATCGAGCCGATGATGTCGCCCTTCTACCAGCCGATGGTGCACCCGCTGCGCTATTCCTACCGCGGCCGCTACCGGGGCTTCCACAATCCGTACTGGGGCGGTATCTACAGCCCCTTCTACGATCCGTTCTGGACTCCGGCCTACCAGGTCTCGGTCGAGCACCAGTACCGCCGCGAACTGCGCGTCGGCATCAAGGCAGCAAGCGACGGCAAGCGCCTGTTCGACGTTACCGTGCACAACACCAGCCGCCAGATGTCGACGCCGGCGCTGATGCCGGCCCTGGTGCAGAGCGCCTTCGAAGGCTTTCCGGGGCCGTCGGGCGTGGCCAGGCGCGTGGAGTTGAAGCAGCAGAACGGCTGATTCCTGGTCCGTTTCAGAAGAATGGGGCCTTGCGGCCCCATTTTTTATTTGACAAACGCTTTGCCGTGTTTCGTAGGGTGGGCAAGTTCCTTGCCCACGCGGCCAGCTGGCATCACGTAAAGTAGGCCTCCGACGCAAGGGTGATCACCCCCACCAGCAGCACCGCCAGCACCAGCACGATCAGCAGCCGCCCGAACTTCGGCGCGCCATCCCCTTCCGGCTGCGGGCGTGGACGGTCTTCCCCGGTATCCCTCATGGCAGCAGCACCGTGGAGCCGGTCGTGCGGCGGCCCGCCAGGGCGTGGTGCGCGTCTGCGGCATCGGCCAGTGCGAAGCGCTGGTGCACGTCGATCTTCACCTTGCCGCTTTCCACCATGCCAAACAGCTCGAGCGCCATCGCTTCGAGCTCTTCGCGCCGGGACGCATAGGCGAACAGCGTCGGCCGCGTGATGTAGAGCGAGCCGCGCGACGCCAGCTCGGTCAGGGCAAACGGCGGCACCGGGCCGGAGGCATTGCCGAAGCTGACCATCAGGCCGCGCGGCTGCAGGCAGTCGAGCGAACGGATGAAGGTGTCCTTGCCGACCGAGTCGTACACCACCGGCACCTTGGCGCCATCGGTGATCTCGAGCACGCGCTGCACGATATCCTCCGTGTTGTAGTTGATGACGTGGGCCGCGCCATGGGCCCTGGCCAGCGCCGCTTTTTCTTCCGAGCCCACGGTGCCGATCAGGTTCACGCCGAGCGCGCGCGCCCATTGGCAGGCAATCAAGCCGACGCCGCCCGCGGCCGCATGGAACAGGATGGTCTGGCCCGGCTGCAATTTAAAAGTCGAGGTGAACAGGTACTGGACCGTCAGCCCCTGCAGCATCATGGCCGCGCCGGTCTCGAAGGAAATCGCATCGGGCAGGCGCACCAGCACATGGGCCGGCATGACGCGCGCCTGGCTGTAGGCCCCAAGCGGGCCGCCCGCATAGGCCACCCGGTCGCCCGGCGCCACGTGGGTGACGCCCTCGCCCACCGCCTCGACCACGCCGGCCGCTTCCTGGCCCAGGCCCGAGGGCAGCGCCTGCGGATACAGGCCGCTGCGGTAATAGGTGTCGATGAAATTCAGGCCGATCGCGTGGTGGCGCACCCGCGCCTCGCCCGGACCCGGCTCGCCGACGTCGACGTCGACATACTCCAGCACCTCGGGCCCGCCGGTGGCGGCCATGCGGATTGCTTTGACCAGCATGTGCATTCCTTTCAGGTTCAGCTGGTAGCGGCGCTCAGCTGCGACAGCACCAGGCGCGCGGTGGAGACATTGGTCGCGCACGGGATGTTGTGCACGTCGCAGGCGCGCACCAGGGCATTGATATCGGGTTCGTGGGGCTGCGGGGTCATCGGGTCGCGCAGGAAGATCACGCAGTCGATCCCGCCTTCGACCAGCATGGCGCCGATCTGCAGGTCGCCGCCCACCGGCCCCGAATGCTTGCGGTCGACCGCCAGTCCCAGCTCATTGGCCAGGCGCCCGCCGGTGGTGCCGGTGGCCGACAGCGTGCAGCCCTGCAAAAAGCCGAGGTATTCGCGCGCGAGCACGATCATGTCGTCCTTCTTCTTGTCGTGCGCGATCAGCGCCAGGCGTGGTTTCACCAATGGGTTCTCCGAAGGTTGGTTGCGAGGGTCATTTTTTGAGCGACAGCAGGTAGATCCCCACGAGCACGAGGCCGGTGCCCGCAAGCTGCACGCTGGTCACCGGCTCGCCCAGGATCAGCGCGCCGAGGAAGAGCGTGGAGACCGGGCCGATCATCCCGGCCTGCGAGGCGGTGGCGGCGCCGATGCGCTGCACCGCGGCCATGGTCATGAACACGGGAAAGATCGTACAGAATACCCCATTCACCAGCGACAGCCAGTATACCTCCGCCGGCTGCACCAGCAGGCTGGCCGGGCGCAGCAGGAAGAACTGGCCGATGCAGGCCACGCTCGAGACGCACATCGCGTACGCCACCAGGCGCAGCGAGCCGATGCGGCGCACCATCTCGCCGGTGCCGAGCAAATACAGGGCGTAGGCGACGGCCGAGCCCAGCACCAGGAGCGAGCCGAGGATGGTGCTGCCCGAGCCGCCGGCCAGGTCGTGCACGAACACCAGCACGATGCCGCAATAGGCCAGCCCCAGCGCCGCCCATTCCATGGCCCCAATGCGGCGCTTGAATACCACCACGTTGGCGAGCAGGACGAAGGTCGGCGTCAGGAACAGGATCAGCCGCTCGAGCCCGACCGAGATGTGCTGCAGTCCCAAAAAGTCGAGATAGCTCGACAGGTAATAGCCGAGCAGGCCCAGCCCGGCGATGCGCCAGCGGTCGCGGCTGCTCAGTGGCGGCTGGGTCCGCATTTTCCAGAGCGCGACGACAGCGAACACCGGAAACGAGAACAGCATCCTGAACGCGATCAAAGTCACCGCGTCGATGTGGTAGCGATACAGCAGTTTGGCGACCACGGCCTTCGTAGAAAACAGGATGGCGCCGCCGATGGCGATCGACAGGCCGGCAAGAAGGGCCGCACGTGGTAAAGGAGCAGCAGCATCGGCGGTGGTGCTTGGTTTCATCCGACGATTGTACGGTCGAACAGCCCTGCCTGCTGGAGGCAGGCTGGAGGGGACCGGAGAACGGCGCGGCCGGCAGGCTGTCGAACCTCGCACAGCAATCACAACGAGGAGAGATCGCATGCACACCCTGATGGCGAACCGGGGCACGCCCCGGAGCACCTGCCGCACCGAAGCTGCCTGCCGCGAAGCGGCGGCCGCTACCTGGCCGCCGCGCCGGCGCAAACGCGGCGGAGGTGCATGATGAGTCTCTTCGTCATCGACGAGCGCCAGGGCCCGCGGACCTGGCTGGTACTGGCCTGGCTGGTGCTGCTGGTAGGCGCCTGCTGGTCGTGGTTTACATTCCAGGGCATGCATCCGCCGCCGGGCGGCGCCCTGCGCGATTTCGCCGGCTCCGCCCCGGCGCCCCTGCAGGCCGGGCAGCTGGCGATGGTGTTCGTGATGTGGACCGGCCTGTGCGTGGGGCTGATGCTGCCTGCCGGCGCCGGCGCCGTGTTCGTGTATGCGCGCCTGGCCGAGGAATGCGAGGCGGTGCGCTGGCCGCGCCTGGCCGCCGCGCTGTATGCGGGCGGCTGCCTGCTGGCCTGGTGCGGCTTCGCGGCCCTGGTCACGCTCATCCACTGGACCTTGCACGACGCCGGCATGCTCGACGCCTCGCTGGCGGTGCGCCATCCGGCCGGCGCGGGCCTGGCCATGGTCGCCGCCGGCGTCTACCAGTGGACCCCGGCCAAGCACGATTGCCTCGACTATTGCCGCACGCCCCTGCCCGGCGTGCTGGCCGAGTGGCGCGGCGGCATGGCGGGGGCGCTGTGGCAGGGCGCCGAGCATGGCCGCATCTGCCTGGGCTGCTGCTGGCTGCTGCTCCTGCTGCCCCTGGGCGGCGGGCCGGGCGACCCGGGCGTGGTGGCGGCGGTGGGCCTGCTGCTGCTGTGCGAGCTGCGTCTGAAGGAAGGCACGCTGGCCGGCTGGGTGTCGGGCCTGGTGTTGGTGGCCTGGGGAACCTGGCGAATGTTCCCTTAAGAAATCCTTGGTGCGGCCGGCGGCGAATGCGTTTTCTTGCTGTTGTGCTGACGCCGCCAGACGATTTTGCAGAAGGGGCCTATGTTAGAATGTCGGCCACTCTTGCATACCGTCTAAGGATTTTTCGACATGGCTGGACACAGCAAATGGGCCAACATCAAGCATAAGAAAGCCGCTACCGACGCCAAGCGCGGCAAGATCTGGACGCGCCTGATCAAGGAGATCACCGTGGCCGCACGCATGGGCGGCAGCGACATTGCTTCCAACCCGCGCCTGCGCCTGGCGGTCGAGAAGGCCGCTGACGCCAACATGCCGAAGGATAACGTCAGCCGCGCCATCCAGCGCGGCTCGGGCGAGCTCGAAGGCGTGAACTACGAAGAAGTCCGCTACGAAGGCTACGGCATCGGCGGCGCGGCCATCATCGTCGACTGCATGACCGACAACCGCGTGCGCACCGTGGCCGAAGTGCGCCACGCCTTCAGCAAATTCGGCGGCAACATGGGCACCGAAGGCTCGGTCGCCTTCATGTTCCAGCACACCGGCCAGTTCCTGTTCGCGCCCGGCGTGGACGAGGACAAGCTGATGGAATCGGCCCTCGAGGCCGGCGCCGACGACGTGGTGCAGGATGACGAAGGCGGCTTCGAAGTGCTGTGCGACCCGTTCGCGTTCTCGAGCGTGAAGGAAGCGCTGGAAGCAGCCGGGTTCAAGGCCGAGGTGGCGGAAGTCATCATGAAGCCTGCCACCGAAACCGTCTTCACCGGCGACGACGCCATCAAGATGCAGAAACTCCTCGACGCGCTGGAAAACCTGGACGACGTCCAGGAAGTCTTCACCAACGCCGTCATCGAAGAATAAGCTGGAAACCAAGCTGGAAAAGCCCGTATGAAAATCCTCGTAGTCGGCTCTGGCGGCCGTGAACACGCCCTGTCCTGGAAACTGGCCCAATCGGAACGCGTCCAGACCGTCTTCGTCGCACCGGGCAATGGCGGCACTGCGCTCGACGCGCGCCTGGTGAACATCGACATCACCGACCCTGCGCTGCTCGCCGACTTCGTGGTGGCCGAAGGCATCGCCCTGACCCTGGTGGGGCCGGAAGCGCCGCTGGCCGCCGGCATCGTGAACCTGTTCCGCGCGCGCGGCCTGAAGATCTTCGGCCCGACCCGCGAGGCGGCGCAACTGGAAAGCTCGAAGGATTTCGCCAAGTCCTTCATGCAGCGCCACGGCATCCCGACCGCGACCTACCAGAGTTTTTCCGATGCGGCGGCAGCCCACGCCCATATCGCCGCCAATGGCGCCCCGATCGTGATCAAGGCCGATGGCCTGGCCGCCGGCAAGGGCGTGGTGGTGGCGATGTCGCTCGATGAAGCGCACGCTGCGGTCGACAACATGCTGTCCGATAACGCCTTCGGCGACGCCGGCGCGCGCATCGTGATCGAAGAATTCCTGGCCGGCGAAGAAGCCAGCTTCATCGTCATGTGCGACGGCAAGAACGTGCTGGCGCTGGCCACCAGCCAGGACCACAAGCGCCTGCTGGACGGCGACGGCGGCCCGAACACCGGCGGCATGGGCGCGTACTCCCCTGCCCCGATCGTCACGCCGTCGATGCATGCGCGCGTGATGCGCGAGATCATCAACCCGACCATCCAGGGCATGGCCAAGGACGGCATCGTCTTCACAGGCTTCCTGTACGCCGGCCTGATGATCGATGCCGATGGCAACCCGCGCACGCTGGAATTCAACTGCCGCATGGGCGACCCGGAGACCCAGCCGATCATGGCGCGCCTGAAGAGCGACCTGGTGCCGGTCCTGGAGCACGCCTGCAACGGCACCCTGGACGCGGTCGAACTGGAATGGGACCGCCGCACCGCGGTGGGCGTCGTACTGGCCGCTGCCGGCTACCCGGACAGCCCGCGCAAGGGCGACACCATCGTCGGCATCCCGGCCGAGACGCCGGAATGCGTGACTTTCCACGCCGGCACTACCCTGGTGGGCGGCAACCTGCAGTCGAATGGCGGCCGCGTGCTGTGCGTCGTCGGCCTGGGCGACAGCGTCAAGATGGCGCAGAAGCAGGCGTATGAGACGGTGGAGAAGATCCACTTCAATGGCGCGCAATTCCGCCGCGATATCGGCTGGCGCGGGGTGAAGTAAGGCGGTGCTGGTAGTTGTGCGAGGCGTTGGCAGCAGGCGCGCAACATTGGGTCCCCGCCTGCGCCGGGACGACGGTGTTAAGGCTGACAATGAACGCATCGCCAACACGATATGGGTCGATTCCCAAAACAAGGTCGCTCCGGCAAAGGCCGGAGCCCAAGCCAGCTCGCAGTCGGACACGGGCCCCCAGCCCCATAATCATAAGAACACCCCGCGCAGGTGTACAATCTGCCCCTTCCTTTTCCCCGACACCACTCCCAGCGCATGTCCACCCCCGATCCAATCGCCGTCAAAGCCTGGCTGCTCGGTCTCCAGTCCCGCATCGTGCAGGCCCTCGAAGACATCGACGGCAAGCCCTTCCTGCGCGATACCTGGGAACGCCCGGAAGGCGGCGGCGGGATCTCGCGCCTGGTCGAAGAAGGCAATGTGTTCGAGCGTGGCGGGGTGAACTTCTCGCACGTGACCGGCGCCAGCCTGCCGCCGTCGGCCGCGGCCGCGCGTCCGGAACTGGCGGGCCGCGCCTGGGAAGCGATGGGCGTGTCGCTGGTGCTGCACCCGCGTAATCCCCATGCGCCGACCGTGCACATGAACGTGCGCTTTTTCGAAGCGACTGCGCCCGGCAAGGAGCCGGTCTGGTGGTTCGGCGGGGGCATGGACCTGACGCCCTATTACGGCAATGCCGAGGACGCGCGCCACTTCCACCAGGTTTGCCACGATGCGCTGGCGCCGTATGGCGAAGGCCTGCATCCGCGCTTCAAGAAGTGGTGCGACGAGTATTTTTATCTGAAGCACCGGAAGGAGCCGCGCGGCGTGGGCGGCATCTTCTTCGACGACTTCAACGAAGCCGGTTTCGACGCGGCGTTCGGGATGGTGCAAAGCGTCGGCAACGGTTTCCTCGATGCCTACCTGCCGATCCTGCAGCGCCGCAAGGACCTGCCTTTCGGCGAGCGCGAACGCGACTTCCAGGCCTACCGTCGCGGGCGCTATGTCGAGTTCAACCTGGTGTGGGACCGCGGCACCCTGTTCGGCCTGCAGTCGGGCGGGCGCACCGAGGCGATCCTGATGTCGATGCCGCCGATCGTGAAATGGCGCTACGACTGGCACCCGGAACCGGGCAGCCCGGAAGCGCTGCTCTACAGCGACTTCCTCGTGCACCGGGACTGGCTGGCGCCGTGACGCATTGCGTCGCCCTGCTGGGCGGGAGTTTCGACCCGGTGCACGTCGGGCACGTGGCCCTGGGGGCACTGTTTGCCGAGCTGCTGCAACCGGACGAGCTGCGCATCCTGCCGGCCCGGCCGTGGCAAAAAGGCGCGCTGCAGGCCAGCGACGCCCAGCGCATTGCCATGCTCGAACTGGCCTTCGGCGGGCAAGTCTTTGCGGGATCGACAACCAGCGTGACGATCGACCTGCAGGAGATCGAACGCGGCAGCCCGACCTATACGGTCGACACCCTGCGCGGCCTGCGTACCGAATTGAACGACACCGTTGGACCGGCAGCATCGATCGTCTTCCTGATGGGAGCCGACCAGCTGCACAAGCTCGACACCTGGCGCAAATGGCATGAGCTGTTTGCGCTATGCAACCTCGGCGTGGCTGCACGCCCGGGTTACGACCTGGATCAGGATAGCTTGCCTCCAGCAGTAGCGCAGGAACTCTCGCAGCGTCTGGCGACGCCGGCGGAAGTGCGCCTTGCCCCATACGGCAAAGTCTGCCTGGCAGAAACACTGGCGGTAGATATTTCTGCCACACAGCTTAGAAACGCCCTGCGAACGGGCATGAGGACGAGCGCCGACATAAGCGCGCGCCTTACGCCGCAAGTGCTAGACTATATTCAACAACATAACTTATATAAAAGCTAATGGATATCAAGAAACTACAAACCCTCGTCGTTGACGCCCTCGAAGACGTCAAAGGACAGGAAATCGCCGTGTTCGACACGATGCACCTGACCAGCCTGTTCGACCGCATCGCAGTGGTCTCGGGCACCTCGAACCGCCAGACCAAGGCGCTGGCCGCTTCGGTGCGCGACAAGGTCAAGGCCGCCGGCGGCGACGTGGTCGGCATGGAAGGCGAGGACACCGGCGAATGGGTGCTGGTCGACCTGGGCGACATGATCGTCCACATCATGCAGCCGGCCATCCGCCAGTACTACCGCCTGGAAGAAATCTGGGGCGAAAAGCCGGTCAAGCTGGGCGCGGCCAAGCGCAAGTCGACGGCCGAGGCCGAAGCGGCCGAACCGAAGGCCAAGTCCAAGCACCTGGCGGCAACCCAGGAGCAGCCCGAAGTCAAGCCGATCCGCGAGCGCAAGCCAGCGGCGGCAAAGAAGGCCCCTGCTGCCACCGCCGCGGCCAAGAAGCCGGCCGCCAAGAAGGCCCCGGTCGGCAAGACCATCAAGGTCATGCCAAGCAAGACCGAGATCGCCGCCGTCGAAGCGACCAAGGCCAAGCCACCGAAGCGCGTGACCAAGGCAGCAGCACCGGCCGACGCTGCGCCGGTGAAAAAAGTGATCCGCCGCGTGAAGAAGGCAGAAGAGTAATCCCCAACTTCTGATTCCATGCAACTGATCATTGCTGCCGTCGGGCACAAGATGCCGGCCTGGATCGAATCCGGGTTCGGCGAGTACACGAAGCGCATGCCGCCCGAGCTGCGCATCGTGCTCAAGGAAATCAAGCCGGTCGAGCGCTCCGGCAGCAAGACTGCCGCCACGGCCATGGCGCTCGAACGCGAACGCATCGAGGCGGTGCTGCCCAAGGGCGTGCGCATCATCGCGCTGGATGAGCGCGGCAAGGACTTGACCAGCGTCGGGCTGTCGCAGATGCTGGAAACCTGGCAGCAGGATGGCCGCGACACCGCATTCCTGATCGGCGGCGCCGATGGCCTGGATCCGGAGCTGAAAGCGCGCGCCGAAGGCATGATCCGCATCTCGAGCATGACGCTGCCGCACGGAATCGTGCGGGTCATGCTTGCAGAACAGTTGTACCGTGCCTGGTCGATTACCCAGAACCATCCGTACCACCGCGTCTGACCTCGATGAAACTCACTGACAAGAAAATCTATCTCGCCTCCAAGAGCCCGCGCAGGCGTGAACTGCTGCGCCAGGTTGGCGTGGAATTCGAACTGCTGATGGTGCGCGGCGATCCGGCGCGCGGCCTCGACATCAGCGAGGACGTCCTGCCGGGCGAAGACCCGCGCACCTACGTCGCGCGGGTGGCCAAGGAAAAAGGCGCGTTCGCCTGGAATATCCTGCAGGTGCGGCGCCAGCCGCTGCGCCCCATCCTGACGGCCGACACCACCGTCACGCTCGACGGCGAGATCCTCGGCAAGCCGGCCGACAATGCCGAGGCGGTCGACATGCTCGAGCGCCTGTCGGGCCGCACCCACCAGGTGCTGACCTCGGTGGCGATCCACGCCGAGCGCGTCGCGGACCAGATCACGCAGGTCTCGGAAGTGCGCTTCGCCAAGCTCACTCCGCCCCAGATCAAGGCCTATTGCGCTACCGCCGAACCCTACGACAAGGCCGGCGGCTACGGCATCCAGGGCAGCGCCGCGCTGTTCGTCGAGCATATCGAGGGCAGCCATTCGGGCATCATGGGCCTGCCGCTGTTCGAGACGGCGATCCTGCTGCGCAAGGCGGGTTACCAGATCTGACCGGTTCGCCGGTGTGTGATTCGACGCGCTCCGTAGGTGGGCAAGTTCCTTGCCCACGCGTTCAAACAAGCCAAGGGGGGGCCGCAATGCACGCGTGATGGGAACGCGTGGGCGTTCGTCATTCCGGGCATTGCCCAGAATAACCCCGCCTACCCTGCGGGACAACGCTGATCCACCATCCCGGCCACCCACCCCACCGTGTATCATGGCACCCTGATCCATAGCGCGCGACTGGTCCCATGAACGAAGACATCCTCATCAACATCACTCCGCAGGAAACGCGCGTTGCGCTGGTCCTGCAGGGCGCGGTGCAGGAACTGCACATCGAACGCACCCTGACGCGCGGGCTGGCGGGAAATGTCTACCTGGGCAAGGTCGTACGCGTGCTGCCGGGCATGCAGTCGGCCTTCATCGACATCGGCCTGGAACGCGCCGCCTTTTTGCACGTGGCCGACATCTGGGAAGCCCGCAGCCACGAAGGCAGCACGAGCGCCCCGCCCACTCCCATCGAGAAACTGCTGTTCGACGGCCAGGTGCTGACCGTGCAGGTCATCAAGGACCCGATCGGCACCAAGGGCGCGCGCCTGTCCACCCAGATCTCGATCGCCGGGCGCATGCTGGTCTACCTGCCGCAGGACCAGCACATCGGCATCTCGCAGAAGATCGAGAAGGAAGCCGACCGCGACCAGCTGCGCACCCGCCTGCAGAACCTGCTGCCCAAGGACGAGAAGGGCGGCTACATCGTGCGCACCCAGGCCGAGGATGCCTCGGACGTGGACATCGCCGCCGACGTGGATTACCTGCGCAAGACCTGGGGTTCGATCGTGCAGGGCGCGCGCACCCGCCCGCCCACTTCCCTGCTCTACCAGGACCTGAACCTGGCCCAGCGCGTGCTGCGCGACTTCGTGCACGACGAGACCGCCACCATCCAGATCGACTCGCGCGAGAACTTCAACATGCTGGTCGAGTTCGCGCAAGTCTATACGCCCAGCGTGCTGGCGCGCCTGGCGCACTACACCGGCGAGCGCCCGCTGTTCGATTTATACGGCGTGGAAGAGGAAATCCTGCGCGCGCTGGGCCGCCGCGTGGACCTGAAAAGCGGCGGCTACCTGATCGTCGACCAGACCGAGGCGATGACGACCATCGACGTCAACACCGGCGGCTATGTCGGCGGACGCAATTTTGCCGACACCATCTTCAAGACCAACCTGGAAGCGGCGCATGCCATCGCGCGCCAGCTGCGCCTGCGCAACCTGGGCGGCATCATCATCCTCGACTTCATCGACATGGAAAACAACGAGCACCGCAACCAGGTGCTGGCCGAGTTGAAGAAGACGCTTGCGCGCGACCGCACCAAGGTGTCGGTGAGCGGCTTCTCGGCGCTGGGGCTGGTGGAGATGACGAGGAAGCGCACCCGCGAATCGCTGGCCCACATCCTGTGCGAGCCCTGCCCTGCCTGCAGCGGCAAGGGCCAGGTGAAAACTTCGCGCACGATCTGCTACGAGATCCTGCGCGAGCTGCTGCGCGAAGCCAAGCAGTTCAACCCGCGCGAATTCCGCATCGTTGCGGGGCAGGAAGTGATCGACCTGTTCCTGGAAGAAGAATCGCAGCACCTGGCGATGCTGGGCGACTTCATCGGCAAGCGCATTTCGCTGCAGGTGGAAAAAGGCTATCACCAGGAACAGTACGACGTCATCCTGATGTAGTCGGCCGGGGCGCCCGGGGCGCTGCCGCGGACGAGGCCGCTCAATGCGGCAGCGAAGCGAGGAAGTCGTTCAGCCGCGCCGGCGCCACCGGTTTGGTGAAATGCATGTCGAAACCGGCTTGCTTCGAGCGCGCCAGGTCGTCCTTCGCACCCCATCCCGATACGGCCACGATGGTGCTGCGCTCCAGGCCCGCGATCTTCCTGAGCCGGTGAGCCACTTCATAGCCCGACATGTCCGGCATGCCGATGTCGAGGAAGACCACCTCGGGCTGGAAACCCTGCGCCGCCTCCAGCGCCTGCCGGCCATCGTGCGCGACCTGCAGCACGTGGCCCTGGATCTCGAGCAGCGACGCCAGGGTCAGCGCCGCATCCACGTTGTCGTCCGTGACCAGGATGCGCAAGGGTCTTCCGGTCGTGGCGGCGCCTGCCGCCGCCACTACCGGGGCGCCGGCCGCATCGCGCGCGTCGATCGGCAGCCTGACCACGAAGGTACTGCCCTTGCCGGCGCCGGCGCTGCTGGCCGCCACCGTGCCTTCGTGCAGGGCGACGAGCTGGCGCACCAGCGACAGCCCGATGCCCAGGCCGCCCTGCGCATGCTGCATGTTGCGCC
This sequence comes from Telluria sp. AZSoR62, assembly GCF_058111565.1. Lineage (NCBI taxonomy): Bacteria > Pseudomonadati > Pseudomonadota > Betaproteobacteria > Burkholderiales > Oxalobacteraceae > Telluria > Telluria sp. AZSoR62. The sequence goes on from NZ_JBYTST010000001.1 coordinate 259,430, forward strand.
CGACCTGGCTGAACATCTCGAACACCGATTCCAGCGCTTCCGGCGGAATGCCGATGCCGTTATCGGTCACCGACACCAGGGCCTGGTCGCCCTCGCGCCCGACACTCAGGGTGATCTGGCCGCCCGGCGGCGTGTACTTGGCCGCATTCGTCAACAGGTTGCCGACCACCTGGGCGATGCGGGTGGGGTCGGCATGGACCGGCAGCGGCGCATCGTGCAGCTGCATGGTGAGGGCATGGCGGCCCTTCTCGATCAGGGGCAGGCTGGTTTCCACGGCATTGGCAACGATCGACTTCAGCTCGACCGCCTGCTTGCGGATGTCGACCTTGCCGTTGGTGACGCGGGCGATATCGAGCAGGTCGTTGATCAGGTGCGACAACTGCCTGACCTGGCGCTCGATGATGCCGCGCACGTTGGCGACGGTGTCCAGGCTGTCGGCGCGCATGCGCATGATTTCCAGGCCGGTCAGGATCGGCGCCAGCGGGTTGCGCAGTTCGTGCGCCAGGACCGCCAGGAATTCGCTCAGGTTGCGGTTGGATTTCGCGACTTCGTCGAACAGGCTGCGCTGCTTGGTCTCGGCCTGGCGCAGCGCCGCTTCCGTACGCTTGAAGGCGTCGATATTGGTGACGACGGACACCTGGCCGCTGGGAACGTTGTTGCTGTTCTTCAGGGGGATCGCGGCAACTTGCGTCCAGATCTCTGCGCCGTCATCCCTCGTGTACAGCGCCTCGATGCCGGGCACTACCCGTTCGCCGCGCAGTGCGCGCGCGCCGGGGAAGTCCTGGCGCGCATACGGGCGTCCGTCCTCGTGGAACGCCCGCCATTGGTCGAGGCGCGCCGCATCCAGCGAAGGCAACTTTCCAGTGGGGAGGTACTGGTGCATTTCGTGGTTCGACAGCAGCAGCTTGCCGTCCTGGTCGGCCACCGCCACGCCCACCGGGAGCGCTTCGAACACCGTGGAGAGCATGGTGCGCGTGTCGTGCAGGGCCTGCTCCGCCTCCTTGCGGTCGCTGATATCGAGGACATTGCCGACGAACCCCAGGAAGTCCCCCGACGGGGAAAAGCGCGGACGCCCCGTATCGATGACCCAGCGGTAGCTGCCGTCGACATGCAGCACGCGGTGCTCGAGGCTGAATTCGGCCTGGCGGGCGTTGGCATCCCGGAAGGCCCGGCTTGCCGCGTCGCGGTCGTCCGGATGGATGGCCCGGGTCCAGCCCATGCCCAGTCCCTGCTGCTCGGTTTGCCCGGTGAACGCATACCAGCCGCGCGACAGGAAGGAGCAGTGCCCATCCAGCTCGGTGACCCACAGCATTGCCGGCGCCGCGTCGGCCAGGTCGAGGAAGCGCGCTTCGCTTTGCCTGAGCGCGCGCGCGGACTGGTGGCGTTGCAGCACGACCGTGGCCTGGTTGGCGGCCACGCCCAGCAGCAGGCGCTCGTTCTCGGACGGGAAACCAGGGCGCCGGGAAGCGACGGCGATCATGCCGATCTCGCCCGAGATGCCGAAGCGGACCAGGCTCGCTTGCAGGGGCTGCCCGCCGGCTGGATGGGCAATGGTCGCCGGCGCAATGGGCTCTTGCGGCGCCGCCATCGCGCGCACTGCAGGCAGGAACAGCGCCTCGGCACCGTGTTCCCGGCTGCGCATGGTATCGATCTCGGCGCAGTCGCCATGTCCGCATAAGCGGATATACGCCATGTCCAGGTCCAGCATTTTCAGCAGGACGCCGGCCAGGCTCTCGATCACGCCGGCGGGAGCAAGCTCGCCCCAGATCGCCGGCAGGGTCGTCATGGCAACGAGGTCGCGCGTGGTCTGGCGCAGGCGCTCGAGCTCCGGTTCGTCCTTGCCTGCGGTCTGCATACGGTTCAATGCGCCCTAGGCCGTCGCCGTGTCCGGCAGCGCGGCGGCCTTGCGCGCTTCCAGTTCGGCGAGCATCTGTTCAGCCGGAACGAAGAACGGGTTTTCCTGCAGGATGCCGCCGATGATCACCATCGGGTGGGTGCGCAGGATATCCATCACGACGCCGGCGTCGAACTCGGCCAGGTCGTAGGTGCAGACGACCGGATCGTGCTGCGCCGGAAGCGCCTGGTTCAGGCGGGCTTCGTATTCGACGATGTCGTCGACGCCGGGCCGGTCTTCGAGCGCCCAGGACATGCTGGCGATATTGCGCGATATTTTCCCGGGAGGGTTGTTTTCCGGCGCCAGCAGTGCCAGCAAGGTCTCGATCATGCGATGCTGGTCGAAATGCCCATCCGTCAGGTAGGTCTCGTCCCAGGTCCGCACTTCCAGCTGCCCCTGCGCTTGCGCCGCGGCGGTATCGATGCCGGCCCGCTCCAGGCGCGCCATGTGATCCGCGTGCAGCTCCCGGCCCACGATGTGGAAGGCGCGGTCGCCATGCTCGAAGCCCTCCTGGATGAAAGGCAGGAGCACCCGGTATTCTTCTTCCCTGGTGTGGAAGAAGGCGCAGGCATGGCAGGAATGCGTGAGGGTGGAACCGGCCAGCTTGACTGGCTTGCGATCGCTAGACATAGGAATGAAAAAAATGGAACGGAGGGAGTATGCCACGCCGGCGCTGTTAACTCACCAACAATGAAGCAAGCGCAGTTGACGATTATGCAAACAGCTGGATCAGGCGCGGCAGAACCCGTAATGCGCCAGGGTGCGCCGCAGGTTGGCGTCGAACTCGGCGTAGTCCATGGCCTTTTCCACGAATTCGCAGGCGCCGAGCATGCGGCTGCGCATGCGCTCCGTTTCATTGCGGGTGTTCGACAGGACGATCACGGGTATGCCGGACATGGACGGCTTGGACGAGATCTCTTTCAGGACCTCGAAGCCGTCGAGCTTGGGCAGCTTCAGGTCCAGCAGGACGACATCGAAGTCCTGCGTCCGGCCCAGTTCGCGCAAGGCTTCTTCGCCGTCCGAGGCCACCACGATCTCGTGCTGTTCGCCGCAGTTTCGCAGTACACGCCGCGTCAGTTCGACGTCGAGCGGCATGTCATCGACAATCAGGGCTTTTTTCACCATCTTGAGATTCTACCCTACCGGCATGATTGTGTCCTTTACCACATATTGATGTCACACCTAGCGCTGCCAGGCCGGTCTTGCCCGGCTGCCGGCACGGCCTGGACGCGCCTGGCGCACTGCCGCTGTTGGCTGTGCTTGACTTGGCGTGCCAATCGCCGTAGGGTCGAGGGGCGGTACCAGATATCCCTGTTCAAGTTTTGCGGTTGATCAGCTAGCTCATCCACATGCGTACACAACTTTCCGGCCGCAACAGTTCCGCGCGAGGCCAGCGCCGCCCTGCCGGGCAGGACGAGGGCGACCACGACGAATCAGCCACGGCCGCGCTCGAAGCGGCGGTGCTCCAGCTGACCCAGGACCAGATGCTGGTCAACCAGGCCCTGGTCGAGAAGATCCTTTCCTGCGAAAGCGCCGAGCAGGCCTTGCGCGTCTCCGAGCAAAAATTGAACGACTTGCTGGCCCACCAGGTCGCCAACCTCGAAGCCGAGCGCAAGCGTATTTCCGGTGAGATCCACGATAGCCTCGCCCAGAATTTGCTGGCGCTGCGCATCGATATCGCCATGCTGTTCCAGCATACCGCCGTCCGCCATGGCCGCCTGCACGACCTGGCCAGCGCCGCGCTCGACAATGTCGACACCACCCTGCGCACGGTCAAGCAGCTGATGGGCGACCTGCGCCCGGCCGGCCTCGACCTGGGACTGCAGGCAACGCTCGAGCTCGAAGTGCGCAAGTTCATCCGCGCCAGCGGCATCGCCTGCCAGCTCGAGTCCGACGCGGTCGCCAACCTGGCGCTGGATGAAGAGACCGTGCTGACGGCCTGCCGCGTCCTGCAGGAATGCCTGAACAATGTGTTTCGCCATTCGCTTGCCAGCCGCGTCAGCGTGCTGCTGGGGGTGCACGGGGACATGCTCGACATGGTGGTGTCGGACAACGGCATCGGTTTCGATCCGAAGGCGCCGCGCAAGTCCCGCTGCTACGGCCTGCCGGCGCTCGACCAGCGCCTGGCGGCCCACGGGGGCAGCCTGTCGATCGCCAGCGACCGTACCCACGGCACAGCGGTGACCATGCACCTGCCCATCCATCGCCCTCCCGACGATGTTTCCGCCACACCGGCGATCGGATAGAATCATGTTCTGAAAACAACTCAATCAACGGGACCGGGCGATGGCATTTTTCAAGCGCCAGGCCATAGCAGCTCTTGTCTGACATCATGCCGATACCAACCGAGCTGCTTGCCACGATCATGGAACGCCTGACACCGGACGGTGCACCAGCAAGCACGGCAAGCGCGGCCGGCGTCTGGGTCCGCATGTTCGCGCGTTTCGATCCCCTGCTCGGCCCCATGAGCACCCAGCTGCTGTTCGCACGCACGCTTGCGCTCAACGAAGCGGCATTTCCCTGGCTGCCGCAGGCGGCCACGCCGGAACAGCAACGTCAGGCCTACACCCTGTTCGCCAGCGCCCTCGACGGCCGGCAGGCGGACGAGTTGCTGGCGGTGAACCGCGCCTTGCTCGAGAGCTTCACCAGCCAGTTGGGCGAACTGATCGGCGTGCGGCTGGCGAGCCAGTTCCTGGCGTCGGCCTTTGCGCCGGACGACGCCACTTAAGAATCCTTAGGAGAATGCGGTAATGACCGACCAGATTGACCTGCAGGCCCTGCCGACGGGTGTGCCCGGACTGGACACCATCCTCGGCGGCGGCCTGCCCCAGCTATCGTTCAACATCATCGGTGGCACCCCGGGCAGCGGCAAGACAACCTTTGCCCAACAGATCATGTTCGGATTGGCCGGCCCCGAGCGCAAGGCGCTGTTCTTCACCGCCATGGGCGAGCCGCCCCTCAAGATGCTGCGCTACCAGCAGCAGTTCGGCTTTTTCGATTTCGACAAGGTCGGCAAATCGGTCAACTACATCAGCCTCGCTCCCCAGGTCGAGCTGGGCAACTACGACCTGGTGCTGGCCCAGATCCTGGAAGAAGTGCGCGTGCACCAGCCCGCCCTGGTCTTCATCGATTCCTTCCGCTCCTTCATCGAGGGCGCCCGCGGCGGCGATCAGGATACGGCGGTATTGCAAAAATTCGTCCAGCACCTGGTCGCACACATGACCACCTGGCAGGCGACCAGTTTCCTGATCGGCGAATACACCTCCGGGGAAACGCACCAGAATCCGATCTTCACGGTGGCCGACGGCATCTTCTGGCTCAACCAGATCGTGCAGCGCAATGCCATGTCGCGCAAGATCCAGATCATCAAGATCCGCGGCCAGAAGCAGCGTCCCGGCCTGCATTCCTTCCGTATCGACGACACCGGCATCGAGGTCTTTCCGCGCGTGCTGCCCGCTCCCGAGCCGGTCGGCGCCGAGCCGCCGGTGCGGGTGCCGCCGCGGCGCCTGTCCTCGGGCGTGCCGGTGCTGGACGAGATGCTGGGCGGCGGTATTCCCGAAGGCTATTCCACCCTGGTCGTAGGACCGACCGGCTCGGGCAAGACCATGCTGGCGACCGAATTCCTGGCCGCCGGCGCAGCCAATGGCGAGACCGGCGTGATCGCCCTGTTCGAACGCAGCCCGAGCCAGATGATGAACATCAAGCTCGACGACCTGGTCCGCAGCGGCAAGGTCGGGCTCAAGAGCGTGCGCGCCATCGACCTGTCCACCGATGAAATGCTGCACGAGCTGAGCACCATGATCGACGAGCTCGGCGCCACCCGCGTGGTGCTCGATTCGCTGTCGGGTTTCGAGATGGCCATGGCGCCCGAAGACCGCGAGGATTTCCGCGATTCGCTCTACCGCATGACCACCGTGCTCGGCGCCAAGGGCGTCACCATCCTGATGACCAGCGAACTGGAAGACCGCTACCAGGACCTGCGCTTTTCTCCCTACGGCAGCGGGGTACTGGTCGATGTCGTCGTCATGCAGCGCTATGTGGAATCGCAGTGCGAGATGCATACCCTGATCGGGGTGGTCAAGGTACGCGGCAGCAAGCATAGCCGGCAGATCCGCCTGTTCGAGATCACCGACGAAGGGATCGTCATCGGCGACAAGGCGGCGCCCTACGATGGCGTCTTGTCCGGCAGTCCGCAGCGGCGCCAGACGTGAACCCGGCGCCGCCCGTCTTCAGCGGGCGGCTGACGGGAAGAACAGCTGCTCGCCTTCCGGCCTGAAGGCGGCGATGCGCGCCTGGCCCTCGCCCGACGTGATCCAGTCCGACAAGGCCTTGGCGCCCTTGTAATTGACGCCGGGGTGCTTAACCGGATTGACGGCGATGATCCCGTAGGGATTGAACATGCGCTTGTCGCCCTCAACCAGCACGGCCAGGCCGGTTTTCGCGCGGTAGGCGCCGTAGGTGGCGCGGTCGGTCAAGGTGTAGGCGCGCATTTCGGCGGCCATGTTGAGCACCTCGCCCATGCCCAGGCCCGCCGAGACATAGCTGGCGCCGGCCGGCTTGACGGCGGCGGCCTGCCAGTAGCCCTTCTCCATCACGTCGGTGCCGGAATTGTCCCCGCGCGACACGAAGCGCACGCCGCTGGCGGCGATCTTGCGGAAGGCGGCGATCACATCCTTGCCGCCCTTGACCCCGGCCGGGTCGCTCGCCGGGCCGACGACGATGAAGTCGTTGTACATCACGTCGCGCCGGTCCACGCCCCAGCCTTCGGCCACGAACTTGTCCTCCAGCGCCCGTGCATGCACCAGGGTCAGGTCGACGTCGCCATTCTTCGCCAGTTCCAGCGCCTTGCCGGTGCCGACCGCAATCACATGCACCTTGATGCCCGTTTTCGCCTCGAAGGCCGGCAGCAGCGCCTTGAGCAGGCCCGAGTTCTCGGTGCTGGTGGTGGTCGACAGCCGGAGCACATCCTGGGCGTGCGCCAGCGGCATGCCGAGGGTGGCCGATAACAGCAAGGTAATGAGGTCGCGGCGTTGCATGGTTTCTCCTGGTGGTCAACGAAGTTCGAGGCGCCCGTCGCGCAGCTTCAGGCGAAAGATGCCGGGCAGCCCGATCAGGTCGCGGTCGTGGCAGGCCATCACCACGCTGCTGCCGGCATCGAGCAGGGTCGGGATCAGGCCGATGACCTGCTCGCGCGCCGGGCCGTCGAGGTTGGCGGTGGGTTCGTCCAGCAGCAGCAGCCGGGGCTGCAGCACGCGTGCCCGCGCCAGCGCCACGCGCTGCTTCTCGCCGCCGGACAGGCGGCTCGGGGCCGTGTCGCGCAGGTGGGCCACGCCGGCCCAGTCCATCGCCTCCTCGACCGCGGCGGCGATGCTGCGGCGGTCGTCGCCGCGCGCCACCAGCCCGTAGGCGATGTTGTGGGCCACGCTGGTCGAGAACATGATCGGGTGCTGGTGCACGAAGACGATGGCGCGGCGCAGCTGACGGGGATATGGATGGAGGGGCATCTTGCCGCCATCGAATTCGACGGTACAGGCCTCGCAGCGCTCCAGGCCCGCCAGGGTGCGCAGCAGCGTGGACTTGCCGGCGCCGTTCACGCCGGTGAGCACATAAGCGCTGGCGGCCTGGATGCTGAGGGTGTCGATCTCGAACAGGGTGCGCTCGCCATGGCGCTTGTGCAGCCCGTGCACGCTCAGGAGCGCCGTCACAGCCTGCCCCCGGCCGCATGGGCTTCGCCCTGCAGCAGCACCAGCGCGCCGTTCATCACCAGCGCCAGCGCCACCAGCACGATGCCCAGCGCGATGCCCTGGGCAAAATCGCCCTTGCTGGTCTCGAGCGCAATGGCCGTGGTGATGGTGCGGGTCTGGCCTTCGATGTTCCCGCCCACCATCAGCGCGCAGCCGACTTCCGAGATCACGCGCCCGAAGCCGCTGATGACGGCCGCCATCACGCCATAGCGCGCCTCGTGCAGCACGGTGAGCATGGTGCGCCAGCGCGAGGCGCCCAAAGCCACGGCGGTTTCGGCATAGCGCGGATCGGCCGCCTGCACCGCCGCCAGCGTAAAGGCCAGCAGCACCGGCAGGCCGATGATCATCTGGCCCAGGATCACGCCCTGCTGGGTGAACAGCCATTCCAGGCCGCCCATCGGCCCGCGGCGCGACAGCAGCAGGTAGAGCAGCAGGCCGATCAGGACGGTCGGCAGCGACAGCGCGGCCTGGGCCAGCCAGATCGCCAGGCGGCGGCCCGGGAAGCGGTGCAGCGCGATCACATAACCGAGGAAGATGGCGGGCGGCGCGGCCAACAGCAGGCCGAGCACGCTGGTCTTGAGCGAGACCCAGACGATATGCCACAAGGCCGCGTCGCCCGAGAAGAGCAGCGCGAACGCATGCGAGGTCGCGTCCAGCACGTTTACACCGTCCGGGGTGCGTTCAGGGGTTCCAGCAGGTCGGGCTCGAAAACCAGCCGCTCATGCCCGGCCAATAACAGGAAGTGCTTGCCGGAGCAGCGCGCCAGCAGCGACATGCCGACCTTTTGCGCCACCATGTGGCCCATCTGGGTGGTGCCCGAGCGCGACAGCAGGAAGGGAATGCCCATCTGGGCGCCCTTGATCACCATCTCGGACGTCAGGCGCCCGGTGGTATAGAACACCTTGTCGCCGCCCTGCAGCCCATCGAGCCACATCAGGCCGGCGATGGCGTCCACCGCGTTGTGGCGGCCGACGTCTTCGACAAAATACAGCAACTCGCCGTCGTGGGAAAACAGCGCGCAGCCATGCACCGAGCCGGCCTGCTTGTAGATCGATTGCTGGGTGCGGATGGCCTCGACGATGCGGTAGACCACCGATTGCTTCAAGCGCGCATCGACGGGCAGCGCGATCTGGTCGACTTCGTCCATCAGGCCGCCGAACACCGAGCCCTGGCCGCAGCCGGTGGTGACGACCTTCTTCGCGGTGCGCTCCTCGACATCGGCGATGCCGCTGCGGGTGCTGACCGCCACCGCATCGACCGCCCAGTCGACCTGGATCGAGACGATGTCCTCGATCGCCCGCACCAGGCGCTGGTTGCGCAGGTAGCCCAGGGTCAGCGCTTCCGGCGCCCCGCCCAGGGTCATCAGGGTGACGATCTCGCGCTTGTCCACGTACACCGTCAGCGGACGTTCCGCCGGAATGGCGATGTTTGAAGGCCGGCCGCGCTCGTCCAGCGCGGCCACCTCGTGCGTGAGGGGGGCGCTGGCGTTTGACAGTTCAGGTCGGTAGCGTGGCTGGTCGGTGTGGTTCATCTTGCCAATTGTGCCATGCCGGCCAGGATTTGGCCGCCACCATAGCTGCCCTGCTCGGCCACCTCCCCGCCCGGCGTGACCCGGATCGCACAGTACTTGAACTCGGGGATCTTGCCGAACGGGTCGAGCGCTGCATTGGTGAGGCGATTGATGGCCGCCTCGTAGTAGCAGAAGGGCACGAAGATCGCCCCCACCGGCGAGCTGTCGTCGGCCCGCGCATACAGCACCACTTCGCCGCGGCGCGAGGCGATCGTGATGGGCTGGCCCGGCGCGATACCCATGCGCTCCATGTCCAGCGGGTGCACCAGCGCCACCGGATCGGGTTCGATCGCGTCGAGCACCGTGGCGCGGCGGGTCATGCTGCCGGTGTGCCAGTGTTCCAGCTGGCGGCCCGTGATCAGGACCAGCGGGTAGTCGGCGTCCGGACGCTCGTCGGCCGGGATGATATCGGCCGGCACGAAGCGCGCCCTGCCCCCTTCGCGCGGGAAGATCTCGGTAAACACCACCGGCTGGCCGACGTCGCCCTCGTTCATGCAAGGGTAGACCACGGCGCCATTGCGTTCCAGGCGTTCCCAGGTAATGCCGCCGATGCTGGCCATGGTGTGGCGCATCTCGTCGAACACTTCCGAGACGTGGCCATAATTCCAGCCCAGGCCGAGGCGCTGCGCCATCTGCTGGATGATCCACAGGTCCTGCTTGGCGTCGCCCGGCGGGTCGATGGCCTGGCGGCCCAGCTGCACGAGGCGGTCGGTATTGGTGAAGGTGCCGGTCTTTTCAGGGAAGGCGGATGCCGGCAGGATCACGTCGGCCAAATACGCCGTCTCGGTCAGGAAGATGTCCTGCACCACCAGGTGTTCGAGTGCCGCCAGCGCGGCGCGCGCGTGGTTGGCGTCCGGGTCGGACATGGCCGGGTTCTCGCCCATGATGTACATGCCGCGGATATCACCATGATCGATCGCGTCCATGATCTCGACCACGGTCAGGCCCGGCTTCGGGTCGAGCGTGGCGCCCCAGGCGGCCTCGAAACGCGCCCGGGCCACGGGATTGTCGACGCGCTGGTAATCCGGCAGCATCATCGGGATCAGGCCGGCGTCGGACGCGCCCTGCACGTTGTTCTGGCCGCGCAGCGGATGCAGGCCGGTGCCCGGACGGCCGATCTGGCCGGTCATCAGGCTCAGGGCGATCAGGCAGCGCGCGTTGTCGGTGCCGTGCACGTGCTGCGACACGCCCATGCCCCACAGGATCATCGATCCCTTCGAGGTGGCGTACAGGCGCGCCACGTAGCGGATGGTCTCGGCATCGATGCCGCAGATCGGCGCCATCGCTTCCGGGCTGTATTCAGCCACATTGGCCTCCAGCTGGTCGTAGCCGATGGTGCGGCTGGCAATGAAAGCTTCGTCGACCAGCTTTTCGTTGACGATCACGTGCATCATCGCGTTGAGCAGGGCCACGTCGGTATCGGGCTTGAACTGCAGGTAGCGGTGCGCATGGCGCGCCAGCTCGGAGCGGCGCGGATCGAGCACCACCAGCTTGGCGCCCAGTTTCACCGCATTCTTGATCCAGGTAGCGGCCACCGGGTGGTTCACGGTCGGGTTGGCGCCGATGATCACGATGACTTCGGCGCGGGTCACGTCCATCACCGGGTTCGACACGGCGCCCGAGCCGATGCCTTCCAGCAGGGCCGACACCGAGGAGGCGTGGCACAGGCGGGTGCAGTGGTCGACGTTGTTGGTGCCGAAGCCCGTGCGCACCAGCTTCTGGAACAGATAGGCTTCTTCATTGCTGCCCTTGGCCGAGCCGAAGCCGGCCAGCGCGTTGCCGCCATGCGTGTCGCGAATGGCCGCGAGCTTGCCGCCGGCCAGCGCCAGCGCTTCTTCCCAGCTCGCTTCACGGAAGACTTCGAGTACGCGGTCCGGGTCCATCGTGAAGTCGCCGGTTTTCGGCATGCCCTCGCGGCGGATCAGGGGTTTGGTGAGGCGGTGCGGGTGGTGCGCATAATCGAAGCCGTAGCGGCCCTTGACGCACAGGCGCCCCAGGTTGGCCGGGCCATTACGCCCTTCCACGAACAGGATCTTGTTGTCCTTGACGTTATAGGTCAGCTGGCAGCCCACGCCGCAGTAAGGGCAGACCGAATCGACCTGCTTGTCCGGGATGTTCAGGGCCACTTCGCGCGCCGGCATCAGGGCGCCGGTCGGGCAGGCCTGCACGCATTCGCCGCAGGCCACGCAGGTCGAGGCGCCCAGCGCGTCGTCCTGGTCGAACACGATCTTCGTATCCTGCCCGCGGAAGGCCAGGCCGATCACGTCGTTGACCTGCTCGTCGCGGCAGGCGCGCACGCAGCGGGTGCACTGGATGCAGGCGTCGAGGTTGACGGTAATCGCGGCGTGGGTGGCGTCGATCCGAGGCTGGGCGCGGGTGCCGGCGAAGCGCGGCTTGCCCACGCCAAGCTTGTCGGCCCACATATCGACTTCGTTCTTGCGGGTGTATTCGGCCTCGGGCATGTCGGACATGAGCAGCTCGAGCACCATCTTCTGGGCGGCCACAGCACGCGGGCTGTCCGTGCGCACCTTCATGCCGGCGGCGGGTGCGCGGCAGCACGATGGCGCCAGTACGCGCTCGCCGTCGATCTCGACCATGCAGGAGCGGCAGTTGCCGACGGCTTCATAGCCTTCCTTGTAGCACAGGCGCGGGATCTCGACGCCTTCGCGCGCCGCGACTTCGATCAGCGACTCGTAGGGCAGCGCCGCCACCTGGCGGCCATTGAGTTCGAATGTAACGGTAGGGGTGTTCGCGTTCATGGCGGTTTACCTTTGAGCCAGCTCGTGCGGGAAGTATTTGATGACGCAGTCGAAGGGATTCGGCGCGGCCTGGCCCAGGCCGCAGATCGACGCGTCGCGCATCACCTGCGACAGTTCGCCCAGCAGCGGCACGTCCCAGACGGGCTTGTTGATGATGTCGAGCGCCTTGGCGGTACCGTTGCGGCAGGGCGTGCACTGGCCGCAGGACTCGTCCTTGAAGAAGGCCAGCGTATTGCGCGCGGCGGCCGTGGCGCTGTCGTGGCTGGAGAGCACCACCACCGCGGCCGAGCCGATGAAACAGCCATACGGCTGCAGCGTGTCGAAGTCGAGCGGAATATCCCCCATCGAGGCCGGCAGGATGCCGCCGGAAGCCCCGCCCGGCAGGTAGGCATAGAAAGCGTGGCCGTCCTGCATGCCGCCGCAGTATTCCTCGATCAGCTCGACGATCGTGATGCCGGCCGGGGCCAGTTTTACGCCCGGCTGCTTGACGCGGCCCGAGACCGAGAACGAGCGCAGGCCGCGGCGGCCGTTGCGCCCGAAGCCGACGAACCAGTCGGCGCCGCGCTCGAGGATCTCGCGCACCCAGTGCAGCGACTCGAAGTTGTGCTCCAGCGTCGGGCGGCCGAACAGGCCGACCTGCGCCACATAGGGCGGGCGCAGGCGCGGCATGCCGCGCTTGCCTTCGATCGATTCGATCATGGCCGATTCTTCGCCGCAGATATAGGCGCCGGCGCCGCGGCGCAGGATGATCGGGGGCATGCCCTGCACCGGCGGGTCCGCGCGCAGCTGTTCCAGCTCGGCCTCGAGCATGGCGCGGCAGCCGTGGTATTCGTCGCGCAGGTAGATGTAGATGGCGTCGATGCCGACCGCCCAGGCGGCGATCAGGGCGCCTTCCAGGAAGCGGTGCGGGTCGCCTTCGAGATAGACCCGGTCCTTGAAGGTGCCCGGTTCGCCTTCGTCGATGTTGATCGCCATGAGACGCGGGCCCGCTTCGTTACGCACGATGCGCCACTTGCGTCCCAGCGGGAAGCCGGCGCCGCCCAGGCCGCGCAGGCCGGAGGCTTCCAGCGTCCCGATGACTTGCTCGACCTCGTGCTGCCCGGCGACGCAGGCGCGCAGCAGCCCATAGCCGCCGCCCTCGCGGTAGGCGGCATAGTCGACGTGGCCGCCGAACGCTTCGCGCGTTTCGCCGCGCGCCACCTTGGCCACCAGCTTTTCCACGCTCGCATGCGGCACCGCATGCTGTCCCACGGTCGCCGCCGGCGCCTGCTCGCAGCGCCCGATGCAGGGCGCCGCCAGCACGCGCACTTCGCGGCCCAGCAAGGCAGGCAGCTTCTCCAGCAGCGCCGTGGCGCCCGCCATCTCGCAGGACAGGCCGGCGCACACGCGCACGGTCAAGGCGGCAGGGGCGGCCTCGCCCTCCTTCACCAGGTCGAAGTGGTGGTAGAAGCTGGCCACCTCGTAGACCTCGGTCTGCGCCAGGCGCATCTCTTGCGCCAGCGCGGCCAAATGCGGACTCGACAGGCAGCCGTAGGCGTCCTGGATCTTGTGCAGGTGCTCGATCAGGAGGTCGGCCTGGCGCGACTCGGCGCCGAGCAGGGCCTGGACTTCGGCGAGGGCTTGCGGATCGACGCGGCGGCCCTTCGGGGCTTCGCGCTTGCGCTGGCGGCTGGCGCCGGAGATGGCGATCGGGATGATGGGGTGGTTCATGGGTGTCCCAATTATTCGATGTTGCGTTATCTTGTACTGAATACAGCCCGGCTATTCGAAGGCTGCTTGAACGCGTGGGCAAGGAACTTGCCCACCCTACGAGCTGCCGCAATTCGTAGGGCGGGCAAATTTTGCCCGCGCGTTCAAATCACGCCTGAGCTGGCGTCAATTAAAACATCGCCGACGCCTTCTGCAGCGTCACCCAGATGCCGAACATCAGCGGAATGCCGACCGCCATCCAGGCGAATGCCGTCATGGCCGGGTTGCCGGCGGTGGCGGCCGTGCCGCCGCCGCCGCGGGTGCCGCTGGTGGCGGTCACTTCCTTCTCGCGCGCCAGCTTCTTCTCGGCCGCCAGTTCGTCGTCGGTCATGAAATGGCGGTTGTCCAGCGGACGGATCATCGCATTGAGCCCGATGCCGACCACGACCAGCCCGGCCAGCACGTACATCGTCACGTCATAGGCTTGCGCCTTCGGCACGCCGTTGGCGATCTGGTACTCGCGGATGTAGTTGATCAGGAGCGGACCGACCACGCCGGCGGCGGCCCAGGCAGTCAACAGGCGACCGTGGATCGCGCCGACCATCTGGGTGCCGAACAGGTCGGCCAGGTAGGCCGGCACGGTGGCGAAGCCGCCGCCGTACATCGACAGGATGATGCAGGTGCAGGCGACGAACAGCGCCAGCTGGCCGGCGTGACCCGCCGAAGGGATGGTCACATACAGGATCGCCCCGAGGATCAGGAAGACGAAGTAGGTCGCCTTGCGGCCGATGTAGTCGGAGCACGACGCCCAGCCGAAGCGGCCGACGATGTTGAACAGCGACAGCAGGCCGGTGAAGCCGGCGGCAATCGCCGCGATCTGGCTCTTCTGGGCCGCGTCGAGGTCATTGATGCCGAGGTCCAGGCCGATCAGGCGGCCGCCGAAGACTTCCTGCAGCAGCGGCGAGGCCATGCCCAGGATGCCGATGCCGGCCGAGACGTTCAGGAACAGCACGCCCCAGATCAGCCAGAACTGCGGGATGCCCCAGACGCGGCTGGCGTGCACGTGGCGCGTGGTGATCATGGTATTGCCGTTCGCGGCCGGCGGGGTCCAGCCTTCCGGCTTCCAGCCGGTGGCAGGCACGCGGTAGGTCATCGCGCCGGCGACCATGAAGACGAAATAGATCGCGGCCAGGGCCAGGAAGGTTTCCCAGACGCCGACCGAGGTCGGGGTGGCGAAGTATTTCATGAGCCTGTCGGCCAGCGGTGCGCCGATCACGGCGCCGCCGCCGAAGCCCATGATGGCCATGCCGGTCGCCATGCCGCGGCGGTCCGGGAACCATTTGATCAGCGTCGACACGGGCGAGATATAACCCAGGCCCAGGCCGATGCCGCCGATCACGCCCGAGCCGAGCCACATCAGCCAGATCTGGTGGGTGTACACACCCAGCGCCGAAATCACCAGGCCGCCGCACCAGCACAGCGCCGACACCAGGCCGGCCTTGCGCGGGCCCGCATGCTCGAGCCAGCCGCCGAACAGCCAGGCCGCCAGGCCCAGGAAGACGAAGAACAGCGTGTACATCCAGCCCAGCATCGAGATCTTCCAGTCGCAGGTTGTCGCGAACACCTGCGCCATGAAGCTCATCTCGGCCGGGCAGGCCAGCGACTCGCTGATGCCGAGCGCCTTGGACAGCGGTAGCCAGAACACGGAAAAGCCATAAGCCATGCCGATGCACAGGTGGATTGCGAGCGCAGCCGGCGGAACCAGCCAGCGATTGAAGCCCGGCCCCGCGATCGTGTGCTCCTTATCAAGAAAACCGAATAACGCCATGTTGTCTCCAGATTATTATAGGAATGGGAATATGCTTTTAAAAGCATATTAATTCATCAAATTTTGTTATTTCCGCGAGACTAACATGATGTTTTCTGGGTAGAAATAGGCTATTTTGAGCATATGCTTAACATCCACATCCGCCCGCATTGGGAAATCAGCATCAAGGGGGAAGCCCCGCTCGACACGGGCGACCTGCTCGGCCTGCTGCTGTCGATCCAGGACACCGGTTCGATCGCCCAGGCGGCCAAGTCGGTGAAGCTGTCCTACCGCTACGCCTGGGGCTTGCTGCGCGCGGCCGAGGAACTGTTCGGCCAGCAGCTGCTCCAGACCGGCCGCGGACGCGGCACGGTGCTCACGCCGCTGGCGCAAAAGCTGGTCTGGGCCGACCGCCGCATCGCCGCGCGCCTGTCGCCGACCCTGCAGAGCCTGGCCTCGGAACTCGAAGCGGAGCTGGTGCGCATCACGGCCGGGCGCCTGCGCGCATTGCGGCTCGACGCCAGCCACGGCTTCGCGGTCGCGGCCCTGATGGACTGCGTCGACCGCGACGCCCTGCCGATCGATTCGCGCTACCGCACCAGCACCGATGCGGTGGTGGCGCTGTCGCGGCGCGAGTGCGACCTGGCGGGCTTCCACATCCCGATCGGCCGCTTCCAGGCCCAGACCGCCGCCTGGTATCTGCGCTGGCTCGATCCGAACCAGCACTGCCTGCTGCGGGTGGCCGGCCGCGAACAGGGCTTGATCACGGCGCGCGGCAACCCGCTCGGCCTGCGCGGCCTGGCCGACCTGGCCGCGCCGGGCGTACGTTTCGTGAACCGCCAGGCCGGCTCCGGCACCCGCATGCTGCTCGAGATGATGCTGGCGGCCGAGGGCTTGCCGGTCGAGTCCATCCAGGGCTTCCACAGCGCCGAGTTCACCCACTCGGCGGTGGCCGCGTATATCGCCAGCGGCATGGCCGACGCCGGCGTCGGCATGCGCGCGGCAAGCGCCCAGTTCAAGCTCGATTTCATCCCGCTGGAGCGCGAGGTGTATTACTTCGCGGTGCGCCGCGACGCGCTGGACGAGCCGGCCATGGGGCAGCTGCTGGCGCTGATGCGGGCGCCGTCGTATCACGCCCTGGTGGCGGCGCTGCCGGGGTACGACGCGCAGGGGACGGGAGAAGTGGTGGCGATCGGGGAGGCGTTCGGCCTGGCGTGACACGCACCAGACTTCGGGGTCAGGTCTGACATTCGGACACGAGCCCAGCCTTACCGCAGTTGAGTCCGTCTCCGAATGTCAGACCTGACCCCGGTTTTTTGACCTTACCGCAGTTGAGTCCGTGTCTGAATGTCAGACCTGACCCCGGTTTTTTTGACCCAGCCTTACCGCAGTTGAGTCCGTGTCCGAATGTCAGACCTGACCCCGGTTTTTGACCTGACCCCGGTTTTTTGACCCATGGGACGGGGAAGTGGTGGCGATCGGGAAGGCGTTCGGCCCGGGCGTGAGCGACGCGGCTTGCCTCGGTGCGGGCGAGCGGGTTATAAAGCAGCCGCCATGATCGATCCCGCCACCCTCCCCGCGCGCATCAGCGCCATCGTCGGCCATCACGCCGACCGCACGCCGCAGGCGCCGGCCCTGGTCGAAGCCGGCCGCACCTGGTCCTACGCCGACCTGCAGCAGGAAATCGGCCGCTACGCCGCCCTTCTGGGAAGCCTCGGCATCCGCCCGGGAGACCGGGTCATGCTGGTGAGCGAAAACTGCGTCGCGCAAGTCGCCCTGCTGTTCGCCATCGCCAGCCTGGATGCCTGGAGCGTCAACGTCAATGCGCGCCTGAGCCAAGGCGAGCTGGATGCGATCCGCCTGCATGCCGGAGCGCGCCGCGTGCTCTACACAAGCAGCGTGTCGCCGGAAGCGTTGGTCCATGCCGAGCGCAACAAGGCCCAGTCCTGTGGCGGCATCATGGCCGGCCCGCTAGCCCCCGACTCCCTGCCAGAGCCGGTGCGCACCGACGGCGCCCAGGTCGCCGCGGTGGTCTACACCACCGGCACCACCGGCCAGCCCAAGGGCGTCATGCTGACCCATGCGAACCTGCTGTTCGTGGCCGCCACCTCGAGCGCGCTGCGTGGCCTGGCGCCGGGCGACCACGCCAGCGGCGTGCTGCCGATCTCCCACGTGTATGGCCTCGCCTCGGTGATGCTGGGCACCCTGCATGCGGGCGCCTGCCTGCACCTGGCGCCGCGCTTTTCGGCCGAGGCGCTGCTGGCCCAGGTCCGGGACGGGAGCCTGACGATCCTGCAGGGCGTGCCGGCGATGTATGCGCGCCTGCTGGCGCTGGCTGGCGCGGCGCCGATCCGCTCGCGCCTGCGCTTTTGCTATGCCGGCGGCTCGCCGCTGGATCCGGCGCTCAAGCGCGCTGTCGAGCGCCTGTTCGGCCTGCCGCTGCACAATGGCTACGGCCTGACAGAGACTGCGCCGACCGTGTGCCAGACCCGCCTGGACGCGCCGCGCGGCGACGTCTCGGTCGGCCATCCGATCCCCGGCGTTGAGGTGCGCATCGATGACCATACGAGTGAGCTGCTGGTGCGCGGGCCGAATGTCATGGCCGGCTACTACCGCGACCCGGCAGCAAGTGCAGCCGCGCTGCGCCCCGGCGGCTGGCTGGCCACCGGCGACGTGGCGACGATGGGCGAGGACGGCGCGCTCTTCATCGTGGGGCGCCTGAAGGAAGTGATCATCCGCTCGGGCTTCAATGTCCATCCGCTCGAAGTCGAGGCGGCGCTCAACAGCCATCCGGGCGTGCTGCAGTCGGCGGTCGTGGGGCGGGCGCTGCCCGGCGGCGAGGAAGAAGTGGTGGCCTTCGTGGAAAAGGCCGGCGCGAGCGCCGTCGATGCGGCGCTGCTGGGGCAATGGCTGGCGCTGCGGCTGGCGCCCTACAAACGGCCGTCACGCATCGTGTTCATGGATGCGCTGCCCGCCGCGCCCAGCGGGAAGATCCTGAAAAGCCGGCTGCCCGCCTGACGCTCAGCGGCGCCGCTTCTTCCAGTTGTAGTCGGGACCGGTGACGTCCACGCCGGGATGGCCCACCAGGTCCGGGTGTTCGGACGCCATGGTGATGAAGCGCAGGTTCTCGCCCTCGCGCTGGCGCCGGCGCAGGGTTTCCATCTGCTGCATCGCGTCGACCATCTGCGCTGTCTCGAACAATTTCTCGTGCGGCGTGCATGTGTCGTCTTCGACGACCGTCCAGTAGACCATATACATTGCTTCCTCCTATATGCGAATTGTCGCCCAGACGAGCTGCCGCATGGCGCACAGCTTTGTATTCCCAGATATCAGCAGTAGTTTCCTGATCGCAGAAGTTAGCCTTACAAACCGAGAAATTGCGCTCAAAAAGTAGGACTGGTCCGAAAAGCCGCCTATATGTGCGCTATTTCACACAACTCGCGCTATTGCCCAATTAGGCTGGTGCCTGTCTTCACAAACGCGGGTCAGAACATGAACACACAGATACATTCCCAACCAGCAGGGTCGGCATCCGCCACCCCCGAGCTGGCGCTCTGGGGCGGACTGGAATGCACGGTCAACCGTGTACGCGACAATTACTTCAGCCAGATGGAACGCAATGGCCATGCAGACCGCCTGCAGGACATCGAGCGTTTCGCCTCGCTCGGTATCAGGGCGATCCGCTATCCGGTGCTCTGGGAACGCACTGCCCCCGACGGCATCGAATCGGCCGACTGGTCCTGGTCCGACGAACGGCTGCCGGCGCTGCAGCAACTGGGCGTCACCCCGATCGTCGGCCTGATCCACCACGGCAGCGGCCCGCGGCATACCAGCCTGGTCGATCCCGCCTTTCCCGAAAAGCTCGCCGAGTACGCCGGCGCGGTAGCCCGGCGCTACCCCTGGGTCGAGTACTACACCCCGGTCAACGAACCTTTGACCACGGCGCGCTTTTCCGGACTGGCAGGCGTCTGGTACCCGCACGGCGACGACGAAGCCACCTTCGTGCGCGCCCTGCTCAACCAGTGCCGCGCGGTCGTGCTCTGCATGCGTGCGATCCGCGCCGTCAACCCGGATGCGAAGCTGGTCCAGACCGACGACCTCTCCAAGACCTATGGTACCCCGGAGATGGAAGAGATCGCGACCTTCTTCAACGACCGCCGCTGGCTGGCCTGGGACCTGCTGTGCGGGATGGTCGACGAGCAGCACGCGCTGTGGAGCTATCTGCTCGACTCGCAGGCCACGGCCGACGAGCTGCTCTGGTTCCGCGACAACCCCTGCCCGCCCGACATCATGGGTGTGAACTATTACGCCACCAGCGAGCGCTGGCTCGACCATCGTCCGGAGCGCTATCCCGAGAACCGCCGCCACGTCTACCGCGGCATCTCCCACGCCGACATCGAGACCCCGCGCGCGCTGGCCACGCCCACGCCCGGCATCGCGCCGCTGCTCATGGAAACCTGGGAACGCTACCGCCTGCCGATCGCCATCACCGAAGCCCACATCGACGCCAACCGCGAAGACCAGCTGCGCTGGCTGGTAGAGATCTGGAACGCCGCGCGCAAGGCGCGCCAGCAGGGTGCGGACATCCGCGCCGTGACGGTCTGGGCGCTGCTCGGTTCCTACGACTGGAACTGCCTGGTGACCGAATGCCGCGGCTATTACGAGCCGGGTCCCTTCGACGTGCGCGGCCCCGAACCGCGCCCCACGGCCCTTGCCATCCTGATGCGCGAGCTGGCTACCAGCCGTCCCCTGTCGAGCCCCGTGCTGCAGGGCGAAGGCTGGTGGCGCAGGCCGGGACGCTTCTTCTGCAAACCGGTGGCGACCCGCACCGCGGTGGCCGACATCGCGATCCGCAGCCAGTTCAAGTCGCACGTCGTGCAGCCGATCCTGATCACCGGCGCGACCGGCACCCTGGGTTCGGCCTTTGCCCGCATCTGCGACAAGCGCAACCTGGCCTACCACGTGCTCACGCGCCAGGAGATGGACATCACCGACCCGCAATCGGTGGAGGCGGCCATCACGCGCTTCAAACCCTGGGCCATCGTCAACGCGGGCGGCTATGTGCGGGTGGACGACGCCGAAGGCGACGCGGAGCGCTGCATGCGCGAGAACACGCTCGGGCCGACCGTGCTGGCCCTGGCCTGCATCCGCCACCAGCTGCGCTTCATGACCTATTCGACCGACCTGGTGTTCGACGGCGCCAAGGGCGCTCCGTATGTCGAGTCGGACGCCGTCAATCCGCTGGGCGTCTACGGCCGCAGCAAGATGGAAGCCGAGCAGCGCGTGCTGGACGCCGACCCGCAGGCCCTGGTGATCCGCACCAGCGCCTTCTTCGGCCCCTGGGACAGGCACAACTTCGTGACCCAGGCGCTCAATGCGCTCGAAGCCGGCCAGCCCTTCCAGGCCGCGGGCGACATGGTGGTCTCGCCGACCTATGTGCCGGACCTGGTGAATGTCTCGCTCGACCTCCTGATCGACCGCGAGCGCGGCGTGTGGCACCTGACCAATGCCGAAGCGCTGAGCTGGGCCGACCTGGCGCGGCGCGCCTGCGATGCGGCAGGGGTGGATGCGTCCGGCCTGGAAGTGGTGTCGTCCGGGGAGTGCGGCTTCGCCGCGCGCCGGCCGGGCTTCAGCGCGCTGTCGAGCGAGCGCTCGCTGCTGCTGCCGTCGCTGGACGACGCGCTAAGGCGCTACCTGGAGGCGATGCAGGACCGGGCGCATGGCCGGGATGCGGAGCGTCCGGGGGAGGCGGCGCATTACGCAAGTTAAGCGTAACAGCAACTGCAACGTCAACTGGGGTCCCGGCGCAGGCCGGACCCCTAGTTTCGTACCGCAGCCTGAAACTCAAGCGCTGGCGCCATCCGCAGCCACGAATTGCAAGCGGTACAAATTCGCATACATCCCATTCGCATCGAGCAGCTCGGCATGCGTGCCCTGCTCGACGATCCGCCCGTGCTCCATCACCACGATGCGGTCGGCCCGTTCAATGGTCGACAGGCGGTGCGCGATCACGATGGTGGTACGGCCAGCCATCAGGGTTTCCAGCGCGGCCTGCACGGCGCGTTCGGACTCGTTGTCCAGCGCAGACGTTGCCTCGTCCAGGATCAGGATCGGCGCATCCTTGTAGATCGCGCGCGCGATCGCCACGCGCTGGCGCTGGCCGCCCGACAGGCGCATGCCGTTCTCGCCGATGCGCGTGTCCACCCCCTCTTCCAGCTTGGCCACCACGTCCACCAGGTGCGCCGCTTTGACCGCCGCGGCGAGACGCTCGTAGTCGATGGTCTCGAAGCCGTAGGCGATGTTCGCCGCCAGCGTGTCGTCGAACAGCACCACGTTCTGGCTCACCATCGCCAGCTGGCTGCGCAGGCTGGCCAGGCGGATGTCCTGGTAGGGCACGCCGTCGATCGTCAGGCGCCCGGCTTGCGGATCGTAGAAGCGCGTGACCAGGTTCACGAAGGTCGACTTGCCGCCGCCCGAGATGCCCACCAGCGCCACGGTCTGCCCCGGCTTGACCTCGAGCGTGACGTCGCTCAGCGCCAGGTTCATCGCGTTCGGATAGCGGAAGGAGACGTTCTCGAAACGCAGGTGGCCCTGGGCGCGCCCCATCTCGCGGGTGCCGGTGTCGACTTCGGCCGGCGCATCGATCAGGCCGAACACCGTCTCGGCCGCGGCGATCCCGCGCTGCATCGGGCCGTTGACTTCGGCCAGCGATTTCAGCGGCGTGAGCAGCATCAGCATCATCGTGACGAACTGGACGAACTGGCCCTGGGTCATGTCGGCCTGGATCGCCAGCACGATCACCAGCGACAGCGCCATCGCGGTGGCGATCTGGGTAATCGGGGTGGTGGCGGCAAAGGCCACCGTCATGCGCTGCGAGAAGCCGCGCAGGGCTTCGCTGCGCGCATGGAAGCGCGCGCGCTCGTAGCGCTCGCCCGAGAACACGCGGATCACCTGGTGCCCGCGCGTTGCCTCCTCGACCACCTGGGTCATCTCGGCGGTCACGCGCTGGTTGTCGCGGTTCAGACGGCGCAGGCGCCCGGTGGTGGTGCGCACGATCACGGCGGTCAGCGGGATCACGACGATCGCCACCAGGGTCAGTTTCCAGTTCAGGTAGAGCAGCGTGGCGAGCAGGCCGATCACGACCAGGGTGTCGCGCACGCAGGCCACGAACACCGACTGCAGCATGTCGACCACCTGGCGCACGTCGCCCACCACCGTGTTGATGATCTTGCCGGTCGACTCTTCGTGGAAGCGCGCCACCGGCAGGCGCAGCACGCGGTCGAACACCATCGCGCGCAGGTCGTTGAGCACGCGGCTGGTGACCCAGTTGTTCAGGTAGGCCGTGGAAAAGGTGCCGATGCCGCGCAGGATGAAGATCGAGACCAGCACGCCGGGGATCCACCACAGGCTGAACGGCACCTTCTCCTTGAAGCCCAGGTCGATCAGGAGCTGCAGCGCCCAGCCCAGCAGCGGCTGGGTGGCGGCCGTCAGCGCCATCGACAGCAGCGCCAGCCAGGAGCGCGTCTGGTAAGGCTTGACGATCGCCAGCAGGCGTTTGACGATCTCTTTATTTTCCACGCTGTGTATCCATTCCGTTGTCCGATTCGTTGTTCACATTCAGGCAGAAGCCCATCAGCAGGAACACCATGAGCGCATAGAACATGCTGCCTTTCAAAGACCAGAAGATCACTTCGGTCAGGCCGAAGCTGAAGTAGCTGAGCACCACCAGCATGCCGGCCAGGGCCGGCGCAAACTGCGGCTTCGCCCTGTGCGCTTCGCGCCCGAGCACGCGCGCAAAGAAAGCGAAGGGCGTGGCCAGGATGCCGATCCAGGCCAGCAGGCCGAACACGCCGCCGGTGGCCAGCGCCTGCAGCGCGTCGTTGTGCAGGTGCTCGGCCGGCAGGATCACCGACTGGATCTTGCCCTCCGCCGCCAGCTGGCGCAGCCCGGCGCGCACCTGCTCCGGGTCGCGCCCGAACAGCGGGCGCTCTTCGATCAGGTAGCCGGCGGCCTTCCACAATTCCAGGCGCACGCCGACATTGGTAAAAGCGCTGCCGCCGTCCAGCCAGGTGCGCACGTCGTCGACGCCCTGCCCAACCCGCGCCTGCACGCCGGTCGCGGGAATGAAGAAGGTGGAGGCGAACAGGGCGAAGCTGCCGACCAGCAGCAGGCGCACGCGCCGGCTGCGCAGCAGGTGTGCATAGGTGAGGAACAGCACCGCGGCCAGCGCCAGCGCGATCCAGCCGCCGCGGGTGCCGGTCATGACGGTGCCCGCAAGCCCGGCCACCGCGCCCAGCGCCGGCAGGATGGCCTTGCGGGTGCTGTGACGGTAGTCGATGGCCGCGGCCAGCGCCACCAGGGCCAGGCACAGCGCGATGTCGCCAAACGTGATGGCGTTGAGCCAGCCGCCGGGGCGGTCGATCCCGAGCACGATGCGCTGGTAGCCGACGAAAGGCAGCGCGCAGACGGCGCCTGCCACCACGCCCCACCACAGCGCGGCGCGCCGAGGGCGCGCCAGCACGACGAGCGCTGCTGCGCTCAGACCGAACAGCATGCGCGAAGGATTGTCGAGGTATTCCAGCCGCGTTTCCGGCCGCGCCAGCACGAAGGCCAGCGCCAGCAGCAGGTTCAGGCCGAAGGCGGCCACCACCCAGCGGATGTCGCGCCAGTGCGGCGCCAGCGCGCGCCAGGCCTGGCGCGGCACGAACAGCGCGGCGAGCAGGAACACGAGGCTGGAAAAGCCGATGCCGGACGGGGTGATGAGGCTGAGGAAGGGGAACAGGAAAACCAGGAGACCGATCCAGCGCTGCATCGGCACCCCGATTTTCGTCTGATTATTGTTCATTCATGTTCTAGTGGGATATTCTTGCGGACCCTGAGCGCCCCATTCATAGACTAGCCATGCAGCAAACGACGCAGCAAGCCCGGACCATCTCGGTCGTCATTACCACCTACAACCGCCCGGACGCCCTGGCGGCGGTGGTGGAAGCCTGTT
Source organism: Telluria sp. AZSoR62 (assembly GCF_058111565.1). Classification (NCBI taxonomy): domain Bacteria; kingdom Pseudomonadati; phylum Pseudomonadota; class Betaproteobacteria; order Burkholderiales; family Oxalobacteraceae; genus Telluria; species Telluria sp. AZSoR62. The sequence continues at coordinate 283,888 of NZ_JBYTST010000001.1, forward strand.
TCTTGCAGGACGACAAGAATTTTGAAATCATTATCGCTGATGACGGCTCCACTGCCAACACGCGGGAAACCCTCGACCGCCTGCGCGCTCGCTCGCCCGTCCCCCTGAAACACGTGTGGCAGCCGGACGAGGGCTTTCGCGCCGCCATGGCGCGCAACCGCGGCACGCTGGCGGCAACCGGCGACTATATCATTTTCCTCGACGGCGATTGCATCCCCCAGCGCGACTTCGTCTCGCGCCATCGCGCACTTGCGCGGCCGGGCTTCCTGGTGTCGGGCAGCCGCATCCTGCTCAGCCACGCGCTGACCCAAAAGGCGCTGGCGGACCACATCGACCTGCCGGCGATGGGATTGATCGACAAGCTGCGCTACCGCCTGCGCGGCGACATGAACAAGGTGCTGCAGCTGCTGTTCCGGCTGCCCGACGCCGGCCGCGAGCGCCGCAGCTTCAGCTGGCGCCGCATCAAGAGCTGCAACCTGGCGGTGTGGCGCGCGGACCTGGACAAGGTGAACGGCTTCGACGAGAGTTTTGTCGGCTGGGGCCACGAGGATTCCGACCTGGTGGTGCGCCTGTTCCACGCCGGCGTGCTGCGCAAGGACGGGGCCTTTGCGACCGAGGTGCTGCACCTGTGGCACCGCGAGGCCAAGCGCGACGAGGAGTCCAGCAACCGCAAGGTGGTGCTGGCCCGGGCCGCCGACAAGACCACGCAGGCGGTGCGCGGGCTGCGCGAACATGCGGGCGAGCCCCAGTTCGCGCAGCCAGCGACCCCGAACGGCTAGCCGCCGGCGCTGCCGGATCGGACGGCGCCCAGCGCCATGCGACCGAGGCGGCCGCGCATTTCCAGCAGCGTGAACGCGTAGGCGAGTACCACCACGAGCGCCGATGCGGTCACGAGATGGCCCGGGAAAACAAACCAGACGGCGGCCAGGCCGGCGGTGCGCAGGATTGCATGGCGCACGCCCAGTGGATGCGCGATGATCCAGGAATACACGATCCAATGCAGTCCCAGCGCGACGCCCAGGCTCAGCGGTACGAACTGAGGCGCCGACATGAGCAGCGGAATGTGAAGTGCCCATAGCAGGTTGACCATCAGGACGCTGGCGCCCATGAGCTTGGCGAGCGCATTATCATTCTCCAGCAATTGCTCGCCGCGCAGCCTGGCGATGGCCAGCGCCAGCGGGAAGATGGCGCCGGTGCCGAAGGCAAGCGCCAGGGTAGCGCTCTTCGAAGGCAGCAGCATGCCTAGCACGCCGATCACTGCCCACACAGCAAGTCCGGCCAGCGGCATCGACAAGGCGCATTTGGAGCGCTCGTCGAAATCTGCCCGCAGTTGAGAAAGCGTGGTCATCTACATCCCCTTTATTGTGTTGTAATTACAAAAAATGTACCACGGCATCAATGCCGAATAAAGAAAAACGATGCTCACTTCGCTGCCTCACTCAGGCGCCACTACTGCGCACGCAACTGGCGCCGCACGCTTGCGCCGCGGGGTGCGCAGCACCCACAAGTGGATCTCGCTGGCGGTCGGCCTGCAGGCGCTGCTGTGGATGGTAGGCGGCCTGTACATGGTGGCGGTGCCGATTGGCGTGGTCCATGGAGACCAGCTGGCGCGCACCGAGCGCCTTCCGCTACGGGCCGCCAGCCCGCGCCTGGCGCCGGACACGCTGCTGGCACAGAATCCCGGAGCGGCCGGGTTCAGGCTCAAGCGCCTGGGCGAGCGCGAAGTCTATGAGATCGCACAGGGCAAGACGCCGGTCCTATTTGATGCGGCAAGCGGCGCGCGCCTGAGTCCCCTGCCGCGCGATGCGGTGGGCGCACTTGCGGCGCAGGCCTACCTGGGCACAGGCAGCATCGCGACCATCGACTTGCTCGACAGCGCGCCGCGGGAAGCGGGCAATCGCCCTGCCCCGCTCTGGGCCGTGCGCTTCGATGACCTGGCAAGCACCACGCTCTACTACTCCCCCCACAGCGGCGAGCTGCTGGCGCGCCGGCACGCGCTGTGGCGCTGGTTCGACCTGTTCTGGATGCTGCACATCATGGATTACACGGCGCGCGAGGACGTCAACAATCCGCTGCTGCGCGGCGCCTCGATCGCCGGCATGGGCGCGGCGCTCAGCGGTGTATGGCTGCTGGTGTACTGGCTGCGCAGGCGCATCCGATGACGCGCTGGATGCGGCGGCTGCACGTGTGGATCGGCCTGGTCGCGGGGCTGCAGTTCCTGCTGTGGATGGGCAGCGGACTGCTCATGTCGCTGCTCGATGCGGAAGCGGTGCACGGGGCGGCGACGCGTGCGGCGGCCGCCCCGGCGCGGCCATGGACGGCCGCTGTGCTGGCGCCCGGGCTGGTGCTGGCAGCGCAGCGCGGCGCGGTCGATACCCTGGCCACGGGCTGGCTGGATGGGCGTCCGGTGTATCGGCTGGCGCAGGGCAAGACCGTGTGGCTGGTGGACGCGCGCGATGGGCGGCCCGTGTCGGTCGATGCGGGGCTGGCGGCGCGGCTGGCGCAGGCCTCATACCGCGGCGACTGGCGGGCCGGGCCTGCGCGCCTGCTGGAACGCAGCGACGAAGTGCGCGACCACGCGGGGCCGGTGTGGCGGGTGGACGTGGAGGATGCGCAGGACACGACGGTGTATGTGTCGGCGGCCACGGGCGATATCCTGGCGCACCGCAACCGCAGCTGGCGGGTGTTCGACGTGGCGTGGATGCTGCACATCATGGATTACAGCGGGCGGAAGGATTTCAATCATCCGCTGGTGATCGTGAGCGCTATTTTAGGCGTGCTGCTGGTGCTGGGTGGGGTGTGGCTGCTGGCCGTCGGCCTGCTGCCCCGGCGCCGTGTTGGCCCGTAGGGGGGTAATCCGTAATTCAGGGCATTGCCCTGAATTACCTTGCCCACGCGTTCAACCTGCTGCAGAGTATTCGAACGGCGTGCTTTAGTTGAACGCGTGGGCAGAATCTGCCCACCCTACGAATCGCGGCTGGGCCAGCGTCAGTATTCGACCGCCACGTCCTTCGCCCCCACCACCAGCTCCAGCTGCTGCTTGAGCGTATCCGACGGCGCCACGCGCCACTCGTCGCCCAGCTGCAGGATCGCCTCGATCCCCTGCGGCTTGATGCGCAGGCTCACCGGCATGCCGTCCTGCTGGCGGTGCGGCTGCAGGACCTCCGCCAGCTTGGCCGGGTTCAGGTTGGTATCGACTTCCATCTCCAGCTTGAAGCCATACTGGATGCGGGCCGCGGCGATGTCGTAGGCCTTTTCGGCGGTGATGCGCAGGCCGCCGTTGAAGCGGTCTTCGGACACCTTGCCCACCACCAGCAGGAACTCGTCTTCCTTGAAGATGTTCTTGTTCTGCTCCAGCAGCTCGCTGTAGACGGTGACTTCGACCACGCCGGTCTTGTCGTCGAGCGAGACGATCAGCAGCTTGCCGCGCTGGGTCATCTGGGTGCGCACGCCGGTGATCACGCCGCACAGCATGCGCGGGTCGCGCGAAGGCTCCAGGTCTTTCAGCTTGGTCTTGGCGAAGCGCCGCACCTCCGCCGCGTACGAATCGAACATGTGGCCCGACAGGTAGTAGCCGAGCGCGGTCTTTTCCTCGGCCAGCTTCTGGCGGTCGGTCCAGGGGGTGGCTTTCACGTATTCGGGTGGGGCGACCAGGTCGGAGTCAATGCCGCCGAACAGGCTGACCTGGTTGGCGGCGGCTGCGGCCTGGCCGGCCGCTTCCATGGCAAAGCCCACGGAGGCCAGCAGGATGGCGCGGTCGACGCCGAAGCAGTCCATGGCGCCGGCGCGAATCAAGGACTCGATGGTGCGGCGGTTGATCTGCTTGCGGTCCACGCGCAGGCAGAAGTCGAACAGGTCCTTGAATTTGCCGCCCTCGGTGCGCGCGGCGATGATTGCCTCGATCGCGCCCTGCCCCGCGCCCTTCACGCCGCCCAGGCCGTAGCGGATATTCGAAACCTGCTTGCCGGTGACGGATTTCGGCTGGCCTTCCGGCGTGAAGCGGAACTGCGATTCGTTGACGTCCGGCGGCAGCAGCGTAAGCTTGCACACGTCCAGCGCGTCCTCGACCAGGATCTTGATCTTGTCCGTGTCTTCCATGGCCAGCGACATGTTGGCTGCCATGAAGGCGGCGGTGTGGTGCACCTTCAGGTAGGCCGTGTGATAGGACAGCAGCGCATACGCGGCCGCGTGCGACTTGTTGAAGCCGTAGCCCGCGAACTTCTCCATCAGGTCGAAGATCTCGTCGGCCTTGGCGGTGCTCAAGCCATCCTTGGCGGCGCCGGCGCGGAAGATCTCGCGGTGCTCGGCCATCTCTTCGGCCTTCTTCTTGCCCATCGCGCGGCGCAGCATGTCGGCGCCGCCCAGCGAATAGCCGCCGACGATCTGCGCCATCTGCATGACCTGCTCCTGGTAGACCATGATGCCGTAGGTCTCGGACAGGATGGACTCGGTGCGCGGATCGGGATAGTCGAACTTCTCGCCATGCTTGCGCTTGCAGAAGTCAGGAATCAGGTCCATCGGGCCCGGGCGGTACAGCGCGACCAGCGCAATGATGTCCTCGAAGCGGTCGGGACGCGCGTCTTTCAGCATGCCCTGCATGCCGCGCGACTCCAGCTGGAAGATCGCGACGGTCTTTGCATCCGACAGCAGCTTGTACGAGGGCCGGTCGTTCAGCGGCAGGGTCTCGAGGTTGAAGCCGGCGTCGGCGGGATCGAGCGCGCGGATGTAGTTCACCGCGCGGTCCAGGATGGTAAGCGTGGTGAGACCCAAAAAGTCGAACTTGACCAGGCCCACGGCCTCCACGTCGTCCTTGTCGTACTGCGAGACCACGCCGGTGTCGCCGCTTTGCGAATACAGCGGGCAGAAATCGGTGAGCTTGCCCGGCGCGATCAGCACGCCGCCGGCGTGCATGCCGATGTTGCGGGTGATGCCTTCGACCTGCTGCGCCAGGTCCAGCAGCTGCTTGACCTCTTCTTCGTTTTCCAGGCGTTCTTTCAGCAGCGGTTCTTCTTCGATCGCCTCGGCGATCGAGACCTGCTTGCCTGGCTTGAACGGAATGAGCTTGGAGATGCCGTCGCAGAAGTTGTAGCCGAAGTCCAGGACGCGGCCGACGTCGCGGATCGCGCCTTTCGCGGCCATGGTGCCGAAGGTGGCGATCTGCGAGACCGCGTCGCGGCCATACAAATCCTTGACGTGCTGGATGACCAGTTCGCGCTTTTCCTGGCAAAAGTCGATGTCGAAGTCGGGCATCGAGACGCGCTCGGGATTCAGGAAGCGCTCGAACAGCAGGTTGTATTTCAGCGGATCGAGGTCGGTGATCTTGAGCGCATACGCCACCAGCGAGCCCGCACCCGAGCCGCGGCCCGGGCCGATCGGCACGCCGTTGTTCTTGCCCCACTGGATGAACTCCGCCACGATCAGGAAGTAGCCCGGGAACTTCATGTTGATGATGGTGTTGTTCTCGAACTCCAGGCGCGCCTCGTAGCGCGCGCGCTCGGCCTCGCGCTTGGCCGGATCCGGATACAGCTGCACCAGGCGCTCTTCCAGGCCTTTTTTCGTTTCGGCGATGAGGAAGTCGCCGATGCTCATGCCGTCGGGCGTCGGGAAGTCCGGCAGCTGGGGCTTGCCCAGCGTGAGGGTGACGTTGCAGCGCTTGGCGATTTCCACCGAGTTGGCCAGCGCCCCGGGCAGGTCGGCGAACAGCTGCGCCATCTCCTCCTGCGACTTGAAGCACATCTCTTCGTTGAAGCGGCGCACGCGCTTGGCGTTGGCCAGCATCTCGCCTTCGGCGATACAGGTGCGCGCCTCGTGGGCGATGAATTCGTCCTTGCTGATGAACTGCACCGGATGGGTGGCGACGACCGGCAGGCCCAGGCGGGACGCCAGCGCCACCGAATGGCGCACCTGCTGTTCCTGGTTGGGCTGGCCGGCGCGCTGGATCTCGATGTAGAAGTGGCCCGGGAACATCGCGGCCCAGCGCTCGGCGGCGCGTTCGGCGCGATTGACGTCGCCCTGGTCGATGGCCTGGCCAATGTCGCCGAAACCCGCGCCCGACAGCACGATCAGGGCATTGTCCTGGGGTGCGTCCGGTTCCAGGGTCGAGGTGCTGGTAGCCAGGGCGGCGAGCCACTCGGTGCGGATCTCGGCGCGGCCCTTCCACTGGTTGGTGAGCCAGGCTTTCGAGAGCAGGTCGCACAGTTGCAGGTAGCCGGTGTGGTTCTTGGCCAGGATGAGCAGGCGCGACGGCTTGTCGCGGTTGTCGTCGTTGGTGATCCAGGCATCGACGCCGACGATCGGCTTGATCCCCTTCCCGCGCGCCGCCTTGTAGAAGCGCACCAGGCAGAACATGTTGGCCAGGTCGGTCACGGCCAGCGCCGGCTGCTTGTCCTTGGCGGCCGCCCCGACCAGGTCGTCAATACGGACCAGGCCGTCGACGATGGAGTATTCGGAGTGGATGCGCAGGTGGGTGAAAGTCGGGGAAGTCATGCCGACATTTTACCTCGGCCGGGCGGTCGGCTGGAGTTGCAGGATTGCCTATTCGTTGCACTTAAGCACTGGACAAAACGAGCATAGGCTGGGCAATGGAAACCCGGGGTCAGGTCTGACATTCGGACACGGCCTCAACTGTGGCAAGGCTGTGCTCGTGTCCGAATGTCAGACCTGACCCCGAAGTTGGTTGTTATGAAACGCGGGACTTGGCGGGTGCGGTGGCGTCGTGCCCTAGCCCATAGCTGCGCCGCATGCGCAGGAAAGGCTCCTCGACGATGTGGTAGCACAGCGTCGACAGCATCCAGGTCGCGCCATATGCCACCGCCAGCATGATGGCGGCGTCGAGCCAGGGCGTGCCGGTCGGGCTGACGAGGCCGATGCGCTGGGCCAGGATGTGCAGCAGCGCCATGTGCAGCAGGTAAAACGAGAAGCTGACCTTGCCGCCCTGGCTGAGCGCGCGCTCGACAATGCCCGGCAGGCGCGGCCCGAACGAGATCCAGGCCAGGATCAGCGCGGCCCAGCCGGCGCTCTCGAGCATCGACCAGAATACCCAGAATCCGGATTTCGGGGTGGCGCCGAAAGGGGCGACGCGGTGCATCCAGGCGGTGTCCCACATCACCAGGGCGATGGCGCCCACCAGCAGCAGCGGCGCAAAGCGCGCGAGCGGCGCGCGCCAGCGTGCGTATAGCATGGCCGCCGCCATGCCGATCAGGAACTGGTCGAAGCGGCCGACCCAGGTGGAGAAATACATCAGCGTGCTGTTGGGATTGACCGTGTAGGCGGCGACCTTGAAGAAGGCCAGCAGCACCAGCCAGCCGCCGAGATACACGATGCCGCGCTCCATGGTGAAGCGCGCCAAAAACGGAAATACCATATAGAACAGGAATTCCAGCGAGATGGTCCATGCCGCGCCGGTGATCACGGTGCCGGAGGTGGGCGCCAGGCCCAGGTTCGAGGCGAACAGGTAGAGCAGGTCTTGCGGCGCGAACTTGTCGCGGCCGATCGAGGTCGCCAGCAGGAAGATCACGAGGTAGAGCGGGACGATGCGCAGCAGGCGGTTGCGCAGGAAATCGCGGTAGACGATTTGCCCCTGGTGCAGTGCGATCTGCATGAACAGGAAACCCGACAGGGTGAAGAACAGGCCGACGCCGGTATGCCCTTCCGTGATGAGCGCCCACCATCCACCGGTGAGCCCGGGCGCGCCCAGGCCGCGGTATTCGAGGTGGAAATGGAACAGGAAAACCAGGGTCGCGGCAAGCCAGCGCAGCTGGTCGATGCGCGGGTTGTACTGGATGTTCAGCGAATGCATGGGGTGCCTGGCCGGGCGTGGACGCCCTGTTGTACAAAACCACGTATTGTAATGCCACCCAGCGCCTTCCCCGGGGGAATTGCCGTGAAAGGCCGCGGCTGGCTTATAATATCGGCCTGTCTTGTCTAGCCTCATGCCATGTCTTCCGCAGCCCAATTCGTCAATATCGCCGCCTACAAGTTCATCACCCTTGAAGACCTCGAGGACCTGCGCCCGCAATACCAGGCGCTGTGCAACGAGCTGGCTCTCAAGGGTACTGTCCTGCTGACGCCGGAAGGCATCAACATGTTCCTGTCGGGCACGCGCGAGCATATCGACCAGTACCTGGCCTGGGTGCGCCGCGATGCGCGCCTGGCGGACCTGGAAGTGAAGGAAAGCCTGTCGAGCGAGCAGTCGCACAAGCGCATGCTGGTGAAGATCAAGAAGGAGATCATCACGATGCGCATGCCGCTCATCAAGCCGGAACTCGGCCGCGCGCCAAGCGTCGAGCCCAAGACGCTCAAGCGCTGGCTAGACCAAGGCTACGACGACGACGGCGTGCCGGTGGTGATGATGGAAACCCGCAATGCCTTCGAGGTCGATGTCGGCACCTTCAACAACACGCTCGACTACCGCATCGACAAGTTCACGGAATTCCCGGAAGTCGCGGCCAAGCACAAGGACGAGCTGGCCGGGAAAACGGTCGTGACCTTCTGCACCGGCGGCATCCGCTGCGAAAAGGCGGCGATCCACATGAAGGAAATCGGCTACGAGCGCGTGTTCCAGCTCGATGGCGGCATCCTGAAGTATTTCGAGGAAGTCGGCGGCGAGCACTATACCGGCGACTGTTTCGTCTTCGACTACCGCACTGCCCTCAACCCGAAGCTCGAGCCGACCGAAACGGTGCAGTGCTTTGCTTGCCGCGCGGTGGTTACACCGCGCCAGCAATTGTCGCCAGACTATGTCTACGGCGAATCGTGCCCGCACTGCGCCCCGGCGCTTCGTTCCGCGAACGACGCCGGCAACGCAGGCTCGGCACAGCCAACCTGAAATTTTCTTTCAACGCGACGCTGCGTTTGAAATAATATTTCAGTGCGCGCGGACGCCAGGTCCGCGCATGTTCTCAGACAAAGAAACCTGCGTCGTCCACGCCCGACGGCCCACTTCCCACGATCTTTGCGATCACGCCATCGACGACAAACACGTCCTGGGCCATGGCGCCGCTCTGCAAGTCCTTGATGGTGGCGATCCAGTCCGCCGCAATCTTGTTCGCCGCGGCACCCGAGTACGCTGTCCGCTCAGCCGGCAGGTCCAGACGCGCGGTGAATACGTCGGCCGCCGCCACCTTGCCATTGAACGCCACCCGGTCGTTGCCCTGGGCCCCGGCCGAGATCTGGGTCACCATGTTGTCGATGGTGATCTGGTTGGTGTTGAGCAGGTTAGCCCAGTAATCGACGCCGGCCGTTTCCGCCGCCCGGCTGAACAGGTTGTCGTAGACCTCGGCGACCTTGGCACGGTTGTCCAGGTTGGCATAAGTCGTCCGGTATTCCTGCGAAATCGAGAACTGGCGCGACATTTCCTGCACGGCATTCGGATTGGTGGCCAGGGCCCCTGTCCAGTAGGCGAGGCCCGCGGCGTCAGCCGGCCGGCTAAAATAGGAAATGTAGAGTTTTTGTACCGCGGTGGTGTTAGCGTCTGCCATGTCGACCTCCATGTGGTTGGAAAGTCAATCCTACAACAGGCGAAAAAAATGTGACGCGAATGGCTGAACAGTGCGCAGTTACTTGCTTTTAGGAGATATTTCCCGAAAGATAAAGCACGTTAACCGACGATGACGATCAGCAAGTATCGACAGGGCGATACTTGCTGATGTTTAACGGAAGTAGGCCGCGATTTCGCGAATCGAGTCCGACTGCAGCGTGCCGGCGGCGGCGCGCAGGCGCATCAATCCCACGAGGTAGGAGTAGCGAGCCTGGGCCAGGTCGCGCTGGCTGGTGAACAGCTGTTGCTGGGCATTGAGCAGGTCGAGGTTGATGCGGACACCGCCCTTGATAGATTGCTCTGTGGCTTTCATCAGGAGCTTGCCCGAGTCCACCGCTTTGATCAGTGCATCTATCTTGCGGGAACTACTCGCCACTAGGCTGTGGGCTTTTCGCAACTCGACCATAACCTGATTGGTGCGCGCATCGAGCTCGGCCTGGGCACGCCCGTAGCCTGCAGCGGCCTGGCGCGTGGACGCGTTCACCGCCCCGCCCTGGTAGATCGGGACGTTGAGCTGGAGGCCAAGCTGGCGGTTGGTGTTTTGCTGGTTCAGGTTGGTCAGCGATTCGCTGTCGCTTTTGCTATAGGCGCCCACGAAATCCACCCGCGGATAATGCCCGGCCCGGTTGCGGCTGATGTCCAGGCGCGCGTTCTCGGCTGCCAGGCGGGCTGCGGCCAGCGTGTTATTGCGCGCGAGCGCCAGCTGGCGCCAGTCCTCGAACGAGGCCGGATTGAGCTCGGGCGGACGGAAATTGTCGCCCAAGCTGTCCAGCTCGCCCGGATCCATGCCGATCACCCCTTCCAGGGTGTTGCGGGCGGCCAGCAGGTTGTCCTGCGACTCGATCAATACTGCCTCAGCAAGGTCGAGCCTGGCCTGGGTTTCCAGCATGTCGGTCTTGGTGCCCTCGCCTTTTTCGAACAGGCGCTGGTTGACCTTCTGGCTCTCGATGTTGGCGTCGCGCTGGACCCGTGCCAGCGCCAGCTGGTCCTGGGCGAACAGCACGTCCAGGTAGGCGCTGACCACGCGCACCGACACCTCGTCGATACCCGCCTCGTAGGCTTCTTCAGCCTGCGCCGTCTGCGCCTTGCCCTGGCGGTAGCGGGCGATGGCTTCCATGTTGAACAGCGGCTGGCGCAGCTGGACGACGGCGGAACGGCTGGTGTAGCGCGGATGCTGGGTGCTCAGCTGCCCGAACAGGTTTGGCGCCGTCTGGTCGGCCACGTTCTGGCCGTACGAGTAGCTGCCCGACACCTGCGGCAGCAGCAGCGAGCGGCCCAGGATACGGTTTTCCTTGCCGGATTCGTTCTCGTAGAAGCGCATGCGGAAGGTCGGGTCGTTCCGGATCGCCGCGTCATAGGCCTGCTGCAGGCTGACCGCACCGGCGCCGCCGGCACTGGCCAGCAGCACGCCCATGACGGCCGCGCGCAGGATCGTTCCGCTCTTGCGGGCATTCATGGCTAAGCGCATATCAATCCTCGCTCATCGACGACTGGGCACGGTCCACCAGCGGCTTGAGCAGGTAGTTCATCATCGTGCGCTCGCCGGTCTTGACGAACAGGTCCACCGGCATGCCAGGACGGATGTCCATCTTGTTCTCGGCAATCTTCTTGGCGCCAGCCTGGGTCACTTTCACGTGCGTGACGTAGTACGGCATGCCCGTGCGCTCATCGACGCTTCGGTCGGCCGCCACGCTTACCACTTCGCCTTCGATATGCGGCGTCTTGTTGGCGTTGAATGCCGAGAACATCAGCTCGACCTTCAGGCCGGCATGCACCTTGTCGACCAGGTTGGTCGGCAGGTGGCCTTCGACCACCAGCGGGTCGTCGGTCGGCACGATGTCCATCATCTTGAAGCCCGGGGCAACGACGCCGCCATTGGTGAAGACCGCCAGGTTCAGCACGGTACCGGCGGCCGGCGCCTTGACTTCGACATTCGACAGCTCGAACTTCAGGGCCTGCAGGCGCGCGCCCTGCCCTTGCGCCTCACGCTGCACTTCCGACAGCTGGGTGCGCACTTCCTTCTGGTATTCCTGCATGCGCTGCGACTTGCGCAGGGTCAGTTCGGTCACCTGGCGCTGGGCGCGGCCGATATTGCCGATGTCTTCCGAGATCGCCCCGCCCAGCTGGGCATAGGTGCGCTCCAGGTCGAGCAGGCGGTTGCGGGCGACATAGCCTTCCTTGGCCAGGTCGCGCATGCCGCCCAGCTGCTCCTTCAGGAAGTTGATCTGTTCTTTCTTGCTGTTTCGCGACTCTTCGAGCCCGCGGATCTGCAGCTTCAGGCCGGCGATATTCTCGTCCAGCGCGCCCATCTCGCTTTGCAGCGAAGCCTGGCGCGACAGCAACAGCGAGTTCTGCAGGTTGATCAGGTCGGCCACGAGCGGCTCGTTGCGGCGCTGTTCCATCTCGGCCGGGAAGGCAATCTTCTTGAGGCCATCGCGCTCGGCGGCAAGGCGCGCTTCGCTGGCGATGGCCGACAGGTACTGGCTCTCGGTCGCCTGCACACCCGACTGGGCAATCACCGAGTTCATGCGCACCAGCACCTGGCCTTCCTTGACCACGTCGCCATTGCGCACCAGCAGCGCTTGCACGGTGCCGCCGGTCTGGTGCTGCACCGCCTGGCGGTTCGATTCCTTGGCCACGGTGCCGCTCAGCGGCACGCCCTTGTCCAGTGGGGCCAGCAGCGCCCACAGCAGGAAGCCGCCGAAGCCGACCAGCACGATCAGCCAGCCGATCCGGCTGTAGGCGCGCGCATCGGTATTGACTTCGAGCGGCGTCGCATCGTGGGCCACGACTTCGGCCGGGCCCTGGGTAGCATCTTTGAGCAGCTTCATTATTTTCCTTCTTCAGTCGTGGTCGCGGCCGGCGCGTCGGCGCCAGGGGCGCGCGCGGCGCCGCCCTGGGCAGCCTGCGCGGCCTGCAGCGCCTGCTGCTGCGCAGCCTGGGCAGCCTCCACCGCTTTCTTGTTGGCTTCCTGCAGTGCGGCGAGCACCTGAGGGGTCGGACCGAACATGTGGACGGCGCCGTCGCGCATCAAGAGCAGCTTGGTGGTGACACTGATGGCGGCCGGACGGTGCGTGATCAGGATGATGGTCTTGCCGCGCTGGCGTAGGTCGGTGATCGCACCGACCAGAGCCGCTTCGCCCATGTCGTCCAGATTCGAGTTCGGCTCGTCCAGCACGATCAGCGCCGGGTCGCCGTACATGGCGCGGGCCAGCGCAATGCGCTGCTTCTGGCCGCCGGACAGGCCAGCGCCGCCGTCGCCCAGCTGGGTGTCATAGCCTTCCGGGAAATGCAGGATCATGTCGTGCACACCGGCGCGTTTGGCGGCCAGCACCACTTTCTCCGCATCGATCTCCCCGAAGCGGGCAATGTTCTCGCTGACCGTACCGCCGAACAGCTCGATGTCCTGCGGCAGGTAGCCGATATGCGGGCCGAGCTCGGCCTTGTTCCACTGGTAGATGTCGGCGCCGTCGAGGCGCACGTTGCCCATCATGGTCGGCCACACGCCGACCAGCAGGCGCGCCAGCGTCGACTTGCCCGAGCCGCTCGGCCCCAGCACGCCCAGCACGTCGCCCGGGACGATGCCGAACGAGACATTGCGCACGATCGGGGTCTTCACGCCCGGAGGCGCGGCGGAGACCCCTTCCAGAGCCAGGGCGCCTTGCGGCTTGGGCAGGGCCATGCCGGCCGCGCGCTTCGGATTGACTTCCAGCAGCGCGCTCAGGCGCTCGTACGAGCTGCGGGTGCTGCTCCAGCTCTTCCACACCGAGATCACCTGCTGCACCGGGGCCAGGGTACGGCCGACCAGGATCGAGGCGGCGATCATCATGCCTGGGGTGATCTTGTTTTCCAGGACCAGCAGCGCACCGAAACCCAGCACCAGCGACTGCAGCGCCGTCTGCACGAACTTGGTGACCGCGCCGATGGTGCCGGCTTTCTGGCTGGCGTCCGCCTGCAGGCTCAGGAACTTGCCATGGCGCTTGAACCAGCGGCCCATCAGATGCGGCAGCATGCCCATCGATTCGATGACTTCGGCATTGCGCAGGTTGTTGGTGGCCAGGGTGCTGGCCGAGATGGCCATGGTGTTGGCTTCGGCCAGCGGGGCCTTGGTGACGCGCTCGTTCACATAGGCGAGCACCATCAGGATGATGGTGCCGACCAGGGCGAACACGCCCAGCGAAGGCTCGAAGAAGAAAATGACGATCAGGTAGACCGGGAACCACGGCGCATCGAAGAAGGCGAACAAGGCGTTACCGGTCAGGAACTGGCGCAGCGTGGTCAGGTCGTTCAGCGCCTGGCCGGCATTGCCGCCGGCCTGCTTCAGGTTCTGCTCGAAGGCGGCGGTGTAGATGCGCTTGTTCATCATCATGTCGAAGCGGGCGCCAACGCGCACCAGCACGAAGGACCGGATCACTTCCAGTCCCGACATGAACATATAGGCGCCCAGCATCAGCACGGTCAGCATCACCAGCGTGATCTCGTTGCGGCTGGCCAGCACGCGGTCGTAGACCTGCAGCATGTAGATTGACGGCACCAGCATGAGCAGGTTGATGATCGCGCTGAACACGCCCACCGTGTAGAACGTGCTCTTGAAGGTCAGCAGGGCCTGTTCGATCTCGTTCTTTTTATCCAAAAGTTTTTTCATATGCGCTTTGCTTGACTAGGAGGCCAACGAGGATTCGTAGCACCGCGTCCCGACTCATCTGTTAAAAGAAAATTGATCCGCAAACACATTATCTAACAAAATGCTCGAAATATGTGATGCACGTCACATTTTTTGAGCAAGTGTGCGACAAATAGTAGCAACAAACAATTCTGACAATGAAAAAAACCCCGCCACCTTGCGGTGGCGGGGTTTCTAGAGCTGAACTACTTGCTCAGTTACCGCTGATTAGCCGGTGACGATGCCGTTCGACAGAGCGACGTCGGTGACGGTCACGCCGGTCAGGGTGATGGTCACGACTTCTGGAGTCGTGGCGCTCGAACCGAAGGCCGACTTCTCGAGGATGACCACGGTGTCAGCGCCGTCCTGGAAGATGAACGCTTCCAGCACTGCGTCGTTACCGCCGGTGACCTTGTTGGTCGCTGCAGCGTAGGTTGCGGTCGTGTTCAGGGTGTACTGGGTACCGATGAACAGCGAGTCGTTGCCTTGCAGACCGAACAGAGCGATCGAGGTGTCGGTGGTGCCAGCGACATAGATGTCCGAACCGGCGCTAGCGATCGGGGTACCACCTGCCAGGGTCAGCGGCAGCGACAGGTTGTTGTCGATGAACGCTTGGCCGGCTGCGGTGATCGCGCCGTTGACTGCTGCCAGCTGGGCTGCCTGGGCATTAGCTGCGTCCAGAGCGGCGGTTGCCTTGGTCAGGTCGGTGATGGCCTTCGAAGCGGCGGTCACTTTAGCCTGGTCGGCGGTCAGCTCGGCAACCAGCAGGTTCTCGGCGTAGACGTCGGTGTAAGCCTTGACGGTAGCCTTGAAGTTGGCAGCAGCGGTAGCCAGGGCTGGGTCAGCGCCAGGAGCGGCAGCCTTAGCGTCCAGGATAGCCTGTTCGGTCGAGATCTGCTCCAGGGTTGGCATGGCGCCAGCAGCAACGGTGACGTTGGTCATCGCGGCCTTGACAGCTGCCAGGTTGGTGGCTTCGGTGCTGCCAGCCTTGACGTCCAGGTAGTTGACCGATGCGGTTGCCGAAGCTTCTACAGTGGTAGCCGAAGCCAGGGTCTTTTCAGCAGCTTCGTTGGCGATCGATGCAGCCAGCAGGGCGGTGATGCCTGGGTTGGCGGTTTCGGTCACGGCCGAGCTGTCCAGAACCAACTTGCCCGAAGCGTCCAGCTTGATCAGGCCAGCGACGGTGCCGTCAGCCAGCACGGTGATGGCGGCGCCGCCATTCAGCGACTCATATGCAGCTTCACGTGCAGCCAGCTCAGCCTTGGTGGTGGTGAAGGCGGTGTTGGCAGCGGTGGTAGCGGCTTTAGCCGAGGTCTGGGCAGCGACAGCAGCCGACAGGCCAGCGACTTCCGAGATAGCGACCTGGTCAGCAGCGACTTCGATCTGTGCGTTAGCCAGGGTGGTGGCGTTGGCAGCGACCTTGTCAGCGACCAGAGCAGCGCGCACGCCTGCCGAGGTGGTAGCCGAGAAGGTTGGGATGAAGGCGTCGATGGCGACAGCAGCGTCGCTCACCTTGGTGCCGATCGAAGCTTCGGTCACCAGGACCTTGTCGACCTTGCCGTCAGCTGCGTCCAGGAACGCGGTCTTGGCAGCTTGTGCCGACTGCAGCGAGTTCAGGCCCGATTGCAGGGTGAACGGGGTGCCGGCGATGACGACTTTCGACACGGTGGCGTTCAGGGTTGCTGGTGCGGTAGCGACGGTCAGCGAAGCATCGGTGGTGATGCTGGTGATGAAGGTCTTGGCCAGTGCGTTAGCAGCGGCGCCGCGGTAGCCGTTTTGCTCAGCGACGGTGTCCAGTGCGTTGGTGAAGGCGGTTGCGCCGGTCACTTTGTTGGCGTAGGCGGTTGCATCGGTGGTCAGTGCTGCTTTAGCGATCTCAGCGACGACTTTGTCGATGGTGATAGCTTTCTTGTCCAGCAGGTCAGCCCAGTAAGCTTGACCAGCGGCTTCTGCAGGACGGCCGAACAGGTTCAGGTAGACCTTGTTGACGACCTGGGCATTGGTCATGCCGGTGTATTCGGTCTTGTATTCGGCTTCGGCAGCGAAGGCAGCCGACACCAGAGCGGTCGAGCCCTTTTGTGCTGCAACAACGTTGGTCCAGTAGTCGAGACCAGCGGTGTCAGCAGGACGGTTGAAGTAAGCGACGTACAGTTGTTGAACAGCTGCGACGTGTGCGGTGACGATTGCCATGTAGTGCTCCAAAAAAAGAAGATCGTTAGATCGAAAGTTGAATCAGTTATTGCAAGAGTGCTGATGCACACCTGTAAGCCCAACGAGCCGCATCATGACAGATGCCCGAGGATGGCAGATGTGATGGCCATCACAAAATCTATAAAGTTTTCCGGAAATCGACAAAATTTATACAAATCTGGCGAGGATTACGTGGGATGAATAGATTTTGTTAAAACCTTTACAAAACTTATCGTGTGCAGATGCTGCCTACCAGATTACATTTTGTTACAGCGTATGTATTAAAAGCTAATTGCATATTAGATCTGGTTCTAAAGAAAATTGATCCGCAATTAAAAAACCCCGGGCGGGCCGGGGTTAATCTTCATGTGGATCAAAGCGCAATCACCGCCAGCCAGTGCCGCCGTTCACCGTTCGCTTGTCGTCCAGCCTGCCATCGAAGATGTAGGCAGCGGCACCGCCGCGCTCATTGGTAAGCAGGCCCTGCACGTTGATCACGCCATGGCGACCATCGGCCGCGTTGCCGAGCAGGCGCCCGGCGTCCGTAACCGCGCCTTCGCCGCCAATCCGCACGACATCGGTCGAGGTCGTCAAATCCATACCGGTCTTGAATGTCCGGTCGCCGAAATTGACGGTCAGGCTGCCATTCGATAATGCGGCAGGTGCGACCACGGTATAACCATAGCCATATTCCGTTGTCACCAATGCTTCACTTTCGCGCAATGCAAAGCCGACCGTGCCGTTATTCGGCGCGACATAATCTTTTCCTGGCGAGCGGAACAGCGAGAAATAACCGGACAGGGCCAGCAATTCATTCTTTTCGCGCTCGGCGGCCAGGTCGATGCTGGCATAGCGGTCCAACACCGGCTGCCAGCGTCCCCAGACCGCCACCCGCTCGGGCAGGGCTGGTACGTCGATCACTGGGGGCGGCATGGTCACCACCGGCGGAGGCGTCTCGGGCAGCGGCGGCGCCGGGACCGGGGGCGCCGTCACCAGCCTTTCGATGACCTGATTCAGCCCAGCATTTTTCTTCGCCTCCACGCCGACATTGGCCTGGGTCGAACCCGCCCCACCACTCTTGGCCAGCGGCTCATCGCCACGCGGCGGCGACACCTGGTCCGGCGACAGCGGGCTGCTCTGCAAGAGCTGGGCAGCCTGGCCGCGCTGGACCTGCACCAGCTGGCCGCGCTGGGCGGCACTCAGCTCGCGGCTGGCCTCGCCTTCGCAGGGGCCGGCGCCGTCCGGACGGCAGCCGCCCGAGAAGCCGCTGACCACCACGCCGCCGGAAATCACGGCCACGCGCGACGTGTCGTCATTGGTGAAGACGGTAAAATCGGTGCCGCGCACGCCGATCGCCGCCACCGGGGTATTGAAACGGAAGTTCTGGCGCGCCAGCTTCACCGCCTCGCCCGACTTGCTGCGCGCGACACCGCTGAGCAGCTCGAGCTTGATGCGGGTATTGGCCGGGTTCTTCTGGTCGATGTGATAGGTGACGATCCGCGCCTTCGTGTTCGGGCGCAGGATGAACAGGCCGTTGTCGACCGTCTTCACATAGATGAAGCCGTCGGCGCCGGTGCTGAGCATCTGGCCTTCGGCCACCGCCGCGCCTTCGCGCGCCGCGGCTTCGCCTGCCTTGGCATTGCCGGCAACGAAGATGATCTTGCCCGCATCGGCTGCCTGGGCAGCATGCGCCGCGCAGACCAGCAGCGCAGTAAGTAATAGTTTTTGCAAGATGATTCCCCTTTTCCTTCCAATGTACCGTGTGGGCGGCAGGCGGTTCTGTGATGACTGTCACATTTTATCGGAAAGGCTGGGCTTGTCTCCAAGTATTACATTTCGTAGTATTTCAATTAAAACAATGCGCAGCAGCAACTACGCGCGTTATACTGCCCTATTCGTTTAACTGAAAGTACGCCTGTACACTGCTGCGCGTGGCTGAACCGAGATCACAAGCCCGACCCCGTGGACGCTGGGTCATTGCTACGCTGGCCTTCCTGGTGACCCTGTGGTCGCAATACGGAAACCTGGCGCAACTGTCGTTGCGTGGCAACGGGACGCCCGGCGCCGGGCGCATGCACGCCGATCTGTTGTTTCTGCCCAACGAGCGCCTGCGCGACGCCTTCGTGCGCCTGCAGGCCAGCAGCGCGCCCGATCCGCGCATCCTCGTGGTGGACATCGACGAAGCCTCGCTGACCGAACTCGGTCCCTGGCCGTGGCCGCGCGAACGCCTGGCCCACCTGGCGGAAATCCTGCTCACCGAATACAGCGCGCGCGGCGTGGCCCTCGACATCGTGCTGCCCTCGCCCAGCGGCACGCCGGGGGACATGCGCCTGGCCCTGCTGGCCCGGCATGGCCCGGTGGTGCCGGCCCAGGCCTTCGACTTCGACATGGCGGGCAACCGGCCGCAGCAACTGCGCGACGGCCACCTGGGCGGCGCCACCACACTATATAAAGGCGGCGTGCCGGCCACCGGCTATGTCGGCAACTACCCTGCCCTGGCGGAAGCGCCGCAGATCGGCGCCATCGGCTTCATCCCCGACCCGGACGGCGCCCTGCGCCGCGTGCCGCTCGTTACCCGCTTCGAAGGCCGCCACTATCCGGCGCTGGCGTTGGCGCTGGTGAACTGCTGCGCCGGCAAGGGGCCCTTGTTGCTTGACGACGCCGGCCAGATGCGCGTGCCTTACCGGCGCGACTGGTCGGCCTATACCGTGGTGAGCGCGGCGGACATCCTGGCCCAGCGCATCGTCCCGTCCAGCGCGGCCAAGCGCCTGGCGATCGTCGGCTCGTCCTCGCTGGGCATGGCCGACCGGGTCGAAACGCCGTTCGCGGCCAGCCGCCCGGGCCTGGGCGTGCAGGCGACGATTCTCTCCGCCCTGCTCGACCGCCAGGAAGGCAAGCTGCCTGCGCCCTGGCCCGGGCGCCTGATCGCCTGCCTGTTTGCGCTGGTGTCGGTGGTGGCCTGCATGCTGATGTTCCCGCGCCTGTCGGCAGCCGCCAGCGTCGGGCTGCTCGCGGCCGGGTCAGGCGTATGGCTGGCGCTGGCCTATGTGGTGAGCCGCCACGACCCGGATTTTGCCCCGGTGGGGCCGCTGGCCACCAATCTGTTCCTGCTGGCGGTGGCGGTGCCCTACCAGTGGCAGGTGTCCCAGGGCCGCTCGCGCCACCTGCTGCAGACCTTGCGCCAGTACGTGGCCCCGGCCGTGGTCGAGGAATTGCTGCGCAGCGAAGAAGAAGACCCGCTGCGCCCGCGCTCGCGCGACGTGACCACCCTGGTGGCCGACATGGAAGGCTATACCGGCCAGGTCGAGACGCTGCCGGTGGCCGAGGCGGCGCAGCTCACGCGCGACTTCCTCGATTGCCTGACCGGGCCCGTGATCGACCACCAGGGCACGCTCGACAAGTACACCGGCGACGGCATGATGGCCTTCTGGGGCGCGCCGCTGCCGATGGAGCAGCATGCCGACCTGGCGCTGGACGCCGCCCAAGCCATCACGCGCCGGGTGGCGAGCCTGAGCCGGCGGCGCGAGCGGGCCGGTTTCAAGCCGCTGCGTGTGCGGATCGGCATCGAAAGCGGGGTCGCGATGGCCGGCGACTTTGGCACCAGCTTCAGAAGCATCTATACTGCGGTTGGCGACAGCGTCAACACGGCGGCCCGGCTCGAGCAGGTCGCCCGCGATTTCCCCCATAACGTCATCATCGGCCCCGGCGCCGTCGAACGTGCGCGCCGGCACCGTTTCCTCGCCCTGGGCGAGCGCCTGCTGCGCGGTAAAGAAAAACCAACGCCTTTGTATACCTTCGACTCCAGCATGAACCATCCGGCCACGCATAGTGCGGCCACGCAGGCGGCGGCCGCCGCCGAACCGGGGCCGCTCGCATGATGGCGCGGCTCGCCCTTCATTTCCTTGCCGGCCTGCTGGCCTGGGCGCCGGCCTGTGCGCCGGCCCAGGACATCGCCGCCGACACGCCTCCCGGGAACGCCATCGACGCCCGGCAGGACGCGCTGTACCAGAATGCGCTGCAGTCGCTGGCCGAAGGCCGCAAGACCGATGCCTCGGAAGCCCTGGCGCGCCTGATCGAGCAGGCGCCCCAGCACGCCGGCGCCCTGATCGACCTGGCGCTGATCCAGTGCAGCCTGGGCAACGCGGAAGCGGCCGAGCGCCTGTTCGCCACCATCGAGACGCGTTTTTCGCCGACCCGCGAGATCCTCGAACTGATCGGCGAGGCGCGCGACAGCGGCTGCAAGCCGGCCGCCCCTGCCAGTTCGTCCGGCATCACGTTCGGGCGCGGCATCGACGACAACGTCAACCAGGGCGCCAGCAATTCGACCCTCATCGTCACCGGCCCCGACGGCGACATCGAACTGCCGCTGCTGGAAGACTTCCTGCCCAAGCGCGACGGCTATACCTCGCTGGGCGCCGACTACGTGCGCTCGCTCGGCAGCAACGGCAGCCTCGGTTTCCTGCAATTCCAGCAGCGCCGCTACGACAGCATGCGCGCCTACGACACCGGCGCGCTGTATGGCGGCATCGAATCGCCCTGGCGCTTCGGCGCCTGGACCCTGCGCACCACCGGTTCGCTGGGCGTGACGACCATGGGCGGCCGGCTCTACCAGAAGCAGGCCCAGGCGCAGATACGGGTGGCCCCGCCGCTGCCGCTGCCCTCGCATACCCAGCTCTACCTGACCGGCAGCGCCACCCATACCGAATACCAGACCCTGCGCAGCTTCGACTCCGACGTGCTGGAAGCGCGCGCGCTGCTGGCCTACCAGGCCGGCACGCTTGCCACCAGCGCGACCTTCGGCGTGCTGAGCGACCGCGCGCGCAGCGACCGCCCGGGCGGCAACCGTCACGGCAACTACCTGACGCTGTCGGCGCGCCGGCCGCTCGGCTGGGACACCAGTGGCGAGCTGTCCTGGACGCGCCAGCAATGGGACAGCGCCTCGCCCTACTCGCCCGAGCTGCTGATCGACCAGGTGCGCGCCCAGCGTACCCAGGTGCTGCGCGCGGCCCTGACCTACCAGCTCGCCAAGAACCAGACTGTTGCGCTGGAGGGACGGATCGTCCGCAACCGGGAAAACATCAGCATCTTTCAGTACAATAACCGGCAGCTACAGCTGAGCTGGCAATGGCAATATCCTTGATTCCAGCCTTGTCCTCGCTGGTTTCCATGAAAGGGAAGCGTTGCCGATAGCGCCGGATGTGATCGTGTTTGCCTGCGCCGCGGCCGGGCTCGGGGCCGGCTGCCTGGTCCCCAACCGCTGGCTGCCGCCGCTGCCCAACGACAAGCTGCTGCATTTCGCCGCCTTTGCCCTGCTCACCGTGCTGGCCCTGCGGATCGCCCAGGGACGCGTCGAGACCGCCTGGTGGCTGGCCGGCCTGCTGCTGGGGGGCTGGCTGGTCGAATGCCTGCAAGGCCTGGTGCCCGACCGGCGCTTTTGCTGGCGCGACCTGGCCGCCAACGCAGCCGGCATCGCCTGTGTCGCTCTCCCCGCCTTCGCCACCGGGCATTTTTGACGAAACCTGAGCCATCGATGAGTTCCTCCGCCAAACTTCCCCAGCAACGAGACCAGCCCGAGCCGCTTGCACCGCAAGAGGTGCAGGAACGCCAGGTCCAGATCCACCTGCGCAAGATCCCGCTGCTGGCCGACCTCACGGATGAGGAAATCCTCCAGGTCCGCGGCGAATTGCGCTTCCGCCATTACCCGAAACGCTCGGTGGTGCTGCACAAGGGCGGCAGCGGCGACGGCCTGCTGTTCCTGCTGTCGGGCCACCTGCAGGTGGTCGACGTCACCGAAGACGGCCGCTCGGTCGGCCTGCGCATGCTGTCGGCCGGCGACTTCTTTGGCGAGATCGCGCTGATCAACGATTCGACCCGTTCGGCCTCGGTGGTGGCGACCACCGAAGTGCTGGTGGCCTTCCTGCCGGCCACGGTCGCGCTGCACCTGTTCTCGCACTCGCCTTCGGTGGCGCGCAAGATGCTGGGCCACCTGGCCCAGAAGATCCAGCGCGATTCCGAATTCCGCGCCCTGCTCAGCATTAACAACACGACGCGCCGCATCTTCACCTATATCGCGCTGATGCAGCAGACCCCGGGGCCGGACGGCACCCGCGTGGTCGAGAATTTGCCGACCCACCAGGACATCGCGAACATGATCAATACCAGCCGCGAGACGGTGACGCGCGCGTTGCTCACGCTGGTGCAGCAGGGGGTGGTGCAGAAGGATGCGCACCGCCTGATCATTCTCGATCCGGATGCGTTGCAGAGGCTGGTGCAAGGCGGCTAGCGCCCGCCCGCGGACACCGGCGCAGCTCACCGAACCAGTACAGCAACGCCATCGCCGGCAAGGCCATTCCGGCAACAAATGCCGCCTGCCAGCCCAGGCGCGCATACACCCAGGTCCCCGCGGCCGACCCAACTGCCCCACCGGCAAAGAACAGCGCAAAGTACAGCCCATTGAGGCGGCTGCGGATCTCCGCGCCCAGGGTAAAGATGGCGCGCTGGCCCAGCACCAGGTTGGCCGCCACGCTCATGTCCAGCACAATCGACGCGATCACCAGCAGCGCCAGCGCCACATCGCGCTGCGCCGGCGCGAACAAGGGCAAGGCGAAGCCGGCAACTCCCAGCAATAACGAGGCGCCGGTGGCCGCCAGGGTGTGGCCGCGGTCGGCCAGGCGCCCCGCCACCGGTGAAGCCACCGCGCCGGCCATGCCCACCAGGGCGAAAATCGCAATCCCGGTCTGCGACATCCCGAACAGGGGGCTGGCAAGCATCAGGGGTACGACGGTCCAGAACAGGCTGAAGGCGCCGAACAACCCGGCGTGGTAGGCAGCGCGCCGGCGCAACAGCGGCGTACTGGCGAACAGGGTCCACAGGGAGCCGATGAGCTGGCGGTAAGGCAGGCTGGACGCTGGACGACGTTGCGGCAGCTTGCTGCGCAAGATGAAGGCCAGGGCGGCGATCGCTACGGAGGCGGCGCCGAAGACGACCTGCCAGCTCGCGTGGTCGGCAACCAGGCTGGCTGCCGGGCGCGCCAGCATGATACCGAGCAGCAGGCCGCTGACGACCTTGCCGACTGTTTGTCCGCGCGTTTCCTCGCGTGAGAGGTGGGCGGCAAAGGGCACCAGCACCTGGGCCGCGACCGAACCCAGCCCGATGCCGACCGAGGCGGCCAGGAACATCCAGGCAGTCGATCCCAGCGCGGCGGCAGCCAGCGCCAACGCCGTGCACAGCAGGGCGACGAAGACGAGCTTGCGGTTTTCCAGCAGGTCTCCCAAGGGCACGATGAACAGCAGGCCCAGGGCGTAGCCCATCTGCGTCAGCGTCACGACCAGGCCCGCCGCCCCGGTCGACAAGCCGGTCGCCGCACTGATCGGGCCGAGCAGGGTTTGGGCGTAGTACAGGTTGGCGACGATCAGGCCGGCGGACACCGCCAGCAGGCGCACCATGCCGGGTGAAATATCGCTGTGTGTCGTGGAAACTGGATGCATGGCGTTCTCCTTGAATGATGGCCTTCATTCTAGGAAATCCCGGCCAGGAGATCAGGAGCCCGGCAGGCGCTATACAATTCATAAAATATGAACAATCGGAAGGCGCCATGGACCGCATGAAAGCCATGCTGACATTCGTCCGCATCGTCGAAGCGAAAAGCTTTTCTCGCGCGGCCGAAACCCTCGACCTGCCACGCGCCTCCTTGACGGCCACGATCCAGAACCTGGAAGCCTACCTGGGCCGCAAGCTGCTGCAGAGGACGACACGCAGCGTGTCGCTTACCTCTGACGGTGCGCAATACTACGCGCGCTGCGTCGCCATCCTCGCGGCCGTCGACGAAGCCGAAGCGGCGCTGCGCGGCGACCAGGAAGCGCCCACGGGCCGGCTGCGGGTTGCACTGCCGGCCACCCTGGGGCGCAACCTGGTGATTCCCCAGCTGGCGCGGTTCCATGCGCTGTACCCCGGGATCGAACTGGTGATCGGCATGAGCGACCGCCTGGTCGACCTGGCGGGCGAAGGCA
This sequence comes from Telluria sp. AZSoR62, assembly GCF_058111565.1. Taxonomy (NCBI): domain Bacteria; kingdom Pseudomonadati; phylum Pseudomonadota; class Betaproteobacteria; order Burkholderiales; family Oxalobacteraceae; genus Telluria; species Telluria sp. AZSoR62. The sequence continues at coordinate 308,288 of NZ_JBYTST010000001.1, forward strand.
TCGACTGCGCCCTGCGCGTGGGCAGCCTGCCGGACTCCAGCATGGTGGCGCGCAGGATCGGCAACATGCGCTTCGTGACCTGTGCGGCGCCGGCTTACCTGGAGCGGCATGGCAGGCCGGAGACGCTGGAGGACCTGGCGCAGCACCGGGTCATCCTGCATTTCTCGGGGCGCACCGGGCGCCCCTTCGACTGGGAGTTCCTGATCGATGGCAAGCTGGTGCGGGTCGATGTCGGCGGGCCGGTATCGGTCAACGATGCCGACGCCAACCTGGACCTGGGTGTGCAGGGACTGGGCATCATGCAGGCCGCGACCTACCAGGTGGCAGGGTACGTACAGGAAGGGCGGCTGGTCGAGCTGCTGCCCGACTACCCGCTGCCCTCGATGCCGGTTTCGCTGGTGTACGCGCAAGGGCACAGCGCCTCTCCGAAGGTCAGGGCATTCGCGCAGTGGCTGGCGTCGCTGTTGGAAGGGCACCCGGAGCTGCGGCCCTAGCGGTGAGGAAGCAGCAGGAGAAAAACGAACGGCGGGCAGTCCCGCCGACAAGCCACCCCGGCAGTGCCGGGATGGCTCGGCCTTTGGCTATCAGGCCTTCTTGCGGCGGCTGGCGCCGATTGCCGCGACGCCCAGCAGGGTCAGGGCGATCGTGGCTGGCTCCGGAACGTCCGCCTGGCGGGTGAAGACGTAGTTGTTCGAGGTAGCGGCATTGCCGACGTGGTCGCGGATGTAGGCGGACCAGTCGCCCTGTCCTTCGCCAGCATAGTTGTAGCCGTTGCCGCCGATGTCTTCGTTGATGTCCTCGGCCAGGCCGACGTTGCCGCCGCCATTGTTCAGGTGGTTGACCTGGCCATAGCCGTCGTACCACGCCAGGTGGTTGACGAAATTGTCGACGGTGCTCAGGGCATAGGCGCTGCCTGGAGCAACCGCGCCGAACACCAGCGTTGCCGCTTCGATGCCGTTATAGGTCACGCCATTGGTTTGCCAGTTCGGGCCGGCAGCGACATTGAACATGCCGATGTATTTCCACGACTGGTTCTTCGCGTCGAGGTAGGTGTTGCCGACGACTGGTGCAGCGGTAGCGCCGGCGCTGACGGTGAGGGCCAGGACTGCGGTAGCAAGAAAACGTTTCATTTTATCCCTTTTAGTTGTTTATACCAGTGCTGTAAGCACACACCATGCCAGCGACATAAGTTGCTGATTTTAAACAATGTTCAAATTCAACTTATTTTTCCTGTAAAGAATATCGACAGGGATACTTACCTACTGCCGCAGTAGCGGCGCCCGGCAACGCGTGATACATTTGTGGCATGCCCGGCACCCGCTGGATTCCTCGCCTTCCACCCTCGGAGACCACCATGAGCACCCTGACCGGCAACAGCCTCGACACGAAGCGCAGCCTCGGCAAAAGCATTTCCCATGTCGCCATGGCGACGGCTGCCGTGCTGGCGATTCCGCTGGTGGCGATGCAGTTCACGCAGGAAGTGAACTGGACGGCGTCGGATTTTCTCGTCATGGGCGTGCTGTTGATGGTGACGGGCCTGGCTTTCGTGTTCGCCTCGCGCAAGGTCAAGACCACGAAGCAGCGCATCGTCGTCGGTGGCCTGATCGCGCTGGCCTTCGTGTATGTGTGGGCAGAGCTGGCGGTGGGCATCTTTACCAACTTGGGAAGCTGAGACGCTTGTCGCGTTTCGATGACGCGACGGTGCGTTGACCGCGTGGGCAAGGAGCTTGCCCACCCTACCTATAGACAAGCGCTGCCGGCGCGTAAGCTTGCTACCGCACTACACCTCCGTGACAATTCCTTGTTGACTTAAGACAAGGTGTTACATCTGTAACAACGGAGCGGCTGTTGGATGAAGTATAATTTCGGGCTCATCCGGCTCAGCCATTCCACATGACCACAACCCTGACGCACCCGACCGGGGCGCTGCCAGCACGGGCCGCCTCATGATCTCGCCCCTGATGCTGCGAGGCCTGTGGGCCTACCGCGGTTTCGTGCTGGGCAGCGTCAAACGCGAATTCCAGTCGAAATACGTGAACGCAATGCTCGGCGCCGTCTGGTCGGTGCTGAGTCCGCTCGCAATGATCCTCGTCTACACCGTGATCTTTTCCGAGGTCATGCGCGCCAAGCTGCCCGGCAACGATTCCGGCGCGGCCTACTCGATCTACCTGTGCGCCGGCATCCTGACTTGGGGCCTGTTCGCCGAGATCGTCGCCCGTGGCCAGAACATGTTTCTCGAGCAGGCCAACCTGATCAAGAAGATCAGCTTCCCGCGCATCTGCCTGCCCTTGATCGTGGTGCTCAACGCCCTGGTCAATTTCGGCATTATCTTCGGGCTGTTCGTCGTCTTCCTGCTTGCCACCGGCAACTTCCCGGGCCTGGTGTTCTTCGCCATCGTCCCGGTGCTGCTGCTGCAGGTGCTGCTGGCCATCGGCTTAGGGATGGTCAGCGGCATCCTGAACGTGTTCTTCCGCGACGTCGGCCAGTTCGTGACGATCGCCATGCAATTCTGGTTCTGGCTCACGCCCATCGTCTACCCGGCCAGCATCCTGCCGCAAGAGGTGCGGCCGGTGCTGGTCTACAACCCGATGGCCGCCGTCGTGCAGGCGCACCAGCAGATCCTGGTCGAAGGCCGGCTGCCCGACTGGAATTCGCTGATTCCGGCCGCCCTGATGGCGCTGCTGCTGTGCATCCTCGGCATGCGTTTGTTCCGCAAGCGCTCGGGCGAGATGGTGGACGAACTCTGATGGGCACGATCGTCGTCTCCAACCTGGGCAAGGCCTACAAGCAGTACCCGACGCGCTGGTCGCGCCTGGGCGAATGGCTGCTGCCGCTGCGCGGCCCGCGCCACAAGCTCAAATGGGTGCTGACCGACGTCAGCTTCCAGGTCGCGCCGGGCGAAGCCGTGGGCCTGATCGGCATCAACGGCGCGGGCAAGAGCACGCTGCTCAAACTCATCACCGGCACCACCCAGCCGACCACCGGCGCGGTCCACATGCAGGGCCGCGTGGCGGCGCTGCTGGAATTGGGCATGGGCTTCCACCCCGACTTCACCGGCCGCCAGAACGTGTACATGGCCGGCCAGCTGCTGGGCATGACGGTGCCCGAGATCGCGCAGCTCATGCCGCAGATCGAAGACTTCGCCGGCATCGGCGAGTACATGGACCAGCCGGTGCGCGTGTATTCGAGCGGCATGCAGATGCGGGTGGCCTTCTCGGTGGCCACCGCGCGCCGCCCGGACATCCTGATCGTGGACGAAGCGCTGTCGGTGGGCGACGCCTATTTCCAGCACAAGAGTTTCGACCGCATCCGCCAGTTCCGCAAGGAAGGCACCACCCTGCTGCTGGTCTCGCACGACAAGCAGGCGATCCAGTCGGTGTGCGACCGCGCCATCCTGCTCGACGGCGGGCGCCTGGCCAAGGAAGGCAAGCCGGAAGAAATCATGGACTACTACAACGCCATGATCGCCGAGCGCGAAAACGAGACCGTGCGCCTGAACGGCACCGTCGGCGGCAAGGTGCAGACCATTTCCGGCACCGGCGAAGCCACCGTTTCGGACATCGCCCTGATCGACGAGAGCGGCGCGCGGGTCGAAGTGGTCGACGTCGGCGCGGCCGTGACGCTGGAAGTGCGGGTGCAGGCAAAAGCCGCGATCCCGCGCATGGTGCTCGGCTACATGATCAAGGACCGCCTCGGCCAACCGATGTACGGCACCAATACCCACCTCAAGGGCCTGCCGCTGGACGGCATCAACGCGGGCGAGGAAGTGGTCTACCGCTTCGCCTTCCCGATGAACCTCGGCCCCGGCACCTATTCGGTCGCCACCGCGATCGTCAGTACCGAGACTCACCTGGTGAACAACTACGAGTGGCGCGACCTGGCCCTGGTATTCACCGTGATGAACATGCGCCGCCCGCACTTCGAGGGTTCGGCCTGGCTCGACCCGGCCATCGACATCCAACGCACATGACATTCATTTCCTACGCCCAGAACCTCGAGGACGTGCTGCTGTGGCGCGTGCTCGGGCACGTGAACAACGGCTTCTACATCGACGTCGGCGCCAACGACCCCGAAGAGCATTCGGTAACCAAGGCCTTCTACGACGCCGGCTGGCGCGGCATCAGCATCGAGCCGCTGCCCAGCTTCCACCAGGCCTTCCTCGACCAGCGCCCGCGCGACGTCAACCTGGCGGTGGCCGCCGGCAGCGCGGACGGTGAATTGACCCTGTACGACGTGCCGGCCGTGCGCGGCTGGGCCTCGCCCGAAGCGTCGGTAGCCGAACTGCACCGCGCCGAGGGCCATGAAGTCGCCGAGCTGACCGTGCCGGTGCGCACCCTGGCCTCGGTCTGCGCAGAGCACGTCGAGGGCGAGATCCACTTCCTGAAGGTCGACGTCGAAGGCTTCGAGGGCGACGTGCTGCGCGGGATGGACTTCGCGCGCTGGCGCCCGTGGGTGCTGGTGATCGAAGCGACCCTGCCGAACAGCCGCGCCACCAACCACGCCAGCTGGGAACACCTGGTGCTTGCCCAGCGCTACCGCTTTGCCTGGTTCGATGGCCTGAACCGCTATTACGTGGCCGAGGAACACGCGGACCTGATGGCGCATTTCGGCATCCAGCCGAACGTCTTCGACGACTATATCTCGCACCACCTCGACAAGGCCTGGACCTCGGCCAAGGAACTGACGCGCGCCCTGCGCGACTCCGAGCGCCACGCCGCCGAGACCGGCCAGCGGGTCGCCGAACTGCACGAGCAGCTCGACGCGGCCTGGTCGCGCGCCGAACGCCTGGCGCAGGAAAAGATGCATGCCGACGCCAGCATCATCGCGCTGCAGCAGTCGGTCGCCGCGGAACAGGCCAACGCCGAAAAACTGCTGGCCTGGGCCAAGAGCCTGGAAGCGACCGTCATCGCCACCCACAACAGCACCTCCTGGAAGATCACCCGGCCGGTGCGCGCCGTCGGCTACCTGGTCCATGCGCTGCGCCGGCCGGAACTGGTGCGCCGCATCCTTACCCGCCTGACCCGCAACGAAGCGCTGCGCCGCCTCATCATCCCGGTGCTGCTGCGCTTTCCGCCGCTGGGCCGGCGCGTGCAGGCCTCGCTGTCCGCCCTCAAGCAGCTGCCGCCCGAGCCGCTGCCCGAAGGCGTCGCCCCGGTGCCGGACGAGCTGCGCGGCGTGCCGGCCTCGGTGCGCCTGGTGCTGTCCGACCTGGAACGCGCGCGCAGCCGCCACACCGGCAGCTCCAAGACCAAGGCTTAAGAATCATGCGTATCGTTATCGATCTTCTGGAACACCCGGGCCGCGTCGACGCGGCCGCGCTGGCGCTGGTACAGGAACTGCTGCGCCAGGCCGGGCCGCGCGAGGTGCTGGTCGCCGCGCCGCTGCACGACCCGCTGACCCTGGAAACCCTGCGCAGCTGCGGCCTGCTGCCGCGCGAGCGCGTGCGGGCCTTCGACCTGCCGGCCGGCGGCCGGATCCGCGCGCTGCTGCGCCAGCATGCCCTGTGCAGCCTGGCGCCCCGCGTGGTCCTGGCGCCGCTGCGCGCAGGGCGCGGCCAGCGCGCCGGCGCGGCAGGTGCGCCCTATCCGCTGGTGGAAACCGAATGCCGCGGCGTGAACGTCCCTGCCCTGCTCACGGCGCTGGACGCCACCGCGGCCGAACCGCTGCCGCCGGCAGCGGGCGCGCGGACGCGCCTGGCCTATGTCTCGCCGCTGCCGCCGGAAAAATCGGGCATCGCCGACTATAGCGCCGAACTGGTGCCGGAACTGGCCCGCTACTACGACATCGAACTGGTGGTGGACCAGGACCCGGAACTGGTGCGCGATCCGCGCCTGGCCGGCTTGCCGCTGCGCAGCGCCGACTGGCTGCGCGAGCACGCCCATGCACTCGACCGCGTGGTGTACCACTTCGGCAATTCGCACGCCCACAAGCACATGTTCGAGCTGGTGCGCGAGGTGCCCGGCATCGTGGTGCTGCACGACTTCTACCTGTCCGGCGTGCTGGACAACCTCGAGCGCGAGGAATACCTCGACAAGGGCTTCCTGCAGGCGCTGTACGCGTCGCATGGCTATACCGGCCTGCTCTGGCACCGCAAGCAGGGCCGCAACCCGGCCATCTGGACCTACCCGCTCAACAAGGGCGTGCTCGACAACGCGACCGGCGTCATCGTCCATTCCGACTTTTCACGCGAGCTCGCGCAGCAGTGGTACGGCAAGGGCGCGGACGAGGGCTGGCGCACCATTGCGCTGCTGCGCGGCCGCCCGGAGCACGGCGCGTCGCAGGATGCGCGCAACGCGGCGCGCGCCGCGCTCGGGCTGGATGCCGACGCCTTCGTGGTCGCCAGCTTCGGCATGCTGGGCCGCCCCAAGCTCAATGCCGAGCTGCTGGAAGCCTTCCTCGCCTCGCCGCTGGCGCTCGATCCCGACTGCCACCTGGTGTTCGTGGGCGAAAACGATCCCGGCACGTATGGCGACGAGCTGCGCGAACAGATCCTGGCCAGCCCCGCGGCCGGGCGCATCCGCATCACCGGCTTCGTCGACGCCGCGGTCTACGCCGGCTACCTGGCCGCCGCCGACATGGCGGTGCAACTGCGTTCGTCCACCCGCGGCGAGACCTCGGCGGCGGTGCTCGACTGCCTGCTGTACGGCCTGCCGACCATCGTCAACGCCCACGGCTCGACGGCCGCGCTGCCCGATGCGCTGCTGGTCAAGCTGCCGGACGAATTCGCGGTAGGCCAGCTGGTCGCGGCGCTGGCCAGCCTGCGCGGCGACGCTGCGCTGCGCGAGCGTTTGTCGGCGCGCGCGATCGGGCACATGGCCGAACACCACGCGCCGGCCCACGTCGGCGCCCTTTACCGCGACGCCATCGAAGGCTTTGCCCGCCATGGCGAGCATGCCGCCTACCAGGCCCTGGTGCGCGCGGTCGCCCCGCTGTGCCCGGCCCAGGAATTGCAGCAGCTGGCCGCGGCGATCGCCTTCAACCGCTCGCCCAGCCAGCCGCGCCAGCTGCTGGTGGACGTCTCGGCCGTGGTGCAGTCCGACCTGAAGACCGGCATCCAGCGCGTGGTGCGCAGCATCCTCCTGGCGATGATCGCCGACCCGCCTCCGGGCTTCCGGATCGAACCGGTGTATTCGACAGGCGGCAACCGCAATTACCACTACGCGCGCCGCTTCGGCCTGAACATGGCCGGCGAAACCGAGCTGGCGCTGGAAGACGCGCCGGTCGACCTGCGCCCCGGCGACATCTTCCTGGGCCTGGACCTGTTCACCACCGGCACCTCGCAGAACGAAGCGCTCTTGCAGTCGATGCGCGAGCGCGGCGTCGGCGTCTACTTCGTCGTGTACGACATCCTGCCCATGCTGCGCCCGGATGTCTTCCCTTTCGGGACCGAGCAGTACTTCGGCGAGTTCCTGCGCACCGTGCACAAGGTGTCCGACGGCGTGCTGTGCATCTCGCGCGCGGTGGCCGACGAACTGGCCGCCTGGATCGAACGCGAAGGTCTCAAGCGCCGCACCCCGCTACAGCTGGGCCACTTCCACCTGGGCGCCGACATCAATGCCAGCGCGCCGAGCTTCGGTTTGCCGCCGGATGCCGACCAGGTATTGGCGGCCCTGGGCGAGCGCCCGAGCTTCCTGATGGTGGGCACCGTGGAGCCGCGCAAGGGCCACACCCAGGCCTTGAGCGCCTTCGAGCTGCTATGGGAACGCGGCGAGGACGTCAACCTGGTCGTGGTCGGCAAGCAGGGCTGGATGATGGAAAAGCTGTGCGAACGCATGGCCGCGCATCCGGAAAAATCGAAGCGCCTGTTCTGGCTGCCGGGGATCTCGGACGAGATGCTGCTCAAGCTCTATGCCGGCTCGGCCGCCCTGCTGGCGCCGTCCGAAGGCGAAGGCTTCGGCCTGCCGCTGATCGAGGCGGCGCAAAAGGGCATCCCGATCCTGGCCCGCAGCCTGCCGGTGTTCCGCGAAGTGGCGGGCGAACACGCCTATTATTTCGACGGCCTGGCCCCGCAGGACCTGGCCTTCGCGGTGCAGTCCTGGCTGGCCCTGCAGCGCGAAGGCAAGGCCCCGCAATCGACCGGCATGCCCTGGCTGACCTGGGACGGCGCCGCCCAGCAGGTGCTGGACGCGCTGGTGCGCGGCCAGTGGTACCGCACCCTGCCCGGGACCGACGAGCGCCATGCTTGAACGCGACGTCGCAGCCAGCCGGCAGCGCCCCCTGGTCGTCGACCTGGACGGCACGCTGATCCATTCCGACCTGCTGTGGGAATCGATCGTGCTGTTCCTGAAGACGAACCTGCTGCGCGCCTGGCTGCTGCCGTTCTGGCTTTTGGCGGGCAAGGCCGCGTTCAAGGAACGCCTGGCCAATGCCGTCGAACTCGACCCCGCCGCCCTGCCCTACGACCGCACGGTGCTGGCCATGGTTGCCGCCGAACGCGCGCGCGGGCGCACGGTGGTGCTGGCCACCGGCGCCCAGCGCCGCTTCGCCGAGCAGGTGGCCAGCCACCTCGGGCTGTTCGACCTGGTGCTGGCCACCGATGGGGGCGTCAACCTGACCTCGCACAACAAGGCGCGCCGACTGGCCGAACTCTATGGCGCGCAAGGCTACGACTACATCGGCAATTCGCGCGCCGACCTGCCGGTGTGGCTTGGCTGCGCCCACCCATGGTCGGTCACCTGCAAGCCCTTCCGTCTGAAGGATGGCCGCTCGACCAGTCATTCCGGCAGCGTGCGCGCCGGACTCCTGCCCGCCCTGCTGCGCGCCCTGCGCCCGCACCAGTGGCTGAAGAACCTGCTGGTGTTCGTGCCGATGCTGGCCGGCCACGCGCTCGACCTGCCGACCTTCACCGCGTCGCTGGTGGCCTTCGTTGCGTTCTCGCTGTGCGCGTCTAGCGCCTACCTGCTCAACGATGCGCTCGACGCCCAGGACGACCGCCTGCACCCGACCAAGCACCGCCGCCCGATCGCGTCCGGCGCCCTGCCGCTGCCGCTGGCGCTCGTTGCCAGCCCGCTGCTGGCGCTGGGCGCCATTGCGCTGTGCGCCACGTACAACGTGCTGCTGCTGGCGGCCGTCGCCGTGTATTTCGCCGCCACCGTCGCCTACTCGGCGTGGCTCAAGCGCCTCCTGATGATCGACATCGTCACGCTGGCGGTGCTGTACAGCCTGCGCCTGCTGGGCGGCGCCGCCGCGACCGGCATCCCGCCTTCGTTCTGGCTGCTGGCGTTCTCGTTCTTCATCTTCCTCAGCCTGGCGCTGCTCAAGCGCCACAGTGAATTGATCAACCTGCACAAAGAGGGCAAGGACAAGACCCGCGGGCGCGGCTACACCACCGCCGACAGGACGCCGGTGGGCATCATGGGCATCAACAGCGCCTTCGTGGCGGTGCTGATCTTCATGCTCTACTTTAATTCGGATAATGTGCTGGACCTCTACCGCACGCCGGCGTGGCTGGCCGGGATCCTGCCGCTGCTGGTGTTCTGGATCGGCCGCCTGTGGGTGCAGTCCTTCCGCGGCCAGGTCAACGAAGACCCGGTGCTGTACGTCTGCAAGGACAAGACCAGCCTGGTGGTCGTGGCCTGCTGCATGGCCCTGGCCACCCTCGCCTCTTACTGACCATGACCATGAAAACACGCCGCCGGGCCGCTTCTCCATCGCGCTGGATCTTCCCCGTGCTGCTGGCGCTCGCCCTGCTGGCCCTGTTCCTGGCGCGCCCGGTGTCGATCAGCGGCGACGCCCTCGAGTACACGGTCGACGCGGTGGCCGTCGCCAGCCACGGCACGCCGGATATCCGGGCCAGCGACATCGACCGTACCATGGCGCTGCTGCCGGGCCGCTTCGACGGCCTGTTCCGCATGCTGAAGGACGAGATCCGGCGCGGCGTGCAGGACGTGTATCCGGCCTTTGCACGCGGGCGCGACGGCGGCGTGTATCCGGTCCACTTCTTCGGCTATCCCCTGCTGGCCGCCCCCTTCCTGCTGCTGTTCGAGGCCCTTGGCCAGCCGCCCTTCAAGGCCTTCCAGGCCGTGAACCTGGTCTTCGTCTTCGTGCTGGGCCTGGCCCTGCGCCGCTTCTTCGCTTCCAGCACGCGCGCGGCCGTCGGCCTGCTGCTGTTCATGCTGTGCTGCGGGGTGCTGTACTGGGACTGGACCAGCCCCGAATGCATGAGCGCCGCGGCCCTGCTGTCGGCGCTGCTGCTGTTCACCAGCGGCATGCCGGTGGCCGGCGCCCTGCTCGCCGGCCTGGCGGCCCAGCAGAACCCGACCATCGTGTTCTTCTTCGTCTTCGCGCCCCTGATCCGCATGAGCCTGGGCTGGGAGCGCAAGACCGTCGTTCCGGCGAAGGCCGGCACCCAGGCCTGGCAACGCACGCTCCTGCCCCTCGGGCTGGGCCTCGCAGTCGCGTCCCTGCCCATCCTGTTCAACCTCTACCAGTACGGCGTACCGAACCTGATCGCCGCCCGCTTCTCCGACCCCGGCCTGATCGGCAGCACCCGCCTGCTCTCCTTCTTCGCCGACCTGAACCAGGGCATGATCATCGCCATCCCCGGCGTACTGGCGGCCCTGCTGCTGGTGCGCGGGCGCGGCCTGCGGCTGCTGGCCCTGTGCCTGCTGTTCACGCTGGCGCTGGCCGTACCGGCCCTGGCCGTGATCAACTGGAATTCCGGCGCCGCCGGCCCGATGCGCTACGTGGCCTGGTCCGCGATGCCGCTGCTGTTCGCGCTGCTGGCCATGCTGCGCGAGCTGCCGGCCTGGCGCCTGCCGGCGCTGGGCGCCGTGCTGGCGCTGCAGGCGGCGGCGATGGTGCACGCCACGCGCTACGAATACATCGAGTTCAGCCCGCTCGCCGCCCTGGTGCTGGAGCACGCGCCACATTGGTACCACCCGGAGCCGGAGATTTTTGCCGAGCGCATGGGCCGCCACGACAACTGGGTCGAGCCGGAAAAAATCTATACTTACCAGGTCGGCGGCATGCGCATCAAGACGCTGGTGCACGCCTCCAATGCCGGAGCCGATGCCGCCCTGTGCGGGCCGGGCGCCAGGCTGGCGGCGGGCAATGCGGTCACGGACAGCGCCCGCGGCTGGCGCTATCTCGACGGCCCGCTGGCCTGCACCGCGGCCCCACGCTCGCCGACCAACACCTTGCCTGACGTACCGACTGGAAGCACGCCATGAACGCACCCACCACCACCAGCCTGACTGTCCCGGCCGGCACCACCCTGGGCCTGGCCAACGCGATTGCAGTCGTGATCCCGAGCTACAAGGTCACCCGCCACATCCTTGGGGTGATCGAGGGCATCGGCCCGGAAGTCTCGCGCATCTACGTGGTCGACGACAAATGCCCGGACGGCAGCGGCGCCTTCGTGCGCGAGCATTGCCGCGATCCGCGCGTGGTCGTGCTCGAGCATGCCGAGAACCAGGGCGTGGGCGGCGCCGTCATGACCGGCTACCGCCAGGCCATCCTGGACGGCGCCAAGGTCATGGTGAAAATCGACGGCGACGGCCAGATGGACGGCAGCCTGCTGCCGAACTTCGTTGCGCCGATCCTGGCCGGCGAAGCCGACTATACCAAGGGCAACCGCTTCTTCAACCTCGAGCGCATCGGGGCCATGCCGCCGATGCGCCTGTTCGGCAATGCGGTGCTGTCGCTCATGGCCAAGCTGTCCTCGGGCTACTGGGACCTGTTCGACCCGACCAACGGCTATACCGCGATCCATGCCGACGCGGCGCGCTTCCTGCCTTTCGAGAAGATCAGCAAGCGCTATTTCTTCGAGTCGGACATGCTGTTCCGCCTGAATATCCTGGGCGCGGTGGTGGTCGACGTGCCGATGGACGCCGTCTACGGCGACGAGGTGAGCAACCTGAAGATTTCGAAGATCGTCACCGAATTCTTCTCCAAGCACGTGCGTAATTTCGGCAAGCGCCTGTTCTACAACTACTACCTGCGCAACATGTCGGTGGCCTCGATCGAGCTGCCGCTGGGGATCTTCCTGACCTGCTTCGGCGCCGGCTACGGCATCTCGCACTGGATCGCCTCGGCGCGCTCGGGCATCTCGACGCCGGCCGGCACCGTCATGCTGGCGGCGCTGCCGGTGATCATGGGTGTGCAGCTGATCCTGGCCTTCGTGGCGCACGACGTCGCCTCGGTGCCGCGCCGGCCGCTGCACAAGAAAACCCTGTACCGCAGCAGCAAATGACGGTGTCGCAACTCGCTGCCCTCGTATTGTCGCGCCAGTTCGCCGTGTTCGTGACCGGCGGCCTGATCTGCGCGCTGGCCGACGTCGGCCTGATGCAGCTGCTGCTGGCCAACGGCGTAGCCAGCACCGCCGCGGCCAGCGCGGGCTTCGGCGCCGGGCTGCTGGTCAACTACGCCTTCCACAGCCGTGTTACCTTCGATACCGCCGCCAGCCCGGCGAACTTCACGCGCTACCTGTGCGTCGTCGGGGTGAACTACCTCTTGACCATCGGCTGCGTGGCGCTGGCCGAGGCCAACTTCGACAACCCGCTGCTGGGTAAGCTGCTGTCGCTGCCGCTGGTGGCGGTCAATGGCTACCTGCTCAGCAAATACTGGATCTTCAAGTGATGCAGCCGATGCGATTTGCGCCCGTCCGGAACGACCCTGCCACCCTCGCCCAGTACGGCGCGCTGTTCGCCGCCTGCTTCCCCGGCGCCAACAAGTTCACGCCCGCCTACCTCGACTGGCTGTACGTGGCCAATCCGGACGGCGCTGCGGTCGGCTTCGATGCCTGGGACGGCGAACGCCTGGCCGCGCACTATGTGTGCGTGCCGGCACGCGCCTGGGTCGAGGGCAATGAGGTGCTGGTGCTGCTGTCGCTGAACACGGCCACCCATCCCGACTACCAGGGCAAGGGGCTGTTCACGAAACTGGCGGCCATGACCTACGAGGCCGGCGCGCAGGCCGGCTTCGACGGCGTGTACGGCGTGGCCAATGCCAACAGCACGCCCGGCTTCGTGCGCAAGCTCGGCTTCCAGCTGGTGCGCCCGCTGGAAGCGCGCATCGGCCTGGGACGGCTGCAGCATGCGCCCAAGCCGGATGCCGCCACGCTCTCGTTCGAGCGCAGCTGGACCCCGGCGGCGCTGGCCTGGCGCTGCGCCAACCCGCACAACCCCGTGCACGCGGTGGCGAGCGCCGGCAAGCGCCTGCAATTGCATGCCGCGGCGATGGGCGCCCACCTGCCGGCCTATGCCGAGCTGGATGCGCAGGCGAGCCTGGCGCCGCCAAGCGGCGCGGCCCCGTCGCTGCTGCGCCTGTTCATCGGCCTGGCGCCCGACGCGACCAGCCGCTACTGGAACTACGCCGGCATCCCGATGCGGCTGCGGCCTTCGCCGCTGAACCTGATCTGGCGCCCGTTCACGGCGCGCGTGCCGCTGCTGGACGCGTCCCGCATCCAGTTCACTTTCCTCGACTTCGATGCCTACTGAGACTGGTCCTGCCGCGCTGTTCCTGTTCGCCCACCAGGACGACGAGTTCGGCGTGTTCCAGCGCATCCTCGCCTGCCGCGCGCGCGGGCTGCGCGTGGCCTGCGCCTACCTCACCGATGGCCGCACGGCCAGCGCCAGCGCCGAGCAGCGAAATTGCGAATCGCTGGCGGTGCTGGCCAGGCTGGGCGTGGCGCCGCAGGACGTGTCGTTTGCCGGCCTGGAGCTGGGCATCGGCGACGCCCAGCTGCCGCTGCACCTGCACGCCGCCGCCGGGTGGATCGCGCGCTGGCTGGACCGCCATCAGGTCGAGGCCCTGCACGTGACGGCCTGGGAAGGCGGGCATCACGACCACGATGCCCTGCACGCGCTGGCCGTGACCCTGGCCGCCGAGCGCGGCCTGCTCGGGCGCACCTGGCAGTTCTCGCTCTACCAGGCCAAAGGCTTGCCCGGCCCGCTGTTCCGCGTGCTGGCGCCGATCCCTGAAAACGGCCCGGCACAGGCCCTGGCCATCCCCTGGCGCGCCCGCCTGCGGCACCTGCAGGCCTGTCTGTCCTATCCTTCGCAGCGCGGCACCTGGATCGGACTGTTCCCCTTCGTCGCCCTGCACTACCTGCTGCGCGGCGTCGAGCAGCTGCAGCCGGTGGCGCCGGCGCGCCTGGCCGAGCGCCCGCATGCCGGCCCCCTCTACTACGAAAAGCGCCGGTTCTTCACCTGGGACCAAATGGCCCGGGCGATCGCCGCATGGCGCGCCGCATCCCCTTCCTACGACCATCCTTGAACATGAATACGATCCATCCCGCCGATACCGGACGCCAGCGCCTGGTCCTGTGCGCGGCGCTCGCCGCCGTGCTGGCCTGGCTGCTGTACCGTAACCTGGGCCTGTACCCGGCGATCTTTGCCGACGAGTGGTACTACAGCAAGATGGCGCGCCTGATGCCGCTGGGCGAAGCCATCGTGCCTTCCTACCTCTACCTGTGGCTGTTCCGCGGCTCGCTGGCCTGCGGCGACGGTTTCCTCGATTGCGTGCGCATCGCCAACGGCCTGCTGTTCGTGGGCGCCGGCGCCTTGTTCTATGCCGTCGCGCGCGTCTACCTGCGCCCGCTGCTGGCGGTCGCCGTCGTGGTACTGGCCCTGCTGGCGCCGACAAATATCTACACGGCCTATTTCATGCCGGAGGCGAGCTATTACTTCGGCTTCGCGGCCCTGAGCTGGGTGGCGCTCACGCCGCGGGCCTGGCCGCTGCCGCGCCGCGCACTCGCGGTCGGCATCGTGCTTGGTTTGATGAGCCTGGTGAAAGTGCATGCCCTGTTCCTGATCCCGGCGGCCAGCCTGTTCCTGGCCGCCAGCGCCTGGCTGGACCGGCACGAGCGGCCCCTGCGCACGGCGCTGCTGGCCGCCGCCATCGTCCCGCCGGTCGCCCTTGGCATCAAGTTCGGCCTGGGCTACCTGATCGCCGGCGAACCGGCGCTGAGCCTGTTCGGCAGCTTCTATGCGAACGCCGCCGCCGGCACCCGCCCGCGCTCGTTGCTGGAGCTGCTGGCGCCCGCCTTCATCAACGGGCGCGGCCACCTGATGGCGCTGACCGTCCTGATGAGTTTGCCACTGGCGCTCTTGCTGCACGCCGTCGTCAGCCGCAGCGCACGCCAGCAGGCCGGCAGTGCACTGAACCGCCTGCAGCTGTTCGCCTTCCTGATGCTGGGCTCGGCCGCGGGCATGACGATCGCCTATACCGCCTCGATCGCCCCGCTCGGTCCGCTCGAAGTGGTGCGCCTGCACCTGCGCTACTACACCTTCGTCTTCCCGCTGCTCTTGATCCTGGTGGCCAGCGCAATCGAACGGCCCGCCGCGACCCGTCCGCCGCTGGGCTGGCTGGTCGCCCTTGGCCTGGGGACGGTGCTGCTGTTCGCCCTGGTGCGGCTGCCGAATTTCTCGCTCAATCCTGTCGATGGCCCGGAAGTTTCCGGCATCAATTTGCGCCTGTGGACCGGCTGGCTGGTGGTGGGGCTCGATGTGCTGGCCCTCGGCCTGTGGGCCTGGGGCAGCCGCTTCGGGGCGCCGCTGTTCCTGTTCGGCGCGGTGCCGGTGATGCTGGCGCTGGGCACCGTGGAAACCAATGCCTACCTGGCCCAGCTGGTGCCGGGCTGGGGCCCCGACCATGGCGGCAAGTTCGCCCATGCCCACGTGCCGAAGCACGAGCACAACCAGATCACGGTGGCTTCGACCGGCGCCCAGGAAATCATGCGCGCGCAATTTCACATCGATGCGCCGGACACCGCCATGCTCGACCTGCCGCCGAATGCGCCGATCGCCGAATACCAGCTCCCGGTGCGCAGGAAGTGGCTGCTGGTGGTCGGCAACCACCCGCTGCCGCCCGGCTTGACCCCGGTGAAAAAGACGAATGAGTATGCGCTGGTGCAGCTGCCGCTGGACGAAAGCCGCACCGTCGGCACGGCCGAGCTGTCCAAGCCGTATGGCAGCGGGCTGCTGCGCGCCGCCGAAGGCCTGTCGTATGCCGAACAATGGGGCCGCTGGTCGGACAGCAAGCAGGTCGTGTTCCACTTCAACGAACCCTTGCCGAAGAATGTGCAGGTGATCCTGAACGCGCGGGCCTTCGACGTGAATGCCACCCTGCCCTTCACCATGCGCATTGGCGACCAGAGCACCCAATTCCAGCTCTCGCCTTCGCTGCAGGAACTGGGCCTGCGCTTCCTTACCGACGGCAAGCAGCGCAGCCTGAGCATCGAGGTGCCGCGCCCGATTTCGCCTGCCGACCTGGGCAACCCGGCCGATCCGCGCAAGCTGGGCATCGGGATTGCCGACATCACCATCGCCGATACCAGCCGGCGCGTCAGCACCCAGGCCCGGGCCGCTCCTTGACCTGGCGCAAGCCACCAGGGCGCTGTGTGAAGTCGCGAACGGAGCAGCCCGGCCCGCCCGGGTAGAGTGATTCCATGCCGGGCCGCCTCATGCGGCCCAGGCAGGCCGCGCCGCGGTGGCGCAACCAGGAACATGCGATGGCAACGGGATCAGACAAGGAGGACTACGCCGGCAAGCCGCTCGATATCCAGGGCGGCGGCCAGAGCGCGGGGGTGCCCGCGGGCGGCGAGGTCGAAGGCAATGCCGTGTCCACCCTCGGCAATCCCGGCATCAAGCACTGGCAGGCCGGCTATATCGGGCGCCCCGGGCTGAACGACCGCGCCAACGTCTTCTTCGCCGCCGTCGAAATGACGCGCATGCCGATGGTCGTGACCGACCCCAACCAGGCCGACAATCCCATCGTCTTCGCCAATGGCGCTTTCCTCGATCTGACCGGCTACGCCGAGAGCGATGTGCTTGGCCGCAATTGCCGCTTTCTGCAAGGCCCGGACACGGACCGCGCCACGGTGGCGGAAGTGCGCAAGGCCTTGTCCGAGCAGCGCGCGGTCGCCGTCGACCTGCTCAACTACAAGGCCGATGGCGAGCCTTTCTGGAACGCCCTGTTCATCGGGCCGATCTTCGACCAGAAAGGCAAGCTGCTGTACTTCTTCGCCTCGCAGATGGATGTCACCGAGCGCCGCGGCATGCAGGAAGCGAACCTGCAGGCGCAGAAGATGGAAGCGATCGGCCAGCTCTCGGCCGGCATGGCCCACGATTTCAACAACCTGCTGCAGGTCATCAACGGCAACCTCGAGCTGGCGCTGCTCACCAGCGGCGCCAGCCCCAAGTCGATCGAGCCGATCCGGCGCGCCCAGCGCGCAACCATGCAGGCAGGCAAGCTAACCCAGCAATTGCTGAGCTTTGCACGCAAGCAGCGGCTCGAGCAGAAAGACATCAGCCTCAACAGCCTGGTGGTCGAGTTTTCCGACATGCTGGTGCGCACCCTGGGCGACAAGGTCGAGCTGCGGCTCGACCTGAAACCCGGTCTGCCGCCCTGCACGCTCGACACCACCTACCTGGAAATGGCCCTGCTCAACGTGGTGATCAACGCGCGCGACGCCATGCCCGAGGGCGGCGTGGTCACGGTCGCCACCACGCTCACCAGCAACCAGCGCCGCAGCGCCAACAAGCTGCCGCCGGGCGACTACGTGTCGATCTGCGTGCACGACGAAGGCGTGGGCATGCCCCCCGACGTGGTGCGGCGCGCCACCGAGCCCTTCTTCACCACCAAGGGACTGGGCACGGGCCTGGGCCTGGCGATGGTGCATGGCTTCGTGCAGCAGTCGCATGGGCGCCTGGAGATCGACAGCGAACCGGGGCGCGGCACCCGGGTGCGCATGATCTTCCCGGTGGCCCAGGCGAAACCGGACGAGCCGGCCGGCAGCGTGGCGGACGAGGGCCGCAAATGCCGCATCCTGGTGGTGGAAGACAACGACGACGTGCGCGAGCTGGCCGAAGCCATGCTGGCGGCGGCCGATTATGACGTGCTGTCCGCGCCCAGCGGCGAGCAGGCGCTGGCGGTGCTCGAGAGCGAGCCGGTGGACCTGCTGTTCACCGACGTGATCATGCCGGGCGGGATGAACGGGCTGCAGCTGATCGAGCAGGTGCATGCCAGGCGGCCGGAGATGCCGGTGCTGGTGACGACGGGGTATATGGATGAATTGCCCTCGCGGGGGCAGGCGCTGGATGTGCTGGCCAAGCCCTACCACCACCAGACGCTGCTGGAGCGGGTGCAGGCGGCGCTGCATGCGAAGCGTGCGGCGTGATGAGTCGAGAACCGTAGGGTGGGCAAATTCTTTGCCCACGCGGTGATCGTTACCGGCCCGGAAATCGGGGACGGGCCGGCGGACGGCGCTTGACCGCGTGGGCAGAAAATCTGCCCACCCTACGGGTTTCGACAGATCTGCCGACGCAGGCGCTGCTTACGGCCGCGGG
The DNA here is from genome assembly GCF_058111565.1 of Telluria sp. AZSoR62. Taxonomy (NCBI): domain Bacteria; kingdom Pseudomonadati; phylum Pseudomonadota; class Betaproteobacteria; order Burkholderiales; family Oxalobacteraceae; genus Telluria; species Telluria sp. AZSoR62. The sequence continues at coordinate 326,578 of NZ_JBYTST010000001.1, forward strand.
CCGCCGCCCAGCAGATACGCCAGCTTCTGCTTGCCCGACTTGACGCTGGCGGACACCGGCGTCACGGTTTCCTTGCGCGCCGCGCTCGACGGCTCGTAAGGCTTCAGGAACCACGGATCGACCTTCTCGCGGCGCGGGGTGCTGCCATAGCTCGGGCGCGGCGGGCGTTCGCTGCGCTCGGCGCTGCGCGGGGCGGCGCCGGATTCGTCCGGGGTGCGGCGGCTGCGGCGCTCGCCTTCGCGGGCGAAATCGCGCGTCCCTTCGCGGCCGCCTTCGCGCCCGGTCTCGCGGGCACGGTTGGAGGGCGCCACGAAGCCGGCCAGGGTGCCGCGCGTGATGGTCTGCTTGATCAGCTTTTCGATGTCCGTCAGCAGCCGCTCGTCCTTGTCCGAGAACACCGACAGCGCGTCACCCGAGGCGCCGGCACGGCCGGTGCGGCCGATGCGGTGCACGTAGTCTTCGGCGTTGTAGGGCAAGTCGTAGTTGATCACGCACGGCAGGTCGGTGATGTCCAGGCCGCGCGCGGCGACGTCGGTCGCCACCAACACTTCGATCTCGCCGCCCTTGAAGGCGTCGAGCGCGGCCATGCGTTCCTGCTGGGTCTTGTCGCCGTGGATGGCCGAGGCCTTGATGCCCTTCTTCTCGAGATGGGTCGACAGGCGCGAGGCGCCGATCTTGGTGTTCGAGAAGATGATCACCTGTTTCAGGTTGCGCTCGCGGATCAGGTGCTCGACCACGTCGCGCTTGAGTTCCTCGTCGACCTTGTAGACGATCTGCGTGACCTTGTCGGCGGTGGCGTTGCTGCGCGCCACTTCGATCAGGACCGGCTTGTCCAGGAAGCTGTTGGCCAGCTTCTTGATCTCTTGCGAGAAGGTGGCCGAGAACATCAGGTTCTGGCGCTTCTTCGGCAGCAGGTTGATGATGCGCTGCAGGTCGGGCAGGAAGCCCATGTCGAGCATGCGGTCGGCTTCGTCCATCACCAGCATCTGCACCTGCGACAGGCTCACGTTCTTCTGCTCGATGTGGTCGAGCAGGCGGCCCGGGGTGGCGATCACGATCTCGACGCCGCCCTTGAGGATGACGGTCTGGCCCTTCATGTCCATGCCGCCGAACACGACGGTGGAGCGCAGCGGGGTGTGCTTGGCGTAGGCCTTGACGTTCTCGGCCACCTGCACCGCCAGTTCGCGGGTCGGGGTCAGGATCAGCGCGCGCACCGGGTGGCGCGCCGGCGACATGCTGCTGCTGGCATGCGCCATCAGGAGCTGGATGATCGGCAGCGAGAAGCCAGCGGTCTTGCCGGTACCGGTCTGGGCGGCGCCCATGACGTCGCGGCCCTGCAGCACCAGCGGGATCGCCTTGGCCTGGATCGGGGTCGGGTGCACATAGCCCTGGTCGTTCAGCGCGCGCAGGATTTCCGGCGCCAGGCCGAGGTCGGCGAAGCGCACGGTCGGCTGCTCGTCGGCGGCGACCTGCACCACCGGCGCATCGAGATCCGCGGCAACCCCGGCGTCAGGCGATGCGTCCGGCAAGCCGGCCGGCGCCGTGTCGACGACGGCTGCTGCCGGTGCGCCGGCTTCGGCCACCGGGGCGGTCGCGGCCAGCACCAGGTCGGATGCGGTCATGGAAGCGGTATCGAGCGGTTCGGCGCTGGCTGGAGTGTTCTGGGTATCAGACATATTCTTGTTGGACAGTATTTCGTTAGCTCTACGGCTGCGCCTGCGGCACAACATGGCCTGCGCGGGAAGCTTCCAGATGGGACGGCAGGGCGAGGGCCGGTGCCGCGGAGGGCGCCGTGACACGGGCGCGCGGACGTAGACGCACTTTAGCGGCCTACACGATACCTGAAATCGCCCCCCCTGTATATAAGGTCCTGTTTCGGGGGAAGTTTTTTGCGGACATGGTGGGGCGCGGACCGGGCGTCAAGGCTGCCAGCCGCGCTGCTGGGCCGCGCGTTCGGCCACCGGATCGAGCGTGGCGCCGACGATGCGCGCGTCGATCGCGGCCTGCACCGCCGGCGGCAGCACGCTGCCGTCGACCCATGCCGCGCCCGCCCCGGCCTGGGCCACCACGGGGATGGTCCAGCGCCCGCCGGCGCGGCAGGCCAGGCCGGCCGTGGTGTCGACCACGAAGCTGCGGCAATAGCTGCCATCTTTCGACACGAAGGTGACGCCGATGCGCACCCCGTTCTCGGACGGTCCGGGGCTGGCCAGCTGGTCGGCCAGGGCCTCGGTGAGCTTGCCGCGCGCCACCAGGGCGCCGTCGCTGGCCATGAGCGTGACGAGGTCCGGGCTGGGCCGCAGCGCCTGCCAGCCGAGCGCACCGGCCGCGGCGCCGAATACCAGCGCCGCGCCGACGGCCGCCCAGTGGCGCGTGCTCCAGGCAGGCGGCGCCGGGGGAACCGGCGGCGCAATGGCGCGCCCGGGCCGGAGGGTGTCGAGGTGGACGATCTTGGCGCCGCGCGCCGGCGGCGAACGCTGGGACGGCTTGTTGTTGCCGTTGCCGTCATGGCCGTTGGCCGAGACGCTGAAGATGTGCGAGCGCCCCAGGCTGGAGTGCTCCTTGCGGTGCTGGGCCAGGCGCGCCGCCAGCACCGGGTCGGCGCGCACTGCCCGCTCGACCGCCGCGCGCGCCGGCTCGGCCAACTCACCGTTGATGTAGGCAATCAGGAGGTCGTCCGAAAATTTCATGCCAGCACGCCAGTAGGTAAGCTAGGAGGTGATCAGCCCATGTTCATCGAGGACATCGTGCAGCACTTCGAGCCGGATCACGGGATTGTCGAGCATGAGCATCTGGTGCTTCTGCTGGTTGGGCAGCGGCAGCAGTTCGCACCAGCGGTTCGCCACCCAACCGCAATCGTCGAGGCGGAACGGCGGCTGCACCGGCCAGCGGTGCTGGGGGACATCGTGCAGCGACGACAGCACCCGGTCGAGCGCGTCGGACGCGCCCTGCAGTTCGGACGGCACCCGCACCGTATGGTCGTCTTCGGCCAGTTCGACCTCGGCCATCCACAGCCCGTTCAGGCGCTGTTCGGCGGTGACCACCGTGAAGCGCGAGCCGCCGCGGCACAGCACCTGCAGCAGGCCGGGCGAGGTAGTGGTGGTTTCGGTAACGGAAGCAATGGTGCCCGATGCAACAAAGCGTTCGGGGTCGCCCTCGGGCTGGCGCACTTCGTGCCCCTGCGTGAGCAATACCACGCCGAACGGCGTGTCCTCGGTGAGGCAGCGGCTGATCATGTCGAGGTAGCGCACCTCGAACACCTGCAGCGGCAATACCCCGTCCGGGAACAGTACCGTACTGAGCGGGAACAGCGGCATGGAAATCGTCGACATGATCCCATCATGACAGAATCACAGCGGGGACCGGAGCACGATTGAGGGCCCGATCCGGCCGTCTGCAGGTGTTCAGGAATCCGGCCCCCGCAGGGGCATCGTGCGGATCGCATTGCCCAGATTGGATAGCCGCGAACGTAGACCTGCACACACCGCCAAACCGGGGTCAGGTCTGACATTTAGACACAAGCTCAACTATGGCAAGGCTGAGCTCGTGTCCGAATGTCAGACCTGACCCCGAAGTTCGAAGTCGCAAGCTCAACTATGGCAAGGCTGAGCTCGTGTCCGAATGTCAGACCTGACCCCGAAGTGCGGAGTCGCGAATTGGCTGTGTCCGGCCGCTCAGGAATCCGGCGCCTGCAAGGGCATCGTGCGGATCGCATTGCCGAGATTGGCTAGCCGCCAGCGCAGGCGCGCCAGGCCCGGATCGGGCATCGGCACGGTCTGCACATGCAGCACCCCGCCGGGAAGCGCCGGGCAGGGAATCGTCTGTTCGCCCGCTTCCTCGACCGGCAGCCGGAATTCGCCGCCGGGCGCGAGTTGCACCGGGCCGAAGACCAGGGGCGCGCCGCTGCGGTTGCGCAGCAGCAGCACGTCCTGCACGCCCAGGGTCAGGCGCACGCGCGATTGCCGGCTCGACGGTCCAATCTCCAGCAGCAGTTCATGGCTGGCGCCACGCAGCGGCGCCAGCGTGCCCCAGAACAAGGCCAGCAGGAGGCTTCCTGCCAGCGCGGTGAGCGGCCAGTGGCGGCGCCAGGTGGGCAAGGACGTCATGCGCAGCAGGGCGCAGGCGCGCGTGGCAAGGAGTTCGGCATGCGGTCGGCTTAGTGAGTGAGTAATTTCTTATCGTTAATATACTTGCCAAATGCTAGCACTTGCGTGCGCCCCAGCCCAGCAAGGATGCGTATCCTACTGCTTTTCGCGCGATTCCGATCAACCTGCCCCACGGCTCCCGCCGCGCGTACGCTCCCATGCCGCAGTCCTCTTCCGCCGATACCAGCCGCATTCCCCTGCCCGGTTCCGGACAGTTGCCGCTACTGCTGGCGATGCTGGTGCTGCTGGTCACGCTATTGGTTAGCTTCAGCGCCTGGAGCGGCGCCCAGCGCACCGCCCAGGCCCAGCTGGTCGAAACCTTCGACTACCGCACCCGCGAGATGGCCTTCAGCATCAGCCGCCGCATGGCGGTGTACGAGCAGGTGCTGCGCGGCGCGCGCGGCTACCTGCGCGGCTCGGTCGAGGTCTCGCGGCGTGAATGGGAGGAATATTATCGGGTGTTGCGGCTGGACCAGTCCTTTCCCGGTCTGGAAGCACTCGGCATTTCCGTGATCGTGCCGCCGGCCGCGCTGGCCGCGCACGAAGCAGCCATGCGGCGCGACGGATTTCCCCAGTATGCGGTGCATCCGAAGGTCGAGACGGCCGGGCCGCGCCCCCTGTATACCGCCATCGCCCGCATCGAGCCCTTCGGCGGCGGCAACCTGCGCGCCTTCGGCTACGACATGTTCAGCGAGCCGGTGCGCCGCGCCGCCATGGCGCGCGCGCGCGACAGCGGGCTGGCGGCCCTGAGCGGCAAGGTGGCGCTGGTGCAGGACCGCAAGGGGGCATCGCAGCCCGGCATCGTGATGTACCTGCCGGTCTACCGCGCCGGCCAACCGGCGGGCACCGTCGAGCAGCGCCGCGCCGCCATTGTCGGCTGGGTATACGCGCCCTTTCGTATGAGCGACCTGATGCGCGAGCTGGGCGGCGCCCATTCGACCGACCTCGACATCGAGATCCACGACGGCGAGCCGCTCGACGGCGCCACCCTGCTCTACCGCTCCCCCCGCGCGGGCGCGCGCGTGGCGCGGCTCAAGGCCAGCGCCCAGATCGTGCCGGGCGGGCGCACCTGGACCATCTCGATGCGCTCCAGCGCCGCCCTGGAAAACAGCCTGGACACCATGCGCCCGCGCCTGGTCGCGCTCACCGGCATCAGCCTGAGCGTGCTGCTGAGCATCGTGGTCTGGCTGCTGGCCCGGCAGCGGCGCGGCGCGCTGCAGCTGGCGCAGGGCATGACGCTGGAGCTGCGCGAGTCGCACGACCAGGTGGCCGCCGAGCAAAAGCGCATGCAGGTCATCCTCGAAAACGCGCCGGACGCCTTCGTGGCGCTCGACCGCCAAGGCCGCATCACCGACTGGAACGCCCAGGCCACCCGGCTGTTCGGCTGGAGCGTGCAGGAAGCCATCGGGCGCGAGGCCGACCAGCTGCTGCCCGAAGAAGGCCGCGCCGCCTTCCGCGCCGGCTTCGCGGCCTTTGCCGCCAGCGGTCGCTGCCCGATGCTGGGCAAGGTGACCGAGCTGACCGTGCTCGACCGCAATGGCCGCCCCATCCCGGCCGAGCTGAGCGTGGCGACGCTGGCGCTGGGCAGCGGCTTCGGCGCCACCGCCTTCGTGCGCGACATCACCCAGCGCAAGGAAACCGAGGCGCGCGAGCAGCAGCGCCAGCAGCGGCTGGACGAAGCGCGCCAGGCTCTGGGCCGCTCGCAGAAGCTGGAAGCGGTGGGCAAGCTGACCGGCGGCGTGGCCCACGACTTCAACAACATCCTGCACATCATCAGCGCCAACGTGCAATTGATGCTGCGCGCGGACGGCGCCAACCGCAAGCGCCTGCTGAGCATCCTCGATGCGGTCGAGCGCGGCGCCAAGCTGGCGGGGCAATTGCTCGCTTTCGCGCGGCGCCAGCCGCTGCACCCGAGCACGGTCGATATCGGCGAGCTGCTCGAGCGCATGGATAGCCTGGTGCTGCGTGCGGCAGGCGACAGCATCACGCTGGAGAAGATCGTTCCGCCGGGACTGTGGCCGACCCTGGTCGACCCGAACCAGCTGGAAAACGTGCTGCTCAACCTGGTGATCAATGCGCGCGACGCGATGGACGGCCAGGGCCGCATCACCCTCGAACTGAGCAATGTCACGATCGACCAGGACCCGGAACTGGCGCCCGGCGACTACGTCTCGGTGGCGGTGGCCGACTCGGGCCACGGCATGCCGCAGGAGGTGATGGAGCGCGCCTTCGAGCCCTTCTTCACGACCAAGCCCGAGGGCAAGGGCACCGGGCTGGGCCTGTCGATGGCGCATGGCTTTGCGCGCCAGAGCGGCGGCGACATCCGCCTCGCAAGCGAGCCGGGCAAGGGCACGACGGTGACGATCTACCTGCCGCGCCATGCGGGGGCGGCGGTGCGCCTGGGCGCCGATGCGGGCGTGGCCGCACCCTACTGAGGCAGCTGCGTCATTGCCGCTGTCGCGGCCGGCAAGAATGCGGACATGGTGTAGATCTGCCTCCAATCGGCACAATCGTGCGGGCGCGGGCCGGGTGCTACAGTGGTTTCGCCCTTCCCGCCCAGGAGCCCCGAGTGACCTTCTTCCAGCGCCAGCCCCTCCTCGTCCCGGTGCAGCACGGCGTGCCGCGTACCCGGGCCGTCGACAGCACCCTGGGGCTGCTGTTCGAAGGCTATCCCTTCATCCAGCGCCGCTGCGCCGAACTCGGATCGGACATCTTCCAGACCCGCCTGATGGGGCGGCCGGTTGTCTGCGTCAGCGGCCTCGACGCGGCGCGCATGTTCTGGCAGCCGGGGCGCTTCACGCGGCGCGGCGCCGCCCTGCCCGGGGGGGTGCGGCTGCTCGAGCACGGCGGCGCCAGCCCGGCGCTCGAGGGCGAAGACCACCGCCACCGCAAGGCCATGCTGATGTCGCTGCAGACCGGCGCCGACCGCGCGCGCATGGTCGCGCTGGCCGAAGAAGCATGGCGCGGGCGCGCCGCGCGCTGGCCGGGCCGGCGCCGCCTGACCCTGTGCGGCGAAGCCGAATACGTGCTGTGCGCGGCGGCCTGCCGCTGGGCCGGCGTGCCCGTCCAGGCGGCCGGCATCGCGCGCCTGGCCGCGGAACTCTCCGCTTCCCTGTGCGGCGCCGGCAATGGCCTGGGGCCGGGCCTGCGCACACGGCTGGCGCGCCGGCGCAGCGCGCGCTGGGCCAGGGACCTGGTCGAGGCGGTACGCGCCGGCGGGCTTGTCCCGCCGCCGGAAAGCCCGCTGGCCGTCATCGCGCGCCACCGCGACCGCGACGAACACCCGCTGCCTGCGCAAGACGCCGCCGCCGAGCTCATCAACCTGCTGCGACCGGCAGTGGCGGTGGCGCGCTACATCGTGTTCGGCGCACTGGCGATGCACGAGTATCCCGAATGGCGCGCCCGCATCGCCGGCGGCGACGACGCCACGCTCACGATGTTCGTGCAGGAAGTGCGGCGCTATTACCCCTTCGTTCCCGCGGTAGGCGGGCGCGTGCTGGAGGCCTTCGACTGGCGCGGCCTGCAGTTCGACGCCGGCACCTGGGTGTTGTTCGACCTGTACGGCAGCAACCACGACCCGGCGCTGTGGCCCCAGCCGGGACGCTTCCGCCCGGAGCGCTTCGCCGGCTGGCAGGGCACCGGTCTCGACCTGGCCGCGCAGGGCGCCGGCGATGTCCTGGGCGGGCACCGCTGCCCGGGCGAGGCGATGACGATGGAGCTGGTGAAGTCGGCGCTGCACCTGCTGGCGTCCGAAGTGGTGTACGCGGTGCCGCGCCAGGACCTGTCGGTGGACCTGTCGCGCGTGCCGGCGCTGCCGGCGAGCGGCTTCCTGATCGATGTGGCGCCGCCCGTGCGCTGACGGAGCGGCGGTGTCAGGCCACCTCGCTCCGGTAGCGGCGCGACACCCGGTTGCGCCCGTGCGCCTTGGCGTCGTACATCGCCAGGTCGGCGCTGCGCAGCAGGGCATCCGCGTCGAGGCCGTTGTCCGGGAACAGGGCAAAGCCCAGGCTGCCCGAGATGCGGTGCACCAGCTCGCCGTCCTCGAAGGGTTCGTTCAGCTGCACCAGGATATTCTCGGCCACGCGGGCGGCGTCGTCGTGGCTGTCGCAGCGCGGCAGCAGCACGACGAATTCGTCGCCGCCGATGCGGGCCAGGGTGTCGGCGTCGCGCAGGCCGGCGCGCAGGCGGCGCGCCACCAGCTGCAGCAGGCGGTCGCCGGCGGCGTGGCCGTGGGTGTCGTTGACCGGCTTGAACTTGTCCAGGTCAAAATAAATCACGGCGACCTTGTGGCCGTCGCGGCTGGCCGCGCGGATCGCCTGGCGCAGGCGGTCGCCCAGCAGCACGCGGTTGGGCAGGCCGGTGAGCGCGTCTTCATGGGCCATGCGGCGCATGCGCGCTTCCTCGTGCTTGCGGGCGTCGATGTTCGAGAAGGTGCCGACCATGCGCAGCGGCTGGCCGAGCTCGTCGCGCTCGCCGACGGTGCCGTGCGCGTCGATCCAGCTCCACTCGCCATTGCGCAGGCGCACCCGGAACTCGGCGGCGAAGTGCGGCCCGCGCCCGGCCAGGTGGCTGCGCAGCTGGGTGCGCAGGCGCGGCAGGTCTTCCGGATGGACCATGGCGTCGAGCGCGCTGCCGTACCACGAGATCACCGCGCGGTCGGTATCCAGGATCGTCTGGGCGCGCGCCGACAGCGTGGCCAGGCCCGTGAGCACGTCGCAGTCCCAGACGCCGTCGCCGGCCGCATTCAGGGCCAGCTTCCAGCGCGCTTCGGCGGCGGCCAGCGACTTGAGCGCGCGGCGGCGGCGGTCGGCGGCGGCCAGCGCGGTCCAGCCCAGCAGCGCCAGCACCACCGAGACCGCAGCGCCGAGTCCGGCCAGCACTGCGCGCTGCTGCGCGAAGCGGGCATTGGCGTCGCGCACGGCCTGGCCCACCGTCACCACCATGCCGTAGTCGGGCAGCTTGTGCCAGGCGTAGAAGCGCTCGACGCCATCGATCTGGCCGACACGGCGAAAGCCCCCGGTGACCGGGCTGTGATCGGTATGCGGGTTATCCTTCAACACAGTGCCGATGCCGTGGTGGCGGTCGGCATGGGTGCTGCGCGCCATGATGGCGCCGTCGGAAGCGCGGATCAGCGACACCGAGCCGCTCGGACCGAGATCGACGTCCTCGTGGAAACGCACGAAATAATCGGGCGACACCGCGGCGATGATCACGCCCTGCAACCGGCCGCCGGCATCGCGGATCGGGCGGCTGAACTGCACCACCCACGACTTGGTCAGCGGCGAGATGACAGGCCGGTTCACATGGAAGCGGTCGTCGTTGGTCTGCAGGTGGATGCCGTGGGCGGTCGAGCCGCGCATGTCCAGGCCTTCGCGCGAAGGCCCCAGGTTGGTGTAGACCAGCTTGCCGTCGGCGTCGAGCACATTGATCAGCATCGGCACCCGGTAGCGCAGGTGGCGTGCATGCTCGCCCACGGTCCGGGCAAAGCCGGCGCGGTCGCGCTGCCAGGTGGCGCGCAGCTGCAGCAGCGACAGGTCGACGATGCCGACCGTGGCGCGCACTTCCTCGGTGAAGGCGCGCGCGGTGTTGCGCAGGTCGCGGTTGCTACCGGCTTCGGCCAGCGAGGTAAATCGCGATTGCTCCACCGCCACCAGGCCCCAGACGATGGGCAGCATGAAGGCGAGATAGATGGCCAGGTCGCGCAGCACGCGCGGCTTGAAGAAGTGTCCGATGCGCGTGCCCGAGGCGGGCGGTGACGATAAAGTAGTCGAAGGCATGGACGGCGCGGCGGCAGGCAAATAGGCAGATCGAGGCGGAGCCGGGCGCCCAGCTCGCCAACAAATCAATCCTGGGTAGCGCCCGTTGTTATGCGTATCGATTATACCCACTGTTTTCCTACGGGAAATTACCCTGCGGTTAAAATTTGCCGAATTTGCGCGCGAGCAACGAATGTGAAATATTATTTCATATCCGATTCTTCTGCGAAATTTTATTTCACCGGCGCGAGGGCAGCCAAGGGTAATCGCCCATGCTAGAGTGGCGGCATGAAACCGTTCTATAACGTGATGGGCGGGCTGTGCGTGCTGCTGGGGATTATCGGCATCTTCCTGCCGCTGCTGCCTACCACGCCCTTCCTGCTGCTGGCGTCCTGGTGCTTCGCCCGCGGCTCCCGGCGCCTGCACGGCTGGCTGCTGTCGCACCGCGTGTTCGGGGATTACCTGCGCAATTTCGAAGCCGGCCGCGGCATCCCGCTGCGCGCGAAGATCGTCGCCACCGTCTTGTTGTGGAGTTCGCTGCTGATGGCAATGGGCCGCTTCGAAGGCCTGGGCGTGCCTGCCCTGCTGGCCCTGACCGGGACTTGCGTGAGCATCTACCTGTGGCGCTTCCTGCCGACGCTGCGTCTCGAGCCGACGCCTCCCGTCCCCGCGCCTGAGCCGGGAAATCCATTCCTGCACCGCCGTCACGGCGGGCCGCGCCGCCGCCCGCCCTGTGCAAGGCCCTAGCAGCTGCGCTTGAGCTCTCCCCTGCCGTTGGCCGGGTAGCTCAGGTAGATGCGGTCGGTACGGGTATCGGGCACCCAGGTCATCTGGATGTCGCCTTCGCGCGAGGCGAAGCGGTGGGTGCCGACTTCTTCGAGGCGCACGCGCTGCCAGCGCTCGAAGTCGGCGTAGACGGCCTGGTCGAGATAGACCAGATCGAGCCGGCGCCCGTTGGACAAGGCATAGGCGCCCTCGACTTCGGTGGCGAGCTGGGTGCCGGTGACCGTATAGGCGCTGCCGGTGCCGGGACCGCCACGCTGGGCCGTGACGTTGACCGTGCCTTGGGCGCACTGGGCAGCCGAGGCAAGGGGTGCGGCCAGCAGGCAAGCTGCCGCAAGGAGCGGATAAAGTGTGCGCATGACGCCTCCTGAGGAATGATGAAGTCGGCAGCCGCTCCATGGCGGCCGTCGTGCAGGATCAGACACCGGGGCCGGCGTCAAAGTGCGAAAGCGGCCTCACACTGCGCCGGGCACTTTGAGCACGATCAAACGAGCCTGTTTTTCTTCCGGCCTTCAGCCCGGCGGCGCGCGCCGGCCAATCCCGGATAATGGCGTGTCAACATTGCACGTGGAACGCTAATGGAAATCCAGTTTCTCGGAACATCGGCCGGCACGCCGACCCGGACCCGCAACATGACGGCCTGCGCCATCCGCAGCAGCGGCGCGAAGCACTGGGCCCTGGTCGATTGCGCGGAAGGCACGCAATACCGCCTGCAGCGCACGAATCTGTCGCCGATGAGCCTGCGCGCCATCTTCATCACCCACCTGCACGGCGACCATTGCTACGGCTTGCCCGGCCTGCTGGCCACGGCCGGCATGCAGGGCCGCACCGCCCCCCTGGCCATCGTCGGCGCGCCGCCGCTGCGCCCGATGATCGAGGCCATCATGGACGCGACCCAGCTCACCCTGCCCTATGCCATCGACTGGATCGCGATCGAAGACCTGCCCCACACCGATATCCTGCCCGACCTGAAGGTGACGGCGACCGCGCTCTCGCACCGCATCGCCACCCATGCCTATGGCTTCACCGAGGCGCGCGTCGAGCGCAAGCTCGACCTCGACAAGCTGGCCGCCGGCGACATCGCTTCCGGCCCCGCATGGGGCGAGATCCAGCAGGGCCGCGACGTGGTCCTGCCCGACGGACGGCAGGCAAGGGCCGAGGATTTCCTGCTGCCGCCGCGCAGGTCGCGCAAGATCGTCATCGCCGGCGACAACGACCGTCCCGAGCTGCTGGCGCACGAAGTGTCCGGCGCCGACCTGCTGGTGCACGAAGCCACCTACACGGAGGAAATCCTGCACAAGGTTGGCCCCGGCCCCCAGCACAGCTCGGCGGCCATGGTGGCGCGCTTCGCCCAGCAGGCCGGCCTGCCCAACCTGGTCCTGACCCATTTCAGCCCGCGCTACCAGGACCGCGGCGCGGCGCTGAGCCTGGACGACATCGAGCGCGAAGCGCGCGCGCACTACAGCGGCAACCTGGCCCTGGCGCGCGACCTCGCCATCTACACGCTCGGGAAGGACGGCAGCGTGCAAGCCTGCGGCTAGGCTCCAGCTACAATTGCCGCATGCCGAAAAAAACCCCCATCTTCCCCGGCCCGCTGACCGCCCGCGGCGCCGTGCTGGCCGTGCTGCTGTCGAACGAAGACCAGACCGGCGCCGAGCCGATGCGCGGCCGCATCACCCTGGCCGCCATCGTGCGCGCCCTCAAGCGCAAATACCACTGGCCGATCGAGACTGAGAGTTTTCCCTCCAACGATGTCGACGGCCGCGCCACCTGGGCCACCGTCTACAGCCTGCCGCCGGAAGTCATCGCCAGGGCGCTCAAGGCCGGAGGGCGCGACTGGCTGGCGAGCCGGCGCGCCAGCAAGGGCCAGGCAGCACCTGGCCGGGATGACAACGAAAGCGACGATTAATCGGCCACCGGCTCGCCGAAGTCCGGCGTGCCGTCGCGCTTCCAGCGGATGACCTGCGCGCGCGTATGGCGGTTCGGGTCCTTGAGCGAATCGCCCGCGATGTCGCGGTACTGGCGCGCGTGGTACAGCAGGATGTCGGTCTTGCCATCCGGCGTGGTGGTGAAGGCGTTATGCCCCGGCCCCCATTGGCGATTGCGCGCGCTGCTTCTAAAGACCGGCAGCGGCGACTTGACCCAGGACGCCGGATCAAGCAGGTCGGCATCGGCTCTTGCCGTGAGCATGCCCATCGCGTAGTTGGCGTCGGTTGCACTGGCCGAATAGGTGAGGAAGACCTTGCCGTTCCTGACGAGCACCGCCGGCGCCTCGTTCACCGCGAACTTCTTCTTTTCCCACTCGTATTCGGGCGTGGTCAGCATGGCCGCCTTGCCCGCGATCGTCAGCGGCGAATCCATCTTCGCGATATAGATCTTGGTCCCGGGCGGCTCCTTGCCGGGGCCCGCCTGGGTCCAGACGAAATAGCGCTGCCCCTTGTGCGCGAAGCTGGTCGCATCGAGCGAGAAGCTGTCCCACCCGGTCTTGACCTGGCCGCGCTCGACCCATGTGCCCTCGAGCGGATTGGGCGAACTGTTCTCCAGCGCGTACAGGCGGATCGCCCAGTGGTCGTCGGCACGGCCCGCGGTGACGTAGATGTACCACTTGCCGTCGATATGGTGCAGCTCGGGCGCCCAGATATGCCAGCTCATCGGGCCCGTCGCATGCTTGCGCCACACCACCTTCGTCTCGGCCCTGGCCAGCTCGTTCAATGAACGGGTACGGCGCAATTCGATGCGGTCGTATTCCGGCGCGGTGGCCGTGAAATAGTAGTAGCCATCCGTATGCAGCAGCGCATGCGGGTCGGCCCGCTGGCGCACCAGCGGATTGGCGAACCTGGGCTCGAGCGCCTGTGCGACAGGGGCCGCGGCGCACAGGCACAGCACCGCCGCGAATGGACGGCGCCTCATTTACATCCCCCAGTGCAGCGACAGCCCGACCGCGCGGTCGTAGCGCCGCACGTCGCGCGGATTGCTCGGGATGCCGTGGTAGTCGTGGCAGGTGCGATCAAGGATGTTCTCCACGTGCAGGGGCATGCTCATGTTCTCGTTGACGCGGTGGACAGCGAGGGCTTGTTGCGGGCAATGCGGCGGCTTCCCGAACCTGGGTGGGGCATGGCGTCTGTCTCCTTGTTGTATTGATATGGTCCACTGCTGGGCGTGGCTTGGGGCCATACTATTCGCGGAGCCAAACTGAAATCCAATTCAATTTTCCGGCGCTCCGATACCGTTATGGGTATCCCGCCGCCCGCGCCTGCCGACCCGTGCGCGTTTGCCTCCAGCAAAGTGGCAAAATCAAGCGCCAGTCATCACGCCAGGCCCGGGACCGCAGGCTGCCGCCCGCCCTGCCCCCTGGCAGCACACAAGGAATCCCATGTTCAATCCCTCCGACCACCCTCACCGCCGCTACAACCCGCTCATGGACGAATGGGTGCTGGTGTCGCCCCACCGCGCCAAGCGCCCGTGGCAGGGCCAGCAGGAAGCGGTGGACCGCGCCGCCAAGCCGGCCCACGATCCCGACTGCTACCTGTGCGCAGGCAACACCCGCGTCAACGGCGAACATAATCCGCCCTACCAGGGGACCTATGTGTTCACCAACGATTTCGCCGCCCTCACGTCCGACACGCCGGAAGCCGCACCGGGCGGGGACCCGCTGTTCCAGACCATGAGCGCGCGCGGCACCAGCCGCGTCATCTGCTTCTCGCCCGACCACAGCAAGTCGCTGCCGCTGCTGGAGCTGCCGGCCATCAAAGGCGTGATCGATACCTGGTGCGAACAAGCGGCCGAACTCGGCGCGAAGTACCGCTGGGTGCAGGTCTTCGAGAACAAGGGCGCCGTGATGGGCTGCTCGAACCCGCACCCGCACGGACAGATCTGGGCCAGCAGCTTCCTGCCGGTGCTGCCGGCCACGGAAGACACCCAGCAGCGCGCCTATCATGCGAAACAGGGCAAGCCGCTCCTGCTCGATTACGTCGAGCGCGAAGCGGCCGATGGCGAACGGGTCGTGGTCAGTACCGAGTATTGGCTGGCGGTCGTACCCTATTGGGCCAGCTGGCCGTTCGAGACCATCCTGCTGCCGCGTTTCCCGGTGCAGCGCCTGGAACAGCTCGACGACGCCCAGCGCGCCGACCTGGCGCTGGCCTTGAAGCAGCTGACTATCCGCTACGACAATTTATTCCAGTCGTCCTTCCCGTATTCGATGGGCTGGCACGGCGCGCCGTATGGCGCCGAGGCCGATGGCGCGTGGCAGCTGCATGCGCACTTCTACCCGCCCCTGCTGCGCTCGGCCTCGGTGCGCAAGTTCATGGTGGGCTTCGAGATGCTGGCCGAAACCCAGCGCGACCTGACGCCGGAGCAGGCGGCGGCGCAGCTGCGGGCGGTACCAAGCGTGCACTACCTCGACAGCCCGGGATCGGACAAGCAGGACGCCTGAGCGAGCCCGGCAGGAAGATGGCCGCCCATCCCGCGCGGCCAGCTCGCCGTGCCCGGTCGTCAGAAGCCCGTGAGGCCGCCGCTGCACAGCAGCGTCTGGCCGCTGATGTAATCGGACTCCGGGATGCAGAACAGGTAGACCGCACCGGCCGCTTCGTCGGGCGTGCCGCCGCGGCCCAGCGGGATCGCGCGCTCCATCGCGGCCAAGGCGTCCGGCGGCACGCCGAGCTTGATCTCGCGCCCGTCGATGCTGGCGTTGTCGCTGTCGGCGGTCAGGCGCGTCTTGATCAGGCCGAAGGCGACGCAGTTCACGGTGACGTTCATCCGGCCCCATTCCTTGGCCAGCGTCTGGGTCATGCCGACCACGCCGGCCTTGGCAGCCGCGTAGTTGGCCTGGCCGGCATTGCCGAACAGGCCGGCGATCGACGAGATGTTCACCACCTTGCGCACTGTTGGTGTGCCTGCGTCGGCCTCAAGCCTGCTGTAGGCGCGGATCAGCGGCTGGGCCGCGCGCAGCAGCCGGAACGGCGCCGTCAGGTGCACGTCCAGCATCGCGGCCCACTGCTCGTCGCCCATCTTCTGGATCACGTTGTCCCAGGTATAGCCGGCGTTGTTGACGACGATGTCCAGGCCCCGGTATTGCGAGACCGCCGTTTGCAGGAAGCGCTCGGCGAAATCGGGCGCGGTCACGTTGCCGGCGCAGGCCACCGCCTCGCCGCCCGCGTCGCGGATCGCCTGCACGGTTTCCTGGGCCGGTGCCTCGTCGAGGTCGTTCACCACGACGCGCGCGCCTTCGCTGGCCAGCTTGAGGGCGATGGAACGGCCGATGCCGCGGCCTGCGCCGGTGATCACGGCAACCTTGCCGTCGAGTTTCAATGTCATTGCCGGTCTCCCGATAGGTGAAGTAAAAAAATGCGGCCGCTACTGGCCGGTCGCGCGCGCCAGCGCCACGAAGGCATGCAGGAAGTCGACGTTCCAGTCGGCTTCGCGCGCGCCCAGATGAATGTGCTTCTGGATGCCGCCGGGACCGAGCCGCAGGGTGCGCAGCTGCAGCTGCGGCGCGTAGTCGGTCACCAGCCACTTGGGCAAGGCGGCCACGCCGCGGCCGCTGGCGACCATCTGCAGCATGATGTCGGTGGTCTCGATGGTCTTGTGCCTGCCCGGCACGCAGTTCGCGGGCGCCAGGAACATCGTGTAGATGTCGAGCCGGTCGACCGGCACCGGATAGGTGATCAGGGTTTCCTCGGCCAGCTGCTCGGGCCTCACCTCTTCCTGCGACGCCCAGCGATGGTCCTTGTGCACGACCAGCACCTGCTCGTAACCGAAGACCGGCTCGAAGCGCAGGCCCGGGAGCAGCAGCGGATCGGGCGTCACCAGCAAGTCGATCTCATGGCCGAGCAGGGCCTTGATGCCGCCGAACTGGAATTTCTGCTTCACGTCCACGTCGACCAGCGGCCACTGCGCCAGGTAGGGCGACACCACCTTCAGCAACCACTGGTAGCAGGGATGGCATTCCATGCCGATGCGTAGCGACCCGCGCTGGCCTTGCGCGAACTGCAGCAGCTGCTCTTCCGCCAGGACCAGTTGCGGCAGCAGGCGCTGGGCGACGGCGAGCAGGTAGTCGCCGGCCTGGGTCAGGCGCAGCGCCCGCCCTTCCCGCACCCAGATCTCGGTGCCGATCTGCTGCTCGAGCTTGCGCATGCTGTGGCTCAGCGCCGACTGGGTCACGCACAGCGCCTCCGCCGCGGCCGTGACCGAGCCGGTCCGCTTGAGTTCGCAAAGGATCTTCAGGTGGATGCGCTCTAACATGAATAAAATCGATGGATCTGTGAGAAATGACCATTTTACTTCATCAATCAAGCGTCCTAGCATGGCTGAATTGATAACGTAAAGGAACACGCATGACGACCATCCACAACCTCGGCTTTCCGCGCATTGGCGCCCGGCGCCAGCTGAAATTCGCCCTCGAATCTTACTGGAAAGGCGAGTCGTCGCGCGATGCCCTCCATGCCGTCGGCGCGCGCTTGCGCGGGCAGCACTGGGGCCGGCAGCAGGGGCTCGACCTGGTGCCGGTGGGCGACTTCTCGTTCTACGACCAGGTGCTCGACATGAGCTGCACCCTGGGCAACCTGCCGCAGCGCGTGCACGGCTTTCATGGCGACCCGATCGACAATTATTTCCGGGTCGCGCGCGGCCGTTCGACCGAAGCGGCGGAACGCCACCAGGGCTGCTGCGGCGGCGTCGCAGCCGGCGAGATGACCAAGTGGTTCGACACCAACTACCACTACATCGTGCCGGAACTGACTGCCGCGACTACCTTTCGGCTCGACCCTTCGCGCCTGCTCGAGCAGCTGGCCGAAGCGCGCAAGCAGGGCGTGAGGCCCAAGCCGGTGATCATCGGCCCGGTGACCTACCTGGCGCTGGGCAAAGCAAAAGACGGTTCCGACAAACTGGCCCTGCTGCCCGCGCTGCTCGACGTGTACGCCCAGCTGCTGGAAACGCTGGCCGAGCAAGGCGTGGAATGGGTGCAGGTCGACGAACCGATCCTGGTGACGGAACTGGACCAGGCATGGCAGCACGCCTTCAACCTGGCCTACCACGGCCTGAAAGCGGCGCGCGTCAAGCTGCTGGTGGCCACCTATTTCGGGCAGTTGCAGGAAAACCGCTACCTGGCCGCCAATCTGCCGGTTGCGGGCTTGCACGTGGACGCCGTCGGCGGCCAGGAAGACGTGCTCTCCTTGCTGAACCTGTTCCCTGATCATAAAGTGCTGTCGCTGGGCGTGATTGACGGCCGCAACATCTGGAAAACCGACCTGGCGGCGGTGCTGGACTGGCTCGAACCCATCGCCGCGCGCCGCGGCGACAAGCTGTGGCTGGCGCCTTCGTGCTCGCTGCTGCATGTGCCGGTGGACCTGAACAGCGAAGGGCAGCTCGACCCCGAGATCAAGTCGTGGCTCGCCTTCGCGGTGCAGAAGCTGGATGAACTGCAGGTGCTGGCGCAAGCCTTGCGCGGCGGACGCGCATCCGTGCGGGAAGCCCTGGCGTCGAACGCGGCGGCGCTGGCATCGCGCCGCAGCTCCACCCGCGTGACCAATCCCGCCACGCAGCAGGCCGTCGCGGCGATCGACGCGCGCTTGGGCGAGCGCAGGAGCGGGTATGCGCAGCGCGCCCCCAAACAGGCAGTCCTGCTCCAGCTTCCCGCCTATCCCACCACCACCATCGGTTCCTTCCCGCAGACCGCGCAGATCCGCCAGGCGCGCAGCGCCTTCAAGGCCGGCACGCTGAGCCCCGACGACTACCAGCACGCGATGCGAGGCGAGATCGTGCGCAGCGTGCGCGAGCAGGAAGCACTGGGCCTGGACGTGCTGGTACACGGCGAAGCCGAGCGCAACGACATGGTCGAATATTTCGGCGAACAGTTGGAGGGCTATGCCTTCAGCCAGTTCGGCTGGGTGCAGTCGTATGGCTCGCGCTGCGTCAAGCCCCCCATCCTGTTCGGCGACATCCGCCGCCCGCGGGCGATGACAGTGGAGTGGACCACGTATGCTCAGTCGCTGACGGCGAAGCCGATGAAGGGCATGCTGACCGGCCCCGTGACCATCCTGAACTGGTCCTTCGTGCGCGACGACCAGCCGCGCGCCGTGACCTGCAGGCAGCTGGCGCTGGCGATCCGCGCCGAGGTGCTCGATCTCGAGCAGGCCGGCGTGCGCGTCATCCAGATCGACGAAGCGGCATTGCGCGAAGGCCTGCCGCTACGCAGGTCGCAATGGAAGGGCTATCTCGACTGGGCGGTAGAGGCTTTCCGCATCGCAGCCAACGGGGTGCAGGACGGGACGCAGATCCACACCCACATGTGCTATTCCGAATTCAACGACATCATCGCGGCGATTGCCGGCATGGATGCGGACGTGATCACCATCGAGACTTCGCGCTCGGACATGGAGCTGCTCGATGCATTCGACGATTTCAATTATCCGAACGAGATCGGGCCGGGGGTGTATGACATCCATTCGCCGAACATTCCGAGCCAGGAGCATATCGTGCAGCTGATGCAGAAGGCGGCGCAGCGCATTCCCGCGCAGCGCCTATGGATCAACCCGGATTGCGGGTTGAAGACGCGGCAGTGGGAGGAAGTGCTGCCGGCCTTGAAGAATATGGTGGCGGCGGCGAAGGAGCTGCGCCAGGCGGCCTGATAATCGAGGTCAGGCCTCTGTGACCCCGGCCTCTGACCCCGGCCTCCTCGCTACACCTACGCCCCAGTGCGCGCGTGCAGGTGTTCGTCGACTGGATGCTCAAGCTGTTCCGCGACAGCCCTTACACGCTTCTGCCCGGCACGTCTTCCTGAGACCGGCGCAGCTGCTGCACGAACCAGCGGCCGGCCGGACCGGGTGGATGCTCCTTGCGGTGCACCGCATGCATGGCGAAGCCCGCTCCGGCCGTCGGACTGGTTTCGAGCGTGATGTGCACCAGGGTCCCCGCATCGAGGTCGGCCTGCACCATGTGCAGCGGCATGTGTCCCCACCCCAGCCCCGCCCGCAGGAAGGCATGCTTGGCGCCGAGATCGGCAAGGCGCCAGACATTGGGCGACACCACCCCGAAATTGCGCCCCGCGGTCAGGGTCGAGCGGTCGGTCAGCACCAGCTGCACGTGCTGCACCAGCACCGAGCGCAAGACCATGCCCGTGCGCTCGGCCAGCGGATGCCCCGGAGCGACCACACTGACCGCCGGCACATCGAGCAGGTATTCCGACTGGCAGTCCGCCGGGATCTCCGGCAGCGAGCCGATGACGGCAATGCGGCACTGGCCGGCCAGCAGCGGCTGGACCACGGCGCCGAGTGCTTCCACGTACAGCCGCAAGGGGGTGGTGGGGAACTGCTTCTGGAAGGCCTGGACCGCGGCGGTCAAATGCGTAATCGGGAACATGACGTCGATGGCCACGGCGAGCTCCGGCTCCAGGCCTTCGGCCAGGGTGCGGGCGCGGGCCTTGAAAGCATCCATGCTGCCCACCGCCACCCTGGCCTGCTCCAGCAAGGCCTGGCCGGCATCGGTCAGGACCGGATAGCGGCTGCTGCGGTCGAACAAGGACAAGCCCACCTGCAATTCGAGATTGGCCAGCGTATGACTGACCACCGATTGCGCGCGCCGCAGCTTGCGCCCCGCCGCCGAAAAACTGCCCTCATCCGCCGCTGCAATGAAGGTACGCAGCTGGTCCATTGACATGCCGTCGAGCATATATCTATTCCTTGGATGGTATTCATCGAATTATATAGTCTATTCGGATCGACTCAAGGCTCGTAAGCTTCTTCCATACCAAGCGGCATTCACCGCTGTAGGCCACCAGGAAAGGACACACCATGCCTAGCGTTATCGAACGCAGTCCCGCCGCCGTCTCGCACCCATCCGGGCAGCGGCACATCATCTACCGCACCAAGGGCTCGACCCGCGGCGGCGTGACGCGCCTGATCAGCCCGGGCGACGCCGACCGGCTCATCAAGCCCTTCGTTTTCCTCGACCTGTTCGAGCTGCGCTCGAATGGCGGCGGCAAGATGGGCATGCACCCGCACTCGGGCATCGCCACCGTCACCGTCGTCATGGAAGGCGCACTGCAATACAGCGAATCCACGGGCAACGCAGGGAAGCTGCCAACCGGCGGCATCGAATACATGAGCGCCGGCGGCGGCGTCTGGCACGACGGCGGTCCGGACGGCGAGGGAATGGTACGCGGCTTCCAGCTGTGGCTGGCGCTGCCGCCGGAAGACGAGAACGCGCCGTCGCACAGCATCTACCTGGCGCCCGAACGCGTCCACCAGGCCGGGCCAGCCCGGGTCGTGATCGGTAGCCACGAGGGCGCCGGCAGCGAGATCCCCACCCGTGCGCCGATCAACTACCTGCATGTGCGCCTGAAGGATGGCGAGCGCTGGAGCTATACCCCGCCAGCTGGACATGACGTTGGCTGGGTGGCAGTGGCCCAGGGCGTGCTCGAAACAGCCGGCGCGCGCCTGTCGCGGGAGCTGGGCGTGTTCGACAAGGGCGAAGGCCGGCTCGACTTCGTGGCGCACGGCGACACCGAGTTCGTGCTCGGCTCCGCACCCACCCATCCGCATCGTCTGGTAACCGGCTACTACTCGGTGCACACCAGCGAAGCGGCCCTGGAACAAGGCGAAGCCGGGATTGCCCGCCTGGGCGCCGAGCTGCGCGCGGCCGGACAGCTTTGATCCGATCAAAGATTGAACCATCGAGTATATCGATGGAATATATAGATTTATATAGGCTTCCGAGATCGATTAACGGAACCTAAGATACATCCATGCCGTGAGCAACGGCACCAATAACCCACGAAAGGAACTGCCATGAACACCACGACTATGAACAACAATACCGCCCTGCTCGCCGTTGTCGGACGGGTCCTGCTGGCTGCCATCTTCATTTTCAGCGCACTCGGCAAACTCGCTGCGCCGGCCGGCACGATCGGCTATATCGAATCGAGCGGCCTGCCCTTCGCGACGCTGGCCCTGGGCATCGCCATCGCGGTCGAACTCGGCGGCGGCCTGCTGCTGGTGCTGGGCTTCAAGACGCGCTGGGTGGCTGCGGCACTGGCGGCATTCTCGGTCGTCACCGGCCTGGCCTTCCATCATGCGCTGGGCGACCAGAACCAGCTGATCCACCTGCTGAAGAACTTCGCGATGGCGGGCGGCCTGTTGCAGGTAGTCGCCTTCGGCGCCGGCGCCTTCAGCCTGGATGCGCGTGGCAGCCGCCCGGCGATCCGCCAGGCAGCCTGAGCCAGCGCAGGCTCCAGGCCGTGCATGCCGCGAGGCTGCACGGCCTGGTCACGTCCAGGATCGATCGACGCGTCAGAGCAGCAAGCCCGCGCCCGTCAGGCCGCCGCCAGCTCGACGCGGTTGCGGCCATGCTCCTTGGCCCGGTACAGCGCCTCATCGGTGCGCTGCAGGAGCGCGTCGAGCGTGTCGTGGGCGCCGCGGTACTGCGCCACCCCGATGCTGATGGTGGGCGCCAGCCCGGCAGGCAAGCCGGTGCAGTCGATGCCCGCGACTGCCGTACGCAACCTCTCGGCGGCGCGCAGCGCATCGAGTTCGCCGGCATTGCGCAGGATGGCAATGAATTCCTCGCCGCCGGTGCGGCCGACCGCGTCGCCCGCGCGCACGGCGCCACCCAGTGCATGCGCGACCCGTTGCAATACCAGGTCGCCGACCGCATGGCCGTAACGGTCGTTGACGCGCTTGAAATAGTCGATGTCGAGCGCCGCGACAGCTAGCTGCCGTTCTTCGCTGCGCGCCTGCGCAAACGCCTCATCGGCAAGCGCCATCAGGTGACGGCGGTTCGGCAGGCGCGTGAGTTCATCGGTGAGTGCGAGATCGCGCATCCGCATGCCGAGCCGGCGCTGGCGCAGCCCGAAGACTGCCAGCAGGACGATCAGGATTCCTGATGCGCCCAATGCCGCCAGCTGCCACCGGCGCACCAGGCGTGCGTTGGCCAGCTGCGCCTGCTGCAGGCTGTTCTGGTATTGCAGCTCCACGTTGCGCAGGCGCACCTGCTCGGACTGGAATTGCACACGCAGGCGGGTCGCGCGCTCGTCGAGCAGCTGTTGCTGGATTGCCGCCTGGGCCGCGATGGCCAGGGCCTGGGCTTCGTGCGCGCCTTTCCAGTCGCCCATGCCTGCACGCGTCAAACTGAGCTCTTCAAACACTTTCTGCAGGAAGCGTTCATTACGGGGAGCTTCGAAAAAACGCCTTGCGGCCTCCAGGTCGCTCATGGCACGGGCATATCCGCCCGCCCGTCTCCAGGCTGCTCCCCGCGACAGGCGAATACTGGCTGCCAGGGTGGCATCGTCCGCACCCAGTTTCGAGGCTTGGTCGAGCAGGCCCAGTGCCGCCGTATGCCGGCCGAGTTTCGACAAGACGACCGCATAGGCGCGCTGGTCGGTTGCGATGTCCACGGCGATACCGCGCTCGGTATCGATCTTCAAGGCCTTCCTGAAATGCTCCTGCGCCGCCGTGAGCTCGCCCTTGCTCTCGTAGGTACTGGCGATGTTGAAGTGCGCGGTCGCGATATTCTGCTGCTTGCCGCTGCGTTCATGCCTTTCGAGCAGGATCTTGTAGCACTCCAGGGCCGCATCGAAGTCGCGCACGTTGCGATCGGCGTACAGGTTGGCCAGCGAGTTCAGGGCATAGCTTTGCGCTTCTTTATTGCCGAGCCGCGAAGCCAGCTCGTAACTGGTCTTCAGGTCGACGATCGCATCCGCGTACAGCCCCCTCGCGTAGCGCTGTTCGCCGCGCAGCGCCAGCGCCCGGGCCAGCACCTTGTCGTTGCCCAGGCGGCGTCCTTCCGCGACACCGGTCTCGTACTCCGCTAGCGCTTCTTCAGGCTGCTTGAGCTGCTCGAAGGCATAGCCGCGGCATACGCGCAGCATGGCGTCGGCCTCCGCGCCGGCTGCACGCACCAGTTCCACCGCCCTGGCTGGGGCCGTATAGCTCAGGATCCAGCAAGTGGCGACGCGCACTGCCTGCCGGTCGGACAGGCTGGCCTGCGCAATATTGGCTCCAAGGGTATCGAGCATCGACAACGCCTTTGCCGGGTCACTGCCCGCGATGCGCTCGATGTCCTCGATCTGGGACGCCACCTGGGCCTGGGCGTGGAAGGTGGCGGACAGACAGGCGGCAGCCAGCGCGGTTCGGAGCAGTGACATGAAATCCACCGTGGATGGTAACGTCATGCAATATACATGAGCTACAGGCAAGATTCATCAACTACCTTCGGGTCTCGTTGGAGCGACGGCCGGTAAAGTGTCGAGGCGGTACATTTAATTCTGGGTTGGATTGGATGACAGCCTTCGCTTCGCCATCCACCAACCCAGCGCGAACACCGTCAGCATCCAGAAAAATGTAGGCAAGGCGGTGAAGACGAAATCGGGCACGCGTGCGGCCGGCTTTTCAGAAAGATACGCGGCCGAGCCACCCGCGACCAACGGAGCAATCAACAGAACGGCGCAGATGCCCTTGCGCGCGCTGGATGAGATCGAACCCGGTGCCGGTGCGCATGAGGCAGCCCGGCTGAACCAGCGCCAGCACCACAACGCCAACAGCGACAGGCCTGCAAGACTGCTGAGATGCTGCAGGAACTTGTACACATAGAGTTCATACCCGCCTATCCTGCCCCAGCTTGTCTGCAGAAAAGGCAGATTGCGCACGACGATCGTTTCCGGATGGGTGAAACTGTCCCAGACGATGTGGGTTGCGGCGCCTGCGAGCAGGGACAGGATGATTGCCGACAGGCTGGGCTGGGTCGTTTGGGGATGCACTGCCAGGCGCCCCCGGACCGCACTGGGCGCAAGCGCAATGAGCGCGTCTTTCAGGAGGAAATGGAAAAGCGCGTATAAAACGAGTCCTGCCGGCAGCGCCCACATGATCAGTCCCGGGAGGCTGTGCGTTTGCGTGCGGGGAATCAGGACGCCCAGGAAGAACGGCAGGTCGGGCACCATACTGCCGATGACGAGTGCCGCCAGCGAACCATAATGGCCCAGAACCCTGGTTAGCGGGACGGCTGCTGCGGGGTGGGCAAATGTGAAGGGCATCGGCAAGGTGCTATGGAAAAAGCGATCGTAGCACCTGTGATACGGCAATCAAAGACTGCACGCTTGACCGGATGACGTTTTAAGCGGAAATGCGCGCAGCTTGCACCGTTTTGCGGAACTTAAACTGTGCGCGAATAAGCTGCGAGTGATTGATTGTATTGGTAGGCCTCCCCGGAGTCGAACCGGGCACCAACGGATTATGAGTCGAATCAAGCAAGAGGAAGATTACTGCTAATCACTTGATTTTACAAGGAATTTCTCGACTCAAGGATACTCAGCATCACCCAGATTTACCGGGTCTTTCCGGCAGAATTCCGGCAGTTCGATCGGCGTCCCACTGCCTTTAGCGCTGTAGAGAGCAGCCTGAGCTTGCCACGCAGCTGCACGTTCAAGTTTTGCCGCCTCAACCATAGCTGGAAGAAACGATTCCACCGGTGCATCACCCGGAATTTCAAGCGCCTTCCGGCTCCACTGGCTCGGTAAAACGCCTCGATCCCACAGTATGCCCCATTGCCAAGCATACAGATGAAGCAGCCTTAGACCACCTCGAGGCGGCGTGTACTTCAAGCGTCGATACGTTGGCCAGTCGCCCTCGTAGCCCAACTGCAAATACTCCGCCGACATTGCTCGTAAGTTCAAGCTCTTATCGGGTTCTCCAACGACCAGCTCTGCATATGGGTCGACTGCCATGTCATTGTCTTCAATGACAACCACCTGCGCTGGGCGTTTGAGCAGCCTTGCGACCTTGTTTTCAAGATCTTGAATGTCCTCAGCGTTAGGCGCTCGCTTACGCTGCGAATAACGTGAGGTTGTTCCCTCAGCAAGATCTAGCATTGCGTCCAACTCGGCAAAAGTGAATCCGCCGACGTCTCTTGCCTCTTCGATCAGCATCGATGCGAAACGCTTAAGTGCTCCTGTAAGTGAACGTCGACTGTTCGGACCAACGTTTGCCACAAACTCTCCCCATTCAAAAACTGGCCCTAGTCCAGATATCGCTTCGATCATATCGTATTTCTCACCGCCAACTCAACAGAGAACAGAGGTAACACCAAATGATCAAAACATCTTCTCGCGACTTCAGAGTGACTTTTGCACGTATGGCCGATCAAGCCATCGTCACCCGGACCGAAGTAGCTGAACTCCTTGCGACTACGCCTGGCGCGCTTAGCCAGATGGCTTATCGCGGCGAACTGCCGGCTACTGCGTTCCCGCAGAAGCGTCGCGCGTGTTGGTACGTGCGCGACATTCGCGCTTGGCTCGACGCTGCTGCTGCCACTCGTACTACGGACCATTCGCTCATTCCCCAACCGCCCTCGTCAGACGGCGAAGTTCGCCAAGGGCGTCCCCGCCTGCCAACGTCTGGGAAAGGTGAATAAACGTGGGGCGTCAACGCATGATCTCGGATCGCTTCTGGACCGATCCGAAGCATTCTCATTACACCACTGAGAACCTATTCACGAATGTACTATTTCTGACCAACAGCTACAGCAACATCATCGGCGTCTACCAAGTTCAATGGCGCTCGTTGGGAGCTGGAATCGGTTGGACCGAGACACAAATGCTGAGCGCAGCATCCGACCTAGAGGCTAAAGGCGGCCTTGCTATTGACCAGGTAACGGGGTGGGTATGGGTAAAAAATTGGTGGGATCACAATTCACTAAGCGGAGCTTTCAAGGGAAAGGTCGGCCCCAAGGCGCGCGCGGAGCTTAATCAAGTTCCAGAACGATGGCGCGAGGCCGTCCACGTATGGCTTTCCTACTGCGACGTGGACAGGGTTTTGCAGCTTAGCGGAAGCCCCATCGATGCCCCATCGAATACCCTTCCGAGCAGCTCTCAAGGATCCCTTGCTAACCATACCAGTAACCTTATCTCTACCACTACCAATATTGGAGGCCCTTCCATCGGTGGTGGTGGAATCCATGCTGATCTGGAAGCCCTGGTAGACGCTGCTATTTGGGCCGCCTCGAAGATTGGAGGAATTCACAATGAGGCCGGGTATCGCTCAGCTATCAAAACGCGTATCCAACAAACCGGCCCCAGTGCCGAGGATCTTCTGACATTGACCGCATGGCGCACTGAGCAGGCAAGGATCCATGAACAAGACGTGGCACGGCAGCGCCAGAACCGTCAAGCTGAGGAAGACCGCTCGGTACAAGCCCAAGAACACGAGCGCATCAACGCTGCGTTCAACTCACTTGCTCCTACCGACCAAGCGCTGAGGCTCCAAGGCTTTCAAAATCATATCGCTAGCGTCAATCCGATGGTGTTTTCGTTGATGAAGAAACAGGGCCTGAAGAGTCCAGTCGTTCAGGCAGCATTCACCGATTTTCTCCGGACTGCACCTACCCTGCCCCCAGAAACAACCGCCGCGTAATGAAATTCCCCATATCTCTTCACCTTTCGATCTTTGTAGCATTGGTGTTGTCATCGACAGCGGCCCACTGCGACAATTTACCGATGAACACGACAACAACCTCGTGTCCTAACCGATCAAATGCCTCAGCTCCAACGTGCGCGGATCAAGGCTGCGCGGCTCGGGCGCTGAAGGAAATGGAGGCGCAGTTGGAATGCCATAAAAAGCGCATGCTAGAGCTTCAAGCTGCAGCCGAGGCTGGCAAATGATCTATCCAATTCAACGCCTTTGGTACTCGTCATTGTTCGAGCGGATTACTCACCGCATCGGTGCGTACCTGTTGCTTCTCTCCAATCTGGCGTTACCGCTAGGGCTCCATCGCCCCTTCATTGGGCTGTCAGGCTTTTGGCTCTTTCCTCTGGCGTTCGCAGGATCTGCGATTAGCAGTCTGAATTATCTGAACTCGTTCAACCACTATTGGTTGCTGCTAGTTTGGCCTTATCCCGTTCTTTTTACCGCTGACGCCTGGATCATATGGCTAACGCCTGTTCCAGAATCCAAACGGTCGTGCCGCCCAAGGGCTACTTCATGAAGAAACTCCTCGCGATCCTTGGCCTCGCGGCCCTAGCTGGAGCCGCCTGGGCGGGACCGACCGCCTCGGGCACCCTGGACCAGTTCACGCCGCCGGCCAGCGACCTGTCCGTGGAGTATCTGCGCGAGGTCTTCGGGAGCATCATCGGCTTCATACACAGCGGCTCGAACGTCGAGGGCGGGCGGCCAAGCGACGTGCTTGGCGCGATGATGAAGATCTTCAACAGCTCAATCCTGTTCCTCGGGATGATCTTCGTGGGCTACACGACGATCAAGGGGACCATCGATTCAGCCCATGACGGCGAGGTCCTGGGCCGGAAGATGTCATCAATCTGGGTACCGCTGCGAACGGTCGGAGGCACTGCCGTACTGTTGCCGCTCGGGTCCGGCTATTCCCTGATCCAGATCTTTATCCTATGGCTGGCATTGCAAGGTGTAGGCATCGGTGACGCGATCTGGAAGGCTGCGATTGACCAGATGAATCACGACAACATGATCAGCCGGCCGATGATCCCGGACTCCAGGCCCTTGGCGGCGAATATCCTGAAGTTCCAAGTATGTGCCGCGGCGATGAACAAGCAATTCGAGGAGTCGAATCGCAGCACGCGCATCGCCGCGGTGGCCGTGCCACAGTCCATCAACAACACCGGCGAGCTGCTAAATTATGACGTCTTCGATGCCGTGGCTCCCGTGGGCGCGTACACGACCATCAAAAATATCTCGAACGCCAAGTACAGCGTAGTCGATTACAAATGGCGCGCCAACGACAACACATACATGAACCCGGACGTATGCGGCGGCATCTCCTGGAAACAATCCTGGGAGGCGTCGGAAGGTAACAGCAACACCAAAGTGATCAAGGCTCCCATCCTGGCAGCGCACACCCAGGCAGTACAAAAGATGGTCGTTGCCTTGCGGCCGGTCGCGGCCCAGATCGTCGCGGGGCAAAAGCCGGCCCCGGGCGCGCTCGACGCTGCAGCGAACGACTACGAGAATGCCCTCCGTATGGCCGCGAAGGCCGCGGTCCAGAGCACGAACGACCGAGCGCGTAGCGACTTCATGAAAGGTGCCCGGGACAGCGGCTGGATCTTCGCCGGAACCTGGTACAACCACATCGTGAAGATGAACGACGTGATGCAGTCCACACTCAACTCACTACCGACATCCGAGCCGATCGACATCGCCGACAAGGAGACCAAGGAAGCGCTCATTACGTACCAGGACGCGATCGCCGCGGCCGACGAGTACACGAAGCATCGCGCCGATGGCGTGCGCAATGTCTACTACGCCGAAACCAATGTGCGTGCACCGCGGGAAGGCGAAGGTGCATGGGAGTACGTCAGAAAACTGATCTCGGCCCCGTTCATGGGCGCGATCAATCAGATGACCCAGGAAATCGCGGGCTCGAACCTGAACCACATGAGCCAGATGAAGTCTTTCGGTGACATCATTGTAGGCACCGGCGAGGCAATGCTGGGTACGCTATCGAGCGCGACCGGTGCTGCAAATTCACTGATCGCTAAAGGCACCGTGGGTTTAGGTTTCGACGTTGGAGCTGTCTTCGGATTTCTCTCCGGCTTCGTAACGACGCTGCTAATGCTCCTATTGGCATTCGGCGTCACGCTGTCGGCGTATGTGCCAATGATCCCCTCGATCACGTGGACCACGTCCGTGGTGAACTGGTTCGTCCTGGTGTTCGAGGCCGTCATCGCAGGCCCACTGTTTGGTATCGCCCACGTGCATCCGGACGGCGACGACGCGGTCGGCAAGGCCGGCCAGGGCTACATGATGATTCTCTCGCTGGTCATGCGTCCAGCACTGATGCTGTTCGGTCTGATCGGCGCAATGTTGCTAACGCAGCCGATCACCGGCATCGTCAATGTCATGTTCATGACCGTGGTCTCGGGCATCCAAGCAGATTCGCTGACCGGCATCGTGTCGTTTGTCGCGTTCGTGGCCATCTACGTGATCCTGATGACCTCCGTGGTGCACATCGTCTTCTCGCTGATTCACTGGATCCCAGACAACATTCTGCGCTGGCTCGGCTCTCACGCTGCAGGACTAGGTGACGCCGAAAGCAAAGGTGATCAAGGGCATGACGTGCTGGTGGGCGGAGTGCGCGAAATCAGGCATGGAGCTGGGGGCGGACTGGGAGGCAAGGGCAAGGCTGACACGCCGGCGGTTACATCAACTAGCCCTTCAAGTGCTGGGCCGTCGCCGAGCAATAAGGAACTGCTGGGCGACTAGCGTCGCCCCAATTTCAAGTAACGACCAGAGGAAAAATCCAGTTGATATCCCTGTTCCGCATATTTTCGGGTTCGAGCTTGATCAAGCAGCTTGGAGGCCTCGTTCGCTTTCAACAAGCGATGGTTCGGGTCGACCGCTTTCAGCGCGGCTCGCAGCTCGCGCACATATTCGGCGGCCACGCCTCTTTCGACCGTTTCAGTGAGAAGCTTGGACTGCAGATTAGTCGCAAACGCCTTCCATTCACTAACAGCTTGGTCAGCATCCGACCGAACAGCGCGTGCCCTTGCAAAACCAGCTCCCAACCCTGCAGAAAAATCGCTTCCCATAAGCCCTCCAAGTTCAACACTTCACCTGACACTACCATACTCAGTAAACGGGGACAACACAGCAATTTCCAGTTGCGTCAATGTGACCCAATTCCCCATTCTGCGTTCGAAGTCAATGTGACCTACGTGCTCGAGTCAAGACATTATCTGAGGGTGCTACAGCACGCTCAGATAATGTGCCCGGCGATGGGATCACGTAGTGATCGACGGGCATCTGAACACATTCTAGCCCTCTATGAGCACATCGATGATCCAGTCTGACAGACAAAAAGCTTACGACACCATCAGGAATGCGCGCGCCCTAAATAAGACCCTGAAACCAAGTACAGCTTCTTCGGCGTCGAAGGCTCAATACGCGCAAGAGTTCAAGCGCCTGGTGCAGAAATGCGATTCCAAGACTCCGGAAGGAATGTTCGAAGCCATGCGCTCCACCTCCAGCAAGCGAACATACTATAAGCGGCGCGCGGCAGTTCGTCATGTCATCCAGGAAGGACTAGTTCACATCCTCAAAGAGCAAGATCGGCAGCAGGCGGCCGGCGATACAGATGCATGGGTGTTGAGCATCAAGAAAATCGAGTTCATGATGGAATTACATGCCACGCTGGAACGACATGGCGATACATGCCCCGTCACGTCCCCTTCGAGAAAGCGGAGCAAAAGGCAGATGCTGCACAAGCTCCCGGATGACTTTCGGCAAAAGATGTATGGCTCCCTGTCAAACTCAAAGTATCGACTCGCGGTTCTTGTGGCCGCGCTCTCGGGTTGTCGCCCTCAGGAGCTTGAGTATGGAGTCAAGATGGCCGTAGCTAACGGAAGACTTACCTTAAACATAACCGGAGCGAAGGTGATTGAAGGTAGAGTTCAAGGCCAGGCATGGCGCGAGATCGAATACTCGATTACCGATGCCCATCCTTTGATCGCAGCGGCGATCGAGGAGCTTACGAGAAATAAGAACAACGAGATCCTTGTGTCTGTAGCAAGCAAGGATGCTTATACAGCCGCCCTTCGCAGAGTGGGACGAATGCTCTGGCCTCGCATGAAGTCAGAAGTCACAGGCTACTGCCTGCGGCATATGTTCGCATCTGACGGAAAAGCCGCACCATTGTCAATGGAGCAGCTGGCGATGGCACTCGGTCACTCGGTAACGCGCACACAAAGCTTGTACGGCCAAGCTCAGATATCGAAATCTCGCGGTAGCGGGATGCTGACTCCAACAAGCGTTCGGGCTGCAGCTCCTGTGCGACAGACCAAGACGGCGCACCCTGGATTGCAAGCTTCGCGACGCCCCTGAAGATAGAGGGTCACACTGACGCAGATCGATTTCTTAAATAGGGTCACATTGACGCAAGAAATGCGTAGCGTCGACGTACCTCAGTCACTTGAGTCAATGTGACCCAGCCAAACTGGGTCACATTGACTTTGCGGGCAAAAAGTCGCGTCAACGTGACCCAAACTACTTGTAAACGGGGAAGGGCTAGTTTATTGTGAACACCGAGCACGCATATGTGGCTGATGCCGCGATGGTGATGAACCAGGGAAAACCAGATCGCTATTTGGAGGACGATTTTCCTGTGACTTACCTAAAGGTCTTCGCGTGTTCTGAGCAGCGGATTCAACCGGTTGCAGCCGTTTGAATCCGCCTAACCAAAAAACAACCTGATATGGAGGAAGTTCATGGCTGTGCATAGTGTATCGTCCTGCGAAGTAGTCTCCAATGAAATTATCGAGGACATCATTGGCGAAATCGATGCTGATCTCGAATTTCAACCTCGCGCGTTTTCGCCAGTGTTCTGTGCGCTCAAAGCAGCAGTCAATGCGGTGGTGGCAGCTTGCCGTGACGCGGGTCCAGTTGACGAGGTAATTGCCGCTCAGCGAACGCATGTTGTGGCGGCAGGCTCGACGTGTGAGAAAGCGTTTGGACTCTTTGTTGAGAACATGTTGTCAGCTTCAGCTACTTAACGCGGAGCCATTGAGCGTCCAATTGGCTCTTCAGTCTTGGCCCCCTTGCGCATCGGTGCAAAACGCGACGGTCCCGGCCGCGAGCCGCTGTATGCGATGCTAACCTACTTGCGCCGCTTACGACCGCATTACCGACCACCAAATGCCTAAGCTCTTAGCACCCTTAAGTGGCCGGCCGACGCCGCCAGCGCATTGCCCCTCGCGTTCGATGCGGTAGTCAAGGCCGATCGACAAACTGGCGGCTTCGCTAACAAGCAGCAGATCGCCCTTGCCCTGATAAATAGATACTCAATGAACAGCGATACCGACATCGTCGAAACAGCCCCGGAATTGGAAATCTCTTGCTCACCTGCTGTCGCGCGCGCAGCCGTTGGCCTGGTGTCCATCAAGGACGAGATGGACGTGCTCGGCCGCTCCGCGGCCGGCAGCGCAATCGTCGGTCAGATCTTCTCCGAATGCCGGAGTTACAGGAGCATAGACCCTCATAGTTTCGCTGCGCAGGTTATCCCGTTCTACTGGTATGCCAGATCGAAGCGATCAACTGAGAGCTTCACTCCTCGTTACTTGGCGCTTGTACCGACGCCGACGGTTGTCGGTGACAGCTGGCGTTGGTCACCTAAGCACTTGAATCACAGTGAACAAGACAAGGTCATCGCGAAGGCCTTCAGCGCGTTTGCGGCGTCCAGCCCAGAACGAGTTGATTCAGAGTGCGCGCAGTACACGCATATCCGTCCGCTTGGCATTGTACTCGCGCACGAGGGAAAGAATCGCGTAGCCCTTTTCAAAGAACGTCAGCTCACGCACATCCCTGCAATAGTATGGGACGAAGAGTACGTAGAGCCTGAACGACTTCGTATATTCGAGCTTGCCGGGTCCTGCCTAGCCGTCCTTGACGGCCGCTTTGTCGAGCGGGTGGTTGCGCTGCACCTGGTGCGAGAGCTCATGGAGGCCTACGGTGTCGAAGTGGAGCATCGCTGGCCAGAGGACTTCGCTGAGCTCAAACAGGTACTGGACGATCTGGATGATTCGAGCAGGAAGTTACACTACCTGCCCTATGCTACCGATATGGATAAGCTGAACCTTGACGCAGCGTGCCTGAACACCGAGGTCGAAGCAACACTGCTCGATATACAGGCAGTGCGATTGCCGCCCTTGCAGGCTTTCCTATATGCCGGGATAGCACTCGTCGTACTGCTACTTGGCGTCGCGATGTGCGCTGGGCGATGGCCTAACCTGCAGCTGCTCCTGGCGACGGTGGGCGGGGGACTAGGCATGCTAGTTACGGTACCTGTACTTCCACTCGTGCAATGCAAAGTTCGTCATCTTAAGAAAAATGAGCGAATGAGGCAGTTTTTCGATCTACGTCACCACCGTACGCGTACGCAGCGGGGGGGGCGCAATCGACCCGAACTCCTGAAAGGCCTTGCTACGGCGGTTGCCAACCGTCCCATAGTACGCGCGAATTGGATACCTTAGCGCGCAGCAACCCAGCACGTGGGCGGTTACTCAGCGTGCCCAAGGCATATGCTTTCACCAACGGCCACCAAGCGGCGGCCGTGCTGCTCCTTGTTGAGCAGAGCAACGCTGCGCCAGATGCGCGCGATTGGCACGCCACTTTGCTGGGCAGCCTGCTCGATGGCCATCACAACTAGCTGAATTGGAACCTCGTTCAAAAAGTGCGCTACATGAGCCCGGAACTCGTCGAGCACGTCGCCACTCATCAGCGTGGCCAGTAGCATATCGGGCGTGAGCATTGCTCGGTAGCTAACGCTCGACGACTGTGCTGCCATCCACAGCCAGCGCTTGGTCCCCAGCGGCTCGAGTGTGTCGGGGTTCAGGCCTAAAACATGCACCAGATCTATCGGAAACAGCTCTCCATCGGCCAACGCCTGCGCTTGTTGACGCGTCAGGCCCAGCTCGGCGCAGCGAACAGCGATAGCAGTTTCGATGTCGGGTGAGGTCCTCATATATCCAGTATGCCATGCCCACGCTAGTTGGTTATTCAACTTAGAGCGCCTAACAAAACCCTCTAGTTGCTCCTCAGGCAACAGCCGAGCACACTGAGCCGTGCTGGCCGTCCGCTATCGGCCAGAAGCGGACGTCGATGCCCTGCAATGATTGGATAGCTTGGGCACCCGTAGAGGCGCTTACTGAGAGAATCAATGCAGCCATACCGACTTACATCACTTGTGAATCCCTCCGTCCTGGCGATGGCACTATTAACCGTACTTCCTGCCACCGCCGGCCTTGTTCCTGGTGCCTGTGGAGCTCGTGTGCTTAAATGGAAATGCGTCGGTAACCTAGACCTCGTCAGCCGAAAGAAACAACACGTATCCACTTCTATGACGATGACCGCACCGTAGTCGAAGTTCAGCAGACGACAACCCAACGCATGTTGGTCACGCCCGACGGAGTTTGGTACCAAGGTGTTCCGTCAGATCAAGCGCAGGGTCGCAACCCATTCCTGATGCTACCTGGGGCTGCACTTCTGCCGATCAGGCTGCTAGAAATTGCATTCCCAGATGGTCCTGATACCGTGCTGGAACAAGAAGCCACGCACGAACTCAATTTAGGTCGCAAGCGCATCAGTGTCAATGCAGTACGCTCCATTGACGGCACGGTCCGCTTTAAGGTCAGCGAACGCGGCCAGCAGTTGGCACACGGTACCTATCGTGCAGGCGAACTACCACCACCACCGGGTGGATTCGACCTCACACAGTGGACCCGCGGAAAACCACCTCAAATGCAACGTATCGAGCCTGTAAAGTAGGTAGGACTTCGTGCTGACTGCCTCGATCGTGAATCCCAGTATGTTGCAGTCGTCAGATAGTCCTCTCGGGTCGTTTGCGGTCACTGGGCGACAGGCAACTGTCGGCCAGAAGCGGTTGTTAGCCTAGTGAGAAAGTGCGTGTTTCTGCTGAAGGTAGAAGTGGCACGATCTCTACTGTTGACATGCAATTGAGCGCTCTGCGAATTCACTATGAGAAAACTACCTGATAGGACTGCATTGCTGCTTACGGGGCTTGTCGCGGCAGCGATTGCGTGGGGATTCTGGTACGTCACTGGAGTTTCCGCCTTCCAGATTTTGAGCGCTACGATAGTTGGCCTAGCCGTCGAAATCGACGCCTGCTGTCAATTCAATCTAAACTCGCGACTATCCATTTAATTCGCGACTCGCTCTTCCATGCGGGCAGCCGCTTCCTCCTGCTTTAGGCTGGCGCATATTCAGTCGCCACACCTTCTCTTGCATATCTGCTGCGATGGATTCTTCGCCCATGTACGGTCAACGACGACCGTTAGCTGCAACGCGTCGAACCACCGATCCCGTCCATTCCCGCCCGAAGTCAACTTTTGATGTTTTGCTTGTCATACTCGGCAGTTCAAGCCCAGCTATCGCAAAAACAGGATATACACAGCGTGTCGGAAAATTGATCGTGTCCAATCGATGTTCAGTAACTGACGCTATAAATATTGGATCGATATCGCGACAGCACAGCGCAATTCAAATTGCGAATGGACTGTCTAAGCGGTAAGCAACATTGTTATACAGAAATTTTTATAGAGAAAAAGTAACCCTTATTATTCCTAATATGCTAAGGGGGTAATTTTTATTTGCAGCTCACATTTTGTAGAAAATCTGTGAAACATGTGTAATATCGCAGCGTTGAATTTAATAAATCCGAGGCCAAATGTCACGTTTCGTTATCACTGCCATGTTTACCGGGGTTACGTTGGTGTTAGCAGCTTGTGGAGGTAGCGACGATTCGCCGAGCCTACCGATTCCACCACTCGCACAAAAAGAAACACTAATCGGAATCGCAAGCGAAGGGGCTCGGCTTCAATGGCTGGATGGGTCAACGGCTACAGGTGGAAAAGGGCAAACGATCAGCGGAGTTGAATGCCTGAAGAACGAAGACTATCACTTGCACTCACACCTTACTATTATTCACAACGGGGTAACGTTGCGTATCCCAAGGAACGTCGGGCTGACGGGATGCGCATATGAAGTTCACACGCACGGTTCTACCGGGGTAGTGCATATTGAGACTGACCGTGAGAAAAAGTTCACCTTAGGGCAATTTGCCGCGGTATGGGGCATGCCCTTCACCCGGGAAAATGTTGCCAATATCGTTTCTCGCGAAATCCGGTTTTTCGTCGTTGACGGCGCGATAGTTTCAGAACATCTTGGCGATCCAAGTAGCATTGGACTCACTCAGCACAGAAGTATAATCGTAACTATTGGAAATACGCCACTAGAACTCCCGCGATACAGCTGGCCAACGAACCTCTGACATCATAACCCCGTCACCCCTTGGAATAGGGCTCCGAAGGTCCCCTTGGATTAGGGCTTCGAAGGTCGCCACCTGGATGCTGACACTCTCTGCCTTAGTCCGGACACTCTCTATTCTACCAAAGCACGTGAACGAAGATAATATTTTCAGGCAACAGGCGATCGCCGCCGTTACTAACCGCTATGGAGCGCCGTCCGCAATCGTGGGGCTTCCGAGTTGGGCCCTTACCATTTTTTTATTTTCCCTGTTCGGCGGCGCTGCATTGTTTGTTGCTACCGCACGATACGCAAAAAAGGAAACTGTACAAGGGCTTGTTGTTCCAAGTCACGGCGTTGCTCGAATCGCGCCGCTGAAACCAGCAGTAATCAAAAAAGCTTTCGTTAACAGTGGAGATGAAGTCACTACGGCACAACCCCTATTCTTATTGACATATGACAGTGTGTTAGAAAATGGCGCGACGTTCGCAGATGAAATTGCTGATGTCGTCACAACTCAGGCAGGCTTCGTCGATAAGCAGGCGCAAATCAAGAGGCAACAGCTCGTCCAATCCCGTTTGCAGATCCGCGATCGTATCGCAGGTTTGCGAGTCGATCTTGAACAACTAGCAGAGCAACAAAAACTCCAAGCAGGCAGAATCCGAATACTTGAGGAGACGTCGACATCTTTAAAATCGCTACACGCACAGAATTACATCAGCCTGTTACAGGTTCGTCAACGAGAGGACGACCTCATGAAGGCGAAACTAGAACTCGTTCAAATCACCCAGAATATTGCTAAGGCCAGAAGCGCAATCAGTGCAGCAGAAATTCAGTTGCCGTCGGTTGAATATTCCCTGAACGAGAGCGAGGCAAATCATGGACTCAATAAAGCCCAGCTTGCGGAAAGGCGGCTCCAAACAATGTCCACTCAAGCCGTGCAAATAGTCGCGTCAAAACCTGGCCAAATAACCGGAATTAACGTGCGTGTAGGCGACTTAGTTTCTGCAGGGCAAACAATGGGATTTATCGTGCCGAACTCAGCGGAATCACTTCAACAGGTACATCTCTGGGTTCCCTCGAAGGCAATTGGCTTTGTTGAAAAAGGCGTGACCGCGCGCTTGATGCTGGACGCTTTCCCGTATCAGACTTTTGGAGTTGTGACGGGAACGGTCATTGAAGTATCGAGTGCTCCAATGATGCCCTCGGAGGTGCCTATGCCTATTAAGGAAGGCGAGCAGGTCTATAAAGTGGTGGTTGGGCTTAAATCGGAATCACTCACAGCATTCGGACGCAAATGGCAGCTATCGCCAGGGATGCGTTTGTCAGCAGATCTAGTCTTAATGGAGAGATCGCTTCTCGATTGGGTACTGGAGCCACTCACGGCTGCTACAAGAAGAAGCGGGTCGTGATTCTTTAACTTGATAGGAAAACTACATGCGCGCTCTACTCGAAAGTGAAATGAAGATAATCGTCGGCGGACACGACCCTGATAATCCTCCAGATGAAATAAACATTCCGCGAGTGATTATTGAAGGAAACCGTCCGCGGAACGATTATGATGCTAATATGTGGAATCTACTCATGAATCGCGCACTATACGTGCCGCCCGATATTAACTCCGATGATAATCATAATATCTGCTGGTTGAACACGTCGGACCCTTTCCTTAAACCTTCTCCTACCAACACTGATATTCATGCACTGCGCCAAACTGCATTGATGATTCAGGACTATATTAAGGGCCAGGACCCGACCGTCGAGTGGGGCGCGGTCATTGTCCGTGATCAATATGGCAATCTTAAGGTCGGAGAAGTTACCAGAGGTACAGCCGGTGAGGTCCAAATGGTTGCACAACTTGGTCCCGGAGACAAGATCGTAGCGACCGTGCACTCACATCCACACCGTACTGGTGAGGACCAGTCGCTGCCATCGACAATCGCGAGTAACGGTGCCAACCGCGACAGCGATGAAAAGAGTACGTTGCAAATTATCGCGAGTGGTCAGATGGATCCCAACGGTCTTATTTACATCATCGATAACGCTTCAAACCAGATGCATGAATATGACCCAAAAAACATCAGCTCTACGAACCGCAATAACATTACCAACGATCTAGACCAATACGGCGCTGGTTGCTACTATTAATTTGACGACGGTGGTACGCTACATGCGTGCCACTTTCATCGGAGATATCCATTTATGTGGGCACTTTTATTTCAGGCTATCACTGTTGTGACTCCAAGCGGCGACGAAGTCGCTTATCCTCAATCCGAGTCCTTGGTTTATGAGGCTAAATGTTTTGATCACACTATACAAACTATCGAAGAGAAAGGGAAGTTGACCCTCAAAGTCGCAGGCATAGCGCACGATCTCTCAGCGACCAAATTTTATAGCTCCTATGCGAACGGTAGTTACTTAGGACGTCTGGCGGTTTCCTGCATGCGGAACAAGACTGAATTCGATGTCAATTTTTTTGGCACCGAGATACCAGTTAGTGGAGTGATCAGGACAGCGACCGGATCGATCACTCTTAATATCCATGGAAAAATATTAGATGACATACCCGTAAAAGCTGTTGATGTAAACCTCTCGAATTTTATCAAAAACCGTCATAGTCTAGGGCGGATAAAATAATATAAACTGACCGGCTTACTTGAGTGTCAAGTAAGCCGCAAGGGGTTGTATATGCATTATCAGCAAGTTGAAGTAGCCGAATGTGGTTTGGTATGTATTGCGTACTCGGCGGCAAAACTTGGCGCTCAGCACGATCTAATAGAATTGCGGCGACGCTTCGAAATTTCAGGTCGCGGGCTTAATTTTCAACAGATTTCAGAAATCGCAGCAAGTTTGAACCTTCATGCTCGTGGAGTTCAATGTACCGTAGATGAGCTGCGGAACTTGGCGGTGCCCGCAGTTTTGCATTGGGGAATGAAGCATTTTGTCGTATTAACAAAAATCTCTAAGGATGCAGTACGCATCTTCGACCCTAGTAAGGGTGAGCTTACACTTAAATTCGACCAAGTGGCGGAATCCTTTACTGGTGTGGCGCTCGAAATTAGCCGCGCCCCAGGTTTTAAGCGGCGCAAAGAGCGAAGTCCTCTCTCTCTATTGTCCTGGATTCGCTTCGGCCCGGTACTTTATAAGGGTCTTGGACATGTAGCTATCATTTCATTACTGCTGCAATTGTATGTACTTGCGAGTCCTTTTTACATGCAGCTCGCGATGGACCAAGCTGCGCTTAAAGGTGATTTAAATCTCCTGGCAGTACTGGCCATTGGATTTGGCGCTTATGGTTTGTTTAATTCTTTCGCTCTCCTTTTGCGTGGGATTGTTACTCAACAAATATCTGCGTGGATGAGCTGGGACATGAGCCTTCGCCTATTTCGGCATATGATTCGGCTGCCACTTCCATGGTTCCAGAAACGCCGCCTAGCTGACTCGATTTCCAGATTTGATGCTATCAATCCCATTCGTGACTTAATATCAGCGTCACTGATTTCAACATTTGTCGACGGAGTTCTAGCAATATCGACATGCGTAATGATGTTAATTTTTTCACCTTGGTTGGCGTTGATCGCAATATTCGGCACAGCGATAAGCATTGCAATCTCTTTACTTAGCCTACCGAATTCGATTCGCATGGGTGGTGAGTCACTGAACGCCGAGATCGCGGAATCAGGTAAGCGCATTGAGATTCTCAGGGCAATTCAAACTGTAAAAACGATGTCAGCCGAGACCGTTCTCGAGCATCAATGGTCTAATAAATTCAATGAAGTTCTGCGAACGAATGTCGCAAACGGACGCTTCACAATTGCTGTAGCCTCTTTGCAGCAGGCGCTGCAGGTCATCATCATGACCAGTATCGTCTATTATGGAGCACGGCAGATTATTGACACGGCAATTACTGTGGGTCTGTTGTTTGCATTCATGTCGTACCAGTCACAGTTCAAAGCAGCCGCCAGCAGTTTAATGGCGCAAATTATTCAATGGAAGCTAACCGACATCTATTCACATCGTCTTGCCGATATTGTCCTAACGCCGATTGAGGAAGGTTCCGATCAAATCGATAGTGGTCTACGGCCCAAAGGATTAATTGAGGTAGAAAGTCTCTCATTCCGATATGGCCCTAGTGACCCTTGGGCGATCCGGAGCATAAGTTTGCGTATCAATCCAGGCGAATCGGTTGCCATCATAGGCCCTTCCGGGGTCGGAAAGAGTACGCTTCTAAAGTTGATGACGGGTCTGTATGCGCCAACAAATGGTGAAGTTCGAATTGATGGGCGTTCATTAGCTTCGTGGGGGCTGAAGTCAATTCGAAACAGTATTGGTGTGGTGTTGCAGGACGACGAGCTTCTTTCAGGAACAATCTTTGAAAATGTTACTTTCTTCTGCGCAGACTTTGACCGTGAGCTAGCGCTTAAGGTGCTAGATGCGGTCGGACTGAAGCACGAGATTATGGCATTACCGATGAAAGAGGATACTTTCGTGGGTGATATGGGTGGTGCACTGTCAGGGGGGCAAAAGCAGAGGCTTTTACTGGCCCGAGCGCTGTATAGAAAGCCTTCTATTCTCTTTTTGGACGAGGCAACATCGCATTTGGATGTAACCAACGAAGGTAAAGTCAATAATTTCTTGAGAGAACTGAAGATCACCCGGGTTATCGTGGCCCACCGTATTGAGACAATTCGGTCCGCCGATAAGATCTTCGACCTTGGCACCAGAACATTCATGTCGTCCGCTGCGTTCGCTGAACGCCTTAAGAATGTCGCGCATCCAACTCCGGGCCCAGAGGCTCCAAATATTTCCTATGCTCAAGAGTTCGTAGCGAGCTAGGCTTTTTTGTGGAAGCAATGAAGAATTGCGGTGCGTAGGCTAGTAACCAGCGCACCGGCGGACAGCAGTGGATCGCGGCTTCGATGCGCCTGCTGTCGATGGTGACGCGCGCCGGCGGCCCGATCGCCCGGGCGCTGGCCGACATGCGCGACGTGGTCTGGGAAAAAGGCCCGGTGCGCTGCGGCTACCTCACGCGCGAGGACGGCGTGCAGGCGCCGGTGTACCACGAGTGGCGGCGATCGCCTTCATGCTGCAGCGGGTGCTGATCCGGCGCGGCTTCCTCGACGCCTGGGGCAACCAGGTGCCCTTGGTGGAACTGGCGCGCCGCCACGCCGCGCGCCTGGATGGCGGCGCGCCCGAGGCCGAGCCGCAGCCGTCCACCACCTCGGGCGCCCTGCCTACTTTCAGCGGTTGCGAAAGGTCCGGAGTGCGGGGCCCGGGCGCTGCGCAAGGTCGACGGCTGCACCAGCTGCAACGAATGCCACTATGTGGGAGAGTGCGGCTGAGGCACACTGCGCAACTTGTTAACAACTGCGCGCCTAGCTGCATGACCTGTTTCGCACTGAAGCATATCCACGTCACCTTCGCACTCCTGTCCGGCCTGTTGTTCCTGGTACGCGGCATCTAGATGTTCGCCGGCTCGCAGCAGTTGCACAAGCGCTGGGGTGAAGGTGGTTCCGCAACATCGTCGACACGCTGCTGCTGGCAAGCGCCATCGGCCTGGCCGTGTGGAGCAGCCAGTACTCGGGCCAGCAGGCCTGGCAGACCGCCAAGGTGGCGGCGCTGGTGGGCTATATCGTGCTGGGCACAATCGCCTTGAAACGCGGCCGCACGCAGCAGGTGCGCGCCGCCGCCTTTGCCGGCGCGCTGGCCTGCTTCGCCTATATCGTCGCGGTGGCGGTCACGAAGAACCCGTCTCATGACAACCTCAGACAGCGCCGGTGTACGAGTCCTTGGGCGGGAGGTGGCTCAGATCTACTCCGTTCTCAATTACGCGATGCACGAGTTGCCAGCCGGAGTGCTCTGGAACCCGAACGCAGCGACCGACTCGCAATGTGCAGAGTTACTGGTCGATTTGCAACGTTTTGAAGAACTATCAAAACAGCTGGGTCTTTCGACGCAGGATTTCGTTGATGCTTGTCGTTGGCATCTCGAGCACTATCCTCACTACCGTTCGAGAGAGCGACACTTTGTCGACTACGCATCGTACTGCACTGATCGAGGCGGACCTCTGCGAGTTCCGTCACTCAACGATGTTGAGAAATTCCAGCGTTAAGGTCTGCTGTGGGTCGTCTGCAGACTGACCAGGTAGTCTGCTGCCGGCCAAAAGCGGAACTCGTATCCAGTTCGCTGCCAACTGTCTGCGCAGTTTGCCAACGCGGAGGTTACAATTCTGCTGGATACTTCTGAAGGTATGCTCACGGCCTTACTGATGGAATTCATATCTTCCTTTCCGCTTGGAAACTTCCTGTAAAGTTTGTTTGACGTAGTCCACAGCCGTTTGCGCTATTTTTCACTCCCCTTATCAATGAATTACGTTAGATCGTCAACCTTGAATCAATCTCTGTCATCAGATGGCCAGCCGCTTGACCACGTCACTTTGATGGTTCACCGTCAGAGTTTGGTTGACCAATTTAACGTCGCTACTGGCGAGCCAGGACCGGTTATTGAGGAGTTGCAGAAAGATTTTGTACAGGGCAAGATGCCCTATGAAGAAATGGTGTCCTATGTTCGTTTTTGTGAATACATGATTGATGCGGTCCAAAAACGCTTAAAGTAGATACATATGGTTCTCGATTTGCCCATGGCCGAGGTACCGGTGTGAATTTCCGCTCCGGGGTCGGATACGGTCTTTCGTAACAGTCCGCGATATTGTTTCCTGGTGACCCACTATGCTGAGCTCAACGGCCGGGTTTGGCCATAAGCAATCGTTCAGGTGAGCTACGTAGGCGACGCTGAAGCGTCAATCTTTACGATCAGTACTCCAATAGCCCTAGTCAATGCGTGCAGGGGCTTCGCCTCCGTAACCAAATTTAAGCCACCGGTTTCCCCAAGTTATAAGTGGTGGCGAAGCTCACTCACCACTGCAAGGTCGGCGCACGCCTCTTGCCCATCGTATAATCTCAGAGCAACCGAGAAGATTGCCCCGGCGCGCAGGCGCATTGATAGCGTTACTAAGGACATAGGCATGCGGCTAGCCGATTTCATCGATTCATGCATGGAGGATATCCTTGTAGAGTGGGACGCGTTTGCCGCGACTCGAACGCCGTCAGCTGCGAAGATGAGTGCAGTTGCGTTGCGTCACCACGCTCCGGATATTCTTCGCGCCATTTCCAAAGATCTTCGCCAGTTCCAAAGTGCCACGCGCCAGTCTATGAAGGCGCGAGGATTGATGATTGCGGCTTCAGACGCGCCTCACACGGCAGCCGAAATCCATGGAGCATTACGATCAAAAGCCGGGTTTTCAATGTCCCAGCTCGTCAGTGAGTACCGCGCCCTACGCGCAAGTGTTCTACAACTTTGGATGAACCACAATGAAGTACAGGGCGATGTCACGGTCGCTGATGACGTGACGCGCTTCAACGAGGCTGTTGACCAAGCTGTTGCTGAATCGGTAGATTTCTTCGGCCGGGAACTTTCCGAGGAGCGCATCGCACGTGAAGAAGTAGACCGAGCCCTGGCCTTCAATCGCGCGCGCCTCAACTATGCAAGCCGTCTTTCACATGTTGGCTTTTGGTACTGCAATTTGCCATTCGATGTCCTTGAGTGGGATGAGCAGGTCAAGCAGCACTTCTTCTTTGAGCCGGCCGCGCGGGTCACAATCGACGATTTCTACGACCGCATCCATCCAGAAGATCGTGAGCGCACCCGGTTAACCATTGCAGCGTCTATCGACGATCACCAAGTGTACGACATCGTTTATCGGACCAGGCACCCATCATCCGGTGAGGTGAAGTGGATACGTGCGCTGGGCGGCACAGATTACGCTAGCGACGGCAGTGCGATCCACTTTGATGGGATCACGGTGGATGTAACGAGTCAAAAGCTTGGCGAAGAGCGTTTGGTTGACAGCGAAGCGCGCCATCGCGGGGTGATTACAAATATGGGTGATGCGTTCACGCTGTTTGATCCAGACTTCAATATCGTCGAGGTTAACGATGCGGCCTGCCAGCTTCTTGATATGACACGCACAGAGCTGGTAGGCTTTAGCCACTGGCAGAAGTTCCCAGGAACATACGATTCCGATCTGGGGCGCATGTATCGACAAGTGCTCTTGGACGGGCAGTCGCAATCCCTCGAACATCATTATGTACTTGCAAGCGGCCGTGCAGGGTGGTTTGAAGTTCGTGCATTTAAAGTGGGGCTCGGCGTCGCAGTGCTCTACCGTAATGTTACGGAAAGACGCGAAATGATCGAGACCCTGACGAATGCCGACAAGCGCAAAGACGA
The DNA here is from genome assembly GCF_058111565.1 of Telluria sp. AZSoR62. Classification (NCBI taxonomy): domain Bacteria; kingdom Pseudomonadati; phylum Pseudomonadota; class Betaproteobacteria; order Burkholderiales; family Oxalobacteraceae; genus Telluria; species Telluria sp. AZSoR62. The sequence continues at coordinate 371,308 of NZ_JBYTST010000001.1, forward strand.
ATTTTTAGCAATGCTTGCCCACGAGCTTCGAAACCCTCTCGCCCCAATCACTACTGCAGGCGAAATTCTCACCCTTATCCCGAGAGCTGAGGCCCAGGTTACGACAGCGGCAGCAGTCATTCGCCGCCAGACTAAACATATGACACGGCTTATCGATGACCTGCTTGATGTCGCTCGCGTTACGCAAGGTCGGATTCAGCTTCAAAACGCCACTGTTGACATTGCCGAGGTCGTAGCCCAAGCTTTAGAAACCTGTGAATCACAGCTCCAAGCGAAACAGCAGCGCCTGACCGTGTCAATCGAGAAATCGGGACCACTGTATGTTAGAGGTGATGGTGCACGTCTTGTGCAATGCGTCGGCAACATTCTTTCAAACGCAATTAAGTACACCGATCCAAAAGGCGAGATCAGGATCAGTGTTCGGGGTGTAGACGACGTTGTCGCTATTGAAGTGTCCGACTCAGGCAGTGGAATTTCTGCCGAGTTGCTACCGCAGGTTTTCGAGCTCTTTGTGCAAAGCCATCGTACGCTTGACCGTTCTCAGGGCGGCTTGGGGGTGGGGCTTGCGATCGTAAGGAGGCTAATTGACATGCATGGTGGTCAGGTGCAGGCGTTTAGCCGAGGCGAGGGGGCAGGTTCCAGGTTTGAGATCCTACTGCCTCGCATTACTGCTTTATCAGCGGGTGCCGAGGAGCCAAAAGCCGTCAAAGCAGTCCCCCAGCGCATCCTGATTGTCGATGACAATGTAGATGCGGCGGTAAGTCTTCTTGCTCTCCTGGAGATACAGGGGCACACGCTCATGGCCGTTCATAGTGCTGGTGAAGCGCTTGCCGGCGTCGAGAGCTTCAAGCCCGATATCATGCTGATTGACATCGGCCTGCCTGACATGGACGGCTATGCATTGGTCGAGCAACTTGGAAAGTCGCCTCTGGGCAAAAAATCGCGGAAGATTGCAGTGACAGGATATGGGCAAGCCGAGGACAAGCAGCGTGCGCTGGACGTTGGGTTCGATGAGCACTTAGTCAAGCCAGTCGCTATCCATTCACTAGAGCGAGCAATTGCTGGGCTCACCTAGTCTTACAAACCGAGATTTGTGACTCTGGCTTTTGAATAAAGAACACGGCTCATGTGGTACAGCAGGGCTGTCGAATGCCCCATTCGACAGCGAACCCAGTCTTAAGCCGGTTTCTCGTTCCACCGCACTTTGAACCTTAGGTCTGCTATGGGTCGGAAGCGGACGCTGCCAAGGTCTGCAACCGGCGAATAGCGACCCCTCTCCCTGCAACGCACGCTATACAGACGGTCTGATTTGGATGGTGATTGCGACAAAGGTGCAACTCCCAAGTCATGCATAGCAGATGTGTGGGCCTTTGGATGAGTTGTACGGTGATAGAGCGAATAGATTGCCGCATCAGACGAAAGGCGTACCTTGACTTTCTACGTCCGTGCCACCGTCTGGCTGTCGAGGTATCCATACCGTAAACCGACTACCCTTGCCTAAACCTTCACTAGAACATGCAACCGATCCTCCATGCATTTCGACAAGGTTTTTTACCAGAGCTAAGCCTAAGCCTAAGCCGCCTGTCGATCGGTCGGGAGTCGGCTCTACTTGAGCAAACAATTCAAACGCATGCGGGATGAAATCAGGGGGCATGCCGACGCCGTTGTCGTCGACTGTAATTACAACATTACCGTTCTGCAACTGCAGCCCCAGCTTCAAGTTGCCGGCTGCCGGTGTGTATTTTGCAGCATTCGTCAAGAGGTTAGTGACGATCTGAACTAGACGCTTTTCGTCTGCCATTACGGTCGTTGGTCGGGGCGGGCCCGTCACTTCTAGCTGATGACCTTTGGCTTGGATCATTGGCGTTACCTGCTCTACAGCGCTGTCGACAACTGCCCGGATGTCGACTGGTTCCAATGTCACTGCGACTAAACCCCGAGTGACACGTGAAAGGTCTAATAGGTCGTCAATTAGACTAGCCATGTGCGATGCCTGTCGGGCAATTACACTAGCGGCGTTGTCGATGGCCTTTTCGTTCCCTTTCGCCTTCTTCAGTATAGCGGACGCCATAGTGATAGGTGCGAGCGGGTTTCGCAACTCGTGTCCGAGCATTGCTAGGAAATGGTTTCGGCGTTCCTGCTCAGTTGCTTGAGCCTTACGTTGCGCGGTTGCAAAACTAAATACTGAGCCAGCAACAAGCTGATCAATTGCCTCGTTGAATCGGATAACGTCGTCAATATCAGTGACACTGGGAGCCGAATTAGCGTTTCGCCATAGTCGGAGCACGCTCGTCCGCAAAGCACGATACTCCGAGAAAAGTTGCTCCATTGTAAATTTTGATTCCAGACGTCCGATGCCATGTTCTGCTGCTGAGTCTTGTCCGTTTCGACTCGATAAGCCATGTGACTTGGCAAGTTCTTGTTCGACCGACTGCAGAGTTTGTAAATCTGCTGCAATGAACTTCAACATCAACGCGGCATGGTCGCGCAAATCTAAGTCGTCCATGTTGCTTGCGGCTGGCCGAAGTGTGCGCGCAAAGTTCTCCCACTCTTGAAGAATTATTTCTAAGTCAGAAATGATAAAGTCTGCAAGGCGCAAGGAGTACTCCCAAAGGATCTTCTAACTATTTTAACTTTGACTTCGATGAGATGAGGACACGTTTCGACTTGTTAACGCTGATACACGACGGGGCATGAATGAATGTCGGCTTTGGGTCGGTTGTTGCCCGTCGTGACAGTCCGCGATTTTTCTGCCTTGGCGAACTGCTATGCTGAGCTGGACGGTGGCTTTCGGCTAAGAGCGGACGCCATGGTAAGTCTCGGCCTGGGAGCGCATATGTCGACACACACGAAGCTGGTTATCGCCAACGTGCTGATGATCATCGGGGCAATTCCCTTGGTGTTCTTTGTTGTTTGGCTCGTCGGCATCGTCACCTGGACATCCCAGCACGGAGCAATCGTCCCGATACTGGATCCGATCGGCATGATTGGACCGTTCATTGTGGGCTTCATCATTACGGCCACGGTTGCAGGGACAAGTGCAGCTTGGTCATGGGATTTGATACGGGCGAACCCGCAAGCCGATCGCGCATAGCTCTAGTACTGCGGCTGATGACAGTGGGAGTCCTGATCAGCCCGTTCGCAGTGCTATTCCTATCGAAGTTTCTCTAAACGTATCGACGTCTGCTTCGGTCGATTTTAGTCGCAGCAGCCTACCTGCTCAAAACGAGCTGACTCTGCACGATGGCGGCATAACCCCGATGCTTTATCGCCTACGGCCGTAGAATACCGTCGGCGCAACTTGCCTAGTGAGCTGCGATGGGTTCATCGTTCATGGTAGGGTGCGACTTCAACCTTAGGGACTAAACAGAATGCACGACCTATCTAAATATTCGCTGGCTCAGCTTCGCGCCCTTGAAGTACAAGTAATCGATGAGTTGAAAACTCAACACTTCCTGAGTATTAGCAAGGCACGCGAGCAAATTCTTCACATCGCTAGGAGCGCCGGACTGTCCGAAAAGCAGCTTCGCGCTGTCAAAGTCCCTAAAGCGCCGAAACAAGGGGTCGTGCAGGTCAAGTACCGTAACCCCGAAGATCCGAACCAGCAGTGGAGTGGTCGAGGGCGGCAGCCGGCCTGGGTCAAGGCGTGGATCGCGTCTGGACGGTCCCTAGAGGAAGCTAAAGCGTAGTCAAGGCTGCGGCAGCCGAAGTAGATAGTGAGCTATGTCTGCAAACGGCCAAGAGCTGACTCTCGGCCAACATGTATCTGCAATATGGAGAATCTCGTGCCAAGCGCAGAAATAAATGAAATGACGCAGCTCGAGTGGCGCGAACTCGGCTACTTCTATGATCGGGATGACGCAGTAAAAGAGTGGAGGCTGATGGGTTCCAAAGCTGGCCTTCGGAATTTTTCTAATGCTTTACAAGCATATGCCATCGACCCGCGGAACGAACAGGTCTCCGAGCATGAGCATTTCGGCCCCTACAGATATCTTGAGGTCGGTACCTGGACCATTCCAGAGATCACGGAACACTGGATTGCTGGTCCGCTAAGCGAAATCTACAGACTTGGACTTACTATCCAGGCGCGGATCGATAGCGTGCCAATTGGTGATCGCATTCGGCTTCGGGCTACTTTTGCGCCGTTATCACCGTATGAGCTTGTGCTTGAGGTGCAAGCTGATTCATTTGACCCAGCCAAGGCCGATCCGCATTGCTGGTAGAACGTCGGTTGTTCACAGCCTATCGACCGTTGACCTCCCCAGGATGTCGTTCGTCAATGTCCGCTCTTGGTCAGTTGCCCTTCGTGACAGTCCGCGATTTTCTGCCCCTATTGACATGCTATCCTGAGCAGGACGGCCGGTTTCGGCCAAAAGCGGACATTCGCCTTAGAGTTTCTGAATGTGCTGTTTTATTGCTTTTTGTGCTTGTTCGTTTCGTTCGCTGTAACGATCAGTGAGATAGTCACTACGGCCACGCATTATTAATGTGATTTTGAATAGCTCTTCCATCACATCAACCACACGATCGTAATAGGCTGAAGGGCGCATGCGTCCTTCGTCGTCGAACTCCTTGTATGCCATCGGCACTGAGGACTGGTTCGGGATTGTGAACATGCGCATCCATCGTCCAAGGAGGCGCAGGGTATTCACCACATTGAACGACTGCGACCCGCCGCACACCTGCATGACCGCCAGCGTGCGGCCCTGGCTTGGACGTATCGATCCCATTTCCAAGGGCACCCAGTCAATCTGGTTTTTCAATACCGCCGTGATGGCGCCGTGTCGCTCCGGGCTACACCACACCTGTCCTTCCGACCAAAGGAACAGCTCGCGCAGCTCAGCTACTTTCGGATGTGTTTCGGACACGCTGCCAACCATGGGAAGATCCATCGGATCGAAGATCCTTACCTCGGCACCGAAGTGTTCCAGAATGCGCGCTGCTTCATAGGTAAGAAAGCGGCTGAAGGACCGTTCGCGTAACGAGCCGTACAGCATTAGGATGCGCGGTGGGTGCGATAGGTTGCCCGTAGGCGTCAGCTTGTCGGCGCTGGGAATATCAAGCAATTCAGGCTTGATGTTGGGTAAGTCAGGAATGGCCATAAATCAGTAAGTAGTGCGTTGATTGGCGAAGTCACTCGGTGCGACTGTCCCGCCGACTGTGGCATTCGCAGGTGGCGCCGGATATAACCAAGTGAAGAGCAAGGTCGCGGCAACGGCGCCAGCAAGCTGGGCCAGGATGAAACCGGGTGCATCGACCGGACGGATGCCGGCAAAGGTGTCGCTGGCGGCACGCGCCAGGGTGACGGCCGGATTGGCAAACGAAGTCGACGCCGTGAACCAGTAGGCGGCCGTGATATAGGAAGCTACGGCAAACGGAGTGATGCTCGGACGGCTCCGGGAGCAGCCAATGATCACGCCAATCAGTCCAAACGTGGCGACGAATTCACTCCACCATTGCGAGCCACCGGTACGTACGTGTTCGGATGCGAAGAAAAGCTGTTCACCGAACATTGCATGGGCCGTGGCCACGCCGGCAAATGCGCCGCCGATTTGCACCGCCAAGTAGGGCACGATGTCCGCAGTTGCGATGTTCTTCTGCCACCCTTCGGAGAGCGTTACCACCGGATTAAAATGGGCGCCAGAAATTGTACCGAACATCAGTATCAACGCCACTAAGCCAGCTCCAGTGGCAATTGTGTTGGCCAGCAGTGCAATGGCGACATTGCCGCCCGCAAGGCGTTCGGCCATGATCCCCGAACCCACCACCACCGCCAGCAGCAGGGCCGTGCCCACGCCTTCGGCCACCAATCGTCGTGCGAACGTCATGCCGTTCTCCTTAGTCCGGGATAGTGCCGATGCGATCCAATTCCGGTTTCAGCCGGGCCTGATCATTCTTCAGCTCGTCAAGCGGCAAGGCTAGAAATGCCTCGATGCGCGCACGCAAAGTGCGATACGCCTGCTCGAATGCGACGTTGATCTCTTCCTCTGTGCCGACGACATGGCTTGGGTCTTCTACACCCCAGTGCGTACGCAGTACCCGACCAAGATAGGCCGGGCAGGTTTCGCCAGCCGCACTTGCGCAGACAGTGACGACTACGTCTGGCGTGACAGGTAGGTTGTCCCAGGATTTGCTGTAGTAGCCCTCGGTAGAGATGCTTTTGCTCGCCAGCAGGGCAAGCGCCTTATCGTTCAGCTTTCCGGCCGGCTGACTGCCTGCGCTTATTGCATGCCAGCCTGCAGGAGCAAGGTGGTTGAAAACCGCTTCACTGATGAGCGAGCGGCAAGAGTTACCAGTGCAGAGGAAAAGTATGTTCACGGAAAGCCTTTAGCAAAAAAATAAATCAGTTTATGACGCCGAAAACAGCGCTATTGCGGGAGGCGCTGCTACTCGGCGCACAAGGATTGCCGCCGCAGCAATTTTCGGTAAGGAAGCCTAGCAAGGCGTTCATGGTGTCGAAATTTGCGGAGTAGATGATGAAACGGCCGTCCTGACGTGGGACCACCAGACCAGCATGCGATAGCTCTTTAAGGTGAAAAGAAAGCGAGGACGGCGGCACGTCGAGCAGTTCGGCGATCTTGGTTGCTGGCAGCCCGGCCGGGCCTGCTTGGACAAGCAGACGGTATGCGGCGAGCCGCGACTCCTGGGCCAGTGCAGCCAAGGCAGTGATTGCCGGTTTGGTGTCCATGACGTTTTGCCCCTATATTTGATATTTCTAGTATATTCGAATTGATCTTGTCGCAGCAAGCTGATATGCGCGACCTGTTGGAACACTGCTTTACGGCGTCCTCGTGGCAATCGCTTGGACGGCGAAGCGGCGTACGGAATCGTCCTCAAGCCAGTTCAGGGGCAACGCAATGAGCTGTTCGACGCGCTTTGTGATCTGCTTGAAAACCTGCCTAAAAGCTTCTTGCTTTTCGCCCTGACTACCAGAAACTTGTGCAGGGTCTGGATAACCCCAATGCGCGGTAGTTGGATGCCCGGGCCAATGTGGGCAAGCTTCCCCGGCTGCGCTATCGCACACGGTGATGATGAAGTCCATGTGCGGCGCACCAGGTTGCGCGAACTCGAGCCAGCCTTTACTTTGCATTGTGTCCACCGGAAAGCTCGAATCGAACTGCTTTATCTGTTGGATTGCAAAAGAATTAACGACGCCAGTCGGACGGCTTCCAGCGGAATATGCTTTGAAGCGCCCCCTGCCAAGCACAGTCAAAAGTGCTTCCGACATGATGCTGCGCGATGAGTTCCCGGTACAAAGAAACAGAACATTGTAGACCTTGCCTGTCATCGTCTGACCGTCAAGGTGAAGCATTGTTAAGCCTTGCATCCGGGCCGGCAATCGCGCTCAGCTCTTCCTCGATCGCCATGCGCGAAAGCTTCTCAAACGGCAGCATCGCAAAGATATCCAGGCGGTTCTTGATCTCACGGCAAACCCTGCCGAACAGCTGCCGCTGCTCCTGCTCACCACCCACAAATGTTGCAGGATCTTGGAAGCTCCAATGGGCCGTGATTGGGTGCCCTGGCCAGCGCGGGCAAACCTCTCCAGCAGCCCTGTCACACACCGTGATCACAAAGTGCATATGGGGTGCGTTGGTAGCAGCGAATTCGTCCCAGCTCTTGCTGCGCAGGTCGCTGCTTAGAAAGCCAAGTCGCTCGATTGACTCCATCGCCATTGGGTGGACAGATCCAGTCGGATGGCTCCCTGCGCTGTACGCATGGAACCGGCCGGCACCAATCGCATTCAGGATTGCCTCGGCGATAATGCTGCGGGACGAATTACCCGTACACAAAAAAAGCACGTTAAAGGTTGAGGTCTCAGCCATGCTCACTCCGATTGTTAGAAAATAATGCTACATTTCTAAATATATCGAATCTTTTTTACAGCTTGATGACATTCATGTCTGTGTGCTTAGAATCGGTTCCGATCTTTCGTGAAAGTCCGCGATTTTTGGCCCTGGCCAGGTGCTATGCTGAGCCGAACAGCTGGCTTCGGCCAAGAGCGGACGGGAGCTAGAATTTAGACGACCAAGTCAGTCTTCCGAACGCTAGGTAAAGTAGTTAGCGCCTGTCAGGCGATACATAGAGTATCGCCCGTCGCTACCGTTAAAGAATTGCTTGGAATGGAAGCAGTTCGATGTTCTGATGGATGTCTCGTACCTAAAGGAGGCACTCGTGAACACGCATTTCCTTAGGACCCACAATTCCAGTGACCAAGGCAGGGTCCTCATGAAAATTTCCAGCTTCGCTGCTGGGACTGTACTATTCTCAGCTATTGCACATGCCGAGAACGAGCTGGTCATGCATGAGGGTGTCGTCATCGAAGCTCGGCAAGGGAACGCTAGGATCAAGGTAACTTCTGGCAAGGAGTTCGATAGAACCTATGAATGGGACCATTGCAGGCTCAAAAGCAATATGGTTGCCAGGAAGCAAAGGTGGTTAGGAAATATGGGTATCTACGATCCGGCTTTTAGATTCGGCTTCTTATTTGGCGGATGTGACGGCATATCCAGAACCGTAGTTCAGGAAGGTCAAATCCATTTTGATGATGTGGATTTTGCACAAAAGTGGCTCGAACGCCGTCCAGAGTTTTACAAGACGGTCTGGACCAGTGATGGGATAGTCGTCTCATGGAGCTTTAGCCTTCAACGCGCGCAGTTGAGTGTCGAAGTATGGATGTTATGTATCAAAGGTAAACGCCTGTCATACTTAACCGGCGCAACAGACTCTGCAATAAAAATCTTGGCAAACCCGAAAGGGAAAAGTCTTATCGAGTGTGCTCAGGTTAAAAAAGACGTGATCGACCTAACTCGCTCCCAGTACGAAGAAGAATGGAAAAAGAACGATGCCTGGATAGCAAGGTCCGAAAAACGTCGCGAAGATGTGCAAGAACGAAAGATCAAACCATAGAAAATAGCTTCTACGACCTAAGCTATAAATCACAGGCGAAAAGCAGATGATCGTGGGGCAGACCATCTTTCGAGAGTCCGCTTTGGGTCGGTTGCAGACCTCCGTGACAGTCTGCGACTTTTCCAGTGAGGCGACCTGCTATCCTGAGCTCAAGGTCCGAGTTCGGCCAGAAGCGGATATTGAGATCGGTGAGCACACTGCCACAAACGCCAAGTAATGGTGCTCAATCGCCTCCGCCGCACCCACCACCGCATCCACCGCCGCCATCCCCGCAATCTCCACTGCTGTCGCAGTCGCTGTTGGTTGAAGCGACATAGCCGTCCCCGCCATCTTGCCGCCTGCGCAGCGCCTCCGCGTGGGTCTCTTCGGTAATGTAGCCAGCCGCCAGTAGCGCCGCCAGCGAGAGTTCGGGCTGGGGGCGCGCTGTCCTTAGCCTGCGCCCCGTCGTATCGAGCTGGGTGTAGGCGACCTCGCCGTGCTGGGTCGCGTAGCCATGGCCACGCGGCATCCGCAGCCGCGCATCCAGGGTGAACAGGCGCGGCAGCGCCGGTCCGTGGGCGGGAATACCTTCCTGCGTGCGGCACGCCACCAGTGTCCTGACCAGCGCGCCCTGGTCCAGCCTGTCCGCCTCCAGGTGCGGTACCGCGGCCCCGAAGTGGCGCCGGCAAAAGTGCTCGAGGCCTTCCGGATCGTGCCTCAGCCAGGCGTGCCACACCGAGTCCGCCGCCAGTGATGGCAAGGCGCAGGGGCCGCCCTGCGTGGTGACGTCGAAGAAGCCGAGCAGCCCTTCCGCCGCGCGGACGAAAAAAAGGGCATCCCTTGGGATGCCCGGAAACTCGGTCGATGCGCCGTCCCGCCACGCTGCCTCCAGCCCCGGCGGCAGTTCCGCCAGCGCGGTCCGATAGCCCGAGGTCCGCAGGTGGCGGGTGACGCGCAGATTGTTCAGCCAGTTCATCTTGCCTCCTTTGTCGTTGTTATTGGCATCAACAGCGTAAGACAGGAATGTGACAGCAAGATGACAGCGCTACACGCCTTTTACGGTACTGCATTTGCCCACGCGTGGGGCTAGCCCGGCCGCGTCGGCGCCGCTAGATTGGAACACCGGATGTGCAGGCGCCGGCCGACCTCGCCGCCTGACCATGACACTTCGATTTCTCCCGCCTGCGGTCCTCGCTTCCGTCTGCTTTGGGTCGATAGCGGACGTAAGCAGGCTCAGTAAGGGCACTAACATGGCGTTCGTGTTTGTAGACGGACTGATGCCATGGCCTGCGCACTGCTTCCCGAAGACCTGTGGTCCGTTATTGCAGCTCATCTTCCGCCCCACCGCCCGTCGCCGAAAGGCGGCCGCCCGCGTATTGATGATCGTGCGGCTATGACGGGAATCTTGTTTGTTCTCAGGACTGGAATACCATGGGAGTACCTGCCGCGCGAACTCGGCTGCGGCAGTGGCATGACTTGCTGGCGTCGCCTTCACGAATGGATGCTAGCCGGCGTTTGGCAGCGTATCCACGAGGCGATTCTTCGACGCCTCCGAGAGCACGACCAGATCATGTGGGATCGAACTTGCATTGACGCCGCAAGCGTACCGGCACCTGCTGGAGGTGAGCACACAGGCCGAAACCCAACCGATCGCGGCAAACTCGGCGGCAAACACCATTTAATGGTGGATGAGCGTGGGCTTCCCCTAGTGGCCCAGATCTCGGGCGCGCAGGTACACGACTCGCGTTTCCTCATCCCGTTGGTAGAGTCAATCCCGGCAGTTAAAGGGCTGGCAGGCCGTGCCCGCAAACGTCCAGGTAAGCTGCATGCCGATCGAGCGTACGCTTCGAGAGCCCATCGGGCTTGGCTGCGCAGTCGAGGCATCGCAGCTCGTATCGCGCGCTACGGCGTGGAGTCGTGCGAAAGGCTAGGCCGGTGGCGTTGGGTCGTCGAGCGCACCTTGGGTTGGCTACACCGCTTCCGCAGACTGCGCATCCGGCATGAGCGGCGAGCAGACGTGCACCAGGCGTTCCTGACGCTTGCCTGCTCGCTCATCTGTTGGCGATATGTCGAGAGGTTTTGTTAGGCGCTCTTAAGCTCGCAGGCTGTCGACTCCATTTGATAGCGCGACTCCACAACGAAAGACGCGCCTGACAGAAAGCTTCGATCAGCAGTTTTACTGAGGTACACTGCCTTAGCCAAGCTTCCGCTTCGGAGTTAAAAGCAGACATCCACCCTGTCATGTCCAGCAGCCAGTGCAGCGGTGCGCGGAACAGGTAGTCCCAACGTCGCACTTCCAATTTTGCTTTGAGCGAAGATCTTGGTCGAAGAAAGGCCGTCAGGCTTTTGAAACTTGTGCGATAGTCGCCAAAGAAATACAGTCTAGTGATTATCGCCATCGACAAAATGGCAGTCAACGTAAAAAATATGACAACGACATCCAGCCCCGGTATGCCTGAAGGGATTCCAATTGTAATGGCCGTGAGCGCGCCGCTGAAGCTTATTGCTAAAGACGGGCGGGATCGTTGGGCTCCTTCGCTGCAAGACATTAATCGATCGAGCTACGACTACTTGAAACTCAATCGCGCGAGCGGGCTCATTGACGGAAATGTAGCGCCGTACATGATGCTTGTAGGGTTTGATGGAAGTTTAGCAATGCCCCAGCTTCCAGAGTTCTCAACACCGGATGTCGCCTTAAAAATCTTTAATCGGGTGTTCCTCGAAATGTTGCTTGGCGGCGTTTATACAGAAGGCGCTGCACCTTCTGATATTTGCGGCGGCTGGCTTTTCAAGACCGGGTATATAAGAATGATGGGTGGCGCAAGCCGGAATACGGCCCTACATTCTGAGCTAAGGGATCGAAGTGCAAGCGTCGGAGACAACATTGTTCTTCTCGATCAGAAAACGATTACAATCGCAACATTACGCAAGGCAATTAAGCGCGGGCGCTTAATCTTAAGCAAGTGCAGCTCTCTTAGTCCTGAGATTGCGCTTGCAGGTACAACGCACTACGTGTCAGGGGCCCTGGCCGAAGCGCTAACTTGCCTGTGGACCTCAATAGAACAGGCAATTAGCCAAATATGGCGATTAGAGATCGAGCAAAAACTGCAGGTGGAAGCTATTCCGAATCGAAGTGGATTCCTCAAAGACTATCGTGTTTGGACAACTTCAGCCCGCATTGAACTGCTGTACCAGAAGGGTCTCGTCCACGCCGATACCTACCGCTGTCTTAATCAGGCCCGCAAGGCTCGTAATGAGTTCATCCACCGTGGGACTCAGCCTGAACTAGCAGATGCAACGGCTGCGCTTACTGCGCTGTTTCAACTTCTATCCGCTTGTGCGAGCAATTACAAGTCTACGTCACTACTTGAAAACGTATGTCAGCAAGTAGTGACTAGGTGCATCCGAAGACCGCGTACGGAAGAAGAATTGAAACAACAGACAAGCTACTGGAGAGATATCGCTCGCCTACCTGGAGAGCCTCAATTCAAGGGCAAGTATAAACCGTTCGACCTGCAGCTAAAGCCAATTGCCTCATTCGATCCGGCGTATGCGGCAAAGGTGTCACGCGTCAAATCGCGTGGAAATGAAGTTCGATCATTAAAGCAGGGAGCTACGAAGGAGGTCGATATGTGATTACGCTATTTGGCATAATCATCGGGGTGAATATCAAAGACCCCATCTGATCTCAGCTTATGCTCGATGTCGACTCGCCCTGAGAAGGTCAACTCATCATAGATGACGTAGACATACTCTCCAAGATAACGGCGGAAGGCGGTCGACGTCACTTGAACTTCCACGGGTTGCCCAGGAAAATGTCTACGGAAGACAGATTCAAACTTGTGATGGGATACACTTTCGAACAAGCAACGCGAAACACCAAAACCCTCATCGGTGACGTATCCATCTGCAGTTAGCCGCGCAACAAGTTCTTTAAAACGTGTCTCGTTCTCCAAAAAATATTCAGTGAATTTTTTAACGATCATTCAATATCCCGTTTTGCCAAAGTCCGCCAAATCATCCGCTAACAATTACCTTAAGGTCGGCTCCAGAGACAGCTTTAACATACGTGTAGCTGGTTCCTAGCACTGCCCTTTGCTCATCAGTCATTTGCGCCTTAGAAATGGCCGGCTGAACAATATAAAAGTTTAGGACCATTTCATGATCTCGACACTTATAACGCAAAAGGTCGATGTTAGAGATATCGCCTTTTAACATCCGATCAAATCCCGATACGATCGATCTTTCGTATCGCGTAAGAAGTCGTGAAAGTAACGCCTCCCCAGTGTGCATCCACTTCGCCGACCTAGATGCCTGTCCGCATACTTCATAGGTATCCCCAATCCGTCCGCCAGGAGTCGCAACGCCATCATTAGCAGGGCAGTACTTGCAATGATATAAATCGATTTGAATTATGCCGTGACGTTCATTAATTGCGACAAGATCGGCAACTTCGCCCGATCCATCGTCATTGAAAATGATATCGTATTGATCGAAAATCTTATGATACGTAAATCCCTGTACCGTATCTAAATTTCTTTCTTTCTTCATGGATTCATTTTGAATCTTGGTCGTGCCCCAGTCCCATGAGGTCACCAACTCTTCTGGAATCTTTATATTTAAAGTCGCGGGAGAATAGTATCGGTAGTTACCAAAAACCATAGACCCATCTTGTTTCAATAACTTCAAAGGATTCTCATAAAGATATTCAGCAAAACTGCGCTCGCCATGCAAGGAAATTTTTACATCTCCGCACCTCACGCTAAAATCGTCATCCTCTAACCTCAGTGTGACCTTGGTGATAGATATTCTCTCGGTCTCGCTTTTTTCATAGTACACGATGATTTCAATTTCTTTATCTGATATTCTGCTTGGCGCACCAAGCACCACATCCAACATGTTGTACGATACTCCACCACAAATGAGATAGATCTTCACTTCATTTTCAATTAACAGGCCATCTGGCCAATCAGCATAGAATAATCCTGTGGGCCAAGAGTCAGCTATAAGCTCGGATCGCATCACATTGTTTATTATATTTTTTACTTCAATAGTATCATCGTTAATCTTATTCGCCACTTTATCGCACCAGTTGACCCACCGATTTAGCGGACCAGAGTCCATTTCCCAGATTTTTCCCTTATGAGAACAGCCGGCGTTTGTCCTTTCCCCGTCTAGATAACCAGCCGCAAAAATATTAGACTTAGTTGCAGTGTTGTTTTCAAGATCCCCGATAATAGCGTTAATATTTCTTCCAACATGCATGGTAAAGCGCAATTCTTTATTGTTTCGCGACAAACCAACGTTTTGCAACTTCAGTAGTTTGATTTGATGTAGTGTGCGGAATGTCTTTTCGCCCGCGATTATTTTTGACTCTTTCGCGAGCAGAGTTCGAAAATTATTAGCTTGTCCATCATCGCCAGAGCAATGTACAAATAGCGTATTCATTTTCTCATGGAAATAAGCTAAGTAGAGAAACCACTCAACATTGGAAATCTCTGACGTGTTAGCCCACGGAACTGACACCTGCGCACTCGTAACAAGGACGACAAGATTGTTCTTTTCGTTTACCGAGAAGTACTCTACTTCTTCCTTCCGCGCAACGAAGTTTTCGATATTCTCAGGGTGCCAATCATCTTTTAACAATCTGTAGGCTCTCGCACTGATCTTTGGCGAAGGGTTCAGCGCCAAAATCGATTTTCCACTCTCATCATTTTTGAACTGATCAGAAAATTCTTGCTGCTTTATTTCTTTGGATATTTTCTTTTCACTAACATCACGAATGACTGCACTCCAGTCGGCGCTTTCCTCATAAAGCTCAGCCATTTGCGCATCCATTTTCTGATTCGCAATATTGGCCACAAATTTTGCCGTCCCTAATTTCTTGTTCATCCTTGTGAAACGTCCGATGAATTGCAGAGTTACAGCTGGAGACTGATGCTGGTCGTGAATCGCGGCTATCTTTAACTCTGGCAAATCAAACCCCTCACCAAGCATAGCGACGCAAATAATAATACGGTACTGCTTTCTTTTTATATTTTCTAGGATTTGATCTTTATCTTTAACGCCAGAGTAGATAAGAACTAAATCAAAATTGGTTAATGCTTTGTAAATTTCGTACAGTTGCTTCGCTTTTACTTGAGAACGAGCACGGACCAATAGTATGTGATCACTCCCCTCTTTGATGTCTGATTTAAGTAATTCAATTGCCTTTCTCGCTACTGCCTCATCTCCTAATTTAGGATCGTATTCACGAACTGGATGGAATTCTATTTCCTGAAAGTAGCCATCGGATTGCGCCTCACGCAACGAATAATGGTAGATTATTTTTCCGTCTAAGCTCTTCCTATCTTCCCGAAACGGGGTGGCGGTGAATTGAAGCGAAGGTTTTCCCGCGAACGATTTCTTCACCTTTTTCCAAGTATGCGCAGCGACATGATGTGCCTCGTCAAATATAAGGTGGGAGCAATAAGTGGCCAATAGCTCCAGAGCTCGATCTGAGAAATTCTGCAGTGACTGTGGCGTCGCAATTATTACGTTAGACGCAGCCAGCCCTTTTACTTCTTCTTCATTCAACCCAGAACTAATTTTGCTAACTACAGCGGATTTTGCATTCTCATCTACAGCTCCCATTGCTCTCAAATTTCTCAATGCAACAATACCGTCTGCAATCTGGTCTCTCAATGCATCAGATGGCACGATAACAAGGGTTCGAACGAATAATCCGGCTAGAATTAGAGATGAGATGGTGTCAGTTTTACCAGTTCCGGTTGGCATCACAATAGTAGCTGGCTCCTGGGGCGCTGAGACAAGATGTGCCAGTATTGTGTAAAGCGCGCCAAGCTGCGGCTTTCGCAATCCGAGATTTTTACTTTTCTCGCTTGGCTCGACAAAACGAAATGGATGGTCTACCCAGCTGCGATATACCTCGTTATTCTCATACATACCTGCGTCGAATGGCATCTAGCACCCCAGTTATTGTGAAAATCTCAATCGCACCCATTGTGCGCCTGTCCGATATTGGCGAGAGTTTCTCCAAGGATAGCAGAGTATCCCAGGGAGAAAATCACAAAAACTATATCCTGTAGGAAATTTCCGGCCTAGATCTAGGTGCTGACTGCAAGCGTTGCGCAGACTCAAAACATGGAGAGAACGCGAGCTCAGATGGTGCGTTAGCGTATGTCGATAGCGGCGTATCAGTAATGAGCGGTTTTAGTAGAGGTGGGCTATCAGCCTCTGAGTGCTTGGGAACACGGGTTTTCCTACTTCACATCATGGGCGTAAGAACAGCCAGTGGGGGCGATTTGAGTCCGAGGACCGATGCCGCCAGGCGAGGAAGCGAGGATGGCCCGTTCAGGGCCACCCCCACGTCTCGTGGGCGCATGTAGGAGCGCTTTGGCCGGTCGTCCCGGCCAGCGACGATGCGAGCCACTCACATACCGCAGAGTATCTAGTGCCTGTCGTCAACGCAGATGTCTTCGAAGTGACGCTGCAGTCGACCCCATGTGGCGAGTAAGTACGACTGGTTTAGTGGCGCTAGGAATAGCGGGTTTTCCACCCAAGACGTTACGCCATCAGCATCCCATCCTGATTCGAATAGCCTGAAGTCCAGGTCATCGCCTACGCCCTTTTCGTGCATGAGCTCGGCATACGAATCGAGGTTGTAGAAGGACACATCGTCTGGTGGGCACCCGTATAACGCTCCGATCAGCTTGGAAATCTTGACTGTGGCACTTTGCTGATCGTTGGCCTCGACAAACACGGCTGCTTGATACGGCCAGTCACAGTAAGTGCGGAAAAGCGAGGTCTTGTTCATTCGCTACCCCAGCTTCGCGACAAGGTTTTCCGGCTTGAGATGCGTATACCGCTTCAACATCTGCATGCTTTTATGCCCTGTGATACTGGCGACTTCGAATGGATGCAGTCCCTTCTCAAAGAGGCGCGATGCTGCCTCATGGCGGAGATCGTGCCAGCGTAGATTTTCGATACCCAGCAGGGGCAGGACTCGCTTCCAGATACACCGGACGGCGTTTTGGGTAGTGTTCAGGATCGGCCCTGAAGGGTCCGCCTGCAGAGCTCCGACCTCATCAACAGGATGCAGCGACAGCAGCACCGAATGCGCCTTGCTCGAGAGTGGAAGCGCGGCCGGGACACCCTTATTCTCGGCTCCGCGGGCGGAAAGGGGGATCCGGACTAATCGCTTGTCCAGATTGACCCATTCCCATCGAAGTCCAAACAAGGTGCCCTGCCTAAGGCTGGTCTCGATCGCAAGGTCAAATGCCGGCGCAGCATATGGATTTCCACTCTCAACGAGCACAGCTTTGATCTTCTCGTATTCGCCCGGCTCAAGCCTTCGGTCGCGCGCGTTACTCACGCTAGGTTTCCTGATGTTCTTCAGCGGATTCATCAGCCCTTCCATCCCCCACTCCTTGCGCGCGATCTCATAGAGATGGCTCACTAGTTGCAACTCGAGCCGAACCGTGTTTTCCGCCTTCCCTTGGGCTCGACGCTGATCTCGGTATCGTGCGAAATCTGCCCCCTTCAGGTTAGCCAGTGTACGAAAGCACAGGTCATTTCGGAGCCAGCGGTCAATACGGCCATACTCTTGGGCAGGATGTCGCTTTTTCGCCGCAACGTCGCGCCGGTACTGCTTTAGCGCCTCGCCAAGTGTCATTTTTTCAGCGGCGGAGTTGTCGACGTAAAAACCAGTGTCGATTTCTGCCTCAACCCGGCGAGCCCACTTCTGTGCTTCTGACTGCGTATCGAAAGTGCGGTAAGTGGGCTTGTGACCTTTGCGCCGGACCTCGGCGCGCCAGTACGCGCCGCGTTTTTTGATGTATGCCATTAGTGATTCTCCAATCGTCAAAAGGACGCTTGACTCGAATCATTCCATTCCGGCAGTTTTCCGGCAAAGGCCAGTTTTTGAGCTCCTTTGCGCTAGCGCTGCATAGAAAAAAAGCCCTTACGATTTCTCGTAAGAGCTTGATTTCAAACTAAAAACTGTATTGGTAGGCCTCCCGTGAGTCGAACACGGCACCAACGGATTATGAGTCCGCTGCTCTAACCAGGCATGAGCTAGAGGCCCAGAAATCGGGACAGTGGCAGAAAACACGCGCCACCTGCTTGCCCGGTGCGGTACCGAGAAGCAGAGTGGCGAGAGGATATTGCCTTTAGTACAGATACGTCAAGCCAAGACTACAACAATCAGCTGCTGCCTTCGAGGAAGCTCTTGAGCTTGTCCGAACGCGACGGATGACGCAGCTTGCGCAGCGCCTTCGCCTCGATCTGGCGAATCCGCTCGCGCGTCACGTCGAACTGCTTGCCCACCTCTTCCAGCGTGTGGTCGGTCGACATCTCGATACCGAAGCGCATGCGCAGCACCTTGGCTTCGCGCGGGGTCAGCGAGTCCAGCACATCCTTCACCACGCCACGCATCGACGCGTGCAGCGCGGCATCCGACGGCGCCAGCGTGTTGTTGTCCTCGATGAAGTCGCCCAGGTGCGAATCGTCGTCGTCGCCGATCGGCGTCTCCATCGAAATCGGTTCCTTCGCGATTTTCATGATCTTGCGAATCTTATCTTCCGGCATCTCCATCTTGATGGCGAGGGTGGCCGGATCCGGCTCGGCGCCGGTCTCCTGCAGGATCTGGCGCGAGATCCGGTTCATCTTGTTGATCGTCTCGATCATGTGCACCGGAATACGAATCGTGCGCGCCTGGTCCGCGATCGAACGGGTGATGGCCTGGCGGATCCACCACGTCGCGTAGGTCGAGAACTTGTAGCCGCGGCGGTACTCGAACTTGTCCACCGCCTTCATCAGGCCGATATTGCCTTCCTGAATCAGGTCGAGGAATTGCAGGCCGCGGTTGGTGTACTTCTTGGCGATCGAGATCACCAGGCGCAGGTTGGCCTCGGTCATCTCGCGCTTGGCCTTGCGCGCCTTCATTTCGCCGGCCGCCATCTGGCGGTTGATGTTGCGCAGGTCCGGCAGCGGCAGCACGACGCGCGCTTGCAGGTCAATTAAACGTTGCTGCAGTTCCTTGATCGTCGGAATGTTGCGGCCCAGGATGGCGCTGTAGGCGTGGCCGGCGTTGACTTCGCCGTCGACCCATTCCAGGTTCGTCTCGTTGCCCGGGAAGACCTTGATGAAGTGGGCGCGCGGCATGCCGCAGCGGTTCACGGCCACGTCCAGGATCTGCTTTTCGATGTGGCGTACCTCGTCGACCTGGCCGCGCAGGGTGTCGCACAGCTTCTCGACGACCTTGGCCGTGAAGCGGATGCCGAGCAGCTCGTCCGAGATCGCATCCTGCGCCTTGACATAGGCTTTCGAGTTGTAGCCATCCTTCTCGAAGGCCTTGCGCATCTTGTCGAATTGCTGGGCGATGTGGTTGAACTTGGCCAGGGCGGATTGCTTCAGCGCTTCCAGCTGCTCGGCCGAGTAGCCGGCGGCGCCCGAAGCGCCCGCGGCTTCTTCTTCCTCTTCCTCGGCGCCCTCTTCCTCGTCTTCTTCTTCGTCGTCTTCATCCGAGGCAGCCGGCGGCGGGGCGACCGGCGGGGTCTGCTCGTCGCCGTCCGGGTCGACCAGGCCGTCGACGATCTCGTCGATCTTGATCTCGTCTTTTTCGATCTTGCTGGCGGCGTCGATGATTTCGGCGATCGTCACCGGGCAGGCCGAGATGGCCTGGATCATGTCCTTCAGGCCGTCTTCGATGCGCTTGGCGATCTCGATCTCGCCTTCGCGCGTGAGCAGCTCGACCGAGCCCATTTCGCGCATGTACATGCGGACCGGGTCGGTGGTGCGGCCGAAATCGGAATCGACGGTGGACAGCGCCGCTTCGGCGGCGGCTTCGGCTTCGTCGTCGCTGGTAACGGTGGCGACGTTATCGGACAGCAGCAGGGTTTCCGCGTCAGGGGCGTGCTCGTAGACGGCGATGCCCATGTCGTTGAAGGTGCCGATGATGCCTTCGATCGCTTCCGGATCGACGATGTTTTCCGGCAGGTGGTCGTTGATCTCGGAGTAGGTCAGGAAGCCGCGCTCCTTGCCCGACTTGATCAGGGCCTTGAGCTTGTTGCGGCGAATCTCGAGCTCTTCTTCGCTCGCTTCGGTATCCGACGAGAAGGCGTCTTTCAGCAGCGCTTTTTCCTTGGCCTTGCGGTCCTTGGCCTTGGCCTTGTCCGCGGCTTTCAGTTCGGCGCGCTCGACCGCGTTGAGGGCGGCGATTTCGTCGTTCTCGGGCGTGAATTCCTTCGGCTTGCGACCACGGCGTCCCGGGACCTTGACGGATGGCAGGACGTAACCGGACGTGTCGATCGCGGAAAGCAGTGCCGCATCGGTCGTCTGGTTGACCGGTGCCGGGCTCGCCGTACGAACCTCGGCCGTGTCTTGACCTTTGTCCACCGTGGCGGACGCTCTCGTGGTTTTTGCAGCCACTTTGGTTTCGGGTTTCTTGGTTGGCACAGGCGCTTTCGAAGTCACGACGACTCACACTTTACGATGGTTAAAGATAAACTTTCTTGTTACCTTACATCACCCTGCAAGCAACTTCCGTTGCCTCGCTAACCCAAACTCACCGCCTGCTTCAAACCTGAAAGGGTTTCAAAGCTTGCAATAGTTAGCGTTTTATTATAGCACGCACCCCTGTTTTTTCCAGTCGTGAAGACTGCCCCCCGGCACTATGTGGCGGAGGCTTAGCGAGGGGCTCTTTCCGCGATGGCCTCGCGCTCCAAAGCGTCCAGCTCAGCCGTGATTTCACGATAGCGAGCGCTCACCTGATCTGGGGTCAGGCCGGCGGAAAACAACTGGTTCAACTCCTGTTTCAACGAGTCGGTCTTGATCTGGCGCAGAGCACTCCATAACCAGATGCGGTCCGCCTCGACCTCGGATTCGGGCTCGGCCGCGATCTCCGCGATCAGGCTGTCGTATTCCCCCGTCACCTCTTTCAACTGTTGCGACAGGGCAGCAAAATTGCCATGCTCCCCCAGTGCCTGGGCCATGCCGACCAGGTAGCGCAGGCTGTCGGCCGACTCTTGCCCGAAAAAGTCGAAGGTCTGCTGCACGGCGTCGTCCAGGGCCAGGGCCAAGTGCGGGTGCGAGACCAGGATGCGCAGCATCTGCAGCTCGAGCCCGACCGGCTTGGGGCGGCCCTGGCGCGGCGGCGCCTTGCGCAGCACCGATACCGGCTTGGACAATTCAAACAACGCTTCGATCTCCGCCGGGGTTGACTCCGTCAGGCTGGCCAGCCCGCGCACGATTTGCAGGCGCAGCGCCGTCGGCGTCATCGACTGCAGCAGCGGCTTGGCCTCGAACTGGGCGTGGGCGCGGCCTTCGGGCGTGCCCAGGTCGTGCTCGGCGGTGATTTCGCGCAGCAGGAATTGCGACAGCGGCATCGCTTCGTGGATTTCCTGGTCAAACGCGTCGGCGCCGCGCTCGCGCACGAAGCTGTCCGGATCGTGCTCCTGCGGCAGGAACAGGAACTTGATGGTCTTGTTGTCGGTCACCTGCGGCAGGCAGGCTTCCAGCGCGCGGCGGGCGGCGCGGCGGCCGGCCTTGTCGCCATCAAAAGAGAACACCACCATGTCGGTCTGGCGCAGCAGCTTTTGCACGTGGGTGCTGGTGCAGGCGGTGCCGAGGGTGGCGACGGCTTGCGGGAAGCCCAGCTGGGCCAGCGCGACCACGTCCATGTAGCCTTCGGTCACCAGCACATAGCCGGCGTCGCGGATGCTTTGCCTGGCTTCGAACAGGCCGTACAGCTCCAGGCCTTTCTGGAACAGCGGGGTTTCCGGCGAGTTCAGGTATTTCGGTTCGCCACTGTCGAGCACGCGTCCGCCGAACCCGATCACCTGCCCTTTCGTGTTGCGGATCGGGAACATGATGCGTTCGCGGAAGCGGTCGTAGCGCTTCTTGTTGTTGCCGTCCTCGTCGACCTTGTCGATCACCAGGCCCGATTCCACCAGCGCCAGCGCGTCGTAGTCGGGGAAGACCGAGCGCAGGTTGTCCCAGCCGGAAGGGGCGTAGCCCATGCCGAAGCGGGCCGCGATTTCGCCGGTCAGGCCGCGGTTTTTCAGGTAGGCGATGGCGTTCGGCGCTTCGCGCAGCTGGGCGCGGTAATAGGTGCAGGCCTGGGTCAGCGCGTCGGTCATGGCCATCGACTGGGCCTGCTGGGCGGCGCGCTGCTGCGGCGGGATCTTGTCGTCGGCCTCGGGTACAACCATGCCCACGCCCTGGGCCAGGTCCTTGACGGCATCCACAAAACCCATGCCGGAATATTCGATCAGGAAGCCGATCGAGGTGCCGTGGGCGCCACAGCCGAAGCAGTGATAGAACTGCTTGGTCGGGCTGACCGTGAAGCTGGGAGATTTCTCGTTGTGGAAGGGGCACAGCCCCATGTAGTTGGCGCCGCCCTTTTTCAGCTGGACGTAACGGCCCACGATATCGACGATATCGACACGGTTGAGCAAATCGGTAATGAAGGATTGCGGAATCACTAGAGGTACTCAGTGTTTGTCTAAGCTCAGATCAGACTATACCGCAGCGCTGACTGCAAATTGATTTATGACAAGGCAATTGCCACGATGGGGGTAGCGTGTGGTGTGGATGCAGCGGGCCAAAAATCAGCTTGTGTGGCGACCCTCGAGCTGGTTGAACGCGTGGGCAGAATCTGCCCACCCTGCGGATGTAACGCTGCTCGCAGGGTGGGCAATTCGTAATTCAGGCCACTGGCCTGGCTTACCTTGCCCACGCGTTCAACAGACACTTCGAAACCGATCAGCCGCCCGTCAACGCCTTCTTCACCAGCCCCGACACCACCGTCATGTCCGCGCGCCCGGCCAGCTTCGGCTTGAGCACGCCCATCACCTTGCCCATGTCCTGGGGACCGGCGGCGCCGGTGCCAGCCACGGCGGCGCCGACTTCAGCGGCAATCTCTTCGTCCGACAGGCCAGCCGGCATGTAGGCCGACAGGATGGTCAGTTCGGCCTTCTCGATGTCGGCCAGGTCGGCGCGGCCGCCGGCTTCGAACTGCGAGATCGAATCCTTGCGCTGCTTGATCATCTTTTCGATGATGGCCAGCACCTGGGTGTCGTCCAGCTCGATCTGCTCGTCCACTTCCTTGCGCTTGATGTCCGCGAGCATGAGGCGGATGGTGTTCAGGCGGCCGCTTTCCTTGGCGCGCATTGCCGCCTTCATGTCCTCGGTCAGTTGTGCTTTCAGGCTCATGGATTCTCCGTCTGGGATAGGTAGTAACGATGGGTATGAACGACAAAACCCGCCGCGGTAACAACCGGAGCGGGCTTGCGGACGCTCAGCGACTCACCGGGACAGCGGTCACCGGGTGGAGTCGGCAGTGCCGTCTTAGTACAGTTTCTTAGGCAGTTGCTGGCTGCGGATGCGCTTGTAGTGACGCTTCACGGCAGCTGCCAGCTTGCGCTTGCGCTCTGCGGTTGGCTTTTCGTAGAACTCGCGTGCGCGCAGTTCGGTCAGCAGACCGGTTTTTTCGATAGTGCGCTTGAAGCGACGCATTGCGACTTCGAACGGCTCGTTTTCTTTAAGGCGGATAGTGGTCATGTAAAAATGAAACCGTTGGATTTATGAAGAACGAAAGTTTAGCATTATTTGTGGATCAGTGGAAGGTTTTATCAAACTGTTCCGCAATTGCTACATGAGACCGGCGCCTAGACGCTGCTGCCGGCGACGAAGCCCGAAGCCCAGGCCCACTGGAAGTTGTAGCCGCCCAGCCAGCCGGTCACGTCCACGCTCTCGCCAATGAAATACAGGCCCGGAACCTTGTTGGCCATCATGGTCTGCTGTGACAGTTCACGCGTGTCCACGCCGCCCAGGGTCACCTCGGCCTTCTTGTAGCCTTCCGAGCCGGTCGGGACGATTTCCCAGCGGTTGATGGCGTCGCCCAGCTTGCGCAGCTTGGCGTCGGGCATGTCGGCCAGGCGCGCATCGGCCGCGAAACCGTTGGCCGCCAGCAGGCCCTCGGCCAGGCGCGCCGGCAGCCAGCCAGCCAGCACGTTGCCGAGCTGCTTCTTCACGGTGGTCTTGGCGGCGATCAGTTCCTCGGCCACGTCGATGTCGGGCAGCAGGTTCAGCACGATCGGCGTGCCCGGCTGCCAGTAGCTCGAAATCTGCAGGATCGCCGGGCCGGACAGGCCGCGGTGGGTGAACAGCAGATCTTCGCGGAAATGGCCGCCGGCCTTGGCCTTGCCGCCCTTCCCTTTGCCTTGGGCACCCGTGCTCACTTCGACTTCCAGCGCGATCCCGGCCAGGGGCACGAAGGCTTCCCAGCTCGGGCCGTCGAAGGTCAAGGGCACCAGCCCGGGGCGCGGCTCGATGATGCCCAGGCCGAACTGGGTGGCGATGCGGTAGCCGAAATCGGTGGCGCCGATCTTCGGGATCGACAGGCCGCCAGTGGCGATCACGACGCTGTCGCATGCGATGTCGCCGCCTTCCGCCGTGATATGGAACCCCTCAGCCGACTTCTCGATGCTGCCGACCTTGCACGGCATGCGCCAGCTCACCTCGCCCGCGTCGCATTCGCTGCGCAGCATGGCGATGATGTGCTCGGACGACTCGGTACAGAACAGCTGGCCCTTGTGCTTCTCGTGGTGCGGAATGCGGTATTTCTTGACCAGGTCGAGGAAATCCTGGGCCGTGTAGCGCGACAGGGCGCTGCGGCAGAAATGCGGGTTCTCTGACAGGAAATTGGCCGGACCTGCGTTGATATTAGTGAAATTGCAACGCCCGCCGCCGGAGATGCGGATCTTTTCGGCCAGCTTCGTGGCATGGTCGAGCAGCACCACGCGCTTGCCGCGCCGGGCAGCGACCGCCGCGCACATCATGCCGGCCGCGCCCGCGCCGATTACCGCCACATCATATTGTTCTGCCATGCTTGCCGTGTCCTTGCTGGCGCGGAAATCGCCAAACCGGCCATTGTAAACGTTTGCGGCGGCGAAGCGAAGGCAGGGCTGGCAGTCGAGGCTAGGATTCGTCGCGCGAGCGCACGTCCAGGTCGCGGCCGTTGAGCACGGTGCCATCCTTCCCGATCGTGATCATGTGCATGCCGGTGTCCGTCAGCCCCAGGCGCTTGAGCTGCTCGGGCGACACCCGCAGGAAATAGTCGCCGGGGAAGATGCCGCTGATGACGAAATAGCCGTCGGCCGCGCTGCTGATGGCGGCCACCACCTTGCGCGAAGCATCCACCACTTCGAGCCGCAGGTCGCCGATGGCGCGGCGGGCGCCGTTCGCGTACAGATAGGTCGTGCCGTCGACCTCCCCCGTCATGCCGACGGCAAACTCGACCTCGGTCACCTTGCCGGGACGCGGGACGACGCGCACGCCCGGTACCCGCGGCTGCCATTGCGGATCGTCGAGCGTGTTCGGATCCAGGCTGATGTCGGTATTCTGGTGGGTGGGCAGGCGCGACAGGTAGGCAAGGCCGCCGGCGTCGGTGCGCGCGGCGTAGTTGGCGCCGTTGACGGTGAAGCCGGCGTTGGCAATGGCTTCGTCGCTGCCGTCCATGACGCCGTTGAGGTCCTTGTCGAGGAAGACGCGGATCGAAGCCGCGCCCATGTTGGCCATCGGCTGGGCCTCGAACATGAGGCGGCGGCTGCGTGGTTCCAGCCCCATCGCCATGAAGAATTGCAGGCCGAGCCCGTACTCGCGGCGGCTGGAGTAATAGCCGTTGATGCCGAGCCCATAGCTGCCCAGGCTCTTGTTCAGGGCGCCGGTGGCGCGCAGCTCGTGGGTCTGGAACATGCGCGCCAGGCCCAGGTTCAGCAGGTAGCCGTCGTTCAGGTAATAGTCGGCCGACACCGCGGCGCTGCCCAGCGCGGTCTCGGGCGAGAGCGTGTACTGCAACTGCCCGCTCAGGCCGATGCCGGCCACCCGGCGGCTGACCTGGAACAGGCCGTCGGACAGCTCATGGCTGCCGATCTTTTGCCAGCGCAGCGTATTGGTCAGCGCCACGCCGTCGCGGTAGGCCGAGATCCGCCCCTGCACGTCGACGTTGCGCTGGCCGGATGCCAGGCGGTCGTGGCGCACCTGCAGCGCCAGCGGGAAGAACCCGGTGGTCCCGAGCGCGACGACGCCTTCGGCGCGCACTTCGTCGCGGGTGCGCACGGGGTCGGCGCTCTGGTTGAAGAAGTCGCTGCTGAACTTGTTCAACTGCGCATGGGTGGCCGAGACGGCGACATTGCCCAGCCGGGTCTTGACGCCGACCTGGGCCAGGGTGCCGCCGTCGTCGGACCGGGCCGCATCCGCAGTGGCGATAAAACTGTTCCAGTAGCCGCGCAGGCCCAGGTTGGCATAGCTGCGCGCGCTGCCGTCGAACAGCGGCACGCGCTGCCAGCCGCCCAGGGCATTGAAGCGTTCGCTGATGCCCCACTCGAATTGCGCCAGCGCGCGGTTGCGCCCGAAGCTGTCGTGGTGCGCGCCCACGTCGTAATAGAGCGCGCCGCGCGGCACCGCCGACTGCTCCAGCAGGAAGCTCTGGCGCTCCACGCGCAGCTGCCCCAGCGGGCCGTGGAATACCAGCCGGAACTCGTTGGGGCCGTAGGCCAGCGGCATGTCTTCGAAACTGTATTTCCCGTCGGGGCGCGATTGCTGGAAGCCGACCAGGGCCTCGTTGTAGAACAGCTCGACGTCCCAGCCCGGCGGCAGCGCGCCCTGCAGCGTGTGGCGGTCGAAACTGGTGGGCTGGTTCAGCGGCCGGTTGCTCACCAGCACGCCGTCGCCGGTCGCGCTGCTGGGCGAGATGTTGGGCACGCCGGGCAGCGGCACGCTGCCGAACAGCGCGGTGCGTGCATGCAGTGGCCCGAGCAGGCCGGCGTCCGGGTCGTTGCGCCCCAGGGTCAGGCGCAGGCCGGCGGACGGGTCTTGCCGGTTGCGGCTGGCATACAGGGCCGCTTCCATGCCCAGCAGGTCGGTCGTCAGGTAGGCCGTGTAGGCCGCTTCGGTCTGGCGCCGCCCGCCATTGATCTTGCTGCTGGAGAGCCCGATGGTCTGGTCGATGAAGGGAACGTCGGCCAGCCGGTAAGGCGTGGCCAGGCGCGGATAGCCCGGGTCGGCATAGCCGCCCGGCGAGCCCGGCAGGCTGCCATGCTTGCGCCGCTCCAGCCTGGCCTGCAAGGGCAATTGCTCGCGCGGACGCACCTTCAGGGCCAGGCTCGGCATGTCCAGCTCGAGGTCGACCGGCAGCCAGCGTTGCAGCAGGCTGCCGGCCACGTAGATTTCGTCGGGCTGCAGCTTGAACTGCGAGCGGTCGAGTGCTTCGCGGCGCCCGGCGATCTCGATGACGCGGCCGGGCACGTCCAGGCTGAAGCCGCGGTTTTCGGTGAGGATGAAGCCGCTGGCGCGGCCCTCGCCGGGCGTGACCCGGATCGCCAGGGTCAGCAGGCGCGACAGTTCGCCCAGCGGCAGGAAGACCTCGCGCCCGATCTCGTAGCCGGTCACGGCGTCGGACAGCAGCTGGTTGCCAAGCCGCACTTCAAGCAGGACGAGGTTGGCCTCGGATTGCTGGGATGGCGCCGCCACTGCCGCCGGCGCCAGCGCCGGCAGCAACATCAATCCTGCAACAAGAAAACCCGTTCGAAAACCCTGCATGGTGCCTGGATGCGCGCGTACCGCGTTGGCGGCTTGCTCAAAAAAATAACCGAGGAGCTCTTGTGCGCTGAGGCGGAATCAAGAGAAACGAATGAACAGGCTTCACGGCACATTCAGCCGGGCCTGGGCCAGCAGCTTGCCGCCGGCTTCCGGACGGTCGCTGTAGCTCACGTCGATGCTGCCGCCGGCCAGCGCTACCCCGGCCGGCACCTCCAGCGGCACGGCGGCCTGGCGCACGCGGTTGGGCGTGTAGACAGCGATGCCGCCCACCTGGGCCAGGCTCACCGGCTTGCCGCCGCGTGGCGTGAAGCTTACGTTCAGGTCGCCGTAGAGCGAACTGCTGCCTTCGCGCTCCAGGCGCAGGACCAGCACCGGGCGCCTGGCGGCATCCTTCTGCAGGGCCAGCCCGGCCAGGCCGGCGCTGGCGGCGACGTTCCCATGGCGCACGATCACCGGCACCGAGGCGCCGACCATGGCGTTGATCGTCACGCCGATCTGGCTTGGCGCATTGCGGTTCTCGATGCTGGCATTGCCGTCGACCTCGGGAAGCCGGTCGAACAGCAGGTGCGAGCGGTATTCGCCCTCGAGCAGGTCGGCAGGTTTGCGCAGCATGACGCGCACCGTCTGCGCCGTGCCCGGCTGCAGGGTGACCTGGCGCGGCGAATAGCGCAGCATGGCGTCGGCGAAACGCTCGCCGTCGATGGCGGTGTCGGCCGCCTCGAACTGGCCGGCTTCGGTCATGCGGCGGTTCACCAGCGAAATCCGGTAGCTGGCGGGCTTGCTGCCGTTGTTGATCAGTTCGATCTGGGCCGCACGCGTGTTCTTGTCGAAGACCAGGCGGGTCGGGTGCAGCATCAGCTCGGCATGCGCAGGCAGGCACGGCGCCAGCACCAGGCCGGCAAGGACAAGGGACATCGTCCGGCGCAGGCGGGCGAGATGTGCGGATGCGAAAAACATGGGGTAGTCCTACTGAAAATTGACTGTGATAGGAAACGAACCGGTGTAATTGCCGGGTGGCTGGTTGGGCGCGACGCTGAGGGTGGCGCCGACCGCCAGGGTCGTGCCGCCATTGGGCACCGATACCAGGGTTGCCGGATTGCTGACGAAGGCATTGAGCGCCATGCTGTTGGCCCCGCTGCTGAGCCGAACGCTGCCGTTGGCAGGCAGGGAAATGATGACGCCCTTGCCGCCGCCGCCATTGCTGGACTTGCCGACATTGAAGCTTGCCTGTCCGGCCGAAGGAGAATTGAGCAGGACCACGCCCCCGGTGCGGGAACGCACGCCCGTCGGGCTGAGGACGACGGTGCCGCCGGTGGCGGCGACGAAACGCCCGAAATCCATGCCGCGCGCCGTGCTGAGCACGATTTGCTGGGCCTGGACTTCGCGCTGGCACGACAGGCCGAGCGCCGCCAGCACGACAGTGCCGGCGGCCAGGAATGCGGGGTAGCGACGTACCTGCATGATGCTGGATCGGTGAGGCCGCGCCGCTGCCCTGCCGCCGTCAGTTGTACTCGACGGTGGCGGTGATGGTGCCGGCGTAGTTGCCTGGCGCCTGGTTGATGCCGACGCTCAGGACGCCGCCGACATAGATGGTCTGGGCGCCGGCGGTCAGGGCGCCGCTGGTGACGGTGCCGGTGGTGATGGCGCTGGCGGTCAGGTCGGTGACCGGGGTGAAGGCCATCGAGTTGCCGCCCGAGGTCAGTGCGGTGCCGATGACGTTGATCGAATAGGTCGAGGTACCCTGGCCGGTCACGTTGAACTGGGCGGCGGTGCTGCCTGCGCCCATGGCGGTCACGCCGCCGGTCACGCCGCGCGAATTGTTCGGGCTGACGGTTACGGTGCCGGCGGTGCCGCTGGCGGCGAAGCTGCCGAAGGCCAGGTCGGCCGCCTGGGTGATGTTGATCGGGGTGACCACGGTGCTGGTCGATGCTGCCGTGGTGCTGGCGGCATGGGCGCTGCCGGCGGCAACGGCCACTGCCAGCGCCAGCGCGGCCAGGGGCAGATGGGTCGAGGTGAAACGGGCGTGCTTGGTCATTCTGGTCTTCCTTCAATGTGATGGAGCGGCATTTCTACGCCGGACTGTTCTGACGAACCTTTACAGCGTTGCTATGCAAGAAACATTAAACGTTGCTGTTCGGTATCGTTTTGCTATGTTGCAAGAAAATAATAACGGCTTTCTGCGCTAAATCACGGTTTCTGGAAGTTTACGGCGAATAATATATTGTCAAATTCATCAATAATTGTTAATCGAATAGGTGTCTATACAAGTGCAGGCCTGCGGATACCTAAAAATTGGCCGCATATAAGCTCAGTTCATGGAAGATTCCCTACAGTTTGTAGGTTTTATGTGTCGCGGAAAAACATGGACCCTATACGCATAAACATATGTTTTTGCAACACAAATGTTGTTGCGATCCAACGTTAACGGGTCAGTCAATGGACAACAGGCCGTCTTTGGACACGGCCTGTTGTCGAAACTAACAGGCCGCTGTCCGCAGCCTCAGCGGCGTAGTGCGCGCGCAACCTGCAGGCATTGCGCCAGCTGGGCCATGATCGGGCGCGGCACCGGCACCTCGCCGCGCAGGGCGGCGGCGATCCAGGCGGCGGTGGTGGCGGCGTCGCGCGCCTCCGGCACCTCGGCCAACTCGTCAGCCGGCGCATCGCGCTCGACCAGCAGGCTGCGCGCTCCCCCGTGGAACCAGTCGATCTGCTGGGCCCGGTGCGGGTTGGCCACCGTTTCGCCCTCGGTGCCGCGCATCAGGAAGGCGTCCCCGCGCTCGGGCGGCGCGGCAGTGGTGAAATAGGCCCCCAGGGTTTCCAGGTATTCCGGATGGGTGTACGACACCAGCCGCAGCGCCGGGCAGGCAAACGGCTGCAGGATCTTGACCAGGGTGTGGGTGGAGTTGCGCACGCCCAGGATGCGTCTCAGCGCCAGCATGTGGGCCAGCTCGGGCGCCAGGCGCTCGATCGGCATGAAGGCTGGGCGCCCGGCCGCCGCCGCGTCGAGGATGTCGCTGGTCGAGCCCGCTTCGGCCAGGCCGAGTTCCGCCAGGATCTCGGCCGTGGTGATGCGCCCCGGATCGCTGCGCACGCCGTGCACCAGGGTCGGAACGCCCTCGCGCGCCAGCAGCAACGCCAGCAGGGGGGTCAGGTTGGCCAGCTTGCGCGCGCCGTTGTAGCTGGGGATCAGCACCGGGGCAAATTCGCCCGGGGGCGCCGGCAGCAGCGCGAACGAGCCTTCGGCCGCATCCATGAAGCCGGCCAGCTCCTCGACCGACTCGCCCTTGATGCGCATGGCCAGCAGGATCGCGCCCAGTTCCAGGTCGGAGACGCGGCGCTCGAGCATGGCCGCATACAAGGCGCGCGCATCCTCGCGCGACATGCTGCGCGCCCCTTTTACGCCGCGGCCGATCTCCTTGATGAAGGGCGCCGCGGCAAATCGTTCAGTGGTCTTGTCCATATGGTGGAGCATACAACGGCCAGGGGTAGCGGTGCGCGGCGGGCGGATTTCTCGCTCACAGTGTGCAAGTGCAGCATTTTCGGTCTACACTGGATATTCCCTCCAGAAATCATACGCACCATGATCAACACGCCCGCCATTGAAAATACCAACGTCAGTTCGTTCGCGCAGATGCCTACGCCGAACGAACTGCACGCCTCGCTGCCCTTGACCGACCGCGCCTTTGCTACCGTGATGGGCGGCCGCGAGACGCTGCGCAATATCCTCGACCGCAAGGACGGGCGGCTGTTCGTGGTGGTCGGTCCCTGCTCGATCCACGATCCGGAAGCGGGCCTGGACTATGCGCGCCGGCTGAAAAGCCTGCAAGCCGAGGTGGCCGACACGATGGTACTGGTCATGCGCGTGTATTTCGAGAAGCCGCGCACCACCACCGGCTGGAAGGGCTATATCAACGATCCCTTCATGGACGACTCCTTCCGCGTCGACGTCGGCATGGAACGCGCGCGCCGCTTCCTGCTCGACGTCTGCGAGCTGGGCCTGCCCACCGCCACCGAAGCGCTGGACCCGATCTCGCCGCAATACCTGGGCGATCTGATCGCCTGGACCGCGATCGGGGCGCGCACCACCGAATCCCAGACCCACCGCGAGATGTCGTCCGGCCTGTCGACCCCGGTCGGCTTCAAGAACGGCACCGATGGCGACGTCAGCATCGCGGTGAACGCGGTGCAGTCCTCGGCCAGCCCGCACGCCTTCCTGGGCATCAATGGCCAGGGCACGGTTTCGATCGTGCGCACCAGCGGCAATGCCTACGGCCACGTGGTGCTGCGCGGCGGCGGCGGCCGTCCGAACTACGATTCGGTGTCGGTGGCGATCGCGGAGCAGGCCCTGGCCAAGGCCAGGCTGCCGGCCAACCTGGTGGTGGATTGTTCGCACGCCAACAGCTACAAGAAGCCGGAGCTGCAGCCGCTGGTCATGTCGGACGTGATCCAGCAGATCAGGCACGGCAACCGCTCGCTGGTGGGCGTGATGATCGAGTCGAACATCGTCAGCGGGGCGCAGGCCATTCCCGAAGACCTGTCGCAGCTCAAATACGGCTGTTCGGTGACCGACGGCTGCATCGGCTGGGAAGAGACCGAAGCGATGCTGCGCAGCGCGCACGCGGAATTGCTGCAGCGCCCGTAAGGTAAAATGGCGGATTCCGCTTCACCTCCATTCTCCCCATGATCGTTCTCGGCGTCGAATCCTCCTGCGATGAAACCGGCCTGGCTCTGTATGACACCGAGCGCGGGCTGCTGTCCCATGCCCTGCACTCGCAGGTCGCCATGCACGAAGAGTATGGCGGCGTGGTGCCGGAACTGGCCTCGCGCGACCATATCCGCCGCGCCCTGCCGCTGCTGGACGAGGTCTTGAAACGCGCCGCTATCCCGATGTCGGCCATCGACGCCATTGCCTATACCCAGGGCCCGGGCCTGGCCGGGGCGCTGCTGGTGGGCTCCTCGGTGGCCTGCAGCCTGGCGCTGGCGCTCGACAAGCCGGTGCTCGGCGTGCACCACCTGGAAGGCCACCTGCTCTCGCCGCTGCTGGCCAGCGAGCGTCCGGACTTCCCTTTCCTGGCCCTGCTGGTGTCGGGCGGCCACACCCAGTTGATGCGCGTCGATGGCGTGGGCCGCTACACCTTGCTGGGCGAGACGCTGGACGATGCCGCCGGCGAAGCCTTCGACAAGTCGGCCAAGCTGCTGGGACTAGGCTATCCGGGCGGGCCGGCCATTTCGCGCCTGGCCGAATTCGGCGACCCCAGCGCCTACACGCTGCCGCGCCCGATGCTGCATTCGAAAGACTTCAATTTCAGCTTCTCGGGCCTGAAGACCGCGGTGCTCACGGTCGTGAAGAACCACGAAGAAAAGGTGGTGGCAAACATCTGCGAGCAGGACAAGGCCAATATCGCGCGCGGCTTCGTCGATGCGATCGTGGACGTGCTCACTGCGAAATGCGTCAACGCGCTGCGCCACACAGGCTTGAACCGCCTGGTGATTGCGGGCGGCGTGGGCGCCAACAAGCAGCTGCGCGAATCCCTCAACGCGGCCGCCGCCCGGCGCCGCTTCAAGGTGTATTACCCCGAACTGGAATTTTGCACCGACAACGGCGCCATGATCGCCTTTGCCGGCGCCCTGCGCCTGGAACGCAACCCGGCGCTGGCCCAGCGCGACTACGCCTTCAACGTGCGCCCGCGCTGGCCGCTGGACGAGCTGGAAGCTGCCTGAAGCAGGCCGCCGCGCAGCACCGGATTGGTGCGCGCGATATTGAACTTGCAAGCCTGACATCGATCCTACGGTGTGACCGCCCCTCGCCAAACGGTGGCAATATCCGACGGTTAAGATTTACGGAGGGTTTGCGATGCGCGTAGTTAGCTGGAACATTCATTGGGGCTGTGGCAAGGACGGGCGGATCCGGATTCATGCGATCATCGACGTCCTGCGGCGGCTGAATCCGGATGTGGTCTGCCTGCAGGAAGTGGCGGCCAACCACCCGGAACTCAATGGCGGCGCAACCGCGAACCAGTTCAAGCAGCTCGGCGGCGCCTTCGGCGGCTACCACATGATGGAACATGCCCCAAGCGAGCTCTACAAGAACAACTCGCCCCGCCTGTTCGGCAACCTGATCCTCTCGAAATACCGCATCTCGCAGGTGCACCGCCACCTGCTGCCCTGGCCGGCCGATCCGGGCAATCCGGCCGGCATGCCGCGCGGCCTGATCGAGACCGTGCTCGACGCGCCCAACGGCAAGCTGCGCCTGATGACGACCCACCTCGAGTACTACTCGCCGCTGCAGCGCATGGCGCAGGTGAACCGCATCCGCGAGCTGCACCTGGAAGCCAGCGCGCGCTCGCGCATCTTCCAGCCCGACCCGAACCTGGACGCGCCTTACCAGCTGGGCTTTCGCCCGGCATCGAGCATCCTGTGCGGCGACTTCAACTTCGCGCCCGATGCCGACGACTACCAGGCCCTGCTGGCGCCCTTCGAGGGCGGCGCCCCGCCCTTCCTCGACGCCTGGCGCATCGCCAACGGCAAGGTCGCGCGTGCGCCGACCACCGGCCTGCACGGCTATCCCTGGCCGGACCGGCCGGAATGCTACGACCATTTCTTCGTCACCGACGACCTGGCGCCGCGCGTGGCGGCCATGGAAGTGCAGTCCGAAACCGCGGCCTCGGACCACCAGCCGATCGTGCTGGACCTGAACTAGGGCCTAGGCCTGCGCCGGAGTTTCCGGCGCCCCTTCGGCCTTGGCGGCGATGTCGCGCAGCGCCTGCTCGAATACTTCCGGCGGCTGGCCGCCCGAGATCAGGTGGCGCTGGTTGATGATCACGGCCGGCACCGACTGGATGCCGGCGCGCTGGAAGAACTGCTCGCGCTCGCGCACTTCGTCGGCGTAGTCGCTTGATTGCAAGATGCGGGCCGCAGTCTCCACATCCATGCCGATGCGTTCGACGGCGCGCAGCAGCGCGTCGTGGTTGCTCGGGTCTTCGCAGTGAGTGAAATAGGCTTCGAACAGCGCCATTTTCAGGTCGCGCTGGCGGCCGGTCGTTTCGGCCCAGGCCAGCAGGCGGTGCGCGTCGAAGGTATTGTAGATGCGGCCGCGCCGCTCCATCTCGAACACGAAGCCGACATCCGAGCCGCGCTGGCGAATCATCTCGCGGCTCTTTGCCTGCTGCTCGGCGGTGGCGCCGTATTTCTCGGTGATGTGCTCGACGATGTCCTGGCCGTCCGGGCCCATGTCCGGATTGAGCTCGAAGGGCTGGAAATGCAGGTCGGCCGCAATCTCGCCATCGACGCGCTCGAGCGCCTGCTCCAGCGATTTAAGACCGATCGCGCACCACGGGCACGAGACGTCCGATACGAAATCGATCCTGAGTTGCTTGGTCATGAAGCCACCTTTCCTGGTTGTTGCGGCACGGGGAGTGCCAGGTGGCGGTATGGTAACGCGATGTGCGCCACAGCGTGGCGCACTTGGTCGGGCGTCAGTTCTTCTTGGCGCCCGCCGACTTGCTGCCGATCTTCGACTCCTTGCCTGCAATCAGGTTGCCGATGTTCTTGCTGTGCCGGTACAGCAGCAGCGCGCTCATCGCCACCACCGCCAACAGGATTTCGTCGGCGCCGAACAGCAGCCCATAGTAGAAGGGCGCGAATACCGAGGCCACCAGCGCGGCCAGCGAGGAATAGCGGAAGGCATAGGCCACGATCAGCCAGGTCGCCAGCGTCGCCAGGCCCAGCCAGACGTTAATGCCGAGCAGCACACCCAGCGCCGTCGCCACGCCCTTGCCGCCGACGAAGCGGAAGAACACCGGCCACAGGTGGCCCAGGAAGACGGCGATGGCCACCAGCGCCACGCCGGCGTCGTCCAGGCCGTATTGCGGGCCGTATTTGATCGCCAGCCACACCGCCAGCCAGCCCTTGAAGCCGTCGCCGATCAGGGTAGCGATGGCGGCCTTCTTGTTACCGCTGCGCAGCACGTTGGTGGCGCCCGGGTTCTTGGAACCGTAGGTGCGCGGATCGGACAGGCCGAATACGCGGCTCATCACGACCGCGAAGGAAATCGAGCCGATCAGGTAGGCGGCAATGGTGGCAATCAGGGTAGTCATCTCGTCTCTTGTCGTTGTTGTCGGTCGGGGACTGCGGTGTCCCGTGGGGCGCACGGAATATACACCATCGGCCGGGCTGCCTGGAAGCCCGCTTGCCGGCTCACTCGGCCAGCGCGCACTGCACCGCGCGTGCGCCCAGCACCGCGGTGAGGACGGCGGGGTCGAGCCCGACCAGGTAGCCGCGGCGCCCGCCGTTGATGTAGATCTTGTCCAGCGCCAGCACCGATTCCTCGACATACACCGGCATGGCCTTGCGGATGCCGAAGGGCGAGGTGCCGCCCACCAGGTAGCCAGAATGGCGCTGCGCCACCTCGGGCCGGCAAGGCTCGACCGACTTGCAGGGAATCGCCCGCGCCAAGTTCTTTGTGGAGACCTTGCAGTCGCCATGCATCAGCACGATCAGCGGCCGCGCCGCTTCGTCCTGCATCACCAGGGTCTTCACCACGTTGTGCTCGGGCACGCCTAATGCACGTGAAGAAACGGCAGTGCCGCCATGTTCTTCGTAGTCGTAGGGATGTTCGGTAAAGACGACGCCTTGCTTGCGCAGGAACTGCGTCGCAGGGGTCTCAGACACGTGCTCTTTCTTGGCCATGCGTGGTACGCTAAAGACGAACATAAGGGGTTTCTATTATGCAGCAAGAAATTCGCTTTGCCACCTTCAATGCTTTCAACCTGGCGCCGCCGGGGGTACGCTGCTACGACAACCTCGAGCCCTGCACCCCCGAGCTCTACGAAGCCAAGCTGGACTGGACGGCACAGCAACTGGACCTGTTGAATGCCGACGTGATCGGCTTCCAGGAAATCTTTTCGCAGGCTTGCCTGCGCGAGGTACTGGCGCGCACCCGCGGCTACCGCGAGGCGGTCCACCTGGGCTTCGACCCGGACCCGGAAGCGCCGCGCCTGACGCCGAGCGTGGCCCTGGTCTCGCGCCTGCCGCTGGCCAGTAGAGGCCGCGCGCTGTCGCTGTTTCCGGAGAGCGTCACCATGCCGCCGGGCAGCCGCGACCCCGACCGCTTCACGCGCGCCCCGCTCCATGCCGAGGTCGAGCTGGCGCCGGGCGTCATCGTCGACGTCGTGGTGGTGCACCTGAAATCGCGCCGGCCCGACTACCGCAGCAGCGATACCGGCGAAGACCCGAACCTGTACGCCCTGGCCTGCCTGCGCTCGCTGATCCGGCGCGGCACCGAGGCCGCCGCCCTGCGCGTGCTGCTCACCGACATGGCGCGCGAGAAGCAGCGCCCGCGCGTGGTGCTGGGCGACTTCAACGACGTGGCCGATTCGGTGACCACCGAGATCGTGCTGGGCGAAGGCTCGCCGCTGGCCGAACGCATGTTCGACGCCGCGCGCCTGCACCGCCACCAGGACGGCCAGCGCAACGTGGGCTTCTCGATCGTGCACGAAAGCCGGCACTCGACCATCGACCATATCCTGGTGTCGCACGAGTTCAATCCCCTGGTGCCGAACGGGATCGGCGAGGTGATCGACGTGGTCTACCTCAACGATCACCTGACCCTGCCGCTGCCGCAGGCGTCGGACCATGGGCAGGTGCTGGCGCGCGTGCTGCTGTATCCGCAGGATGGGCAGTTTCATGGTGGGCTGGATTAGCGGGGTGCCAGCCCGTAGTAGCCGCGCTATCGATAATGCCGCTGGCCCGTAGGGTGGGCGGCGCGATTCGACGCGCGGTGAAACCCGAGCAGTCAACTTGACCGTGTAGTGAAATCCGGCCGGGTGCTGGCCCCCGCCGCATAAAACCCCTGGTACTCGTCGCACCCGTGCTGGCGCAGGAAGCGCAGCTGCTCCTCCGTCTCCACGCCCTCGGCCACCACCTTGAGCCGCAGGCTGCGCGCCACCGCGATGATCGCAGGGATCATGGCCGCGTCGTCCGGGTCGTGCTCGATGTCGTTCACGAAGCTGCGGTCGATCTTCAGCTTGGACAGGGGGAAGCGCCGCAGCGAAGACAGGCTGGCCACGCCGGTGCCGAAGCGGTCCACGGCCAGCTGCACGCCGCGCGCGCGCAGTGCGGCCACGGTGCCGTCCAGGCAGCCGTCGCCCTGCATCAGCGCACCCTCGCCGATTTCCAGGTGCAGGAAGGCCGGGTCCAGGCCGGACTGGTTCAGCGCGGCGTCGACGGACTCGAACAATTCCTCGTGCAGGAACTGGCCGTCGGACAAATTGACCGCCACCGACACGTCATGCCCTTCGTCGCGCCAGCCGCGCACCTGGCGGCAGGCTTCGCGCAGCACCCAGTCGCCGATCGGCACGATCAGGCCGCATTCCTCGGCCACCGGCAGGAATTCGTGCGGCAGCAGCAGGCCGCGCTGCGGGTGGCGCCAGCGGATCAGGGCCTCGACCCCGATCACGCGGCCAGTGCCCACGTCGAGCCCGGGCTGGTATTCGAGCAGGAATTCATCGCGCGCGAGGGCCTGGCGCAGGCGCTGTTCGAGTTCGCCGCGCTCGACCACGCGTGCGTTCATTTCGGGGCTGAAGAAGCGGAAGCTGTTGCGGCCATTTTGCTTGGCATGGTACATGGCGACATCGGCATGGTGCATCAAGGTATCGACGTCCTGGCCATCGGTGGGGCAGACCGCGATGCCGATCGACACCGACAGTCCGAGCTCCTGTCCATCCACTTCGATCGGATGGGAAATCGCGTGCATGACGGTGGAGGCGACATGCGCGGCCTGGTCGGGACCGCCGATATCGGCCAGCAGCACCACGAACTCGTCGCCGCCGAGGCGGCTGATGGTATCGACCCGGCGCACGCAGCCGCGCAGGCGCGCGGCGACCTCGCGCAGCACGGCGTCGCCGACCTGGTGGCCGTTGTTGTCGTTGATGGACTTGAAGCGGTCG
Organism: Telluria sp. AZSoR62; assembly: GCF_058111565.1. Lineage (NCBI taxonomy): Bacteria > Pseudomonadati > Pseudomonadota > Betaproteobacteria > Burkholderiales > Oxalobacteraceae > Telluria > Telluria sp. AZSoR62. The sequence continues at coordinate 409,743 of NZ_JBYTST010000001.1, forward strand.
AGATCGAGGAAGAGCACGGCGAAGCTGTCGCGCTGGCGGCGCCAGGTGGCCAGCGACTGGTGAATGCGGTCGAGGAACAAGGTGCGGTTCGGCAGGCCGGTAAGCGGATCGTGCTCGGCCTGGTGCCGCACCTGCTCTTCGACCCGCTTGCGCTCGGTGATATCGGACAGCATGGCCATGTAGCTGCTGGCCTGGCCGTGCGGGTCGCGGATGGTGCTCAAGGCCACCCAGGCCGTGTAGCGCTCGCCGCTCTTGCGCACCGCCGGCATGTCGCCCTGCCAGCGGTCGTCACCGTCGAGCTGGGACCAGATGCGTTCGTAGAAGCCGGCTTCGCCATCGCCCCAGGGCAGGCTGGCCAGGGTCGAGCCGACGATGTCGGCTGCATCGAAGCCGGTGATCGCCGTGAAGGCCGCGTTGACCATCTGCACGCGGTACTCGGCATCCATCACGATCATCGCCTCGTGCGCGTTCTGGAACACGCGTGCGGCCTGCACCAGGCTGTCCTCGGCCTGCTTGCGCGCCGTGATGTCGACTTCCATGCAGAACACCTGCTGGGCGGCGCCGTCGCGCTTGACAGGGAAATGGTTCGAATGCAGCCACAGGCGCCGCCCGGCAGCGGTCTGGACCTGCCAGTCGCGCGGTGCCGGTGCGATGCCGTCGCGCCAGATGCCGGCGATGAGTTGGTCGAATTCGGCCTGGCGGTCGAGGTGGGTGACGATGTCGCGAAAAGGCCGGCCCAACGCCTGGCTGGCAGGAATGCCGAGCAGCTGCGCACAGGCATGGTTCCAGAAGCGGACGATGCCGGCGGCATCGACCGAATGCACGGCGACGGCCGGCGCCAGCTCGATCGCGGTGACGAAACGGTAGAGCCAGTCGAGCGCTTCGCGGCCCGGACCGTCGACATCGACGTCGAAGCCGTCTGGCGGCCCGTCCGGAAGCAGCGGCCCGGGAACGTCCGGGCTGCGCAGGTGAACTGCGCCAGCTGGGGCCGGAATGGCGCGGAACGGAGGAAGATGCGCTCCGTCTTCGCGTCCCGGATGAGCGCTACCGGCCTGGCCGTCGCCGGCGGGCCGATCCTGTTTTTGCTCGCTCACGGGAAAGATCCTTTTGCATGCGGAAAAAGCCATAATGTCCATGGCAGCCTCCCCATCTTCCCCGCTCTTTGCGCATGCTGTTTGCGTAGGCGCAAACGCATGGTCATGCCTTCACTTCATCGCGCTTTTCTGCGTTCCAGACCCGCCGGCCGGCGGCCCGTCGCATGGCGATGGAAGCGTGTCGATTGCTTGCTTATATTTCCAGTGTGCGCAAGGAGCTCCATCTTGCCTCCAAGACGGAGCCCGAGCGCGAAACCATTCAGCTGGCGTCGTGCGACACCGGCTCGGCGGATTCCCCTTCGGGGGCATCCGCGGCGCTGTCCGAGCCAGCCTCGGATGCGTCGCCGCCACCGTTCGGCTCGTCACGCTTGGCTTCCTGCTTGCGCCGGGCCTTTTCTTCGGCCTTGCGCTTTTTCTCGAGTTCCCGCTGCCGTTTTTCGTACCCGAAATTTGTCTTTGCCATGTTGTCCTCGTTGCCGTGAATGAAGGTGGTCGTGTAACCGTGCCAGGAGCATTATGGACTAGCCGGCCCATCCCGGCTTAATTTAACCCCTTGGATGATGCTGGGCATGCAGGTGCTTGAGGCGCTCGCGCGCAACATGCGTATAGATCTGTGTGGTCGAAATATCGGCGTGTCCCAGCAGCAGCTGCACTACCCGCAGGTCGGCGCCGTGGTTCAGCAAATGGGTAGCGAACGCATGGCGCAGCGTGTGGGGCGACAGCGGCCCCTTGATCCCGGCCTTGAGGGCGTGCTTCTTGATCAGGATCCAGAACATCTGGCGCGTCATCGGCCCGCCGCGGCCGGTAACGAACAGCGCATCGTCGACCTGGCCATTGAGGATGATACCGCGCCCATCCTTCAGGTAGCGCTCCAGCCAGCTGCGCGCTTCCTCGCCAAAAGGCACCAGGCGCGTCTTGCTGCCCTTCCCCGTCACGCGCAGCACGCCATCGTTCAGGCTGACTTCGACCAGTTTCAGGGCCACCAGTTCCGACACCCGCAGCCCGCTCGCATACATCAGCTCGAGCATCGTGCGCTCGCGCAGGCCCAGCGGCGTGGCCACGTCGGGCGCGGCCAGCAGCGCCTCGACCTGGGACTCGCTCAGGGTATGGACGAAGCGCAGCGGCTGCTTGGCCGAGGCCATCTGCAGGCAGGGATCGATGGACACCTGGTTGCGGCGCAAGGCCAGCCCATAGAAGCGCTTGAGCACCGACAGGCGGCGGTTGGCGGAACTGGGCAGGGTGTCGGCGTGGCGCTCGGCGAAATAGGCGGCGATGTCGTCCGGCTGCACGGCCAGCAGGCTGGCGCGCGCCGGCCGCTTGGCCTCGAGCCAGCCGGCAAACAGCTTCAGGTCGCGCCGGTAGGCGTCGAGCGAATTCCTGGCCAGCCCCTGTTCCAGCCAGAGGGTGTCGCAGAATTCGTCGATCAGTCCCAGATCGATTGCTGCTGCCATGGGGAAGCGGTGGCGCCTTCGTGCCGCAGCAGCCAGCGCTTGACCGACAAATGAAAGCCGTTTTCGTCGTCCTGGTTCGAGAAGCCGCCCAGGCCGCCGGATGCCGTGACGCGGTGGCAGGGAATGATCAGGGGAAACCAGTTGGCGCCGCAAGCCTGGCCCACGGCGCGCGGCGCCGAGCCGATCAGCTTCGCGACCTGGCCATAGGTCTTGACGTTGCCGCGCGGGATGGCGGAAATCTCGCCCCAGACCCGGCGCTGGAAGTCGGTGCCGGCCTCGAACAGCGGCAGCTCGAAGCGAAAGTCGGGGTCAGCCAGGTAATGCGCTACCTGGGCGGCGGCCTGGGCGGCGACCTCGTTGTCGGCGGCTTTTTCTTCGAACGAAGGCTGGAGGTAGACCAGTTCGCGCACGCGGCCGTCCTGGGTGCGGATCCCGATCGCGCCGAACTCCGCCGGTACGATGGCGTTGAACAAGGTGCTTGCCTGGTCTGTTTTCATCTTCGCATCTTAACCGCAGGATTGCGGCGCGGCCACCCCTTTTGCCACGGCAGGCAGGGGCGACAGGCGAAAAAAAAGCGCACCTGAGGTGCGCTCCAATTCGGATCACGTTTCCGGCCGTTTAGCAGTGCTAACGGCTTCTGTAAAACGTGTGTCTCCTCAATTGTCTCCGGCATGCATCACCGTGATGTTATGTTTTGCTCCCCAAAACCTGTCGTGTTCTGTACGCTTACGCACCATGGCAGTGCGAGCAGGCCCCATCATAACGCAAGCTTTCTACCCGAGCGTATCTTTTTGGCCACATTACTTTAATTATTTTACTTATGAAGAATCTGCATGCGCATTCGCTCCGGGCGTGTCATGCAGCTGTCATGCTGGCGTGTCCTAGCGTGCGACCTCGCCCTGGATCGCCTCGACGATATCCTCCCCGATCCGCCCTTTCATCTGCGTGTACACCGGCGCCAGCGCGCGGCGCCACGCGGCCTGCTGGGCCGGGGTAAGCGTGTGGATCGTGGTCTTGCCCGAGCGCCGGATGGATTCCAGGGCCTCGTCGTTGGTGCGCTGGGCGATGGTTTTCTCGTAGGCGGTGGCGTCGACCATGGCCTGCTCCAGGGTGGAGCGGATTTCGCGCGGCAAGCCGTCCCAGAACTTCTTGTTGACGATGACCGCGTAGCCCAGGTAGCCGTGGTTCGACACCGTCAGGTGGGCCTGCGACTCGTGCATGCGCTGGGTGTACATGTTCGAGGGCGTGTTCTCGGTGCCGTCCACCACGCCGTCGCGCAGCGCCGGGGTGGTTTCCGAAAAGGCCAGCGCCAGCGGCTGGGCGCCGAGGGCGCGCATCTGGGCGTCCAGCACTTTCGAGGCCTGGATGCGCATGCGCAGGCCGTGGAAGTCCCGGGGTTCCAGCAACGGCTTGTCGGCCGACATGACCTTGAAGCCATTGTCCCAATAGCCCAGGCCGGTGATGCCTTTCGGTTCGAGCTTGCGCAGCAGGTTGCGGCCGATGCGCCCTTCCAGCACCGCGTACAGCGCCTTCTTGGAGGGGAAGATATACGGCAGGTCGAAGGCTTCGAATTCCTTCACGCCCAGCGGCGAGAACTTGGCCAGCGAGGGCGCCAGCATCTGCACCGCGCCCAGCTGCAGGGCTTCGAGCTCCTCGCGGTCCCTGTACAGCTGGCTGTTCGGGTAGACTTGGACTTTCACCCGCCCCTTGGTGCGCTGCTCGGCCAGCGCCTTGAAGCGCTCGGCGGCCCGCCCCTTCGGGGTATCGGGCGCGACCACGTGGCTGAACTTGATGACGATCGGCGCCTGGGCCCGGGCGCCCGGGCTGACGCAGGCAAGCAGGGCGGCAAGCAGCACGGCAGCCAAGTGAATAATCTGCATGGCGGTTTCGGTTCTTCCTGGTGACGATATGAGCATGGATGCAGTCTGCGCGGCTGCGGCCCGGGCCGCATCGTGGACTTCCACAACCGCCGACAGTGTAACGGAGTACGACGCCCTTGAAGACATTCCCGCAGGCTAAAGCGCCGGCACAAGCCCCGTTCCCGCCGCCGCCCCCCGCGCCCGCCACCGAGCGCGTGCGTTCCTGGCGCTGGCTGGTGCCGGTGCTGCTGGTGCTGCTGTTCCTGGCCGTGCTGATCTGGCTGCCCTGGCAGGCGCGCGAGATGGAAGCCACCGAGCGCCAGGAGCAACTGATCGCGGACACGCTGTGGGTCGAGCAGACCCTGCGCTTCGAACTGGCGCGCAGCGAAGAGGCGATGACCGGGCTCGGCGCCGACCTCGTCAGCCGCCCGCCCGCCCCGGCTGACTTGCAGGCGCGCTTCAAGCAGATGTTCGACAACGGTCACGAGCTGGTGCGCATCGTCTGGTACGGCCCGGACGGCATGGTAGTAGCCAGCCATGGCCTCGAGCCGCCCGCGGCCTTGCCCGCCCCCACCCGCCTGGCCGCCGAGGTGGCCGGCGCCACCGGCCGCCCCCGCTACAGCGAACCGTATGGCGCGACTGCCGCCTCGTCCGGCGTGCTCGACTTCTACCTGCCCTTGTATGCGGGCGGCCAGCCGGCCGGCAGCCTGGTCGCCACCTACAGCCTGCAGGTGCTGCTCGACGAAACCGTGCCCTGGTGGTTCGCCCAGGACAATGCCTTGAGCCTGCTCGACCGCGAAGACCGCAGCGTGGCGCGGCGCGTGGCCGGCGGCCCGGGACGCGGCATCTATACGCACCGGCGCGAGCTCGACCTGCCGGGCGCGCTGGTGGTGCTCTACACCAATAGCGTGAAAGGCGCGCCCAAGCTGCTGCCGAACCTGCTGGTCGGCTCGGTGATCGTGCTGGCGCTGGGCCTGGTACTGAGCCTGGGCGCGCTGTGGCGCCACATCTCGCGCACACTGGCGGCCGAAGCCGCGCTGCGCCAGCAGATGGCCTTCCGCACCGCGATGGAAAACTCCCTGATCACCGGCCTGCGCGCACGCGACCTGGAGGGGCGCGTCACCTATGTCAACCGGGCCTTCTGCGAGATCGTCGGCCTGCCGCAGGAAGAACTGGTCGGCAAGAAGCCGCCCATGGCCTACTGGGCGCCGGAAGTCATGGCCGACTACGAAGAGCGTTTCCGCGGGGTGCTGGCGGGGAACATCACGCCCCAGTTCGAGACCGTGTTCCAGCGTCCCGACGGCGTGCGGGTACCGGTGCTGGTGTTCGAGGCGCCGCTGGTGGATGCCGACGGCCGCCAATCCGGATGGATGAGCTCGGTGCTCGACATCACCGACCGCAAGCGCGCCGAAGAACTCAACCGCCAGCAGCAGGAAAAGCTCGAGGCCAGCGCGCGCCTGGCCACCATGGGCGAGATCTCGTCGATGCTGGCGCACGAGCTGAACCAGCCGCTGGCGGCCATTTCCAGCTATACGGCCGGCGCGATCAACGTTCTCGAGCGTAGTACGGGTTCGGGCGAGCCGGTCAATCCCGGCATGCTCCGGCATGCGCTGGACCAGGCCCGCCAGCAGGCCCAGCGCGCCGGCCAGATCATCCGCAGCGTGCACGAATTCGTCAAGAAGCGCGAACCGCGGCGCGAGCTGGTGACGATCCGCAGCGTGATCGAGGGCGTGCATGCGCTGGTCGAACTCCAGGCGCGCCAGGCCGATGTCGTGCTGAGAATCGAACAAGCGCCGGCGCTGCCGCCGGTGCTGGCCGACCGCGTGCTGCTGGAACAGGTGCTGCTGAACCTGACCCGCAATGCGATCGAGGCGATGCAGGACACGCGCGCGGACCAGCGCGTGCTGCGCATCGCCGCCAGCCAGCATGAGGGCCGGGTATCGGTGTCGGTGATCGACCGCGGCCACGGCATCGCGCCGGAAGTGGCGGCCGGCCTGTTCTCGCCCTTCTATTCGACCAAGGCCGAAGGCATGGGCATGGGCCTGTCGATCTGCCGCACCGCAATCGAGTTCCACGGCGGGACGCTCACCCATGCGCCGAACCCGGGCGGCGGCACCATCTTCAGCTTTGCATTGCCGGCGCAAGCGGCGGGCGGGGCGGTGGGCTAAAATCGGCCTGCGGCGTTCTTGCCGCCATCACAAAAGAACGGGCCCAGCCCGACCTGGAGACACCACATGCTGCACATCGTCGACGACGAAGACGTCATTCGCGACGCCCTGGCCTGGCTGGCGCAATCGCGCGGCCTGCCGTCGCGCGGCTATGCCAGCGGCGAGGAATTCCTCGAGGCCGCCAAGGCGTCCAGCGTGGAGGGCGACTGCGTGCTGCTCGACGTGCGCATGCCGGGCATGAACGGCATCGCGGTATTCGACCAGTTGGCAAAAGATGGCCTGGTCGCGCGCCTGCCGGTGATCTTCCTGACCGGCCACGGCGACGTGCCGATGGCGGTCGATTCGCTCAAGCGCGGCGCCTTCGATTTCTTCGAAAAACCCTTCAACGACAACGTGCTGATGGACCGGGTCGAAGAAGCCATGGCGTCCTCGCGCAAGGCGGCCGCCGCCGCCCTGGTGCAGGCGCGGCTGGCCACGCTGTCGGCGCGCGAGCGCGAAGTGCTCGACCTGATCCTGGCCGGCATGATGAACAAGGTCGTGGCCGACAAGCTCGGCATCAGCATGCGCACGGTCGAAGTGCACCGGGCGCATATCTTCGACAAGATGCAGGTCAAGACGGCGGTGGAGCTGGCAGGCCTGCTGAAATAAGGCGGCTTATTTCCCTCCTGCAAACGCCTCCCAAGCGTCCCGGCTAGTTGAACGAAGCCTTGTAAAATGCAGCGGAACGCGTTGCAGCCTCACCTGCAGCAGCGCACTTGCACGAGGGATATTCATGAGCGAAAAGACAGTTGCAGACAAGATGTTTTTGAAGACGGTGAAGTCGATCCAGGTCATCAACGGCCAGGTCCACCCCACCGTGGTGGCCCAGCTGCCCGCCGAACTCATCAAGGAAGGCGACGGCCCTTTCGACGTGATCCTGCTGTTCGCGCTGAACCGCAAGGAACTCGAACAGCACCTGCCCGCCGCCAAGGAACGCCTCGGCGAAAAAGGCTCGCTGTGGATTGCCTATCTCAAGCAGACCGCCTCCAAGGCTACCGACATCAACCGCGATTCGATCAATGCCTATGCCAAGGAAAACGGCATCACCGGCGTGGCGATGATTTCCATCGACCTCGACTGGTCGGCCCTGCGCCTGAAGCGCATCGAGTTATAGGGCGTGGCGGGCCAGCGCCCAGCCGACGTGCTCGCGCACCAGTTCGGATGGATGATCGGCCCGTGACTGCAGCGCGGTCACGATGCTTGCGTCGCCCTTGCCGGCGGGATGTGCCGCTGCATTGCCCAGTCCCACCGCCAGGTTGCGCAGCCAGCGCTCGTGGCCGATGCGGCGGATCGGGCTGCCTTCCATGCGGCGGTTGAATTCTCCTTCTTCCCAGGCGAACAGGGCGACCAGGCTGGATGCGCCCAGGCCGTGGCGCTCGTCGAAATCCGGGAGCGACGCGCGCTGCGCAAACTTGTTCCACGGACAAACCAGCTGGCAATCGTCGCAGCCATAGATGCGGTTGCCGATCAGCGGGCGGAATTCTTCCGGGATGCTGCCCTTGAGTTCGATCGTGAGATAGGAAATGCAGCGCCGCGCATCGAGCCGGCCGGGGCCGAGGATGGCCTGGGTCGGGCAGACCTCGATGCAGGCCTGGCAGCCGCCGCAGTGCGCGCCCGTGGGCGGGTCGACCGGCAGGGGAATGTCCACCAGAATCTCGCCGATAAAAAAGGTCGAACCGGCCGCGCGCGACAGCAGCAGGGTGTGCTTGCCGCGCCAGCCGAGGCCGGATTTTTCCGCCAGCGGCAATTCCATCACCGGCGCCGAGTCGGTGAAGACCCGGTAGCCCAGCTCGCCCACGGCGGCTTTCACGCGTTCGGCCAGGGCCTGCAGGCGGTTGCGCAGCACCTTGTGGTAGTCGCGGCCCCGGGCGTAGACCGAGACCACGGCGGCGCCCGGTTCGCGCTGGCGCGCGCCTTCCTCGGCGCGCCAGTCGCCCCCACGGCTCATCGGCAAATAATCCATGCGCGCCACGATGGCGCGCACCGTGCCCGGCACCAATTCGCCGGGACGCGCACGCTTCATGCCGTGGCTTGCCATATAATCCATCTCGCCATGGCAGCCCGCGTCCAGCCAGGCCTGCAGCCCGGCTTCGGCATGCGCCAGGTCGACGTCGGCGATGCGCACGTCGGCAAAGCCGAGCTCACGCCCCCACCCCTTGATGGCGCGGGCGAGTTCGGGCAGGTCGGTGGGCTGTGGGGAAGTCATCGGCATGGAACAACAACACTTAACTGTGCGCCCGGCGCGCAACTGAACCCGCTATTTTATTCGATGCAGTCCTTCAAAGCTTACCTGGAAGACGAAAGCGCCACCGCGGCCCTCGGCGCGGCGCTGGCGCGCGCGCTCGTGCCCGGGCTGGTGATCTACCTGCACGGCGACCTCGGCGCCGGCAAGACGGCGCTCACCCGCGCCCTGATCCAGGCCGCAGGCCATGCCGGCACGGTCAAGAGCCCCACCTATACCTTGTCGGAACCCTATCGCGTGACGGTCGACGGTGAAGCCATCAACGTGATCCACTACGACCTGTACCGCATGTCGAGCCCGGAAGAATTCCTGGACGCCGGTTTTCGCGAGGATTTCGACGGCAAGAACGTCTGCATCGTGGAATGGCCCGAAAAAGGCGAACCCGTGTTGCCGCCACCCGACGTCCGTGTATTGCTTGACGTCAGCGGCCATGGCCGTGAGGTAGAATTGCAGCCGTTGTCCCAACTAGGCCTGCTATGCCTCGATCGCCTCGCCTACTCCCCGTCCTGACCCCTGCGCATCGTCCACGGTCACCGCGCCGCCGCACCCTGCTCAAGCTGGGGGGCACGCTGCTGCTGTCCGTCACGACGCCGCTGCCGGCCGCCGCCGCCCAGATCCTGGCCGTGCGCGTCTGGCCCGCGCCCGACTACACCCGCGTGACGCTGGAAAACGACAGCAACCTCAAGACCGAGCACTTCCTGGTGCCCGACCCGCCGCGGCTGGTCGTGGACATCGAAGGCCTGGGCTTGAGCAGCACCCTGAAAAGCCTGGTCGCCAAGGTCGAGGCGAACGACCCCTATATCAAGCAGGTGCGCGTCGGCCAGAACCGCCCGAACGTGGTGCGCCTGGTGTTCGACCTGAAGGAAGAAGTCAAGCCGCAGGTGTTCACGCTCGAGCCGGTCGCCGGCTACCAGCACCGCCTGATCTTCGACCTGTATCCGACCAAGCCGGTCGACCCGATCGCGGCCATGATCGAAAAAGGCGAGTGGACCGTCGACGGCCTGCCTGCCGCGCCGACCGCCAGCGCGGCGGTGAGCGCCAACCCGGCCTCGCCCCTGCCGGCCACGCCGCCGGCCCAGACCGAGGCCGGCCCGGACGCCATCGCCAAGCTCGAGGCCGAGATGTCGGCCCTGAACGGCACCCCGCCGCCGCAGGCGGTGCAGCCACCGCCCGCGCGCAGCCACCCGAAGGCGGCAACGCTGCCGCAGAAGGTGGTGCGCATGGTGACGATCGCGCTCGACCCCGGCCATGGCGGCGAAGACCCGGGCGCCATCGGCGCCACCGGCGCCTATGAAAAAGACATCGTGCTGTCCGTGGCCAAGCGCCTGAAGGCCAAGCTGGAACTGCTGCCGAACACCCGCGTCATGCTCACCCGCGACGGCGATTATTTCGTGCCGCTGGGCCAGCGCGTGCAAAAGGCGCGCAAGGTGCAGGCCGACCTGTTCGTCTCGATCCATGCGGATGCCTTCGTCTCCCCTACCGCGCGCGGCTCCTCGGTGTTCGTGCTGTCGGAAAAAGGCGCCAGCTCGAGCGCGGCGCGCTGGCTGGCGAACGACCAGAACAAGGCCGACCTGATCGGCGGCACCAATCTCGCGGTCCAGGACAAGCAGCTGGCCAGCGTACTGTTCGACCTGTCCACCACGGCCCAGATCACCGACAGCCTGAAACTGGGCAAGGCCGTGCTGCGCGAGATCGGGGGCATCAACCGCCTGCACAAGAACGCGGTCGAGCAGGCCGGGTTCGCGGTATTGAAAGCCCCGGACATCCCGTCGATCCTGGTGGAGACCGCTTTCATCTCGAACCGCGAAGAAGAAGCCAAGCTGCGCGACGAGGGCTACCAGAACCAGCTGGCCGAGGCTATCACGAACGGCATCAAGCGCTATTTCGCCGATAATCCGCCCATGGCCAAGAGCCGCCTGACCTGATCCGGAGCCCTTCATGACCCTCGCCACCCACACCACCTTCGGGCAGCTGCCTGCGATCCGCCTGAGCGCCCCGGACGGCGCCGAAGCCACGGTGACGCTGTACGGCGCCCACCTGGTGTCGTGGAAAGGCATGGACGGCAAGGAGCGCCTGTTCTGCAGCGCGAAATCGGCGCTGGACGGCAGTAAAGCGATCCGCGGCGGCGTGCCGGTGATCTTCCCGCAGTTCGCCGAGCAGGGTAGCGGCATGCGCCACGGCTTTGCGCGCGTGTCCACCTGGCGGCTGGAGGACAGCGGCCTGGAAGACGGCGCGGCCTGGGCCAGCTTCGGCCTGGCGCTGGGCGACCTGCCGAGCACGCTTGCCGACGCCTGGCCGCACCAGTTCATGCTCTGCCTGCGCGTGGCGGTGCGCGAGAACACGCTCGCCATCGAGCTCACGGTGCGCAACCTGGGCGCCGCGCCCTTCCCCTTCGCCGCGGCCCTGCACACCTACTACCTGGTGCCGGACGTGTGCGCGGTGCGCATCGAGGGCGTTTCCTCGGACGAGATCTCGATGTATGAAAAGCTCGACAAGATCTATCCGGGCGTGCCGGGACGCGCGACCATGGCGACGGGAGACGGCAGCTTGACCATCGAGCAGACCGGCTTTCTTGATGCCGTCGTGTGGAACCCAGGGCCGGTGGATGCGGCGGCGCTGGCGGACATGGACAAGGACGAGTACAAGCGTTTCGTGTGCATCGAACCGGCGCTGCTCGATCCCTTCATGCTGGAGCCGGGGGAAACCTGGACGGGAACGTATCGCGTCAGCTGACGTCTGCATAAGGAAAAAGCCCGGCGATGCCGGGCGATGCCGGGCTTTTTCTTTGCCTTAGTTCGATTCCTTGATCATCCGCCCGTTACTCTGCTGCACCGGTCGGGCATTGAGCGGATACAGCCGCGAGAACAGCGCCATCTGCGCGGGCGAGGCCTGCATCGGCTGCTTCATGACGATCCACAGCACGTCTTCGGTGCAGGGCGGCTCGGTCAGCGACCCCATGTAGGTAAAGTATTCGCGCTTTTCCGGCAGCGCCTCGTTCACGTCCAGCACGATCGAGGGCGACACCGACTGCTTCTTCTCCAGCGGCAGGTTGTTCCACACGGTCTGGATCAGCGAGTTGGCCTTGCCGCGCTCGAGCAGCACGGCCAGCACCAGGAGTTTACCCTCGACGCTGCGGTGCACGAAGTGGATCACCATCTCGGTGCCCTTGCCGTTGATGCGCTCTTCCGACGGGCGGTGGAAGTGGAACTGCTGCAGTTCGTAGGCCTGGTTGCCAACGGTGAGGAAGTTGCCGCCGCCGACCGTCACCTGGATGGTGTGGCCGTTGTCGACTTCGGAAAACGAGCTTGGATGGTAGTCGAAGGCGATCTGCTCCAGGTCGACCTTCATGCCGTCGCGCAGGTCGATCGGCGACTGGCGGTTGCCGGTGCCGCACTTGGCCCAGGCAGTATTGATGTTCGACCAGTTGGCCGGGCCGTATTCGCCTTCATAGCTCCAGTGGGTGCCGTTCTTCGGCTTGGCCGCCACCGCGATCGCGGCTTCGGCTTCCTTGCGGCGGCGGGCGTCGGCGGCGCGCTTGGCGGCGGCGGCCTTGACCGCGCGCGCCTGCTGCTGCGCACGCAGCTCGGCCAGGCGCTCGGCGATGCGCACCGACAGGTCGACTTCGTCCTGGTCTTCGCTGGCAGCGGCAGGCGCCGGGGCCGGCGCGGCCGCCGGCTTGGCGGCGGCGAGCGTGGCGGCATCGGCGGCGGCAGCCAGGGCCTTGATGTCGGACTTGATCACGGGCTTGCCGACGGCCGGCTTGCCTTCGAGGATGGCCTTGACGGTGGCCGAGCGGGCATCGGCCGCCGGCTTCGGCGGTGTGGGAGCGGGGTCGCTCGCGCTTGCCGTGGCCATGACAAGGCTGCAAGCGAACAGGGCGATAAGGTGGCGCATGGGATTCCAGGAGTCTGCTGTCTTAATGCTTATCGGCAATTGGACTCTGAAACTTGAGTGCGTAGAAGCAACAACGCCCCGAAATATCGGGGCGCTGGCAGGATGACAACGGGGCTTGCTAATCGATCATTGGCGGCTCATCACGCGCCGGCCGAATTTGTACAGGCCGCCGATCGCCAGCGGCACGATGGCTGCCGACACGCCGACCAGCACGATTTCGGTCAAGTGGTCGCGCACGATCGGGATGTTGCCGAAGAAGAAACCGGCCGTCACCAGGCTCGCCACCCACAGCACCGCGCCGCTGACGTTGTACATCTGGAAGCGCGCATGGGTCATGTCCGACACGCCGGCCACGAAAGGCGCAAAGGTACGCACCACCGGCACGAAGCGCGCCAGGATGATGGTCTTGCCGCCATGCTTCTCGAAGAAGTCGTGGGTGCGCTGCAGCGCATCCTTGTTGATCCACCGGTAATTATGGGTAAATACCCGGTGGCCGACGGCCTGCCCGATGTAATAGTTCAGGGTATTGCCGGTGACTGCCGCAATGATGAGCAGCGCCATCAGGAGCGGATAGCTCATCTGGCCAGTCGCGCAGAAGGCGCCGGCAATGAACAGCAGGGTGTCGCCGGGGAAGAAAAACAGGAGCACCAGACCGGTTTCGCAAAACACGATCAAGAACAGCACGATGTACACGTAGGTTCCGTACTGGGCCAGCAGCGTGCCCAGGGTCTTATCGACATGGAGAATCATGTCGAAAAATTGCATCAGATCCATAATTTTCCTAAAAGGTAGCGGCGAATCATACCATCACTCCGCCCCCCGGCAGACCGGCCTGCGCAGTCCTTGCGCAGGATATTTTCGCGGTCCATGGCTTTACGTTCTGGCTACATTCCCGATTACAATCGTCGCACCGAAAATAACAATGCAATGGAGACCGGATGCGCCCTTCCCATACTGTCCTGAGCCTGGCCACGCTGGCGCTGCTGGCATCAAACGCTGCCCACGCGGCGCCCGCCAGGGAGCTGCCGCCCAAGCCCTCGCTGGCCGATGTCGTCAAGGCCTCCCAGCCGGCCGACTGGCGGCCCCTCGACCCGGAGAACACGCTCTACATGGAGCTGCCGACCGGCCGCGTGATCCTCGAGCTGGCCCCTGCTTTTGCGCCGAAGACCGCCGCCAACATCCGCGACCTGGTGCGTGAAAAATACTTCGACGGCCTGTTCATCATCCGCTCGCAGGATGGCTTCGTCGTGCAGTGGGGCGACCCGGACGAAGAGAACCCGAAGCCCTTCAAGGCCGCCAAGACGGTCAAGGCCGAATTCACCGTGCCCATCAAGGGCACCGGCAGCTTTACCCGCCTGAAGGACGGCGACGTCTATGCCCCGCAGGTCGGCCACGTGAACGGCTTCCCGGCCGCGCGCGACCCGGCCAAGGGCGAGACCTGGCTGGTCCATTGCCCGGCCATGGTCGGCGTGGCGCGCGACGCCGAAGCCGATACCGGCAACGGCTCGCAGCTGTACGTCGTCACCGGCCACGCGCCGCGCCAGCTCGACCGCAACATCACCGTGGTCGGACGCATCGTCTCGGGCATGCCCTTGCTGTCGGTGCAGCCGCGCGGCACCGCCGCCCTGGGCTTCTACGAGAAGCCGGAGCAGCGCATGCCGATCAAGTCGGTGCGCATCGCGGCCGATGTGCCGGAAGCCGAGCGCAGCAAGTTTGAAGTGATGCGCACCGACAGCGCCACTTACCAGAAGGCGGTCGACGCCCAGCGCAACCGCGGCGGCCCGTGGACCAAGGTCGCGGCCGGCAAGATCGACCTGTGCAGTGCGCCGATTCCGGTGCGCGAGCAGAAGTAAGCAGCAGGAAAGGGGCGGATAAGCGCGGGTGGGCGGGATATAATCCGGGCATGAACGCGCCCGTCCCCACCACCCGCCCGATCCAGCAGCTGCCCGACCAGCTCATCTCCCAGATTGCCGCCGGCGAGGTCGTCGAGCGGCCCTCGGCGGTGGTCAAGGAACTGCTCGAGAACGCGCTCGACGCCGGCTCCACGCAGATTACCGTGCGCCTCGAAGAAGGCGGCGTCAAGCGCATCGCCATCACCGACAACGGCCGCGGCATCCCCCCGGAAGAACTGCCGCTGGCGCTGGCCCGCCACGCGACCTCGAAAATCGCTTCCTTGAGCGACCTGGAAAACGTCGGCACCCTGGGTTTCCGCGGCGAGGCGCTGGCCTCGATCGCCTCGGTCGCAGCGGTGCGCATCACCTCGCGCACGCCGGACGCGGCCCACGCGTATGAGATCGTCGGCTCGCACGAGGGCACGGTCGCGCCATCGTCGGGCGCCTTCGGCACCACCATCGACGTACAGGACCTGTATTTCAATACCCCGGCGCGCCGCAAGTTCCTGAAGTCCGAACAAACCGAATACGGCCACTGCGCCGAAATCGTCCGCCGCATTGCGCTGTCGCGCCCGGACGTCTCGTTCAGCCTGACCCACAACGGCCGCACCATCGACCATTGGAACGTGAGCGAAGCGGCCAAGCGCAGCGCCCAGATCCTCGGCAACGACTTTGCCGAAGCGCGGCTCGAACTGAGCGAAGGCGCGGGTCCCCTGCGCTTGTATGGCTACGTCGGCCTGCCGACTGCCTCGAAAGCGCGTGCCGACGGCCAGTTCTTCTACGTGAACGGGCGTTTCGTCCGCGACAAGCTCCTGGTGCACGCGGTGCGCGCCGCTTACCAGGACGTGCTGCACGGCGACCGTTTTCCATCCTACGTGCTGTCGCTCGACCTCGACCCTGCGCTGGTCGACGTGAACGTGCACCCGTCCAAGATCGAAGTGCGCTTCCGCGACAGCCGCGCGGTGCACCAGTTCGTGTTCCATGCAGTGCAGCGCACCCTGGCGCAGACTTCCGCCACGGCGCACGGCAGCGCGCCGGCGCCGGTGTCGGCGGCAGAATTCGGATCGATGCGGCCTTCCGGCACGCCGGCCTGGGCGCCGCGCCCGCACGAGCAGACCTCCTTCGGCTCGCAGCTCACGTCCACCTTCTCGCCCTCGCCTTTTGCGCCTGGCAGCCGCTGGGACGAAGCGCGTCCGCAAGCCCCGAACGGCGGCGTGGCGCAAAGCACCGCGGCGTATGGCGCGCTGTTCGCAGGCGAGTCGACCCGTGCCGCTGCCGCGCCGATGAGCGTGCCCCTCGCAAGTTCCGAGCGCCCCTTGAGCAACGAAGACTTCCCGCTCGGCTTCGCACTGGCCCAGCTGCACGGCATCTACATCCTGGCCCAGAACACCAAGGGCCTGGTGCTGGTGGACATGCACGCGGCGCACGAGCGCATCCTCTACGAGCAGATCAAGAATGCGCTGGACGCGCGCGCCGAAGGCGAAGAGCTGCAGGTGCAGCAGATGCTGATCCCGGTGACCTTCTATGCCGACGCCGTCGAAGTCGCGACCGCGCAGGACCATGCGGACACCCTGAAGACCCTCGGCTTCGACATCGCCGCGCTCTCGCCGACCACGCTGGCGGTGCGCACCGTGCCGACCATCCTGCGCAATGCCGACGCCCAGACCCTGGCGCGCGACGTGCTGCGCGACGTGCGCGAATACGGCGGCTCGCGCGTGCTGATCGAGCGCCGCAACGAGCTGCTCGGCACCCTTGCCTGCCACACGGCCGTGCGCGCCAACCGCGTGCTGTCGATCCAGGAGATGAACGCCCTGCTGCGCCAGATGGAAATCACCGAACGCTCCGACCAGTGCAACCACGGCCGCCCGACCTGGGTCCAGCTCGAGATCAACGCGCTCAACAAGCTGTTCCTGCGCGGTCAATGATGAATTCCCGTACCAAGCCGATGGCGGTGGCCATCATGGGCCCGACCGCGTCCGGCAAGACCGCCGCCGCGCTGGCGATCGCCAAGACGCGCCCCGTGGAAATCATCTCGGTGGATTCGGCCCTGGTCTACCGCGAGATGGATATCGGCACCGCCAAGCCGTCGCCGGAGGAACTGGCCAGCGTGCCGCACCACCTGATCGACATCATCGACCCGTTGGAAAGCTATTCGGTCATGCAGTTCAGGACCGACACGCTGCGCCTGGTCGACGAGATCAGTGCGCGCGGCGCCCTGCCCCTGCTGGTGGGCGGCACGATGATGTATTTCAAGGGCCTCACCGACAGCCTGGACGACCTGCCGACCGCCGACGCGGCCGTGCGCGCCGCCATCGAGCGCGACGCCGCTGCGATCGGCTGGCCCGGCATGCACGCCAGGCTGCGCACGCTCGATCCGGTCACGGCCGACCGGCTGGCGCCGAACGACGCCCAGCGCATCAACCGCGCGCTGGAGATCATCGAACTGACCGGCCAGCCCATGTCCGAACTGCTGGGCAAGCGCGAGAAGCCCGAGCTGCCTTTCGAGCTGGTGTCGTTCGCACTGGAGCCATCGGATCGCGCCGTGCTGCACCAGCGCATCGCGCTGCGCTTCGACCAGATGCTGGGCAAGCGCGACGACGAAGGGCTGGTGGCGGAAGTGGCGCGCCTGCGCGCGCGGGGTGACTTGAACCCGAACCTGCCGTCGATGCGCTGCGTCGGCTACCGCCAAGCCTGGGACTATCTCGATGGCACCATCGACCGCGCCGAATTGCGCGAGCTGGGCATCATCGCCACCCGCCAGCTGGCCAAGCGCCAGCTCACCTGGCTGCGCGCGATGCCGGATCGGATCGTGTTAGACTGCCTAGGCAGTGATCCAACGCAGGCCATGCTGGCGCAGGTGGACAGCTTGGAAAAATGACATTGCTTCCAAGATTTTTGTTGCGATGCGGCGTCCAGCCTTGACAGGCCGCGCCCCAGCTTGGATAATGCCTGCCGTTGCGGTGATATAGCTCAGTTGGTTAGAGCACAGCACTCATAATGCTGGGGTCGGTGGTTCAAGTCCACCTATCACCACCAGACAAGAAAACGGCCCGGTTCTCGCGAACCGGGCCGTTTTCTTTGCATCTCGATTTAATGCTTCTTGCCGCCACCCGAGATCTTGTTCTCGGTCGCCCAGGCGCGCCGCTTGGCTTCTTCCTTCGACACACCCTTCTTCTCGTAGCCCTGCTCGATATGCTTGGCCTGGCGTTTCTGCTTGTCCGTATAGGACGACTTGTCACCCTGAGGCATGATCGTTCTCCTTCCGACGGTTGAATATTGCCGACCATTGCCGGCCCATGATCAAAAGACTACGCCTTCACTTCCTATTCATACGTTAGGCACTTCACGCAAGGGCGCGATCTACTCATCAGTCAACAGGCGAGTTCTCGTCCAGCGCATAGTCGCCGCGTGCCAGGCCTTCGAGCACCTCCCCGGCCTGCTGCAGGTATTCAAACGGCACCAGGATGCGCACGCCGCCCAGCGCCGGGGCCAGCAGCAGGTCGGTCTGCATCAGGTGGGCGTCGGCCAGCACGGCGGGAATGCCCGACGCCACCAGGCAGCCCTGGGCCAGCGTGGCTTCCATCGGAATCATGTATTTGGCGACGACGAACAGGTCGCGGCCCGGGATTTGCTCGGCCTCCGGGTTGGCGGCGAGCCAGGCGTTCAGTGCGAGTTGATCCATGCTGCTTCTCCTGTGGGGTGCGTCTGTCCTGGATTCATTGCATCAATACCGGCACCTGCGACAACAGGTAGAGCGTGACGCCAATCAGGCCGCCGACGATGGTGCCGTTGATGCGGATGTACTGCAGGTCCTTGCCGATGTTCAGTTCGATCTGCTCCGACATTTCGCGGTCGTCCCACTGCTTGACGGTGTCGGCGATGTGGCGCGTCAGGTAGCCGGCCAGTTCCGGCGCCATGCCGCGCGCGGCCGCTTCCAGGCTGTCCTGCAGCGAACGGCGCAGCTGCGGGTCGTCCGCCAATACCTTGCCGACCCAGGCGCCGGTGGCGATCACGCGCTTGCGCAAGCTTGAATCCTCGCTGTGCAGGTCTTTCTTGAGCCAGCCCTTGAGCTCTTCCCACAGCGACGCGAGGTAGCCGTTGAGGGTCTCGTCGCCCAGCAAATACGCCTTGATCTCTTCGGCCCGGCCGGCAAAGGACGGGTCGAGCTTCAGGCGCTCGATGAACTCCTGGGTGAAGACGTCGAAGCGCTGGCGCAGCGGGTGATGGGGGTCGGCGGCCACCTTGTTCAGGATGCCGGCGGCGAGGCGCACCGCCAAGTCGGCGCCCTTGCGGCCGATGAGCTCCGAGGGCAGCACGCGCTCGATGAAGGCATAGTCTTCCTTGAGCCAGTCGACGATGCCCTGCGAGATCGTGGCCTGGGTGTCGGCGTTGTCGAGCAGGTGGGCAAGCTGACCGATGCCTTCGTTGAGCAGCTCCTGGTGGCGCCCGTCGCGCGTCAGGCTTTCCAGGATGGTGCCGGCGGACTTGGACAGGTCGACGCTACCCACCATCGCGTGCACGGCGCGGCGGATGAAGCCCTGCACCGCGCTGTCCTCGATGAAGTCGAGCATGAAAGACCCGACCCGCACCAGCTGCTGGCCCAGCAGCTCGGTATTGGCCGGCTTGACCAGCCACTCCGCCACCTTCTGCACCGGATCGTGGCGCCGGATCAGGGCGATGATCGATTCGGTGTCGAGGAACTTCTCGCGCACGAACAGGGCCAGGTTGTCGGCGATGCGCTCCTTGTTCTTGGGGATGATCTCGGTATGGCGCGAGACGATCGGAATCGGCACGCGCTTGAACAGCGCGACGACGGCAAACCAGTCGGCCAGGGCGCCGACCATGGCGGCTTCGGAGAAGGCGCGCAGCAGGCCGGTCCACCAGTTCGGCGGCAGGAACAGGGTTAGTACGAAGAGCAGGGCCGCCCCCGCGAAGAACGCGAGCGCGAGCCGTTTGGATTGCCGCAGTTCGGCTTCTTTGGTCATGCGTACGGGCGCCTTTTTTCGGTCCGCACCCGCGATGCGGACGGGTGGGTGGCGTCTATGCTATATGACTTCGCCGCCCTTCAGCGCTTCGATTGACTCTGCGGTAAAGCCCCAGTCGGCCAGGATGGCATCGCTGTCCTGCCCCGGGCTGGAGGGCGCCTGCGGCGTGGCCGGCGCGGTGCGGGAAAAGCGCGGCGCGGGCGCCGGCTGGCTGACGCCGTCGATATCGACGAAGGTATGGCGCGCCATATTGTGCGGGTGCTTCGGCGCTTCCGCCATGTCGAGCACCGGGGCGAAGCAGACGTCGGTGCCTTCCAGCAGCCGGCACCATTCGTCGCGTGGCCGGCTGGCGAACAGCGCGCCGAACTTCGCTTTCAAATCGGGCCAGTGGGCCTTGTTCCAGCGCTTGATGAATACCGGATCGTCCGCCCCCACCAGCGTCAGGAGCTGGGCATAGAACTGCGGCTCGATCGCGCCGATCGAGATGAACTTGCCGTCGCGGCAGGCATAGGTGTCGTAGAAGGGTGCGCCGCCGTCGAGCAGGTTGGCTTCGCGCTGGTCGCTCCAGGCGCCGAAACCGCGCAGGCCGTACATCATGGCGCCCAGCAGGGCCGAGCCGTCGGTCATGGCGGCATCGACCACCTGCCCCTTGCCCGAGCTGCGCGCTTCCAGCACCGCGCAGACGACGTCGAAGGCCAGCATCATGGCGCCGCCGCCAAAGTCGCCCACCAGGTTGAGCGGCGGTGCGGGCGGCGTGTCGGCACGGCCCATCGCGTGCAGCATGCCGGACAGCGCGACATAGTTCAGGTCATGCCCGGCGGCCTGCGCCAGCGGGCCGGTCTGGCCCCAGCCCGTCACGCGGCCGTACACCAGCTTCGGGTTGCGTTCCAGGCAGGCGTCCGGCCCGAGGCCAAGGCGCTCCATGACGCCGGGGCGGAAGCCTTCGAGCAGCACGTCGGCCTGCGACAGCAGCTGCAGCACGGTAACGCGGCCGGCCGCCTTCTTGATGTCGATCGCCAGCGAACGGCGCCCGCGCGCCATCACGTCGTAACGGGTGCCGAGCACCGGATAGGGACTCTCCTCCCCAGCCTTGCTCTTGCGGTCAATGCGGATCACTTCCGCGCCCATGTCCGCCAGCATCATCGCGGCAAACGGGCAGGGACCGATCCCCACCATCTCGACAACACGCACGCCTGCCAATGGTCCTGCCATCGCGCTCTCCTTGACCGTCACAACGAACGGGCGATGATCTCTTTCATGATTTCATTGGCGCCCCCATAGATGCGCTGCACGCGCGCGTCGACATACATCTGGGCGATCGGGTATTCCAGCATGTAGCCGTAGCCGCCGAACAGCTGCACGCACTGGTCAACGACCTTGCATTGCAGGTCCGAGATCCAGTACTTGGCCATCGAGGCGCGCACGGTGTCCATCCGGCCGGCGAGCATGTCCTCGATGCAGCGGTCGATGAAGATCCGCGCGATGGTCGCCTCGGTCTTGATCTCGGCCAGCACGAAGCGGGTGTTCTGCATCTCGATCAGGGCCTGGCCGAAGGCCTTGCGCTCGCGCGTATGCTCGATGGTCAGCTGCAGCGCGCGCTCGATGGCGGCCACGCCGCACACGCCCAGGATGGTGCGCTCGTAGGGCAGCTCGGTCATGAGCTGGACAAAACCCCTGCCCTCTTCACCGCCCAGCACGTTGTTCAAAGGGACGTGGGCGTTATCGAAGAACAGCTCGCAGGTGTCCTGCCCTTTTTGCCCGACTTTTTCCAGGATGCGGCCCACCCGGAAGCCGGGGTTGTCCTTCGTTTCCAGCAGCAGCAGCGACACGCCTTTCGAGCCTGCACTCGGGTCGGTCTTGGCCACCACCAGGATCAGGTCGGCCATGAAGCCGTTCGAGATGAAGGTCTTGGAGCCGCTGACGCGGTAGCCGTCCGGCCCGCGGACAGCCGTGGTACGGATGCCTTTCAGGTCGGAGCCGGCGCCCGGCTCGCTCATGGCGATCGCCGCGATCATTTCGCCGCTGGCCAGGCGCGGCAGGTATTTTTGTTTCTGCTCTTCGGTGCCCTGGTTCAGCAGGTAGTGGGCGACGATGGCGTGCACATGGATGCCGAAGGAGGTGTCGCCCCCGTAGGACAGCTCCTCGAACACCACCGCCATGTGGGCGAAGCTGCCGCCGGCGCCGCCGTATTGCTCGGGAATGTTGGCCAGCAGCAGGCCCATCTCGCCCGCCTTGGTCCACAGGCCGCGGTCGACGTGCTGCTGCTTGCGCCAGGCGTCCTGGTGCGGGGTGATTTCACCGGCCACGAAACGGCGCACCGCGTCGCGGAAGGCCTGCAGTTCTTCGTTCATCCAGGGGGAGGTGATATCCATTGCATGCCCCTTCAGTCGTTACGGTACATGGTGACGACGCAGGCGCCGCCCAGGCCCAGGTTGTGCTGCAGCGCCACGCGCGCTCCTTGCACCTGGCGCGCCTCGGCACTGCCGCGCAGCTGGTGGGTCAGCTCGTAGCACTGGGCCAGGCCGGTCGCGCCCAGCGGATGGCCTTTCGACAGCAGCCCGCCGGACGGGTTGGTCACGACCTTGCCGCCATAGGTGTTGTCGCCGTCCAGGATGAACTTGTCGGCGCCGCCTTCCGGGCACAGGCCAAGCGCTTCGTAGGTAATCAGTTCGTTATGGGCGAAGCAGTCGTGCAGCTCGACCACATCGAGGTCTTCCGGGCCGATGCCGGCCTGCTCGTAGACTTTCTGGGCCGCGGCGCGGCTCATGTCGTAGCCGACCAGGCGCATCATGTCGCCCGCATCGAAGGTATCGGGGCGGTCGGTGGTCATCGCCTGGGCGGCGATGTGGACGTCCGCGCGCAGGCCGTGGCGCTTGGCGAAACCTTCCGAGACCAGCAGCGCGGCGGCGGCGCCGCAGGTTGGCGGACAGGCCATGAGGCGGGTCATCACGCCCGGCCAGATTTCCGGCGCGTCCAGCACGTCCTGCATCGTGACTTCCTTGCGGAACAGCGCCAGCGGGTTGTTCACCGCGTGGCGGCTGGCCTTGGCGCGAATGCGCGCAAAGGCGGCCAGCGGCGTGCCGTACTTGTGCATGTGGGCCAGGCCCGCCCCGCCGAAGTAGCGCAGCGCCAGCGGGATCTCGGGCTTGCCGACCAGGCGGTCGGTGACGGCGTCGAAATCGTCGAAAGGAGTCGGGCGGTCGGTGAAGATGGAGCCGAGGGCGCCGGGGCTCATTTGCTCGAAGCCCAGCACCAGCACGCAGTCGGCGGCGCCGCTGGCGATCGCCTGGCGGCCCAGGAACAGCGCGGTCGAGCCGGTGGAGCAGTTGTTGTTGACGTTGACGATCGGGATGCCGGTCATACCCACTGCATACAGCGCCTTTTGCCCGCTGGTGGAGTCGCCATAGACATAGCCGGCATAGGCCTGCTCGACCAGGTTGTAGGACACGCCGGCGTCCTGCAGCGCCGCCCTGGCCGCCTGCGCGCCCATCTCGTGGTAAGGGCTGCTGGCGCCCGGCTTGGCAAACGGGATCATCCCGACGCCGCTCACATATACTTTGTTCATGCCTGTCTCCATGCCTGTCTTCTGTCTCCGGCCAGGTCGTCCGACCCGGCTCCGGATGGCTCTGCGAATGATTATAGGTCAGCCGACCTATTTTATGTATGCCTCTGCCATAATCTCGCCATGACGCTCATTTTCGACACCGCCCTGCGCAACAAATCCTCGCTCACCACCGAAAAAGGGCGCGGGCGCGCGCACGACATCCTGCTGGCCGCGCGCACCGTGCTGGCCCAGGAAGGCTACGCCGGGCTGTCGATGCGGCGTGTCGCGCTCGACGCCGGCATGAGCCTGTCGAATGTGCAGCACTACTACGGCAGCAAGGAGCAGCTGCTCGAGGCGCTCCTGCAGTACACGATGGACGACTTCCAGGCCAAGATGGACCGCATCGCGGTGGCGATGGCGGGACGGCCCCAGGTCGAGCGCTTCCTCACCACGGTCGACATGTTCCTGGACGAGATCACCGATCCGGTCACGCATGCGATCTTCTTCGAGATCTGGGCGCTGGCCTCGCGCCATCCATTTGCGTCCGACCTGATGGGCAAGATGATGGGGCGCGAGCGCAAGGCCATCTATGGCCTGATCCACGGCCTGAACCCGGCCATCGGCGACGAAGACTACATGGCGCGCGCGGTGCTGATCGTGGCCCAGGTCGAGGGCCTGATGCTGTTCCGCCTCGACCGCCATGCGCGCCCGGCCCAATTCGAGGCCGTGCGCGCATCGGTGCGCAACGTGCTTCTAACGCTCGCCACCGTGCCGTGAACTGGATGTAACCGCCACATCGGCTGCATTTAATCCGGGCCAGGCCCCGTCTGTCGCTTATACTCGTGGAGTTATCGACCTGCTACGGAGGCCGCACGGATGCACCATGAATTCACCCTGATTACCACCATCGCTGCCGCACTGGGCTTCGGCCTCCTGTTCGGCATGCTCGCCATCCGCCTGAAACTGCCGGCCCTGGTCGGCTACCTCGCCGCCGGCGTGCTGATCGGTCCGGCCACGCCGGGCTTCGTCGCCGACATGGCGCTGGCCTCGCAACTGGCCGAAATCGGGGTGATGCTGCTGATGTTCGGCGTCGGCCTGCACTTCTCGATGCGCGACCTGCTCGAGGTGAAGGGCATCGCCCTGCCCGGCGCGCTGCTGCAGATCGGGGTGGCGACCGCGATGGGCATGGGCATGGCGCAGGTCATGGGATGGAGCCTGGGTGCGGGCCTGGTGTTCGGGCTGGCGCTGTCGGTGGCTAGTACCGTGGTGCTGCTGCGCGCCCTCGAGGCGCGCGGCGTGCTCGATTCCATGAACGGGCGCATCGCGGTGGGCTGGCTGGTGGTGGAAGACCTGGTGACGGTCCTGGTGCTGGTGATGCTGCCGGCATTGAGCGGACCGCTCGGCGGCAAGGGCGATGCCGGCGCCGAGCTGTGGCCGGCGCTGGGCAAGACCCTGCTGCAGGTCGGCGCCTTCGTGGCCTTCATGCTCATCATCGGCCGCAAGATCTTCCCGTGGTTCCTGTGGAAGGTCGCCAAGACCGGCTCGCGCGAGCTGTTCACCCTGGCCGTCATCGCGGCGGCGGTGGGCATCGCCTACGGCTCCTCGGCGCTGTTCGGCGTGTCGTTCGCGCTGGGCGCCTTCTTCGCCGGCATGGTGCTGCGCGAGTCGGAACTGAGCCACCGCGCCGCCGAAGAGTCGCTCCCGCTGCGCGACGCGTTCTCGGTGCTGTTCTTTGTCTCGGTGGGCATGCTGTTCGACCCGATGGTGCTGGTGGAGTATCCGCTGGAAGTGCTGGCGACGGTCGCCATTATCCTGGTCGGCAAGTCGCTGGCGGCTTTTGTCCTGGTGCTGGTGCTGCGCTACCCGCTCAATACGGCGCTGACCGTCTCGGCCAGCCTGGCGCAGATCGGCGAGTTTTCCTTCATCCTGGCCGCGCTGGGCATGTCGCTCGGCCTGCTGCCGGAACTGGGCCAGAACCTGATCCTGGCCGGCGCCATCCTCTCGATCGCAGTCAATCCGCTCCTGTTCACGGCCATCGAGCCGCTGCAGCGCTGGATGCGCGAGCGCTCGGAACTGGCGCGCAAGCTGGAGAGCCGCGACGACCCGCTGGCCACGCTGCCGACGGAAACGGCGCACGAAAAGCTCAGCGGACAGGTGGTGCTGGTCGGCTACGGCCGCGTGGGCCGCCGCATCGCCGGCGAACTGACAGCGCGCGGCGTGCACTTCGTGGTGGCGGAACAGAACCGCGAACTGGTCGAGCGCCTGCGCTTTGAGGGCATTCCGGCGGTGGCCGGCAATGCGGCCGAACCGGCGGTGCTGATCCAGGCCCACATCACCCACGCGGCGCTCTTGGTGATCGCCACGCCCGACACCTTCCACGTGCGGCGCATGGTGGAGATCGCGCGCATGCTCAACCCGTCGATCGGGGCGGTGGTGCGCACGCATAACGAGAGCGAAGCGGTGCTGCTGCGCGAGGATACCGGCGGCAAGGTGTTCGTGGGCGAGGATGAGCTGGCGTCGAGCATGACGCGGCACGTGGTGGAGACCTTGCGCGAGAAGGCCGCAGCGCATTGAAGGGACAAGGCGCCCGCATGAAAAAACCCGCAGGCTCGCGCCATGCGGGTTTTTTTTACAACCGGTAAAACTTCAGGCTTACGCGGCGACTTCCTCGACACACAGCTTCAGGTTCGCATGGCGCCCGTGCAGCTGCGAGGCGATCATCTCGCTGCGCTCTTCCAGCAGCGCGAACACCGCGTCCTTCGACAGCACATACTCTTCCATCAAGGTGTCCTTGAGCGACTCGATCACCAGCTTGTAATCGCGGATCGCGTTCAGGGTATAGCTGTAGAGCTCATCGGCCTTTTCTTCCACCAGGCGGATGGTGTGCTCGCCGCTCGCATCCTGGTTCAGCTGCGAATAATCGAGCTTGGAGCGCGAATACATCGACAGGCGGCTGACCATCAGGTTGAGCATCTTGGTGATCTTCTCGATGTCGTTCTGGCTGCCCACCGAGATGCCGCGGGCGCCGTAGAACAGTTCTTCGGCCGCGACCCCGCCGTACAGGCCGATCACGTCGCGCTCGAGCTCTTCCAGGGTGCGCAGCGACATGTCCTCGCCCGATTGCAGCACATAGCCCAGCGCGCCGATCTTCGAGACCGCTTCGGTGCTGATCTTGAGCAGGTGCGACTTTTCCTTCACTTCGGCCAAGCTCAGGCCCTGGCGCAGGTAGGGGTCGATCTGCATGAAGAAGTGACCCAGCTCGTGCAGGGCGATGCGCTCGCGCTGCTTGGTCTTGTCCAGTGTCGTGGCGCGGTCGGTCAGGCCGATGGTGGCGCGCTCGTAGGCACGGAACAGCAGGTTGGTATTGATGATCGTTTTTTCCTGGATCGACAGCATGCTGGCGCGTTCCACGACGGTCTCCAGCAGCGCCGGGCTCAGGTTCTGGGTGATTTCCGCCACCTGCTCCAGGTTGGTGTCGGTCCAGTCGACCAGGCCATCCTTCTTGCGCGACAGGAAGCTGCGCAGCAATTCCTTGCGCTCGCCCTTGTTCGGCAGGCGGAAATTGATCTTCACCGAGAAACGGCGCAGCATCGCTTCGTCCATGTCGGTCGAGGAATCGTCGAAGTTCGAGGCGACGATCCAGATCACGCCCTGGCCCTTGTCGCTCTTCACGCCGTCCAGCAGGCCCAGCAGGGTGTTGGCGGTATCGTCTTCCCATTTCTTTTCGCTGCGGCCACGCGGCATGAACAGCGATTGCGCTTCGTCCAGGAAGATGATGCACTTGCCCTTTGCGCAAGCCTTGCGGTACAGGGCGTTGAGCGCCTTCGAGCCGCCGCCGACATAGCCCGACTCCAGGGCCGAACCCGAGGCCGAGATCAGCGGCAGGTTCAGGCGCTTGGCCAGGTAGCCGACCAGCTTGGTCTTGCCGGTGCCGGCAGGGCCGGTGAGCATCACGTTGAACGGCTTGTCGATGTTGTGCGACTGGTATTCGTCGCGGTTGCGGATCATGTCTTCCAGGTGCAGCACTTCCTGCTTGATGTCTTCCATACCGATCAGGTCGTCCATGCTGCCCTTGAGCTTGTCAGGGGTGATGACCGAGGCGCTCATGCCCATGCCCGGCACGCCGAATTTCAGCAGGTACAGCACCAGGAGCAGCACGCCGATGGTCAGTCCGTAGTTCTTCAGGAAAGTGCCGGTCTTGTCCAGCGCGGTCTCGCCCTCGTCCATCACGGCCTCGTGGCTGGCCAGGTAGTCGTCCTTGGCGATCGAGTACGGAATCGCATTCTTGAGCAGCACTTCGCGCTCGAGCGACAGGTGCGAGGTGCTCGGCACCTTCACCACGTGCAGCGCGCTCTCGTCCTTGAACTTGTAGACATAGCGCGGCGACTCCGACAGCGGCTTGGCGATCAACAGGTATTCCAGGCGGCCCTTCTTGGCAGCCAGCTCGGTGATCTCGGCAATATTCTGCGAATGCACCACCGGAGTTGGATCCTGGGGCACGTTCGATTTCCAGATTGCCACTGCAGCGATCACGCCCAGCAGCGCCGCGATGGCGATGCGCACGTAAACGTTCTTGAAGGCAATTTGGAGTCGGGCGAAATTGGGCATCGTGTGATCTCTTGCAAAGTTGGGTCAGACAGCGACGGTACTTCAAGGGTGCCGTGCCGGCGTGGTCTCGCGGGATCGGCGGCGGCGCATGGGGCCGCTCAAGGTCCAAACGTGTACGTTTGGTATTGTTTTGATGCCCGAAGGCAATAGGATATGAAGACTATACCTGTAAAAAAAACCGAGGTGTATACCGTGCGTCGAAAAAAGTCATGAATTCGACGATTATGAAAAAGGAGATAAGAGAATATATTGCTAGGCCGACAGCAAAACTTATCGAATATCCAAAATTACCCTATAACTTTGCGAAAAAGTCATTACTGATAAGCATAAGAATTGCAATAATGACAGTCATTACACGAGGCAAATTTGCGACAGCCCCTTCGCGCTTGATTGAGCTCAACAGTATCTAACTGCCAGCATCCTGATGACTTCTTTCTGCAACTTATCACCCCAATTGAACGCAAGAGTTTATGCGTTTTTGGTATGCTAATTATGTAATACGAGGATTGTGCTGCCTCACCTATATGAGGCTGTACAGGCCGCATGCAAGTAACAGCAAGAGGAACGGCTATGAAAAGATATGCATTGGCAGCAGCGCTGGCATTCTGCCTCGGCAGTGGCGCGCAAGCTGCCGTTATCGATCTCGCTGTAGAGAATGCCGGGGCCGCAAGCGCCCAGCAGCCGGTACGGAATTTGTCCGTGACCCAGCGCCAGGACATCGTCACGCCCCCCACCCACATGTCGGAACTACCCGAGCCGGAGGTCTTCGCCATGATGCTGGTCGGCCTGATCCTCATCGGCGTCAAGGCGGGCCGCGGCAGCAGCGAGAAGTTCAAGTAGCCGTGAACGAAGGCCAGGCCGGGCGCCCTGCCCGGCTCGCCTGAAGATGCCTGACGCGGCCGCGACGCGGCGCGTCAGACGGCGCTGCACAAAGCGTGCAGCTTGATCAAGGTATTCCAGTTGCGCGAAGTGGTGGCGTCGCCCAGGTGCTTGCCCAGGGCGGTGGCTGCAGCGCTATCGAGCATCCCGTCCGGACACCAGACATAGGCCGCACGCTCGCCCAGCGCCAGGCGGTCGCAGCCCCAGTCCTTGCCGTCGAGCGCTGCCAGCTTGTCGCGTTGGGCGGGGTCGCCCAGCAGGAAGACGATCAGGCGGGCGTGGTCGTCCGCCACCTCGAGCAAGGGGTTGTCGTCGATGACGGCGGACAGCTCGCTGCGCTCCAGCACGAATACGCGCGCCGCCACGCCCAGCTTGAGCACCAAGGCTTCTTCGATAGCCTCGGCGGCCTCGCTGGCCGTGGCGTTGGGCGCCTGGAAGACCACGTTGCCACTGTTCAAAACGCTGCGCACGCCGGAGTAACCCAGCCCTTCGACCAGCGCGCACAGGTCGGCCATGGCGATGCGCTTGGCGCGCCCAACATTGATTCCCCGCAAAAATGCGACGTAGCAGTGACTGGTCATGGGCGCGATGTTACCCCAGGCGATATGGGCATGGCGCTTCGTTTCCCGTCCTTCGTCAGGCCAGCCCTTCTGCACGCAGGGCTTGCTGGACGGCCGGAAGCGCGGCAATGCGCGCCTGGTAGGCCTGCAACACCGGCCAGTCGTCCAGGCTGAACTTGGCAAAGCCGGCCCAGTTCAGCACCGTGAACAGGTAGGCGTCGGCAATCGTAAACTGGCTACCCGACAGGAACTGTCCGCCTTCGAGCTTGCCCGCCAGGTAGTTCAAGGGACGCGCCAGGCCGGTCCAGGCCGCGGCGCGGCCTTCCTCGGTGCAGCCAGGGGTGAAGATCGGCGTAAAACGCTTGTGCAATTCGGTGGCGACATAGTTCAGGCTTTCCATCAGCTGGTAGCGCTCGAAGCTGCCCAGGGCCGGCGCCAGCCGGGCCGCCGGCGCCTGGTCCGCAATGTATTGCAGCAGCACGGCCGCTTCGGTCAGTACCTTGCCATCGTCCAGCTGCAAGGCCGGGACCGAGCCTTTGTCGTTGATGTCGCGGAAGTCACCGCCGCTGGCGATGGCCTTGGTCTTGAGGCTGACGCGTTCGACCGAGAATGGCAGGCCGGCGGCGATGAGCGCGATATGCGGGGCGAGCGAGCAGGCGCCCGGGCTGACGTAGAGTTTCATGGAAGTCCTTTGGCAATGGACGGCCGTGGCCGCGAACCCGAAAGCCTACAACATTTTTGTTGCTGTATTTAAAAAGAGGGCTGCTAACGCGACAGTTCCTGCGCAGGAGCGCCAATCCGGCCGGGGCCGGTGATAAGATCGATCAGCTGACAACAGGAGGAACGATGAGCGATACCTATGAACTGGTGCCAATGGCGCACCTGTTCCCCGGCATGGTGCTGGCCGACGTGCTGCTCGACGAGCACGGCCATGTCCTGCTGGCCGAAGGCGCCATCCTGAGCGAAGCGACCATCGCCTCGCTGGCGCGGCATGGCGTCGCCGCCGTGCCGGTGGCGCGCGCCCATCCCCTGTCCCAGCCCAGCGCGGCTGCGGTGCAGGAGCGCCTCGACCATGTGTTCCGCCGCAACGACCGCGAGGACCACGGCGACTGGGCCACCGGCCTGCTGCGCCGCTACATCGAGGATTACCGCCTCAAGCGCGGAGTGGCGCCATGAGCGCGCCGCTGGACGCCGTGCGTGTCGAGGAATTGATCGGCAACGTCGAGGATCTGCCCTCGCTGCCGGCCGTCGTCATGGAACTGCTGGGCAGCATCGACCAGGAAGACGTCGACGTCGCCGTGCTGGCGAAAAAAGTGGCGAACGATCCGGCGCTCACGGCCAAGACCCTGCGCCTGGCCAATTCCTCGGCCTTCGGGCTGCAGGTGAAAGCCACGACCATCCAGCAGGCCATGACCTTCCTCGGGTTCCAGACCACGCGCAACCTGATCACGGCGGCAGCCCTCACCGGCTGTTTTCCGGCGGGACGCTGCCCGGGCTTCAACGACAAGGCCTTCTGGCGCCATTCGATCGCCACCGCCGCCTGCGCGCGGGTGCTGGCGCGGCGGGTACGCTTCAATCCCGATTACGCCTTCACGGCCGGCTTGCTGCACGACATCGGGCGCCTGGTGCTGGTCGCGCGCTTCCCGGAGCGCTACCAGGCAGTGCTGTCGCTGCGCGACAAGAAAGATTGCGAATTGGTCGAGGCCGAGCGCGCCCTGCTGGGCATCGACCACGTCGACGCCGGCGTGGCCCTGGCTGCGCACTGGAATTTTTCCGACACCATGCGCCAGGCGATCGCCTTCCACCACACGCCGGAAGCGCAGGGAGCAGGTTTCCTGGCAACCATCGTGCACGTGGCAAGCGCCATTGTGCATGCACTGGACCTGGCCGGCAATCCGGACGAGCTGGTGCCTAGGGTCTCGGCGGTGGCCTGGACGGCCCTGGGTCTGACGGAAGAAGCGTGGCTGCAGGCTTTCCACGATACCGAGCTGCAGTACGAGGAAATGACGGCCATCCTGATGGCTTGAAGAAGCCGGCAGGGATGCCTTGGAGTAAAGCGATGGAAAACGCCGAAAAGGCGCCAGGTTAGACGCCGGAAGGAAACCGGCGCGGCACTGCGCTCAGCGCGCGGTGCCGCAGCTCGCTGATACCGAAGGCATGACAGTCGCGGCTGTCATGCCCGCGGCATTAGTGAGCATAATTGCCGGACGAGGACGACGGAGTCGTTTCGTTGTTCTGTTGCGGTTGCTGTTGCTGAGCTGCGGCGGCTGCGGCGGCCTGTGCTGCCTTCTCTTCTGGCTTCGGACGGCCTTGTGCATCCGACAGGCGGTATTTGGTGCGGCGATCGCCCATCAGGTCGCGCAGGTCGCGAATGCTCATCCCGGTCACCTCGTGCATGCGGATCAGCAGCGAAGCGCCGACTGGCAGACGGTGGTGACGGATCTTGCTGATGACTGGCGGCGCAACTTCGAGCATGCGCGACAGCGCAGCATCGTTCTTCAGTTGCATCTTGCCGAGCAAAATGTCCAGCAGATGATTCGGATTGTAGCTTTCTTGCGAAGACAGAGCATGATGCTGTTGTGCCATGATGTTTACCTCTTAAGTTGGTTAAAATACTTCCCTTACGAACTTTTGCTAAAGATTAATTTCCTTAACATCAGTTCCCGGACTACCTTGCAAGGATTTAACAGGTTGAACCTGAAGATCCCCTTAAGAAACGTTCCGGATCGCATGCCCCCGCATTACCTCTCCACATGCGCACTTGTCTTTCAAACAAATTATCAGGCTCATACGCCACCAGTACATCCGAGCGGCGCATGTGACTCATTGTCTCAAATCAAGCTATCGTGCGGAAAGCTTGTCACATAGGCATTTCAGCACATGGGGATTATTTGTGGCGCACGCAAGAGATTTCTGCAATAAATTTTCCTATCAGAAGTCGAAGCGAACTCATTGATTTACAAGAGGAAATAAATTGATCCGTGTGGATAAACCCATGCGTTTCATCAAGCAGTTACATCATCGCACATTTAACAATCTGAGCATAATAATAATTACTTTAGGTTAAGAAAGTAATCATTCCTCGTGGAATAAAAATCCGGTGCGCACATGCCTGTTTCGAGGGCAGCAGCCGATTTACGCTAAACTGGGTACCTTGTATTGCCCCGGCACCAGCTCCTCTCTTACATAGCACTCCATGCAGAAAAAAGTATTCATTAAAACCTTCGGCTGCCAGATGAACGAGTACGACTCGGACAAGATGGCCGATGTCCTCGGCGCCGCCGATGGACTGGTCCGTACCGAT
This sequence comes from Telluria sp. AZSoR62, assembly GCF_058111565.1. NCBI lineage: Bacteria > Pseudomonadati > Pseudomonadota > Betaproteobacteria > Burkholderiales > Oxalobacteraceae > Telluria > Telluria sp. AZSoR62. Next base: position 442,262 of record NZ_JBYTST010000001.1, read on the forward strand.
TCGCCGGAAGAGGCCGACGTCATCCTGCTGAACACCTGTTCTGTGCGAGAAAAGGCGCAAGAGAAAGTGTTTTCGGACCTGGGCCGCTTCAAGGCGCTCAAGCGCGACAAGCCGGACCTGGTGATCGGCGTAGGTGGCTGCGTGGCATCGCAAGAGGGGCAGGCCATCGTGCGCCGGGCGCCGCACGTGGATGTCGTGTTCGGCCCGCAGACCCTGCACCGCCTGCCGCAACTGATCCGCGACCGCCGCTCGAGCGGCAATGCCCAGGTCGACATCAGCTTCCCGGAAATCGAAAAATTCGATCACTTGCCGCCAGCCAAGGTCGACGGCGCAGTGGCCTATGTGTCGATCATGGAAGGCTGCAGCAAATATTGCAGCTATTGCGTGGTGCCTTATACCCGCGGCGAGGAAGTCTCGCGCCCGTTCGAGGACGTGCTGACCGAGTGCGCCGGCCTGGCCGCCCAGGGCGTGAAGGAAATCATGCTGCTGGGCCAGAACGTGAATGCCTACCGCGGCGCCATGGCCGGCGGGGACACGGCCGATTTCGCCTTGCTGCTCGAATACATCGCCGACCTCCCCGGCGTGGCGCGCCTGCGCTACGTGACCAGCCACCCGAAGGAATTCACCCAGCGCCTGATCGATGCCTACGCAAGCATCCCGCAACTGGTCAACCATATCTATCTACCGGTGCAGCACGGCTCCGACCGCATTCTCGGCGCCATGAAGCGCGGCTATACCGGCCTGGAATACAAGTCGATCATCCGCCGCATCCGCGCGGTGCGCCCGGACATGACCTTCTCGTCCGACTTCATCGTCGGCTTCCCGGGCGAAACCGAGGCCGATTTCGAGGCCATGATGAAGCTCGTGGCCGATGTCGGCTTCGACAACAGTTTCAGTTTTATCTTCAGCAAGCGTCCGGGCACCCCGGCCGCCAACCTCGACGACGACACCCCGCACGAAGTCAAGCTTGCCCGCCTGCAGCGCCTGCAGGCCCTGATCGACGCCAACACCCGCAAGTACAGCGCGGCCATGGTCGGCACCGTCCAGCGCGTGCTGGTCGAAGGCCCGTCGAAGAAGGACGAAGGGCAGTTGCAGGGCCGCTGCGAGAACAATCGCGTGGTCCATTTCCTGCCAGTAGAAGGCGGCCCGTCCCTGGTGGGCCAGCTGGTCGACCTGCGGATTACCGCGAGCCATGACTATTTCCTGCGCGGCGAACTCGTCGCTAACTCACATACGATTGCCAAAGCCAGTTGAAAAATACCCCATCCCAGCCTTCCTACTTCATCCCCGAGCCGCTCGACAACACGCGGCTTGCCCACCTGTGCGGCCCGCTCGACGAGAACCTGCGCCAGATATCGGCCGCGCTTGACGTCACGGTGTTCCGCCGCGGCGAGAAATTCATCGTCACCGGCGCCAATGCCGACCGTGCGGTCGAACTGCTCGAGCGCTTCTACGCGGTCGCCAACAAGGTCGTGCCGATCGAGGAAGTGCAACTGGCCCTGGTGGAGCAGCGCGTCGGCCTCAAGCCCCGTGCTCCCGAGGCAGCCGAGCCGGCCGTCAAGGAAGCAAAGGCTGCAGACGCCGGGGAAACCGAAGACGGCGCGACGCAGGAACTGGTCAGCCCGATGCTCAAGACCCGCCGCAGCGATTTGCGCGGCCGCACGCCGCACCAGATCGAATACATGAACGCGGTGCTCGAGCACGACATCAGCTTCGGCGTCGGCCCGGCCGGCACCGGCAAGACCTATCTCGCCGTAGCCTGCGCGGTGGACGCGCTCGAGCGCGATGCGGTCAAGCGCATCATCCTGACCCGCCCTGCAGTGGAAGCGGGCGAGCGCCTCGGCTTCCTGCCGGGCGACCTGAGCCAGAAAGTCGACCCTTACCTGCGCCCGCTGTACGACGCGCTGTACGACCTGCTCGGCTTCGACCGCACCATGAAGATGTTCGAGAAGCAGGTCATCGAGATCGCCCCGCTGGCCTACATGCGCGGCCGCACGCTGAACCACGCCTTCGTGATCCTGGACGAAGCCCAGAACACGACGGTCGAGCAGATGAAGATGTTCCTGACCCGGATCGGCTTCGGCAGCAAGGCCGTGATCACGGGCGACGTGACCCAGGTCGACCTGCACAAGACGCAGCGTTCGGGCCTGGTCGACGCCATGCACGTGCTGAAAAACGTGCGCGGCATCAAATTCACCCAGTTCGCCAGCGTGGACGTGGTGCGCCACCCGCTGGTCGGGCGCATCATCGACGCCTACGAGGCCAATGCCTCGATCGAGGAACTGGCCGCCCTCCCCAAACCGATCCCGGTGAAAAATGCAAGAAAAAAAACATGATCTCGACCTCGAGGTCCAGTACGCCGACACCCGCCTCGAGAAAGAACTGAGCGAAGAGATGCTCACGCGCTGGGTGCAGGCGGCCCTGCTGGGCCCGGCCGAGCTGACCATCCGCTTCGTCGACGCCGAGGAAGGCCAGACCCTGAACCGCACCTACCGCGGCAAGGACTACGCGACCAATGTCCTGACCTTCGCCTATAACGAAGGCGAGGAACTGGGCGAGGACGACCCGACCCAGGCCGACATCATCCTGTGCACCGACGTCGTGCTGCGCGAAGCCGATGAGCAAAAGAAGACGGTCGAGGAGCACGCGGCCCACCTGGTGGTGCACGGCGTGCTGCACGCCCAGGGCTATGACCACGACCACGACGTGGAAGCCGAGGAAATGGAACAGTTCGAGCGCGACATCATGGAAGTGCTGGGCTACCCGGATCCGTATTCGGATTGAGCGCACCGTTTTCGCACGGTGGAAGGGCGACCTTCCACCGTGCGACAACCGGGTTGGCAGCCGCACGCAAATTCAGCTTCCGCCCTTTTGGTGTATCCTATACCCATCGCAACAACGGCTTCACGCCAACTATGCCCGAGTATCCCAGTGACGTCCGATCGGACGCCAAACCCCACCGGTCGCTGTTTGAACGGCTGACCGCACTGATTTCCCCCGAGCCTGAAAATCGCGCAGAACTCCTCGAAGTGCTGCACGAAGCCCACGAACGCAACCTGATCGATGCCGACGCACTCTCGATGATCGAGGGCGTGTTCCAGGTATCCGACCTGTCCGTGCGCGACATCATGGTCCCGCGCTCCCAGATGGACGTCGTCGACATCTCCAAACCGATCGAGGAATGGCTGCCGATCGTGATGGAAACGCAACACTCGCGTTTCCCTGCCATCGAAGGCGAGCGCGACAAGGTGGTCGGCATCCTGCTGGCCAAGGACTTGCTGCGCTATTACGCTGAAGAATCGTTCGACGTGCGCGCCATGCTGCGCCCGGCGATCTTCATCCCGGAATCGAAGCGCCTGAACGTGCTGCTGCGCGATTTCCGCGCCAACCACAACCACATGGCCATCGTCGTCGACGAGTACAGCGGCGTGGCCGGCCTGATCACCATCGAGGACGTGCTCGAGCAGATCGTCGGCGACATCGAGGACGAATACGACTTCGACGAAGAAGAAGACAATGTCCTGTCGATCAAGGAAGGGCAACTCGGCCCGCGCTGGCGCGTCAAGGCCCTGACCGAGATCGAGCAGTTCAACGAAGAGATCGGCGCCGACCTGCTCGACACCGATGCCGACACCATCGGCGGCCTGGTCGCCAGCCACCTGGGCCGCATGCCGCACAAGGGCGAAGTCTTCGACCTCGAAGGCCTGCGTTTCGAGGTGCTGCGCGCCGACGCCCGCCAGATCCATGTACTGCTGGTCGAAAAGCTCCCTTACACCCAGGGCGGCCGCGACTGATGCTGCGCCGCCGTACCCAGCCTTCCACTGCGACTGAACCGGGCGCACGCGCCGCCACGCCGTCCTTGACAGCACTGGTGCTGATGGCGCTGGCCGGCGCCCTCTCCCTGTTCTCGTTCGAACCCTTCGGCTGGTGGCCGGTGCAATTCCTGGCGCTGGCCTATTTCTTCTACCGGGTCGGCGTGGAAAATTCGCCGCGCCACGGCCTGCTGCTGGGCTGGGCCTTCGGCTTCGGCTGGTCGGTGGCCGGGATGCACTGGCTGTATATCGCCATCACCCGCTTCGGCGGCCTGCCCGCCATTTTAGGGGCGATCTCGATCGCCCTGCTCGGCCTGTACATGGGCCTGTTCGGCGCCTTTGCCGGCGGCGCCGCTTCCTGGCTGCGCCGCAAGTGGTCGCTGACCGTCACCGCCTTCGTGCTGCTGGCGCTGCCCGTGAGCTGGGGCCTGTCGGAATGGCTGCGCGGCTGGGTGTTCACCGGCTTCCCCTGGGCTTCCTCGGGCTATGCCCACAACGTCTCGCCCCTGGCCGGCTACGCGCCGCTGGTGGGCGTGTACGGCGTGGGCATCCTCGCCGCCGTGTGCGCGGGCTGCCTGGCCATGCTGACCCAGCGCAAGCGCTGGCGGGCGCTGGGCCTGCTCGCCGCCGTGATGGCGGCCGGCTTCGGCCTGAAGCAGATTGCCTGGACCCAGGACGTCGGCCAGCCGGTCACGGTACGCCTGCTGCAGGGCGACGTGCGCCAGGACCAGAAATTCGATGCCGCCTACCTCCTCGACATCATCGAGCGCTACCGCGGCATGATCACGGCCGCGCCGGCCGACCTGATCGCCACGCCGGAAACCGCGGTCCCCGTCACGCCCTACCAGCTTCCCGACGGCTACCTCAAGGGGCTGCAGGACTACGCCGTGCAGACCGGCAGCCACCTGATACTCGGCATCCCGATGATGGACAGCCCGACCCAATATGCCAACAGCGTGATCGCCTTCGGCCCCGGCGCTGCGCCCTACCGCTACGACAAGCACCACCTGGTGCCCTTCGGCGAATTCATCCCGCCGGGCTTTCGCTGGTTCACCGACTTGATGAGCATCCCGCTGGGAGACCAGACCCGCGGCAAGGCCCTGCAGGCGCCCTTCCCGGTCAAGGACCAGCTGGTGCTGCCGAATATCTGCTACGAAGACGCCTTCGGCGAAGAGATCGCGGCCCAGCTGCGCAACGCGCCCAGGGCCGCGACCCTGCTGCTGAACGTGTCGAACCTGGCCTGGTACGGCGAATCGGTGGCGATCCCCCAGCACCTGCAGATTTCGCAGATGCGTTCGATCGAGACCGGCCGCCCGATGCTGCGCTCGACGAACAACGGCGCCACCGCCATCATCGACGCGCGCGGCCGCATCGTGCAGCAGCTGCCCTTCTACGGCCGCGGCGTGCTCACCGCCACCGTGCGCGGCACCGAAGGCTTCACGCCCTTTGTCCGCCTGGGCAACCTGGCTTTCCTGCTGCTGGGCAGCCTGATGCTGGCGGGCGCGTGGTTCGCCGGCCGCCGTTACCGCATCCGCGCTGCGAGTAAAACCGCCAAATCGAATAGCTGAGTTCAATACGGTCCCAGAGGGCCGTGAAAATTCAGTAGAATTAGTCATTTGGCAAACTAACCGTGTCTGCGGCTTGATCCCCGCGCCGCCCCCTACAAGATGCTCACATTCCAACAAATCATCCTGACCCTGCAATCCTATTGGGACAAGCAGGGCTGCGCACTGCTGCAGCCTTACGACATGGAAGTCGGCGCCGGCACCTTCCACACCGGTACCTTCCTGCGCGCGATCGGCCCCGAGCCCTGGCGCGCCGCCTATGTGCAGCCGTCGCGCCGCCCGAAGGACGGCCGCTACGGCGAGAACCCGAACCGCCTGCAGCACTACTACCAGTACCAGGTGGTGCTGAAACCCGCGCCGGAAAACATCCTCGAGCTCTACCTCGGTTCGCTCGAGGCGCTGGGCCTGGACCTGAAGAAGAACGACGTGCGCTTCGTCGAGGACGACTGGGAAAGCCCGACCCTGGGCGCCTGGGGCCTGGGCTGGGAAGTCTGGCTCAACGGCATGGAAGTCACGCAGTTCACCTATTTCCAGCAGGTCGGCGGCCTCGATTGCAAGCCGGTGCTGGGCGAGATCACCTATGGCGTCGAGCGCCTGGCGATGTACCTGCAGGGCGTCGAGAACGTGTACGACCTGGTGTGGACCGAGTGGGAAGAGAACGGCGAGAAGAAGACGCTGAAATACGGCGACGTCTTCCACCAGAACGAAGTCGAGCAGTCGACCTACAACTTCGAGCACGCCAATACCGAGCTGCTGTTCCAGGCCTTCGCCAACCACGAATCCGAGGCCAAGCGCCTGGTCGAGCTGGCGCTGACCCTGCCGGCCTACGAACAGATCATGAAGGCATCGCACAGCTTCAACATGCTCGACGCGCGCGGCGCCATTTCCGTGACCGAGCGCGCCGCCTACATCGGCCGCGTGCGCACGCTCTCGCGCCTGGTGGCGCAGGCCTATTACGACTCGCGCGAGAAGCTCGGCTTCCCGATGCTCCCCGCTGCCGGCCAAGCCGCAGCCTAAGCGGAAAAGAACAGAACAGACCATGAACCAGACTCTCCTCGTCGAAATCCAGACCGAAGAACTGCCACCGAAAGCCCTCGTCAAGCTGGGCGCCGCGTTTGCGACCGGCATCGCCAACGGCCTGAAGGCCCGCGACTTCCTCGAACCCGACAGCGTCGTCACGCCCCACGCCACCCCGCGCCGCCTGGCGGTCACGATCACCAATGTCCGCGCGACCTCGCCCGACAAATCCATGCGCGAGAAGGTGCTGCCGGTCTCCGTCGCGCTGGACAAGGACGGCAATCCGTCTGCGCCGCTAGCCAAGAAGCTGGCCGCGCTGGGCTTCCCCGACCTGACGGTCGCCGATCTCGAACGCGCCCAGGACGGCAAGGCCGAATCCTTCTTCTATACCTATACCGCCAGCGGCAGCGCGCTTGCCGGCGGCCTGCAGGAGGTGCTGCTTGACGCCGTCGCCAAGCTGCCGATCCCCAAGCTCATGAGCTACCAGCGCCCCGACGGCGCCACCGTGCAGTTCGTGCGCCCGGTGCACCTGCTGCTCGCGCTGCATGGCGAACAGGTGCTGCCGCTGACGCTGCTGGGCCTCGACGCGGGCCGCCACACCATGGGCCACCGCTTCCTGTCGCACGGCCAGGCCATCGCCATCCCGCACGCCGACCGGTACGGCGCCGTGCTGGAGGGCGAAGGCAAGGTGATGTCCAGTGCCGAAGGCCGCAAGGACAGCATCCGCAAGCAGCTGCTGGAAAAAGCAGGTGCCGACCAGGTTCTGATGCCGGAGTCGCTGCTCGACGAAGTGGCCGCCCTGGTCGAATGGCCAGTGGTGTATGAATGCCGCTTCGAGGACGAGTTCCTGGCCGTGCCGCAGGAATGCCTGATCCTGACGATGCAGACCAACCAGAAATACTTCGCCCTGACCGACAGCGCGGGCAAGCTGCGCTCGCGCTTCCTGATCGTGTCGAACATCGCCACCGATGACCCGGCCGCGATCGTCGGCGGCAACGAGCGCGTGGTGCGCCCGCGCCTGTCGGACGCCAAGTTCTTCTTCGAGCAGGACAAGAAGAAGACCCTGGAATCGCGCATTCCGCAGCTGGCGAGCGTGGTCTACCATAACAAGCTGGGCACCCAGCTTGAACGCACCGAGCGCGTGACCAAACTGGCCAGCGCCATCGCGGCGCGCCTGGGCTATGACGTGGCGCTTGCCGAACGCGGCGCACGCCTGGCCAAGGCCGACCTCTTGACCGACATGGTGGGCGAGTTCCCCGAGCTGCAAGGCATCATGGGCACCTATTACGCGCGCCACGACGGCGAGCACGAGGAAGTCGCCCTGGCCGCGTCCGAGCACTACCAGCCGCGCTTTGCCGGCGACCAGCTCCCCTCGACCAATACCGGCCTGGTGGCCGCGCTGGCCGACAAGCTCGAGACCCTGGTCGGCATCTGGGCCATCGGCCTGCAGCCGACCGGCGAGAAGGATCCGTTCGCACTGCGCCGCCACGCCCTCGGCGTGATGCGCATGCTGGTCGAGAAGCGCCTGCCGCTGTCGATTTCCGACTTGCTGGGCGACGCAGTAGGCGTGTTCGAGGGCCAGGCAGCATTCAAGGATTCACGTACGGAAGTCACCGCCTTCATGCTCGACCGCCTGCGCGGCATGCTGCGCGAGCGCGGCTTCTCGCCGAACGAAGTCGAAGCCGTGCTGGCCCAGGACCCGGACCGCGTCGACGACGTGGTCCAGCGCCTGGAAGCGGTGCAGGCCTTCGCCGCCCTGCCGGAATCGAGCTCGCTGGCCGCCGCCAACAAGCGCATCACCAACATCCTGAAAAAGACCGAGGCCGCCATTGGCGAAGTCAAGCCGGAGCTGCTGCAGGAGCAGGCCGAGAAGAACCTGGCCGCCGCGATCGCGCGCGTGCGCCCGGACGTCGATGCGGCATTCGCGCGCGGCGACTTCACCGGCACCCTCAAGACCCTGGCCCAGCTGCGCGACGACGTCGACGCCTTCTTCAACGACGTGATGGTGATGGCCGACGATCTCGCCTTGCGCAACAACCGCCTGGCGCTGTTGTCGCAGTTGCACAGCATGATGAATGGTGTCGCCGATATCTCGAAATTGGCCGCCTAAGCTGGTAAGGTAGCTGCCATGAAGCTCATCATCCTGGACCGGGACGGGGTCATCAACCACGATTCGCCGGACTTCATCAAGTCGCCGGCGGAGTGGATTCCGATTCCGGGTTCGCTCGAAGCGATCGCCCGCCTGAACCAGGCGGGTTACCGCGTCGTCGTGGCCTCGAACCAGTCGGGCATCGCGCGCGAGCTGTTCGACATGCCGACCCTGAACGCGATCCACCAGAAGCTGCACGCCAGTGCCCAACTGGTGGGCGCCGACATCGACGCCATCTTCTTCTGCCCGCACGCCGCGATCGACAACTGCGACTGCCGCAAGCCCAAGGCCGGCATGTTCGAGGAGATCGGCAAGCGCTTCAAGGTGAACCTGAAGGGCGTGCCCACCGTGGGCGACTCGCTGCGCGATCTGCAGGCCGGCTTCATCATGGGCTGCGTGCCCTACCTGGTCCTGACCGGCAAGGGCGAGAAGACCCAGGCTACCGGCGGCCTGCCGCCCGGCACCCAGGTCTTCCCCGACCTGGCCTCGATGGTCCATGCCTTCCTCAAGACCGCGGTACAGCGGCCAGAATAACGAATAACAGATAACGAACATCCGTCCGGAGCCCCTTTGCACACCTTCACCCTGTTTCTGCGTTCCCTGCTCTTCAAGATCGTCATGATCGTGGCCACCGTCGTGTGGGCCTGCGTGTGCTTCCTGGCAGCGCCCCTGCCGTACAACAAGCGCTTCTGGGTGACCTCGCGCTGGAACGTCTTCATCATCTGGGCCGCCAAGGTCATTTGCGGCATCCGCTACGAATTCAAGGGCTACGACAACCTGCCGAACAGCCCCGCCATCGTGCTGTCGAAGCACCAGTCGGCATGGGAGACCATCTTCCTGCTGCCGAACCTCACGCGTCCGCTGGTCTATGTGTTCAAGAAGGAGATCCTGTACATCCCCTTCTTCGGCTGGGGCATGGCGCTGCTGCGCATGATCCCGATCGACCGCAAGCAGGGCAAGAACGCCTTTGCCCACGTGGTCCGCCACGGCAAGCGGCGCCTGGCCGACGGCCAGTGGATCATCATGTTCCCCGAAGGGACCCGCATCCCGGTCGGCCAGAAGGGCAAGTACAAAAGCGGCGGTACCCGGCTGGCTGTCGAAACCCACACCGTTGTCGTGCCGATCGCGCATAATTCAGGTGAATGCTGGCCGAAGAACTCGTTCATCAAGCGTCCCGGCTTGATCACCGTCTCGATTGGCAAACCGATTTCGCCAGACAATCACACCCCCGAGAGCATGATGCAAGAGGTCGAAAATTGGATAGAATCGGAAATGCGCGTCATTTCGCCCCACGCCTACAAAGGTGGCTGAGCGACGTCAGCGCCCAGATCAGGGATTCGCAGCCGCAGCAAGCCATGACCTCCCCGAAGATCGACGGGCGCCAGCTCGAGCTGTTCGCCCAGGAATTCTTCGCCGCGCTCAAGCCGGCGGATAGGCCTGCGACGCCGGCCCAGCCGCTGTTCAAGGCGCCGCCGCCGGCGCCGCGCAACCTTCTTCCCTCCCCGCCGGTGGCCGATGGCGAGCCGCCGCTCAAGCGCATCGTCCTCGGCGCCCACACCGTCGATTACGCCTTGCGCCGCTCCGCACGCCGCTCGATCGGCTTCATGATCGACGATGACGGCCTGCGCGTGACCGCGCCGCGCCGCTGCGCGCAAACCGACATCGACAATGCCATCCGCGCCAAGGGCCGCTGGATCCTCACCAAGCTGCTCGAACGGGGCGAGCGCCGCGCCAAGCAGAAAGAACGCGTACCGGTCGAATGGAAGGACGGCGCGCGCCTGCCCTACCTGGGCGGCGAAATCGTGTTGCGGCTCGAAGAAGCATCGCGCAGCCACTGCCAGTTCGACGCGCTGGCCAATGAATTATGGATCGGCGTGGTGCCGGGACTGTCGGAATGGCAGCTCAAGGAACGCGTCAAGCTGTGGTTCCAGGCCGAGGCCAAGCGCCTGTTCAAGGAGCGGCTCGATCATTTTGCGCCGCTGCTGGGCGTGAGCTACCGCGCGTTTGCGCTGTCCTCGGCCGGCACGCGCTGGGGTTCGTGCACGATCGAAGGGAATATCCGCCTGAACTGGCGCCTGGTGCACTACCCGCTCACGCTCATCGACTACGTCGTGGCGCACGAACTGGCGCACCTGCGCGAGATGAACCACAGCCCGGCTTTCTGGGCGACGGTGGGCGAGGTGTATCCGGATTACGATGGGGCGCGGCTGGCGCTGCGCAAGCGCTCGCATGAGATGCCGGTGTTGTTTACGGATTAAGCAGATCTGCCGCGGAGTCGCGTGACCGGATCTGCCGCGAATCGTAGGGTGGGGAGATTTTCTGCCCACGCGGCGATAGTGAGCGCTTGAGCGGACGTAGCCGATGATCTTGCTGACTGACCGCGTGGGCAGAATCTGCCCACCCTACAACAGCGCATCGCGCCTGGCCGCCGCCAACTCCTTCATCGCCGCCAGCTGTTCGTCCGACAAGCAGCGGTACGGAATCGGCAGCGTCCCGCGCTTCAACACCATCATGAAGCCGCGCGTATAGGTGCGCACACCAATCACGTCTTCCCACCCGATCAGGGTCACGCCGCCGCTGGTGCGCACGATGCCGTGCTGGTCGATCGTGAATTCGTAGGTGCGGCGGCCGCGCCCGAGCAGGATGAAATGCAGGGCCGCACTCAGGGTGCTCTTCAAGCGCAGGTAGAGGCTGGCGGGCCAGCGGATGCGGCGGCGGCGGATCAGGAAGCCGCCGTGCTGCCACATGAAGCTGAGGTATTCCCCCAGGGTGTAGCGGACGAAAAAATGCAGTTCGGATAGCAGCACCGGCGGGGCGGCGGGATGTGGGACCGGCAGGTCCACAGGGCCGTCACTCACGGGCATGTGCAGCAGCTTGTCGTCGTCCTGCTGTTGCACCAGCACGGCGACGGGCTTGTTGCTGCTCACGGGCCTCGGGTGATTAAACGACAACATAACGCATCCCCTAGTGTTATCCGAGCTCGAAATCGGAATGGTAGCAAAACCTACCTGATAAGTTGTCGCAAGAGTTCAACCGTGCGCAGGGTGGCGCCGCGGTGGCGGCCCGCGAAGGCGAGCGCATGCCCGCCCATGTGCGCGCGCGCCGCATCGTCTTCCAGCAGGCGCAGCGCCGCGGCCACCAGGGCGTCGGCATCCGGCACCCGGAGGGCGGCGCCGTCTTCCACCGCCTCGTCGGTCGCCTGGGCGAAATTAAAGGTGTGCAGGCCCACCAGCACCGGTTTGCCCAGCGCACAGGCTTCGATCAGGTTCTGGCCCCCTAGCGGCATCAGGCTGCCGCCGATGAAGGCGCAGTCGCAGGCGGCGAAATAGGCGAACATCTCGCCCATCGAGTCGCCCAGCAAGACGTCGGCTTGCCCCACTCCCTGCTCGATGCGCGAGCGCCGCACGACGCTCAGGCCGCGCGCCGCCACCAGCTTCTCGACTTCGTCGAAACGCTGCGGATGGCGCGGCACGATTGCCAGCAGCGCGTTGGCCGGCTTGTCAGCTGCGCGCCGCCAGGCGTCGACGATGAGGGCTTCCTCGCCCTCGCGCGTGCTGGCGCACAGGAATACGGGCCGCGCGCCGATTCCAGCGCGCAGCCAGGCGCCCTTCTCCAGCGCCGCCTGCGGGGGCACTACGTCGAACTTGATGCTTCCGGTGACCGCTACCTGCGGCGCGCCGAGCGAGCGGATGCGCTCGGCGTCCAGCTCGGTCTGCGCCGCGACGAGAGTGATGGCTTGCGCGGCGTCGGTCATCAGGGCGCCCATCTTGCGGCCGCTGCGCAGCGAACGCTCGGACAGGCGGGCGTTCACCAGCGCCACCGGCACGCCGGCATTCGCGCAGCCGGCGATCAGGTTCGGCCACACTTCCGTCTCCATCAGGATGCACACCCGCGGCTTGAAGCGCCGCAGGAAGCGGGCGACCATGAAGCCGGTGTCGTAAGGCAGGTAGGACTGCACGACCCGTTCGCCGTGGTGGCCGAACAGCGAACGGCCGGTGGCGCGCCCGGTCGGCGTCATGTGGGTGAGCAGGATGCGGGAGTCGGGATAGGCGGTGAGCAGCGCTTCGACCAGCGGTTCGGCGGCGCGGGTTTCGCCCACCGACACGGCGTGCACCCAAAGCGTCGGGCGGTTCGAGGGCGCAGCATCCGGGAAACCGAGACGCTCCATCCAGTGCGCGCGGTAGCCGGGCTCCTGGCGCCCGCGCCACCACAGGCGGCCCAGCACGGCCGGCAGCGCCAGCCACCAGGCCAGCGAATAGAAAAGACGGATCAAGTCGACTCCAGCAGGCGGCGCGCCGCTGCAATCACTTCCGGCGCGGCAGGAGGCATTCCCAGATCGCCGAGGTTGACGATGCGGTCCGACCAGTTGCCTTCGGTCTTCCACTTCGGCGAGTCGCAATAGATTTCCACGGTCGGGCGCACGAAGGCGGCGGCGATATGGGTCAGGCCGGTATCGACACCGACGGCCAGCCGCGCATGCTGGGCCACGCCCACCGCATCCATCATCGACAGCTTGGGCAGCACGCGCCCATTCGGCAGCGCGGCCGCGAGGGCTTGCGCATCGGCCAGTTCGGAGGGCGAACCCCAGGGCAGCAGCACCGGCATCGGCGCCAGCGCCTGTCCCAGCGCGATCCAGTCGGCCTGCGGCCACTTCTTGGCCTCGCGCGCGGTGCCGTGGAAGAACACGGCGTAGTCCTCGAGCGGCAGGAAGGCCGGGCGCAGCGCGGCCTGCGGCGCCGGCAGCCCGAAGTCGGGGGGGGTAGCGACGGGATAGCCCAATGCGGCGCCGGCCACCATGCGCCCGCGCGCCACCGCATGGGTACGCGGGTCGAGCGGGATGCTGTCGGTGTGGAAGATGCGCGAGATGCCTTCGTAGCCCGAGCCTTCGCTGCCGTTGGCCAGCCCCACCTTCTTGCCGCCGCGCTTGACGCGTGCGGCGCCCATGATGATGCCGGTCTTGAGCAGGCCCTGGGTGTCGAAGACGTAGTCGTATTCTTCTTCGCGCAAGCTGCGGAAGAAACCCTTGATCTCGGCGCGCGTCTCGCCCTTGCCCAGGCTCTTGCGCCAGCGGCGCAGCGCCCACGGGATGATCCGGCGGACCTGCGGGTGCAGGCGCACCAGGCTCTGGTAGCCCTCTTCCACTACCCAGTCGATGGTGGCGCCTGGATGGCGGCGCAGGATGTCGGCCACCATCGGCAGGTTGTGCAGCACGTCGCCCAGCGACGACACGCGCACCAGGAGGATCTTCAAGCGCTGTTCCTCGGCCATGCGCTCAGAAAGGCAGCTCGGCGTCGGGCTTGGCGGCCAGGATCACGCGGCGGAACTCGCCCTGGATGCGGGCCAGGGCTTCCGGGTTCTCGCCTTCGAAGCGCAGCACCACGACCGGGGTCGTGTTCGACGAACGCGCCAGGCCGAAACCGTCCGGGTATTCCACGCGCAGGCCGTCGATGTCGTTGACGCGGTCCGAGCCCGGGAAAGAAGCATTGGCGCGCAGGCTGTCGATCAGCGTGAAGTTCTCGCCTTCCTTCAGGTGCAGGTGCAGCTCCGGGGTGCTCGACGCGATCGGCAGGCTGTTGAGCAGCCTGGACGGATCCTGTTCCTTGGTCAGGATCTCGAGCATGCGCGCGCCGGCGTACAGGCCGTCGTCGAAGCCGTACCAGCGGTCCTTGAAGAAGATGTGGCCGCTCATTTCGCCGCCCAGCGGGGCGCCGGTTTCCTTGAGCTTGGCCTTGACCAGCGAGTGGCCGGTCTTCCACATCAGGGCGCGGCCGCCATGCTGCTCGATCCAGGGGCCGAGGTGGCGCGTGCACTTGACGTCGTACAGGATCTCGCCGCCCGGATTGCGCGACAGGACGTCGGCTGCGAACAGCATCATCTGGCGGTCCGGGAAGATGATCTGGCCATCCTTGGTGACGATGCCGAGGCGATCGCCATCGCCGTCGAAAGCCAGGCCGATCTCGGCGTCGGTGTCCTGCAGCGCCTTGATCAGGTCTTGCAGGTTTTCCGGATGCGCCGGGTCCGGGTGGTGGTTCGGGAAGGTGCCGTCGACTTCGCAGAACAGCTCGACGACCTCGCAGCCCATGCCGCGGTACAGGTCCGCGGCAAACGCGCCGGCCACGCCATTGCCGCAATCCACGGCAATCTTGATCGGGCGCGAGACCTTGACGTCGTCGATGATGCGCTGGAGGTAGGCGGCGCGGATGTCGTGGGTGCTGTAGCCGCCGCGTTGCGGGGCGATGCTGCCGTCGTAGGCGGCGATGCTGTCGTGCAGGCCGGTGATGGATTCGCCGTGGATCGCTTCGCCGGCCAGCACCATCTTGAAGCCGTTGTAGTCCGGCGGGTTGTGGCTGCCGGTGACCATGATGCCCGAACGGGTATCGAGCACGTTGGTGCCGAAATAGACCATCGGGGTCGCGACCATGCCGAGGTCGATCACATCGACGCCGGCGTCGCGCAGGCCTTCTGCCAGGGCGCTTGTCAATGCCGGGCCCGACAGGCGGCCGTCGCGGCCGATCACGACCTTGTGCTCTCCCTTGGCCAGGGCGGCGGCGCCGAATGCGCGGCCGATATGGCGCGCAATGCCTTCGTCCAGCGTTTTATCGATGACGCCGCGAATGTCATAAGCCTTGAAGATCGTTTTGGAGAGAGCAACCATGATGTCCTGGAATGAAAGCGCTAGCCAGCCGCACACGCAAATGGCGGGCTGTGACGGCAAGGCGTCGACGCGGGAATGAATGAAAAGACAATGACCGCTATTGTAGCGGCAAGCGGCGCCCTTGGGGAATCGGGCGGACCGCTTGCGAATGAGATTGGCCGGCAATGCCGGCCCGGGATTACACGCGCAGCTTGTCGATCGACTTGCCGCCTTCGACCCATTCCTTGACCCATTTCGGCTGGCGGCCACGGCCGGTCCACTGCTGCGATGCATTGTCAGGGTGACGGAAACGCACGGCCACCGAATTACCCTTGGTCGCATTGCTGCGGCCACCGGTCGCCAGCAGGTCCTTGAGGGGCACGCCGACGCTCTGCGCGATTGCCAGGATTTGTTCGCGTGCTTTTTGCACTTCCTGCACTTCGCGCTTCTTCATTTCCTGCTTGATTTGCTCTTGCAGGTTGCGCATATCGCCTACCGACATATTAGACAGATCCATCTTCGTTCCCTCAATAGGTAAAGGTTGATACAGAGGTTGATGCAAGTACGGTGAAACTCACCAATTGTCGCAATATACTACATTAATAGTTTATTTACCGTTCTTCCTGTGTAAAAAGAGCCAGCGTGGCGACTTAAATCGAACGATACGCGCATATAACCACAGGTAACTGATTATAAACAACAAGCTGAAGAACATGAGCACGCTTGTGTTTTTCCAGAACACCGTAGCCGGAATCACCGCCATCAGTGAAAACAACCATAAATAAGGCGAAGTGCGGGCGTTCCGTTTCATCAGTGCGCGTGCTTCGCGCGGACCAACGGTCCATTGCACGATACGGCGGAATATTAAACTGTGCAGGTGAATACCATCGGGCAGCGCAGGCGATTTACCGCGCACAAACATGCGGCGGTATGCCGAGAATATCGTTTCGAAAGCCGGATAAATCAGCAGCAGCGCGGCATACCAGGTGGACACCTGGGGATTGCGCATCACCAGCAGCAGCGCGAGTTCGCCGAGCATGAAGCCAATGAAATACGCGCCGCCGTCGCCGAGGAAAATCAGGCCGACCGGATAATTCCAGATCAGGAAACCGGCCGTGGCGCCGGCCACCACCAGCGCCGTCACCAGCACGAACATGTCGTCCACCTGCAGCGCCACATAGGCCAGCGACATCAGCATGCAAATACTGACCACGCTGGCCAGGCCGTTGAATCCGTCGATGATGTTGACCGCGTTCGCGATGCCTGCCACCGCCAGCACCGTGAGCGGCACCACGATCCAGTCGAGCTGCAGCGACAGCACGCCCCAGGGCAGATCGAGGCGCACCAGTTTTGCGCCGAGCAGGTAATACGCGAGCAGCGCGGCGACCATCGTCAGCAGCAGCCGGCGCGCGGGCGAGACCTTGCCGGTATAGTCTTCGACGATACCGCCGGCCATCGCAATGCAGGCGCATCCGAGCAAAGGCGCGAGCCAGGGACCGAGCGATGGCTGGCGCATCACCGACACCGCGCCGGTGATTACCACCGCCAGATAGATCGGTACGCCGCCAATGCGCGCCACCGCATGGGAATGGAATTTCTGCACGCCGCCATAATCGTTGTCGAGCGCGGCGCCATTGCGCTGCGCAAGCTTAATCACAAGCAGAGTCAGCAGCGCGCAAGAGACGAAACTGACAAAAAAGGAGAACATTTATTATTCTTTCGGTGCAATTAGGTGAGTCGTTTCCGCTTCGACTCCGCGGAAATCCCACGGCACTCTTATCAATGGATGTAGCGCCATTGTACCGGAATAGATGAGGCTCTCCGGCGCTGAAATGGATTGCATCGCGCGCGCTTCGATTCGATCAAATTCGCGCGCGGTTTACCTGTGCAATCGGTAGCGCGCCCCACTGCGATATCCGCTGCAGGGGCAGGCGAAATCATTTAGACTCCAAACAGCGATCGCGCCTTGCGCGCCATTGCAGCGCCGCCTGCACCACTGCCGTCACCACCGATAAGAACAACATGAGAACCTACGCCATTGGCGACCTGCAGGGCTGTGCCCACGAAGCCCAACTCCTGATCGAACGCATTCACGAAGACGCACGCGGCCACGGCCAGGACGGGTCGCGCATCCTGTTCGTGGGAGACCTGATCAACCGCGGCCCGGAATCGCTGACCGCCCTGCGCCAGATGAAGGCGCTGGCCGACGCCCATCCCGGCCGCGTCGAAGCCCTGCTCGGCAACCACGACCTGCACCTGATCGCCGTGGCCGTGGGCGCCCAGCGCGCCAGCCGTTCCGATACGCTCGATGAGATCCTGGCCGCTCCCGACCGCGACGCGCTGATCGACTGGCTGCGCCGCCGCCCGCTGGCGATGTTCGTCGACGCCCACCTGCTGGTGCATGCGGGCGTGGCGCCCGAATGGAATGCGGCGCAGACCATGGCGCTGGCGCACGAAGTCGAGGCTACCCTGCAAGGCGAAGGCTGGATCGACTTCCTGCGCAACATGTATGGCAACGAGCCGGACGGGTGGGACGACAACTTGACCGGCATCGCGCGGCTGCGCTGCATCGTCAATGCGCTCACCCGCATGCGCCTGTGCGCTCCCGATGGGCGCATGGACTTCCTGCACAAGGAAAGCGAGCGCGGGCCGGAAGGATCCGGCCTGGTGCCGTGGTTCGATTTGCCGCAACGGCGCACCAGCGACGTGACGGTGGTGTTCGGGCACTGGTCGGCGCTGGGGCTGGTGCTCAGGCCGAATCTGGTGGGGCTGGACAGCGGCTGCGTATGGGGCGGGAAGCTGACCGCGGTGTGCCTGGACGACCGCTCGCTGTTGCAGGTCGATTGTCCGGAATACCGGGAGCACGGCGGAAAAAAATAGTCAGCGGATGCGTTGCCGCATTCCGTAGGGTGGGCAAGTTCCTTGCCCACGCGTTCAATGAGTGCGTGAGGACGCGCGACAGCATTTCGACCGATAGTTGAACGCGTGGGCGTCATTCCGGGCATTGCCCGAAATGACTCTGCCCACCCTACGGTTCAGCGGCGAAGCTGGGTGATATCCCGTACCGCCCCGCGATCCGCCGACGTCGTCAAGGCCGCATACGCCTGCAGCGCCTGCGACACATAGCGCTCGCGACCAACGGGCATCCACGCGTCGAGCCCGCGGTCTTCCATCTTCCCGCGCCGGTGCGCCAGCTCCTCGAAGCTCACACGCAGGTTGATCGTGCGCGCCGGGATGTCGATATCGATGAGGTCCCCCTCTTCCACCAGCCCGATCGCCCCGCCCTCGGCCGCTTCCGGCGAGGCGTGGCCGATCACCAGGCCCGAGGAGCCGCCCGAGAAGCGCCCGTCGGTGAACAGCGCGCAGGCTTTACCCAATCCCTTGGACTTGATGTACGAGGTCGGGTAAAGCATCTCCTGCATGCCCGGCCCGCCTTTCGGGCCTTCATAGCGGATGACGACGACGTCGCCAGCGGCGACCTGGTCGCCCAGGATCGCTTCCACCGCCGCGTCCTGGCTCTCGAACACACGCGCCTTGCCGGAGAAGACCAGGATGCTCTCGTCCACGCCTGCCGTCTTCACGATGCAGCCCTTCTCGGCGATGTTCCCGTACAAGACCGCGAGGCCCCCGTCCTGCGAGTAGGCGTGGTCGCGGTCGCGGATGCATCCCAGGCTGCGGTCGAGGTCATTGCCGGCAAAGCGCTCGGACTGCGAGAAGGCCACCTGGGTCGGCACGCCGCCCGGCGCTGCGCGGAACAGCTGGTGCACGGACGGATCAATGCTGCGCTTGATGTCGTATTGTTCGATCGCTTCGCCCATCGACGGGCTGTGCACGGTCGGCAGCGAGGTGTCGAGCAAGCCGGCGCGCGCCAGTTCGCCCAGGATCGAGAAGATGCCGCCGGCGCGGTGCACGTCCTCGATATGGTATTTGTCGGTCATCGGCGCGACCTTGCACAGGCAGGGCACCTTGCGCGAGATGCGGTCGATGTCGGCCATGGTGAATTCCACCTGGGCCTCGTGCGCCGCCGCCAGCAGGTGCAGCACGGTGTTGGTCGAGCCGCCCATCGAGACGTCCAGCGCCATCGCGTTTTCAAACGCGGCCTTGCTGGCGATCGCGCGCGGCAGCACCGAATAATCGTCCTGTTCGTAGTGGCGCTTGGCGATCTCCACGATCAGGCGGCCGGCGCGCAGGAACAGCTCCTTGCGGTCCGAATGGGTGGCGACGATGGTGCCGTTGCCCGGCAGCGCAAGACCGAGCGCCTCGGTCAGGCAGTTCATCGAATTGGCCGTGAACATGCCCGAGCACGAGCCGCAGGTCGGGCAGGCCGAGCGCTCGATCTCGGCGACGTCCGCATCCGAGACGCTGCTGTCGCCAGCCTTGATCATGGCGTCGATCAGGTCGAGCTTGATGACCTTCTGGCCGTTGTCGACCGTCTTGACCACCTTGCCCGCTTCCATCGGGCCGCCCGAGACGAAGACCACCGGGATATTCAGGCGCATCGCGGCCATCAGCATGCCCGGGGTGATCTTGTCGCAGTTCGAGATGCACACCATGGCGTCGGCGCAGTGGGCATTGACCATGTACTCGACCGAGTCGGCGATCAGGTCGCGCGAAGGCAGCGAATACAGCATGCCGCCGTGGCCCATGGCGATGCCGTCGTCGACCGCGATGGTGTTGAATTCCTTGGCCACGCCGCCCGAGGCCTCGATCTCGCGCGCGACCAGCTGGCCCAGGTCCTTCAGGTGCACGTGGCCGGGCACGAACTGGGTGAAGGAATTCACCACGGCGATGATCGGTTTCTCGAAGTCGCCATCCTTCATGCCGGTTGCGCGCCACAGCGCGCGGGCGCCGGCCATGTTGCGGCCCTGGGTGGTGGTGCGGGAACGATAAACGGGCATGCTGGTCTCCTCGAAGCTTTTGTCAGTGGTGCAAAGCACCAGCGTGACGCGCTTGCTGTGAGTTGTCCAATATATGATTTATTGCTCTGTGATTCATTTAATGAATCACAGCTATGATCAAGGGCGCAGCGCCGCGGCCACGGCGTCGTGGGCGGCCTGGGCCAGTTCGCGGCGGTGCGCGCCCGCGCCTTCGATCGGCGCCAGCGCCTGCAGGCGTGCGCGAACCGGCGGGCCCGCCAATATCCGGAACATGCTGTCGACAAACGTCGTGTCGCCGGTATAGTCGACCGAGGGGTGGCTGCGGCCGGCCGCATCCACATACGACAGCGCGTAGGGCTGCACCGCCACCCTGGCGTCGATGGCGCCCTCGAACAGATTGGCGTGGAAGGGCAGCACCTCGCCCTGCCGGGACGTCGTCCCTTCGGGGAAGAAGGCCACGCGCTGGCCCTGCGCCAGCACATTGACGATGCCCTTGAAGATCTGGCGCAGCTCGCGCCGGTTGCCGCGCGCGATGAAGACGGTGCCGGCGGCGGCCGCCAGCCAGCCCAGCACCGGCCAGGCGCGGATCTCGGCCTTGGCCACGAAACGGCAGGGATACAGGGCGTTGATGACGAAGATGTCGAGCCAGGACACGTGGTTGGCCACCACCAGCGCATGCGCGAGTACCGGCGCGCCGGGCGCCGCCTCGACGCTCACGCGGCAGATGCCGACGAGCTTGCGCGACCAGCGCCGCGTGAGGCGCTCGCGCACACCGTTGGAAGCCAGCGGGAACACGACGGCGCAGGTCGCCAGGCCCGCCACCAGGTGGACCGTCACGCGCGCCAGGCGCAGGGCAAGGCGCAGCTTCACGATGCCGCGGTCGAGGCGAATGCGGGCAGGCGCCCGCCGCGCTCAGCGCTGGTACGCAACACGGCCGCGCACGATGGTCGCGCGCACCTGCCCGGCCAGGTCGTAACCGAGGAAAGGCGTGTGCTTGCCCTGGCTGGCCAGGGCGCGGCGCTCGACCGTCCAGCGCGCATCCGGGTCGAACAGCACCACGTCGGCCGCCGCACCCACCGACAGGGTCCCGGCCGGCAGGCCGGCGATGCGCGCCGGCTCGATCGTGACCTTGGCGATGGCCTTCGACAGCACGCCGTCGTGGCCATGCTGGTCTTCGGTCCACTTGAGCATCAGCGCCAGCAGCAGTTCCAGGCCCGTTGCGCCGGGAGAGGCTTCGCCGAAGGGCAGCATCTTCTCGTCGTCGTCCACCGGCGTGTGATCCGAGCAGACCGCATCGACCGTGCCGTCGAGCAGGCCGCTGCAGATGGCGTCGCGGTCGCGCTGGCTGCGCAGCGGCGGGTCGAAGCGCGCGTTCGGGTCGAAGAAGCCGATGTCGGCGTCGGTCATGTGCAGGTGGTGCACGCCGACGTCGCAGGTGACCGGCAGGCCTTCTTTCTTGGCTGCGGCCACCAGCGCCAGGCCGGCGGCGGAAGACATGCGGCACAGGTGCACGCGCGCGCCGCTGGCGCGCATCAGTTCGAAGATGGTGTGCAGCGCGATGGTCTCGGCCATCACCGGCACGCCCGACAGGCCCAGGCGCGAGGCCAGCGGCCCACTGTGGGCCACGCCGCCGCGGCCGATATGGGCGTCCTGCGGGCGCAGCCAGACCGTGTAGCCGAAGGTTTTCGCATACTGCATGGCGCGCATCAGCACCGTGGTGTCCAGTACCGGCTCCTCGGCCTGCGAGAAGCCGATGCAGCCGGCTTCGGTCAGCTCGGCCATCTCGGTCAGGGCCTGGCCCTTCAGGCCCATGGTCAGGGCGCCCAGCGGGTGCACGTTGGCCTGGTCCAGGCTGCGCGCGCGGTGCTTGAGCATCTCGACCAGGCCCGGTTCGTCCAGCACCGGGTCGGTGTCCGGCGGGCAGACCAGGGTGGTCACGCCACCCTGCATCGCTGCCTGCATTTCCGATTCCAGCGTGGCCTTGTATTCGTAGCCCGGCTCGCGCAGGCGCGCCGAGAGGTCCACCAGGCCGGGGGCAACCACCAGGCCGGCGGCGTCGATGCTGTTGTCCGCCACGAAGCCGGCAGGCGGCGCGCCGATGGCGGCAATCGCGCCGTCGGCAATGAATACATCCGCTACCTGGTCGATGCCGTTGGCCGGGTCGATCACGCGCCCGTTCTTGATATGAAGTTTCATGCGTGCGAAATTCAAGACCTGCCTCCTGCCAAAATGCTCATCACTGCCATGCGTACCGCAATCCCGAAGGTTACCTGCGGCAGGATCACCGCCTGGCTGCCGTCGGCCACCGCCGAGTCGATCTCGACGCCGCGGTTCATCGGACCCGGGTGCATCACGATCGCATCGGGCTTGGCCAGCGCCAGGCGCTCCGGGGTCAGCCCGTAGCTCTTGAAGTATTCCTGCGCCGAAGGCAGCAGCGCACCGCTCATGCGCTCGCTCTGCAGGCGCAGCATGATGATGACGTCGACGTCCTTCAGGCCTTCGTTCATGTCGGTGAAGGTGCGCACGCCCATCTGTTCCAGCCCGCCCGGCAGCAGCGTGTGCGGGCCGATGGCGCGCACTTCCGGCACGCCCAGCGTGGTCAGGGCGTGGATGTCCGAGCGCGCCACCCGGCTGTGCAGGATGTCGCCGACGATCGCCACCCGCAGGTCGGTGAAGTCTTTCTTATAGTGGCGGATGGTGTACATGTCGAGCAGGCCCTGGGTCGGGTGCGCGTGGCGGCCGTCGCCGGCGTTCACGACGTGCACATGCGACTGCCCGGTCTCGACCAGGTGCTTGGCGATCAGGTAGGGCGCGCCCGACTGCGAATGGCGCACCACGAACATGTCGGCGTGCATGGCCGACAGGTTGTCGATGGTGTCCAGCAGCGACTCGCCCTTGCTGGCCGACGAGGCCTGGATGTTCAGGTTGATGACGTCGGCCGACAGGCGCTTGGCCGCGATCTCGAAGGTGGTGCGGGTGCGGGTGCTGTTCTCGAAGAAGAGGTTGAACACGCTCTTGCCCCGCATGAGCGGCACCTTCTTGACCTCGCGGTCGGAAATGCCCACGAAGCTCGACGCGGTGTCGAGGATGTGGTTGACGATGGACTTGGGCAGGCCCTCGATGCTGAGCAGGTGCTGCAGCTCGCCGTTCTTGTTCAGTTGCGGATTATTGTGCAGGATCTTGGGCATGGCTCGTAGGGGCAGGATCTTCTTCAATGGTCAGCGAGAGCTGGCCGGCGTCGCCGCGCTGCAGGCACAGCGACTGGTTCGGCGCCAGCGTGGTGCGCACGCCCGCGTAGTCGGCGGCCACCGGCAGCTCGCGCCCGCCGCGGTCGGCCAGCGCCGCCAGGCGGATGCAGCTTGGCCTGCCATAGTCGAACAGCACGTTGATCGCGGCGCGCACGGTGCGGCCGGTTTCCAGCACGTCGTCCACCAGCACGATGGTGGCGCCGTCGACCGGGAAGCGGATATGGGTCGGCTTCACGTCCGGGTGCAGGCCCTTCTTGGCGTAGTCGTCGCGGTAGAACGAGACGTCGATGGTGCCGAAGCGCCCAAGCAGGTCGAGGTCGCGCGCCAGGCGTTCGGCCAGCCAGGCGCCGCCCGAGTGGATGCCGACGATGGCGGCATCCGGCACGCCGGCCAGGCCTGCGCGGACCTGGCCCAGCAGCTCGCGGTACAAGGCTTCCGCGTCGTACTGTGTATTAGGTGTTGGCATGGTCGTCAAAGTATTGTTGCAAAATGATGGCAGCCGCCTGGGCGTCGATGATCTCGCCGCGTTTTTGGGGGATGACTGCGGAGGAATAGCGCTCGTCGACGAGGTCGACGGGCAGGCTGAAGCGGCCGTGGAGCTGGTTGGCGAAGCGCCGGGAGCGCAGCGTCATGTCGTGCTCGGCGCCGTCGGGATGGCGCGGCTCGCCCACGATGAGGCGGGCCGGCTTCCATTCGTCGATGAGCTTGCCGATGACCTCGAAACGGGTGGCGTTGTCGATGGCCTTGATGACCGTCAACGCTTGCGCCTGCCCCGTGAGGGTGTTGCCCATGGCGATGCCGATGCGCTTCACCCCGAAATCGAACCCCAGAACAATCTCAACCATTACGCATGGCCGGCCTCGGTAGCAAGCATGAGGGGATCGATCCCGAGTAATTTGATGGCGGCGGTATAGCGTTCTTCGATCGGCAGGTCGAACAGCACGCGTGCATCGGCGGCAACCGTGAGCCAGCCGTTGCGCGACAGTTCTTCTTCCAGCTGGCCGGGGCTCCAGCCGGCATAGCCGATCGAGACCAGCATGCGGGCCGGGCCGTTGCCGCTAGCGACGGCTTCGAGCACGTCGATCGAGGTGGTGAAGGCGACATCGTCGGTGACGGTGAGCGAGGACGAATAGCGCCCGCTCGGGGTATGCAGCACGAAGCCGCGGTCGTCCTGGACCGGGCCGCCGAACATGATGGGTTCGTCCACGACCGGGGAGCGCAGGCCTTCGCCGAGCTTGAGGTCGACGCGGTCGAACAGCACTTCCATGGTCATGTCGGTCGGCTTGTTGATGACCACGCCGAGCACGCCCTTCTCGTTGTGCTCGCAGACATAGACCACGGTGCCGCCGAAGATCGGGTCCTGGATCGAGGGCATCGCGATCAGGAAATGGTTGGCGAGGTTCAGGCCCGAAGGCGCGGGCCCGATATTCCCCAGCGTATCGTCGTGTTCCGGTGGCATGCCGGGCATTGGTAGAGTCTTGCCAACTTTACTTTTTTTCATACGCTTACTCTCACATGGGCTCACTCTGGTTGGCGACCGCCCAAGCTGGGCGACCGGGAAGTGTCCACAAAACAACGTTACGCTTTTCGATAGTTTACACTGAATCGGCCCGGCGCCTCCGGAAGCGCCACCGCAGCCAGCCCTCGCAGCCCTTCACACACCCAGCTTCGCGTCCCACTACTGACCCGTCTTGTTTCCTTCCTCGCTGCTTAGGAAGAATCCTACCCAGTAAAATCGGCCGCCACTTTGACCCCGCACACGATGATGAATATGAGCAACTCTTTGGTTTGGTTACGGCGTGACCTGCGTGCGTTCGACCATGCAGCCCTGCACCGGGCGTTGAGCTCGTCCAATCGTGTGCACTGCGTCTTCGTGTATGACAGCGGAATCCTCGATGCGCTGCCCCGTGACGACCGCCGCGTGCGCTTCATTCACGCCAGCCTGGCCAGTCTTGACGCCGAACTGCGCCGGCTCGGCGGATACCTGATTGTGCGGCAAGGCCGCCCGCTGGAAGTGATCCCCGCGCTTGCCGCCGAACTGGCCGTGGACGCGGTGGTGGTATGCACCGATTATGAACCCGAGGCGGTCGATCGCGACGCACGGATGAAAGCCGCGCTGGAAGCTGATGGCCGGAAATTTTTCAGTGAAAAAGACCAGGTGATCTTCGAGAAGGAAGAAGTGCTGACCCTGGCCAGGGGTCCCTTCTCAGTGTTCACGCCCTACAAGAATGCCTGGCTCAAGCGCCTGGCCGCGATGCCGGAAACCCTGGCCAGCTATCCGGTCGACGCCTACGCGCATGCGTTTGCCCCGCCCACCGCGCCGCCCGCCCTGCCCTCGCTGGAAGACATCGGCTTCGAACCGGGCGAGCCGCCGCTGCCGGCGGGGATGGAAGGCGCCGAAGAACTGTTCGAGCGCTTCGTCGCACACATGGCCGACTACGGACGGGCGCGCGATTTTCCTTCAGAGGACGGCACCTCGCGCCTGTCGACCCACCTGCGCTTCGGCACCACCTCGATCCGCCACCTCGTGCGCACCGCCCAGCAACTGGCCCACAGCGGCGCCGGCGGCACCGGCGCCTCGGTCTGGCTGTCGGAACTGATCTGGCGCGATTTCTATTCGATGATTTTGGCGCGCAACCCGCAGGTGGCGACGCGCTCGTTCAAGCCGGCCTTCGATGTGCTGGCCTGGGAGACGGGCGAGGAAGCCGACGCCCTGTTTGCGGCCTGGTGCGAGGGCCGCACCGGCTATCCGCTGGTCGATGCGGCGATGGCCCAGCTGAACCAGACCGGCTTCATGCACAACCGGCTGCGCATGGTGACCGCGAGCTTCCTCACCAAGGACCTGGGCATCGACTGGCGCCGCGGCGAGCGCTATTTCGCGCTCCAGCTCAACGATTACGAGCTGGCCTCCAACAACGGCGGCTGGCAGTGGGCGGCATCGACCGGGTGCGACGCGCAGCCGTGGTTCAGGATCTTCAATCCGGTGTCGCAGTCGACGCGCTTCGATGCGCATGGGGAGTTCATTCGCGAGTGGGTGCCTTCACTGGCGCGGCTGAGCGCGAAGGAGATTCATGCGCCGTGGCTGGTGGCGGCGGAGGTGCTGGCGGAGAAAGGCGTGGTGCTGGGGAGGGATTATCCGCTGCCGGTCGTGGAGCACGATGTGGCGAGGAAGCGGACCCTGGAGCGGTTTGCGGTGGTGAAGAAGGCTGCGGAGTGATTCCACACCGCAGCCATCAGCCCTTGTCCAACAAGCTGTCAATCGCCGCCAGCAACACCGCCTCCTGGTAAGGCTTGCCGAAGAAGGCATTCACCCCCAGCCCCAGCGCCACGTTGCGGTGCTTGTCCGCCGTGCGCGAGGTGATCATGATGATCGGGATGCCGCCCGTGGCCTCGTTCTCGCGCACCTGGCGCGTCAGGTCGAACCCGTCCATGCGCGGCATCTCGATATCGACCAGCATCAGGTCCGGCCGCGCGTGCTCGATCTGCTCGAGCGCGTCGACGCCATCCTTGGCCAGCATGACCTGGTAGCCTTCGCGCTCCAGCAAGCGCTGCGTCACGCGGCGCACGGTGATCGAATCGTCCACCACCATGATGCTGGCGCGGTGCGCAGGCTGGACGCTGGCGGCGCCCGCCGCGACCGGGGCGGCAGGCTGCTGCGCCAGCGCCACCGGATCGAGGATCAGCACGATCTCGCCGGTGCCCAGTACCGTGGCGCCGGCGATGCCCGGCATGCGCGCGAGCTGCGGGCCGATGTTCTTGACCACCACTTCGCGGTTGCCCAGCACCTCGTCCACGCGCAGTGCGATGCGTCCGCCCGCGCCGTGCACCACCAGCACCGGGTTCAGGCGCTGCAGCGCGGCGCCATTGCCGGCCTCGCCCAGCAGCGCGTCGAGCGCATGCAGGGACTGCGGCTGTCCCGCCACCGCAATCGTCCCGGCCGCCTGCGCCGCCTGCAAGTCGGTATCGCGCACCTGCATCACCTGCTCGACCAGGGTCGAGGGCAGCGCCCAGGTGCGGCCGCCGCTCGCCACCAGCACCACCTGCGCGACTGCCAGCGTCAATGGCAGGTGGATCGAGAAGCGTGTCCCTTTGCCCGGCTCGGTCGTGACCATCACGCGCCCGCCCAGCGCCTGGGCTTCGGAACGGACCACGTCCATGCCGACGCCGCGGCCGGCCAGTTCGCTCAAGGTCTCGGCGGTCGAAAAGCCCGGCTCGAATATCAGCTCGGCCGCATCCTGGTCGGACACGACGGCGTTGTCCCCGATCAGCCCCATGGCGCGGGCCTTGGCGCGGATACGCTCCAGGTCCAGGCCGGCGCCGTCGTCGTTGAATTGAATCGCGACTTCATTGCCGTGCTGCTCGACCTGCACCAGGATTTCGCCGGTCTCGGCCTTGCCGGCGTCGACACGCGCGCTGCGCGCCTCGATGCCGTGCACGATGGCGTTGCGCAGCAGGTGTTCGAAGGGCGCGGCCATCTGTTCCAGCACGCTGCGGTCGATTTCCACGGCGCCTCCGCGGATGTCGAGGTTCACGCGCTTCTCGAGTTCTTTCGCGGTCTGGCGCGCCACGCGGAACAGGCGCTCGGACAGCGATGCGAAGGGCACCATCCGCACCCGCATCAGGTCGCGCTGCAGATCGCGCGTCATGCGCGACTGCACAGCCAGGTCCTCGGCCGCGCTATCGACCGTGCGCGACAGGCTGTCGTGGAAGGCTTCCACGTCGTCGACGCTCTCGGCCATCATGCGCGTGAGTTCCTGCAGGCGCGTGAAGCGGTCGAATTCGAGCGGGTCGAATTCGCGCTCGCCCGCGATCGACAGGCGGGACGCGATCTGCGATTCGGCCTGCATCTCGATCTCGCGCATCTGGCGGCGCAGGCGGTCGAGGTTTTCCGAGAAATCGGACAGCGCGCCCTTGAGCGAGCCGACCTGGTTTTCCAGGCGCGAGCGCGAGATCGACACTTCGCCGGCCTGGTTGACCACGCGGTCGAGGATGTCGGCGCGCACCCGCACCAGCGGCGTGCGCGCGCCCGGCTGCTCGGCGGCAGGCGCCGGCGTTGCGGCCGGCGATGCAGCGGCGGGCTGCTGCAACTGTTCGAACAGCAGCAGCGCGGCGTCGTAGCTGGCCAGCAGCTCGTCGAAGGCGGCCGGGCTGGTGGTGCCGGCGTGGACCATGTTCTCGACCTGGGTTTCCAGCTCGTGGGTGTGCTGGCCCAGGCGCATCGCGCCGGCCATGCGGGCGCTGCCCTTGACCGTATGCAGGGCGCGCTGCAGGCCCTGGGCGGCGGCCGTGTCCTGCGGGTCCTGCTGCCACTGGCGCAGGCTGTTCCCGATCTGCGGGAACAGGTCGGCGCCTTCTTCCAGGAAGACCGGCAGCAGGTCCGGATCGAGCTCGTCGCCGAACGCCGGGACGGCGGCCAGTGCGCCGTCTTCCGGCGCCGGCTGCTGCGCGGCCGGCAACAGCGGCGCGGGTTCCGACGCGGGTTCCGGCTCGGCTTCCTCCGGCTCCGAGGCCAATACGGACGCCACGGCTTCCGGCGCCTCGTCCAGCCCCGCCTCGTCCGGCGTGACCGGCACGAATACCGGCGCGTCGTCGGGCGCGGCCTGGTCCAGGCCAGGCGCGCCGAAGGCCGAGGCGGCGAACGGGTCGTCCATCAGGCTGTCGAACAAATCGTCGATCTCGCTCACCGCGCTCGACTGCTCGGCTTCGTCGCGCACCGCGGGCGCCGCTTCGAACGGCG
The DNA here is from genome assembly GCF_058111565.1 of Telluria sp. AZSoR62. NCBI lineage: Bacteria > Pseudomonadati > Pseudomonadota > Betaproteobacteria > Burkholderiales > Oxalobacteraceae > Telluria > Telluria sp. AZSoR62. The sequence goes on from NZ_JBYTST010000001.1 coordinate 471,301, forward strand.
GCGGCGCTGCCAGCAGCTCGCCGTAGGCCGTGGCAAACAAGGCGTCGAGCTTGTCGGTCAGTACCGGGTCGGCTTCGCCATACACCTTGGCCGCCTGCTGGCTGGCCAGGCGCTCGTGCAAGGCGCCCAGCTGGGCGAGCAGGTCGGGCTGGCCTGGCGCCAGCTCGCCCAGGCCGAACACCTGCAGCATCGTGCGCACGCGCGACAGGGTCGCGTCCAGCAGCTCGCGTCCGCTCTCGTCGAGCAGGGGGCCGGGCGCGGCCAGCTTCTCCAGCACCAGTTCCAATGCGTGGGCCACGTCCTGCAAGGCGGTATAGCCGACCGTGGCCGAGGTGCCGGCCAGCGTGTGCGCGGCCTTGAGCAGGTCTTGCGAGGCGCGCCGCGCCGGTTCAGACCCCAGGGCCGCGATTTCATCGGCCAGCACCTGCACCAGCGCCTCGGTTTCGTCGACATAGACGGCGTACAGGCCCGGGGCGATCTCGAGTTCGCCGATGCGCTTGCTGTCCGGCGCGCTGGCGGGCGCCTCCGGCTCGGCCAGTTCGACCAGCACCGGCACGTCTTCCAGCGCCGCCTGCCCGCCCTCCTGTACCCGCGCGGCGGCTTGCACCAGCGCCGCGCTCTCGCGCGCCGACCAGCCGTTGGCCACCAGGTCGGCCACCCAGTCGGACAGTTCGGCATGCGCATGCCTGAGCAGCGCCAACAGCTCGGGCGTGGCGCTCCTGGCTTCCGCCAGCCAGACGTTCATGACCCGTTCGATCGCGGCAGCGCCTTCGGCGAAGCGCTCCAGGCTTACCATGCGGCTGCTGCCCTTGAGCGTATGGAAGGAGCGGCGCAGCAGGGCCAGGGCTTCCTGGCTGGCCGGATTGCTTTCCGCCTGCGGCAGCGCTTCGGCGACAAAGCCCAATACTTCCTGGGCTTCGAGGATGAAGATCTCGAGCAGTTCGGATTCGATCGACGCGTCTTGCGGCTGCGCCTGGGCCTGCGCCTGCGGCGCCGGCGCTTCGGGCGCCGCTTCCGGCGCCGCCTCGACGAATTCGAAAGGCAGCTCGCGCAGCAGGCGCTTCTCGGCGTCGAAGGTGAAGCGGCCCTTGGCCACTTCGCTGTTCTGGCCCAGCAGGTCGGTGAAGAAACCGAGCGCGCCGATGTTCTGGGCGATGTTGTGCAGCACGCTCGACTGCGCCGTCACGTCGCCGTCGCTGCCCGCCAGCACGGCGACCTGCCCGGCCACGTGGCGCGCGGCCTGCACTGCCTGTTCCTGGTCGAGGATGGCGAGCGCGCCCTGCAGCTGGTGCAGCACCGGCTCGGCCTGGGCCAGCACCTCGCGCTTGGATGGATCGTCGTAGTAATCGTCGAGCAGCTTCTCGACCTGGCGCAGGCCGGCCTTGATCTCGCCGGCCAGCACTGCGACGGTCTGGCCTTGCTGGATCTGGCGCGCCAGCTCGCCCTGCCATTGCGGCGCGTCGGGCGGGGTTTCGCCGGCGGCCAGCGCCAGCAGGCGCGCGCCGACGGCTTCGGCGTTCTCGGCGAAATCGTCCGGCAGCTGGCGCAACTGGTCCAGGCCGTTCTCGACGAACAGCATGGCGGTGGCCATCTCCAGCCCCAGGCCGTCGCTGCGGCCGGCCGCCATGGCGTCGGTCGCGGCGCGTCCCAGCTCGCGCATCAGCTGCGCCAGCGCGGGCGCGCCCAGCTTTTCGCTGGCGCCGGCCAGGCGCGACAGGGCGTCGTTGAAGTCTTCCTTGACTTCAGGCTCGCCCGCGCCCTCGGTGGCGATGCGGTCCCAGTCCGACTTGCTGCGGGCCAGCGCTTCGCGCGCTTCCTGCAGCGTGGCCGGATCGATGCGCCCGTAGCGGCGCTCGGCGTAGTCGTGCGGCACCAGGCCGTCCAGGCCGCAGGCCTGGCGCAGGCGCTGCGCGTCGTCATTGGGCTGGCGCGCCGCGGCCACGAAGAACAGCGCATCGCGCAGCATCGTGTCCGGGGTGCCGCCCTGCCCCTGCGCCAGGCGGCGCAGCTGCATGTTCACCTGCCCCAGCAGCTGCTTCACGTACAGGTCGCTCTCGACCTGGCCGTCGGCCACCGCACCGATGAAGGCGTGGATCGCTTCCCAGAACAGGCGCGGGCGCGGCTCGGCCTGGGCCAGCGCGATCGGCGCGACCGCGTCGCGCATGCCGGCCGCGTGCTGGGCCTCGCCGCTTTTCAGGAAAGGCAGGAGCGATTTTTCGAAACGGGTGCGGCAGGCCGCGATGTCGGGGGCCGGCCCCACCTGCGCGACGTCCAACGCCAGGTCCTGGCCCAGCCCCGCGGGCAGCAGGTCGGACGGGTGGACGCGCTCGGCTCCCAGCGCTTCCTGCAGGTCGCGGTAATACGGGAACAGGCGCGCCGGCTGCTGCCGCGCGCCGCCCAGCAGCTCGTCGAGGTATTCGACCAGCGCCTGGTAGGCGTCCTGCACGATCTTTACGGATTCGGGCGTGCAGGCCTGGCGGCCGTCCTTGAAGGCGTCGATCAGCTGTTCGGCCGCCGCGCCCAGTGCGCCGATGCCCTCGACGTCCACCAGCTGCAGGGCGCCATGGGCCTGGTGCAGGTGGCTCTTGGCGTGCAGCAGCAGGGTCGGCTGGGCCTCGGCGCTGCGGTTGGCCGCATCGCGCAAGGCCGTGCCCGAGCGCCCCAGCGCATCGCGGATCTCGCCGATCACCCATGACAGGGGTCCGGTGTCGAAAGCGGGCATGCGGCTGGAAGGTGCGTTGGTCATTGGGCTCGTTGTACTTACTCAGCGGGTTGTTTAGGCGGCCACGCGGAAGCGCGACACCGAATCTTTCAGCTCCTGCGCCAGCAGCGCCAGCTCACGGATCGACTGCGCCGTCTGGCGCGTGCCGCCCTGGGTGTGCTCGGTGACCGACAGGATGTGCTGCATATTATGGGCCACACCGTTGGCGGACGTCGCCTGCTGCTGTGCGGCGCTCGAAATCGCCTCGATCAGCTCGGCCAGGCGGTTCGACACGCGCGAGATATCCAGCAGCGCGGCGCCGGCCGCATCGGACAGGCGCGCGCCCTCGACCACGCCCTGGGTCGACTTTTCCATGGCCGCCACCGCGTCGTGGGTATCGGCCTGGATGGTGCGCACCAGCGCGCCGATGCCCTTGGCCGCTTCGCCCGAGCGCTCGGCCAGGCGCTGCACTTCCTCGGCCACCACCGAGAAGCCGCGGCCGGCCTCGCCGGCCGACGCGGCCTGGATCGCGGCGTTCAGGGCCAGCACGTTGGTCTGTTCGGTAATGTCCGAGATCAGGTCGGTGATCTCGCCGATCTCCTGCGAGGATTCGCCCAGGCGCTTGATGCGCTTGGAGGTTTCCTGGATCTGTTCGCGGATCTCGTTCATGCCCAGGATCGCGTTCTGCACCGCCTGCGCGCCCTGCTCGGCCGCATCCACCGACTGGCGCGCCACCTCGGCCGATTCGGTCGCCGAGCGCGACACGTCGGCGATCTGGGTGGCCATGCGCAGCACCGTGCTGGATGCTTCCTGGATCTCGCGCGACTGGGCTTCGGCCGCGCCCAGCAGCTCGGTCGAGACGGTTTGCGCGCCGTCCGAGGCCCGCGTGACCTGCTCGGTGGTGCGGATCACGCGCAGCACCAGCTCGCGCAATTCTTCCACCGTATAGTTGACCGAGTCGGCGATGGCGCCGGTGATGTCTTCCGACACCGTGGCATGCACGGTCAGGTCGCCGTCCGCGACTTCCTGCAATTCGTTCATCAGGCGCAGGATGGCCGCCTGGTTCTGGTCGTTGGTGGCCTTGGCTTCTTCTTCCTTGGCCTGGGCCAGCTGGCGCATCGCTTCGGCTTCCTGGCGGCGCGCATCGGCGCCGCGGGTGCGGTTGCGCGAGTCCTGCAGCATGACGCGGCTGATGCTGCCGCCCATCGCCAGCGTGAACACCGAGGCGCCCACCAGCAGCCAGAACCAGGAGCTGCGGGTGCCCAGCAGCCGGCGGTATTCGGCCTGGACCCGCTCGAGCGTCGAGCGCAGGCCCTCGTTGTCGCGCGCGATGACCTGCTCGGCCGCGCGCGCGGCCTCGAAGTTGTGCAGGTTGGTCGCCAGCGGCGCCATGCCCTGCTGCCAGCTGCGGAAGGAGGTGCGCGCGGCGGCGAGGCGCTCGCGCAGGTCGACGTCGGCGACCGGCGCCAGGCCGAGGGCGGGATTCAGGCCGACCAGGGCGTCCAGCAACGCACCCAGTTCGGCGCTGTCGCGCTTGATGGTGTTGGCGGCCTCGCGGTGCGCAGCGCCGGGGGCGGTGAAGGCATGGGCCGATGCCGGCAGGCGTTCCGAGATCGCCACCAGGCGCTCGAGCGCGGCGTCCTGGCGCGCGCTTGAACCGCGCAGGCGCTCGGCCAGGCTGCGCAGCTCGGGGGCGAGCAAATCGAGCCGGGCCACGCTGGCGCCGAAACCGACCAGGTGGCGCTTGTTGCCGGCAATCGTGGTGGCGGCGGCGTTCGAGGCCGACCAGGCCGCGCGCGCCTTGGCCAGCATGGGCGCCAGTTTGTTTGATGCCGGCGTGATCGTCGCCGGGCCGGCCTTGCCGCCGCGCGCCAGCAGCGCCAGCAGGCGGCCCAGTTCGGCGCGGCTGTTGTCCAACTGGCTGAAGGCGGTGATGTCGCCGCGCAGCGCGTTCGGCGCCGATTTCGCCACCCGCTGCGAATGCATCAGGGCGTCGGCGGCGATCTGGCCCTGGGTCGAGGTCACGCCGGAATGGGCCGCGTTCTGCCACATGGCCAGCACGGTCAGCAGGATACCGGCCGCAAACGCGGCCAGCACCAGGCGCAGCTGGCTGGCCAGCGACAGGTGGCCGATCAGCGGCAGGCGCAGGTCTTCGCCTTCGTCGGCGGTTGCGGCCAGGGGCCGGCGCGGGCGCGTATTGCCCAGGCGCCGGGCGGCGGCGTCGGCCGAGCCGTACACGGGGCCCGGGCCCTGGGCCGGACGCTCGTTCGAGGGCTGCTGCGGCAGCAGGCCAGGCCCGAACTGGGTGTCGGGCGAGACCAGGGCGGTATCGTCGTCCGCGCTGGCCTTCGAAATTGCGTTCATGCTGAGTTTCGAGACGAATCCCATACCTGCTCCTGGTGCAGCTTATTGATGGTCTGGTTGCTGCGCCACGTGCAGGAAGCGTTCTTCCCGCACCAGCGCCGCCAGCGAGAGCGGCGTCCAGAAGATGTTGTCGGTGTCGCGCAGGGACTCGCCGTCGCGCTGCATGCTGCTCGCCTGGCGCAGGCCGTACACGCGGTCGACCAGCAGGGCGCAATTGAAGCCCAGCGAAGGCGCGAAGGTGACAAGGCGCGCGCCCGGCCCTGCGCTCGCCGGCACTTCCGCGCCGAGGTAGCGCGCCAGGTCGATCACGCCGACCAGGGTGCCGCGCACGTTGGCCAGTCCCAGGTACCAGGGCTGGGTCAGGGGCACGCGTGCGGGCGGTACGGGCGCGACGATTTCGCCGGCTTCGAGCAGGTCGAGCAGGTAGCGGGTCGCACCGATCTGCATGCCCAGTTGCTGGATCGGCGCGCCGGTACCGCTTTTCGCGGCCTGCATGCGCTCGAGGAGCTGTTCCTGGTAGGCGCGCAGGCGGGTGCTGCGCGCGTCGTCGGCGTCCGGCCGGGCTTCGCCCGCGGTCATGCGGCGGCGGCGGCCGGTGCTGCGGCCGCGGCAGCCTGCTCGTCGAGCGCGGCGATGCTGGCCAGCAGCAGCGCCGGGTTGACCGGCTTGACCAGGTAATCCCTGGCGCCCTGGCGCATGCCCCAGATGCGGTCGGTTTCCTGGTTCTTGCTGCTGCAGATGATGACGGGGATCGCAGCCAGTTCCGGATCGCGTCCGATCGCGCGCGTCACCTGGAAGCCGTTCGCGCCGGGCATGACCACGTCCATCAGGATCAGCTGCGGGCGCTCGGCGCGGATCTTGTCGATCGCTTCCTCGCCGTTGACGGCGGTGGTGACGGTATAGCCATGCTTGACCAGGACATCGGTCAGGTAAAAACGCTCGGTCGGGGAATCGTCGACGATCAGGATCTTGTGTATGGCCACGTGGGGCTCCGGGATTTCGGTCAATATCAGGCGCTGACGGCCGTGTGTTCGCGCACGGCAGCCAGCAGGCTGTCTTTGGAAAAGGGTTTGGTGAGGTAGGCCGAGGCGCCGACCATCGCGCCGCGCGCGCGGTCGAACAGGCCGTCCTTGGACGAGAGCATCAGTACCGGCGTCGCATGGAAGCGCGCGCTCTTCTTGATCAGCGCGCAAGTCTGGTAACCATCCAGGCGCGGCATCAGGATGTCGCAGAATACCAGCGCAGGGTGATGGTCGTTGATCTTGGCGAGCGCATCGAAACCATCGATCGCCAGCACGACCTCGTAGCCTGCCTGGCTCAGGAAGATTTCGGCGGAGCGGCGGATCGTGCTGCTGTCGTCGATGACCATGATGCAGGGGCCGGTCGGTTGCGGCGATGTCGTCATTTTCGTTTCACTTCGGCATGAAGCGCCACGATAGCACAGGCCTTATCCCTTGTGCGTGAAGTGTTGCAGCGTGTCAACTAGGCAAAAAGACACGCTGCCGCCGCCTTGTTAGATAGCGGTCATCTCGAAGTCGTCCTTGCGCGCTCCGCACTCGGGACAGGTCCAGTTCATCGGTACGTCGGCCCAACGGGTGCCCGGCGCAATGCCGTCTTCCGGGGCGCCAGCAGCTTCGTCGTAGACCCAGCCACAGATCAGGCACATCCAGGTCTCAAAAGGCGCTGTCGAATCAGTACTCACGGTTTTGTTCCTTGTATCTAGTAAAATGGGAGATCAAGTATCTTAATCTACCCGTCGTGCAAAGCCAACCGCTACCCCTCATCCTGACTTTCGGCGTGTCCGACCCGGTCGGTGCACTTGGTGTCCAGTCCGACCTGGCTGCCTTTGCCGTGCATGGATGCCATGGCCTGTCGGTGGTCGCCGGCATCCTGGTGGCCGACAGCGCCAAGGTCGAGAACCTGCATGAAGTCGACAGCGACTGGATGGCCGACCAGGCCCGGGTCCTGCTCGAAGACATGCCGGTGGCGGCCTTCAAGGTCGGCGCGGTCGCCACCGTGCTGCAGCTGGCGGCGATTGCCGAAATCGTCTCGGACTACCCGGACGCCCCCCTGATCCTCGATCCTTTCCTCACCGCCCTGCCCGACTCGGGCCTGGCCGACGAAGAGATGCTGTCGGCGATCCGCTCGATCCTGGCGCCGCAGACCACGGTGCTGATCCTGTCGCAGTCGGAGCTGGGCCGCATGGCCGAGACCTGGCGCGACGGCGGCGAAGGCTCGCTGCTGGAAGACGTGGCCGAACTGACCACCGCCGGCTGCCAGTACGTGCTGGTCACCGGCACCCGCGACGAGTACGGCGCCTGCTCCAATACCCTGTTCGACGCCGACGGCGAAGCCGCGCGCGTGGAATGGAAAACCCTGCCCGGCCCCTTCATCGGCGCGGGCAATACCTATTCGGCCGCGTTCACGGCCCTGATGGCGCGCGGCATGGATGCCAGGCAGGCCCTGTTCGCCGCGCAGGAATACACCACCGGCACCCTCGAACACGCCCAGCGCTTCGGCATGGGCAAGTTCATCCCCAATAAATACTTCCAGGGCCGGCACGGCCCGGCATCCATCAATGACTCTTGATTCCAGCACCTCGAAGAACGACATCCTGTTCGCCCGCGCCCAGCAAACCACCCCGGGCGGCGTCAACTCCCCGGTACGCGCCTTCCGCTCGGTAGGCGGCACGCCGCGCTTCATCACCCGCGCCGAAGGCCCTTATTTCTGGGACGCGGACGGCAAGCGCTACATCGACTACATCGGCTCCTGGGGCCCGGCCATCGTCGGCCACGCCCACCCGCAGGTGATCAAGGCGGTGCAGGATGCGGCGGCCAATGGCCTGTCATTCGGCGCCCCAACCCAGGGCGAGATCGAGATGGCCGAGGAAATCTGCAAGATCATGCCGTCGATCGAGCAGGTGCGCCTGGTCTCCTCGGGCACCGAAGCGACCATGAGCGCCCTGCGCCTGGCGCGCGGCGCCACCGGCCGCGACAAGATCGTCAAGTTCGAAGGCTGCTACCACGGCCACGCCGATTCGCTGCTGGTCAAGGCCGGCAGCGGCCTGCTCACCTTCGGCAACCCGACGTCAAGCGGCGTGCCGGAAGACTTCGTCAAGCACACCCTGGTCCTGGACTACAACAACGTGCCGCAGCTGGAAGACGCGTTCGAGTCGATGGGCGACACCATCGCCTGCGTGATCGTCGAGCCGGTGGCCGGCAACATGAACCTGATCCGCGCCACGCCGGAATTCCTGACCCGCATGCGCGAGCTGTGCACCGAGCACGGCGCCGTGCTGATCTTCGACGAAGTCATGTGCGGCTTCCGCGTGGGTCTCGGCGGGGCGCAGGAAATGTATGGCATCAACGCGGACCTGACCGCGCTGGGCAAGGTCATCGGCGGCGGCCTGCCGGTGGCGGCCTTTGGCGGACGCGCGGAGCTGATGCAGAAGATGGCGCCGCTGGGCCCGGTCTATCAGGCGGGCACCCTGTCGGGCAACCCGGTGGCGGTGGCCGCTGGCATGACCACGCTGAAGCTGGTGCAGGAGCCGGGCTTCTACGATCGCCTCGGCGCAGCAAGCGAGCGCCTGGTCGACGGCTTGACCCGGGCGGCGAAGGAAGCCGGCATCCCCTTCTGCGGCGACGCGGTGGGCGGCATGTTCGGTTTCTACTTCTCGCACAATGTGCCGTCGACCTATGGCCAGATGATGGCCGGCGACAAGGAGCGTTTCAACCGCTTCTTCCACGGCATGCTGGAGGAAGGCGTGTATTTTGCGCCGGCGATGTTCGAGGCGGGCTTCGTCTCGGCCCAGCACAGCGATGCGGTGATCGACGAGACCATCGAGGCCGCGCGCCGGGTGTTCCAGCGTATCGGTTGAAACTGGCCGGACGGCCGCGCCGTCCCATGAAGAGAAAACGGGCGATGAAATTTTATTTCATCGCCCGTTTTCTTTTGAAATATTCTTTCAATCAGCGCAGCCATCCCCGGCGGTAGAAATACCACAGCGGTGCGGCGCTGCAGATCACCATCAGGCCGATGGCGAACGGATAGCCGAAGGTCCAGTTCAGCTCGGGCAGGCGCCGGAAGTTCATGCCGTAGACGCTGGCGATCAGGGTCGGCGGCAGGAAGGCGACCGACGCCACCGAGAACATCTTGATGATCTTGTTCTGGTTAATGTTGATGAAACCGACGGTGGCGTCCATCAGGAAGTTCACCTTGTCGAACAGGAAGGAGGTGTGGCCGTCGAGCGACTCGATGTCGCGCAAAATCTGGCGCGCTTCTTCGAACTGGTCGGCGTTGAGCAGGCGGCCGCGCATCAGGAAGCTGACCGCGCGGCGCGTGTCCATCATGTTGCGGCGGATCCGGCCGTTCAAGTCTTCCTCGTGCGCGATCGAGTTCAGCGCGGCAGCCGCGTCCTGGTCGGTGAATTCTTTCTGCAGCACGCGGGTCGAGACTTCTTCCAGCGCTTCGTAGATGCCCTCGAGCGCGTCGGCCGAATACTCGGCGTCGGTGGCGTACAGGTCGAGCAGCACGTCCATGTAGTCTTCGATCGAGCCGGGACGCGAGCGTGCGCGCAGGCGCACCAGGCGGAACACCGGCAGGTCGTCGTTATGGACCGAAAACAGGATTTTCCCGGACAGGATGAAGGCCACCGTCACCACGCGCGACGGGCCGTCTTCTTCTTCCAGCAGGAAGTCGGTGCGCAGGTGCAGGTCGCCGTTCTCGGCTTCGTAGTAGCGGGCCGAGGCCTCGATGTCCTGGACTTCGTCCTCGCCCGGCAGCGTCACCCCATAGGTCGCCTTGACCAGGGTGCGCTCTTCCTCGGTCGGATCGGTCAGGTCGACCCAGACCGGGACCACGTTTTCCAGGTCTTCGCGCGTGTCGACGCCTACCTGGTTCAGTCGGCCATTCTGGAGGACAAATACGTTGATCATGCGCTTTTCTCGGCCGGGATTCGAAAATTTCCGCAAGTGTAACCGACAGGCTTGGCCGCGGCCACCCCGTCACGAAACTTTCATCCCGGGTGGGCCTCAGGGCAGGTCGGCGAAGCGCATCCGGCGCTGGATCAGCGCCGTGCGGCGCACCAGGTAGTTGGTGGAACGGTGCTTGTCGTAGTAGCGCGGGTTCGGCAGCATCACCGCCAGGCGCGCGGCCTGGGAGGCCGACAGGTTGGCCGCCGAGGTGCGGAAGTAGTGGCGCGCCGCCGCTTCGGCGCCGAACACGCCGCGGCCATACTCCACCACGTTGAGGTAGACCTCGAGGATGCGGCGCTTGCTCATCACCGTCTCGAGCATGAAGGCGATGATCATTTCCTGGCCCTTGCGCAGGTAGCTGCGCGAACCGGACAGGAACAGGTTCTTGGCCAGCTGCTGGGTGATGGTCGAGCCCCCGCCCACCACCTTGCTGCGGCGGTTGTTGCGTTCATAGGCCTTTTCCAGCGCTTCCCAATCGACGCCGCCGTGCGCGGCGAAGCCCGAATCTTCCGAGGCCACCACGGCGCGCTTCAGATTGGTCGAGATGCGCTCGTAGGGCACCCACTGGTGCTTGAGCTTCGCGTCCGGATTCTTTTCGCGCAGTTCCGACAGCTGTTGACGCATGAAGCTGGTCGAGCCGGGATCGACATAGGCGTACCAGCAGACCATCAGGAAGAAGTAGAGCTGGACCAGGAAGACCAGCAGGAGCGGGCCGAGGAAGATCCACTTGACCCAGCGGCGCGGGGCGCCGGACTTACGCGTTTTGCTCATTGTTGTTATGGTCGCATCTGCTTCAGGACGTCAGTCGTGTCGGGCCGTACCCCGCGCCAGAGGGCGAAGGCTTCGGCCGCCTGCTCCACCAGCATGCCCAGGCCGTCGCGGGTGGCGGCGCCGTGGCGTGCCGCGAAGGCCATGAACACGGTCGGTTTATTTCCGTACATCATATCCAAAGCCAGCGTGGATGGGCAAAAAACACTCGCCGGTATCGGCGGCAGGCTGGAGGACAGGCTGGCGGAAGTGGCGTTGACGACGATGTCGAAGCTGCCGGCAAGCGCGTCGAAGCCGGCGGCGCTGACCGGGACGCCATGGCCGCCGAAATCGCGCGCCAGCGCTTCGGCGGTGGCCAGGGTGCGGTTGGCGATCACGATCTCGCGCGGGGCCTCCTGCAGGAAGGGCAGCAGCACGCCGCGCGCCGCGCCGCCGGCGCCCAGCAGCAGCACGCGCTTGTCCTTGAGCGGCACGCCCGCGTTGCGGGTGATGTCGGCCACCAGGCCCGGGCCGTCGGTGTTGTCGCCCACGATCTCGCCATTGTCGAACACCAGGGTGTTGACGGCGCCGGCCGCGCGCGCGCGCTCGTTCAGGCGCGTGGCAAGCTGCGCGGCGTCGATCTTGAACGGGACGGTGACGTTGGCGCCCTTGACACCCTCTGCGACCAGGCGCTGCACGGTGGCCGCGAAACCATCCAGTGGCGCGAGGCAGCGCTCATACGCCAGGTCCTGGCCCGTCTGGCGCGCAAAGGCGGCGTGGATCTCGGGTGACTTGCTGTGCGCGATGGGGTGGCCGATGACGCAGTAGCGATCGGTCACTGCGCGCCTCCGCGCAGTTCGGCCTGCATCTTGTCCTCGCGCGTGAAGCGGAAGCGCGTGATCACTTCCCACAAGTCGTCCTTGCCCTGGGTGCGCATATTGGCCGGGAAGCCGCCGAAAGGCGCGGCGCGGCGCACGATCTGCAGCGCCGCCTTGTCCAGCGCCGGGTTGCCCGAGCCCTGCTCGATGCGCGGGCCGCCATCCTTCATGTAGATGGAACCGTCCTGGAAGATCGGGATGTAGACCACCAGTTCGCCGTACAGCTTGCGCCCGCCCTGCTGCGGGAAGTTGAGCGTGCCGACTTCCTCGATGCGCTTCTGCATTTCCTTGTAATAGATGGCGTAGCCGACCTGGCGCGTGCTCGGCGTGATCTGGGTGCGCTTGGGACGCTTGTTCTGGTCTTCGATGCGCTCGATGACTTCGGCCGCCGCGCGCGAGATGGCGCGGCTGGTGTCGAAGGCGTCGGTCCCGGTGCGGGTCGGGTCGGGCTTGTCCTGTTCCGTTTTCGGCGCCGCGGTGAATGCGGCGCGCCGGGCCTGGGTCAGGACGTTCTGCTGCTGCAGTTCGAGGTCGGCGATGCGGCGCTGCAGGGCCTTGATGCTTTCGCCATTCTCGACCTTGCGCAGGTCGGGCAACGGGGAACGGGCGCGGCCCGCGTCGGCCGTGCCGCCGCCATCGAGGTTGGCCTGGGCCAGGGCGTCGGCCTTGCTGGGGGCGTTGGCGTGCTTGGCGTTGACCAGGATGACTTCCAGGCCCGGATCGGCCGGCTGCTGCCGCAGCACATCGGGGGCGGCAAAACGCACCGCCAGCAGCGCCGCGTGCAGGAGCACGGACACGCCTAGGGCAATCGTCAAGGGTCGGTTGTTCTGCAAATACTTCACGCGCTGCACTGCCCGGGAGGGCTGTTGGATCGGGGACTAATCATTCTAACCCGCAACGGGTGGCGTGGGGGGAATGTGGAGGGTGGGTGCAACAGTGACCGCCGGCAGGGAGACGGCCGCGCTTCGTAGGGTGGGCGGATTCTGCCCACGCGTTCAACTAAAGAACGATCTCGCGTATCGCTTGCACTAGTTGGACGCGTGGGCAGGAAACCTGCCCACCCTACGGGTATCAGGCTGTTCCGGCGTCGGTGGAAGGTTCGCCACCCTCTTCCGTGGTCACAACGGCAACCACGCCTTCGGCCTCGACGGCTTCCGCCACCGCGGCTTCGCCCGTATCGCCCTCTTCCTCTTCTTCCAGCGCCAGTTCAACATCCGGCGCCGCGGCCGCCACTTCCAGCAAGCGCGCCTCGAGCACCAGGTCGACTTCATCCCAGCGCACGATGTCGAGCTTGACCTGCGCGCCGCGCGCCACCGAGGTCATGCCGGCCAGGCGCACCACCAGCGGCACGTCCACCAGGCGCACGATCTCGTCCTTCAGCACCACGGCGTCGACATGCTTGGCGCCGGTCTGGCCCAGCCAGCGCAGGCACCAGTAGCGTTCCATGTTCTGCTGGAAGTCGTTGTAGGCCGCGTAGGCCGCGTCGAAGCTTGATACGATCGCGAACAGGGTCGCGTCGCGCGGCTTGAAGGGCGCGACCAGCGGCGCGGTCACGCCATGCTCGGCCGCGGCGATGATCTGCCACTGGTTCACCAGGTCGGTGTAGCGGCGCAGCGGCGAAGTGCTCCACGCGTACTGGTCCACGCCCAGGCCCTGGTGCGGTGCTGCGTGCGTGACCATGCGCACCTGGATCTTGGCGCCCCAGCCGCCGGCGCCCGGCCCCTGCGAGCGGTAGATGCCCGGCACGCCCGAGTCGTGCAGCAGCTTGCCCCAGGTGCTGTTCGCGAAGATCATCAGCTCGGCCACGATCTTGTCGAGCGGCGCGCCGCGCTTGCGGCGCACGATCGAGACCACGTCGTTTTCGACATAGAAATTGAAGTCGACGCGGTTGGCCTGCTCGGGCTTCAGGCCAAAGTCTTCGCGCTTCTTCATGCGGCCCGCTTCCAGCTCCAGCGCCCACTTCCACAGCAAGCCCAGCTCTTCCTTGTGCGGATACTCGCCTTCGCCGCTGGCCAGCGTCTCTTCATTGACCAGGGCATCGAGGTCGTTGTGGCGCAGGTTGCTCTTGATGGGTACGCGTTCGGCGCGGGTCGTGGTCGAGACCACGGTCCAATCTTCGGGATTGATGGTCGCGTACAGCGACAGCGCCGGGCAATCCTTGCCTTCGGCCAGGGTGAACGCGTCCACCACTTCGTCCGGCAGCATGGTGATTTTGTCGCCCGGCATATACACGGTCGACATGCGTGCACGCGCGATCTTGTCGATGGCGTCGTCCGGGCGGATCGCCAGGCCCGGCGCGGCGATGTGGATACCCACGCGTACCAGTCCGCCATCGAGCTTGACTACCGAGAAGGCGTCGTCGATCTCGGTCGTGGTGACGTCGTCGATCGAGAAGGCGGCGACATCGGCCAGCGGCAAATCGAGCGGCGCCGCCGGCACGTCCACCGGTGCAAAGCCGGCACCGCGCGGGAAGTGCTCGAACAGGAAGCGCGCCATGTGCAGTTCCTTGGGCGATCCCAGGCCCTTCGTGGCCAGCATCAGGCGCGGGGCCGTGGTGTGCAGCTCGTTGGCGGCCGCCTCCAGCGCCTTGTACTCGATCGTGTTCTTGTCCGGCTTGAACAGCAGCTGCTGCACGATGGGCTGCATCGAGGCCGGCAGCGTGCCGGCCTTGAGCTCTTCCACGTAGCCTGCCTGCACGATGGCCTGCTGCTTCTTCTTTTCGATGCCGGCCAGTGCGGCTTTCAGCGTCTGTTCCGGCGCGGCCTTGTAGCGCCCGCGGCCCTTTTTATGGAAGTAGACCGGGGCGCCGTGCAGCGCCAGCACCAGGCCGGCCGCCTCGCTCGGCAGCGGCGCGTGGCCGAAGTATTCCAGGCCCAGCTCGGGAATGCCGAATTCTTCCTGGCCCGCGACCTCCCACAGGAAGTCGAGGTCGACTTCGGCGGCGATGCCCTTGGCGGCTGCGAGCAGCGCTTCCGGATCCGGTTTCTCGAACTGGATCAGCACGTCCTTGGCCTTGACCTTGGTGCGCTTGCCGCTGGCCAGTTCGACCTGGTAGGCCTCGCCTGCCTGCGACAATACGGTGCCGACCTTGAAGTCGCCCGATTCTTCAAAAAATAGATTCATCTTATTTCGTGTTCTCTTGTGGTGCGCCTGCGAGACTCAGTACCGCAGGCAAGAATACCTCGGTGACCAGCAGCAGGCCTTGACGGCGGCGGTAGACGCAGCGCCGCGCATAGTAAAGTGTGTCGGACTCCCCACCGAGGGCGTCGCGCACGCGCCCCATCAAGGGATGGCCGGCGCGGATGCGCGCATATTCCAGCTGGCCGCGGCGCACCAGCGGATCGTAAAAGAGCGTGGTACCGAGCGAGCGTTCGCCCAGCGCCGAAAACAGCGGCCAGTCGGCCGCCGTGCAATTCGTGGGCACCACCGTGTGGCCGAACACCACCGGCTTGCCGTCGCATTCCAGCAAGACTTCGCGCTCCCACACCCGCCCCGGACGCGCCAGGCCGATCGCTTGCGCCTCGTCGGCCAGGCAGGTGGCGGCGCGCTGGTGCAGCCGGCGCACGCGAAAAGCGTCGCTATTGGCCACCAGGCGCGCCGTCAGCGACCCGTCGGTCGTGAGCCAGCTGCGCATCGCCTCCGGGGCACGCACGGCGCCGGCATGGGGCCGCCAGGCCGCCAGTCGCAGCGACGCGCTCTTCACTGCGCCATGTCCAATGGCGCCGTGCAGAAGGCGAGCACTTCCTCCACATACTGCGGGAATTCGGAAATCGCATGGTCGCTGCCCCGGATCACATGCTGGCGCGCGCCGGGATAGTGGGCCACCATGTCGCGGTAGTCGAGCACTTCGTCGCCGGTCGCGGCCAGCAAAAAATAGCGCTCCGGCCGGGTGATCTCGCCCACGCGCAGGTCGGCCAGTTCGCCGATATATTCGGGACGGAATTCGAAGGGCTCGCTCGAATGCCATGCGGTGGTGACGCCCACATGGTGTTCGAGGTTGCGGGTCGGATCCACGGAAGGGTTGAGCAGCACGGCGCGCACGCCCAGGCGCTCGGCCAGCCAGGTGGCGTAGAAGCCGCCCAGCGAGGAACCGATGATGGCCAGGTTGTCGGGCGCATACCGCCCGGCCAGCAGCAGCGCCAGCTCCATCGCCGCTTTCGGCGAGGCCGGCAGCTGCGGGCAGATCAGCTCATGCGCGCGGCCGGCGTCCGCCAATGCCTGTTGCACCACCCGCGCCTTGAACGACTTGGGCGACGAGCGGAAGCCGTGCAAATACAAAATCATGGAGCCAGCGCGTCCAGCAGTTTCTGGTGCACGCCGCCAAAGCCGCCATTGCTCATCACCAGGATATGGTCGCCCGGCTCGGCCGCCTGCACGATGGCCTGCACCATGTAGTCGATCTGGTCGAAGCTGTGGGCGATCGTTCCCAGCGGTTTCAGGGCATCGGCCAGCGACCAGCCCAGCGCCTGCTGGCTGCCGAAGCCGAACACCAGGTCGGCGTCCTTCAGGCTGCCCGGCAGCGCATCCTTCATCGCGCCCAGCTTCATGGTGTTCGAGCGCGGTTCCAGCACGGCCAGGATGCGGCCCGTCGTGCCGAGCTTTTGCCGCAGGCCGCCGACGGTGGTGGCGATGGCCGTCGGGTGGTGCGCGAAATCGTCGTACACGGTGATGTTGTTCACGGTGCCGCGCACTTCCATGCGGCGCTTGACGTTCTGGAAACGCGACAGCGCATCGATCGCCTGCGAGGTCGGCACGCCGACGTGGCGCGCGGCGGCGATCGCGGCCAGGGCGTTGGAGCGGTTGTGGTGGCCGGTCAGGTCCCAGTGCACGGTGCCCTGCATGTCGCCATTGAAGAGCACATCGAAACTGCCGCCGCCCGGATGCTCGACCAGGCCCCAGTTGGTGCCTTCGGCGGAACCGAACAATTCCTTCTCGCTCCAGCAGCCGCGCTTGATCACGCGGCCGAGCGAAGCTTCGTCGCCATTGACCACCAGGCGGCCCACGCCCGGCACGGTGCGCACCAGGTGGTGGAACTGGGTCTCGATGGCGCCGATGTCCGGAAAGATGTCGGCGTGGTCGTATTCCAGGTTGTTCAGCACCGCGGTCTTGGCGTGGTAGTGCACGAACTTGCTGCGCTTATCAAAAAAGGCGGTGTCGTACTCGTCGGCTTCGATGACGAAGAAATCGGACGGCTTGTCGCCATGCAGGCGCGCCGAGATACCGAAGTTCATCGGCACGCCGCCGATCAGGAAGCCCGGCGCATAGCCGGCGTCTTCCAGGATCCAGGCCAGCATCGAGGTGGTCGTCGTCTTGCCGTGCGTACCGGCCACGGCCAGCACCCATTTGTCGCGCAAGATGTGCTCCCCGATCCACTGCGGGCCCGACACATACTTCAGGCCGCGATTGAGGATTTCCTCGATCAGCGGATTCCCCCGCGTCATGACATTGCCGATCACGTACAGGTCCGGGTTGAGCGACACCTGCTCGGGGCCATAGCCCTGGATCAGCTCGATCCCCTGGGCTTCCAGCTGGGTGCTCATCGGGGGATAGACGTTGGCGTCGCATCCGGTCACGCGGTGCCCGGCTTCCTTGGCCAGGACCGCCAGACCACCCATGAAGGTGCCGCAAATGCCGAGTATATGAATGTGCATGATCGTGGGAGAAATAGCAGGGTGAAAAAACGAATACGCGATTCTACCCGACCCGCTGCCATTTTCCGTTCAAGAGTATGATTCAGTCATCATGCCGACACCGAACACAGACGTACTCCAGTTGCGCGCCGAAATCGCTGCGAATGCGGCGCGCATGATCGCCCAGGATGGCGCCGACTATGCCACCGCCCGCCGCAAGGCCGCCCGCCAGGTGCTGGGGGTGGACCAGCCCGCGCCCAACCTGATGCCCGACAACAGCCAGATCGAGGACGAGGTCCGCAAATACCTGTCCCTGTTCGGCGTGGCCGGCCAGCCCGAGCGCCTGGCCCTGATGCGGGAAACCGCGCTGCAGGTCATGGACGCGCTGGACGAATTCCATCCCTACCTGACGGGCGCGGTCCTCAATGGCACCGCCGGCGAACACGACGAGATCCACCTGCAACTGTTTGCCGACAGCGCCAAGGAAGTGCAGATCTATCTGCTCAACCGCAACGTCAATATAGAGATCTCGGAAACGCCCCATTTTCGCGGCGGCCGCCACGACCCGGTTGAAACTGTCAGCTTCCTGTGGCATAAGGAAACTATTCACGCCGAGTTATACGATTACCATGACTTGCGCGGCGCACTCAAGCCACGCGCCGACGGCCGCCCGCAGCGCATCGACGCGAACGGGTTGCGCGCGCTGATGGCAAATGACGAAACACTGGAACAAAAATAGATGAACAAGAAACACGTGGCTGCGTATGCAGCCGTTGCCGCCCTGTTCGGCATCATGGGCGCGCTGGTCGCGATCAACAAGAAGGACCCTCCCCCGATCACCACGGCCATTGCCCCCACCGGCGGCAAGCCGCATACGGCCGTGGACAATCTGTTCGCGCAATCGCTCAACGACCTGGCCGGCGCGCCGCAGCCGCTGGCCAAATGGCGCGGCAAGCCGCTGGTGGTTAACTTCTGGGCAACCTGGTGCGCGCCTTGCGTGCAGGAGATGCCGGAGCTGTCCGAACTGGCCGGCCACGACGGCGGCAAGAGCTTCAACGTCATCGGCATCGGCATCGATTCGCCATCGAACATGAACGAATTCGCGTCCAAGCTCAAGATCGCCTACCCGCTGTATGTGGGCGGCATGGGCGGCACCGAACTGTCGCGCGAGTTCGGCAACAAGGCCGGCGGACTGCCTTATACCGTGCTGATCGGCGCCGATGGGCAGGTCAAGAAGACCTATCTGGGCAAATTGAAGTTCGACGAATTGCGCGCCGACCTGGCCAAGCTGGAAGGCTAACGAACGGTCGTTCTATTCGGAATTCCGGCGAATATGCCCTTATCGCCCGACAATTTTACTGCTTGCCAATAGACGAGCTTGGCGGCACAATGCCTTCCTTTCGGGCGTTCAGACACTTCAATATGGCGAAAAAGCTACTGCTGCTTAATGGCCCCAACCTCAATTTATTGGGGACCCGGGAGCCTGCGGTGTACGGCGCGACGACGCTGGCCGACATCGAGCAAGCGGCAATGGCCCAGGCAGCAGCGGCAGGTGCAAGCCTGGCCTGCTTCCAGAGCAACCATGAAGGTGCCTTGATCGACCGTATCCATGCCGCGCGCGGCGAAGGCGTGGACGCGATCGTCATCAATCCTGGCGGCCTGACCCATACCAGCGTGGCATTGCGCGATGCGTTATCAAGCGTGGCAATTGCGTTCGTGGAAGTGCACATTTCGAACGTGCATGCCCGCGAGCCGTTCCGGCATCACTCCTACCTCTCGAGCATCGCGCAGGGCGTGATCTGCGGACTGGGGCCGGACGGATACCGGTTTGCCATCGACTTTGCGCTTAAATCGCGTTAATCTACGTCAACTTCATGTATCAGCGGCTGCGCGGATGAACGATGACCGCGCTACCAGCTCTCTTAAAAACGAATAATTCCAAGGGGTTTCACATGGATCTCAGAAAACTCAAGACCTTGATCGACCTGGTCGCCGAATCCGACATCGCTGAACTCGAAGTGACCGAAGGCGAAAGCAAGGTCCGCATCGTCAAGTCCTCCGCCATCCCCCAGGGCCAGATGATGATGATGCCGCAGCAAGGCGTGCAGCACTATGCGGCCCCGGCCCAGCAGGCGCCGGCGCCAGCCGCCGCACCGGCCCCGGCCGTCGCCGCCGAGCCGACCGGCCACGTCGTCAAGTCGCCGATGGTCGGCACCTTCTACCGCTCGTCGGCCCCGGGCGCCGCCGCCTTCGTCGAAGTCGGCCAGAGCATCAAGGAAGGCGACACCCTGTGCATCATCGAAGCGATGAAGCTCCTGAATGAAATCGACGCCGATGCCTCTGGCGTTGTTACCAAGATCCTCGTGGAAAACGGCCAACCGGTCGAATTCGGCCAGCCGCTGTTCATCATCGGCTAAGCAGGTCCCGGCCCGGCGGCGTCCTGCCGCCAGCTCATCCATGTTGTGTCCGGCGCGCTCGTCAGCTTGTATCGCTTGTAAGCTTGCTGCGCCGGTCTTCACAGAAACATCGAACCTACCATGTTTGAAAAAATCCTCATCGCCAACCGTGGTGAAATCGCGCTGCGTATCCAGCGCGCCTGCCGCGAACTGGGCATCAAGACGGTTGTCGTGCACTCCGAAGCAGACAAGGACGCCAAGTACGTGAAGCTGGCCGACGAGTCGGTCTGCATCGGCCCGGCCCAGTCGGCGCTCAGCTACCTGAACATGCCGGCGATTATCAGCGCCGCCGAAGTGACGGACGCCGAAGCGATCCACCCTGGCTATGGTTTCCTGTCCGAGAACGCCGATTTCGCCGAACGCGTCGAGAAATCCGGCTTCGTCTTCATCGGCCCGCGCTCCGACTCGATCCGCCTGATGGGCGACAAGGTCTCGGCCAAGCAGGCCATGATCAAGGCCGGCGTGCCGTGCGTGCCCGGCTCGGACGGCGCCCTGAGCGACGACCCGAAAGAAATCATCACGACCGCGCGCAAGGTGGGCTACCCGGTCATCATCAAGGCGGCGGGCGGCGGCGGTGGCCGCGGCATGCGCGTGGTGCATACCGAAGCGGCCCTGCTGGGCGCGGTGCAGATGACCAAGACCGAAGCCGGCAGCGCCTTCGGCAATCCGGAAGTCTACATGGAGAAGTTCCTGGAAAATCCGCGCCACGTGGAGATCCAGATCCTCGCCGACGAACACAAGAACGCCGTCTGGCTGGGCGAACGCGACTGCTCGATGCAGCGCCGCCACCAGAAGGTGATCGAGGAAGCGCCGGCGCCGGGCATCCCGCGCAAGCTGATCGAAAAGATCGGCGACCGCTGCGCCGAAGCCTGCCGCAAGATCGGCTACCGCGGCGCCGGCACCTTCGAATTCCTGTACGAGAACGGCGAGTTCTATTTCATCGAGATGAACACCCGCGTGCAGGTCGAGCACCCCGTGACCGAAATGATCACCGGGATCGACATCGTGCAGGAACAGATCCGCATCGCCTGCGGCGAGAAGCTGCGCTTCAAGCAGCGCGACATCATGCTGTCGGGCCATGCGATCGAGTGCCGCATCAATGCCGAAGACCCGTTCAAGTTCACGCCTTCGCCTGGCCGCATCACCGGCTGGCACCCGCCGGGCGGCCCCGGCATCCGTGTCGATTCGCACTCGTATGCCGGATACTATGTTCCACCTCATTACGACTCGATGATCGGCAAGGTAATTTCCTACGGTGCGACGCGCGAGCAGGCCATTCGCCGCATGCAGATCGCCCTGTCGGAAATGGTGGTCGAAGGTATTCTCACCAATATCCCGCTGCACCGCGAGCTGATGGTGGATGCCCGCTTCATCGAAGGCGGCACCAACATCCACTACCTGGAGCACAAGCTGGCCTCGAAGCCAGACCTGCCCAAGGAAGGCGGTATCGGCGCCAAATCGGAAGCCAAGGTAGACGCATGAGCTGGACGGAAGTAGTCATCGAGGTCGCACGCGACCATGCAGAGGCCCTGTCGGACGCCCTGATGGAAGCGGGCGCCCTGTCGGTGTCGGTCGAAGACGCGGACGAAGGCACCGATGCCGAACGCCCGCTGTTCGGCGAGCCGGGCATGGAGCCCAAGGAAGCGGCCTGGGACCACTCGCGCGTGGTCGCCCTGACCGACGTCGATGCCGACCAGTTCGCGATCGTCCAGGAAGCCGCCAACGCCATCAAGCTGCCCGTCGTGCCGTCCTTCACCACCCGCGCGGTGGCGGACGCCGACTGGGTGCGCCTGACGCAATCGCAGTTCGAGCCGATCCACATCGGCACCAATATCTGGGTCGTGCCAAGCTGGCACGAAGCCCCGGACCCGAATGGCCTGATCCTCGAGCTCGACCCGGGCCTGGCCTTCGGTACCGGCAGCCACCCGACCACCCGCCTGTGCATGGAATGGCTCGAAGCCCACCCTGCCCCGGGCAAATCGGTGCTGGACTACGGCTGCGGCTCGGGCATCCTGGCGATGGTCGCCAAGAAGCTCGGCGCGGAAGACGTCGCCGGTGTCGACATCGACCCGCAGGCGATCGAATCGGCGCGCGCCAACGCCGAGCGCAACAACTGCGCGATCGACTTCTACGTGCCGGACGACCTGGCCGTGACGCCGAACGAGCGCCACGCCAAGGGCCAGTTCGACATCGTGGTGGCCAACATCCTGTCGAGCCCATTGAAGCTGATGGCGCCGATGCTGGCAGGCCGCGTGGCCGCCGGCGGCAACCTGGTGCTGTCGGGCGTGCTGGCGCGCCAGGCGGACGAAGTGGCCGCCGCCTACGCACCTTTCATCAAGCTGGGCGTCTGGGCCGAGCAGGACGGCTGGGTTGCCCTTCACGGCACGCTCGGCCAGGACACCGCACCCGCGCCGCGTTCCGCCATTACCGGCTGACGCATGGCGCTCGCCACCCAATGCCCCCACTGCGGCACGATCTTCCGCGTCGCCGCGGACCAGCTCAAGCTGCGTGGGGGCATCGTCCGTTGCGGCGCCTGCACCCAGGTATTCGATGGCAGCGCCGCCCTGGTCGACCTGGCCGCGGCGCCTGCCGCTCCCCCTGCCGTACGCGCAGCGCCCCCGGTTGTGCCGCCCCCGGAGCCGGACACGCCCGAGGCCCCGGCCGAGGCCGCGGACGAGCCGATCTACACCCTCGAATTCGACCATACCTTCTCGCCCTTCGGCATCCTGCCGCAGGTAAGCGACGATGGCGAGGCTGACGTGGCCGAAACGCAGCCGCTGCCTGAGCCGCAACCGGATGCGGCGCCGGAACCGGAGCCTGAACCCCTGCCCGCACCACAGCCCGAACCCGTGCCGGAGCCGCAGCCGGAACCCTTGCCCGAACCTGTGCCGGATGCAGCGCCTGCGCCGATGCTCGACCTGCCGGTGGACGAAGAACTGGTCGCCGCGCCTGCGCCCGACGACGGCCAGGCGCTGGACGCCGCGGAACCTGTCGCGGCCACGGCTCGGGAAGAACGCAAGGCCGCCACGAAAGCCGCCGGCCTGTCGGTGCCGTCGCTGCTGCTGCGCGAATCCGGACCGTCCACCGTCACCATGCAGGCCGCGCCGATCGCCCCGCCGGTGGCGCCGCGCACACCCCGCACCCGCGCGCTGGACGCGCGCGCCGCGCGCCGCTCCAAGCTGACCCCGACCAAGATCGAAGCGCCCAAGCTGCGCGTGCCGGAATCGGACGAGCCGGAGTTCGTGCGCCGCGGCCGCCAAAAGGAGCGTTCCGGCAAGGCGGTGCGCGTCGCCCTGGTGCTGGGCAGCCTGCTGCTGCTGCTCGTGCTGGCGGCCCAGGCGGCCTACTCCTTCCGCAACACGCTGGCGGCCCGCTATCCCGGCATGAAGCCGGCGCTGGTGTCGTTCTGCGGCCTGCTCGGCTGCCGCGTCGAGCTGCCGGCCCAGATCGAGCAGATGGTGATCGAGACCGGCGAACTGACCACCCTGGGCGGCAACGCCTACAGCTTCACCACGCTGCTGCGCAACCAGGGCGACTCGGTGCAGGCCTGGCCGAGCCTCGAACTGACCCTGTCCGATCCGGACGACAAGCCGCTGGTGCGCCGGGTGTTCGGCCCGCGCGACTACCTGCCGGCCGGGCCCCTGCTCGCCGCCGGCTTCGCCCCGCGCACCGAGCAGCCCATCAAGCTGAACTTCCGCGTGGAAGAACCGGCGCCGTCCGGTTACCATATCGCCGTCTTCTATCCCTAATATCCCTGAAGGTTCTTCCATGACCAAGACCGCCCTGATCTGCGGATCGATTGCATTCGACAAGATCATGCAGTACCACGGCCGCTTTGCCGAAACCCTGCTGGCCGACCAGCTGCACCGCGTGAACGTTTCCTTCCTGGTGCCGACCCTGCGCACGGAATACGGCGGCTGCGCGGTCAACATCGCCTACAACCTCCAGCTGCTCGGCGGCGAGCCGCTGGTGATGGGCACGATCGGCCAGGACGGCGGCGACTACCTCGAGCGCATGGCCAAGCAAGGCCTTGCCACCCGCGCCATCCGCACCATTGCCGACGCCTATACCGCGCAGTGCTTCGTCACCGCCGACCAGGACAACAACCAGATCAACGCCTTCCACCCGGGCGCCATGCAGTACTCGCACGAGAACAAGGTGGCCGAGATGGGTGAACTGCGGGTAGCGATCGTCTCGCCGGACGGCCGCGACGGCATGATCCAGCACGCCGCCGACTGCGCCGAGCACAAGGTGCCGTTCATGTTCGACCCGGGCCAGCAGCTGCCGATGTTCTCGGGCGAAGAGCTGATCCGCTTCATCGACCAGGCCAGCTACCTGGCCTCGAACGACTACGAATTCGAGATGGTCATGGACCGCACCGGCCTCTCCCAGGCCGACATCGCCTCGCGCCTGGATGCCTTGATCGTCACGCGCGGCGGCGAAGGCTCGGACATCTACGCCGGCGGCGAGCACTATCGCATCCCGGCAGTGAAGGCCGAGAACATCGTCGACCCGACCGGCTGCGGCGACGCCTACCGCGCCGGCCTGCTGTACGGGATCACCGAAGGCTTCGACTGGCCCACCACCGGCCGCATCGCCAGCCTGCTCGGCGCCATCAAGATCGCCAGCCAGGGCGGCCAGAACCACACGTTCACGCCGGGCGAGATCGAGCAGAAGTTCGAAGCGGCGTTCGGGTACAAGATCCGGTAATCGCTTGCGCTAACGCTGCGCAAATAGAAAGGGGCCACGCAACAGCATGGCCCCTTTTTCATTCGGCACGCCCGCCAGGGCGTCAGCCGAAAAACACCTGTCTGAGCACGAACTGGATAATCTGGATCAGCACCAGCGCCACCAGTACCGACAGGTCCACCCCGCCGATCGGCGGCACCACGCGCCGGATCGGGCGCAGCACGGGCGTGTTCATCGCATGCACGAAGGGCGCCAGCGGCGCATTCGGATTCACCCAGCTGAATACCGCATCGATGATCAAGAGCGCCATGAACCCGTACAGGATCCAGTTCAGGAAGCGGAACAAGGCTCCCAGCAGCACCGTCTCCCAGGGCGCCCCCACCAGCAGCAACAGCGAGCTGGCCAGCAGGACCACCAGGAAGGCACCGATCAGGCTTGCCCAGTCATAGCCACCCATGCCCGGCACCAGGCGCCGCATGGGCAAGACCAGCCAGTCGGTGAGCGTGAAGGTGAACTGCCCGATCTGCGCAGGCGGACGCACACGGATCGCTTGCATCCAGAAACGCAGCAGGAGCAGCCCGCCCAACAGGCCGGCGGCAATATCGACAATGAACTGGAGAATAGACAGCACGAAGGCTCCTCGAAAAAAAACCGCTGTGTGAACGCTCACACAGCGGCATTTTGCCTGATCCAGGCAAGACTTGCTAACGAGCCGCGCTCGCCGTCAGGATTATGGACGGCTGCTGGTCGGGAACGGCCAGGCCGCTGCCGGCGACAGGGTGGTCTTGGCTGCCGGAGCAGTGGTCGACGCTGCCTTGTTATCGGCTTTGCTGTCCGTTTTCGATTCCGATTTCGATTCGGTTTTCGATTCCGCCTTGGTATCGGCTTTCGACTCGGTTTTCGCTTCCGGCTTGGCTTCTGCCTTGGTTTCCGGCTTGGCTTCGGCCTTTACTTCCGGCTTGGCTTCGGCTTTCGCGGCTGGCTTTGCAGCTGGCTTGGCGGCGGTTTTGGTGGCAGCCGGTTTGCTGGCGGCGGTTTTAGCCGGAGCAGCAGCTTTTGCTGGAGCAGCAGCTTTTGCTGGAGCAGCAGCTTTTGCTGGAGCAGCAGCTTTTGCCGGAGTAGCGGCTTTTGCCGGGGTAGCGGCTTTAGCTGGAGCAGCGGCTTTCTTGGCAGCAGGCTTAGCGGTGGCTTTGGTTGCGGTCGCTTTCTTTGCTGCCGGCTTGGCTGCCGGCTTTGCAGCCGATTGAGCGGTCGATTTGGTAGCAGCGGTTTTGGTAGCGGCCGCTTTCTTTGCCGCCGGCTTTGCTGCGGCTTTCTTGGCTACCGGTTTGGCAGCGGCTTTCTTTGCTGCCGGCTTGGCTGCCGATTTAGCAGCCGACTTGGCTGCTGGTTTAGCTGCGGCCTTTTTTGCAGCTGGTTTGGCGGCGGCTTTCTTGGCTGCCGGCTTGGCTGCCGATTTAGCGGCCGACTTGGCTGCAGGCTTTGCAGTTGCTTTCTTTGCAGCAGGTTTTGCTGCCGATTTAGCGGCGGCTTTCTTTGCAGCTGGTTTAGCAGCGGCTTTCTTTGCTGCCGGCTTTGCAGCGGCTTTCTTGGCGGCTGGTTTAGCAGCGGCTTTCTTTGCCGCCGGCTTTGCAGCCGATTTGCTGGCCGACTTGGCTGCCGATTTAGCGGCTGGCTTCGCAGCGGCTTTCTTGGCGGCTGGTTTAGCAGCGGCTTTCTTTGCTGCTGGCTTGGCTGCCGGCTTGGCAGCGGCTTTCTTTGCCGCCGGCTTGGCTGCAGCTTTCTTGGCTGCCGGCTTTGCTGCCGATTTAGCAACAGCTTTCTTTGCAGCCGGCTTGGCTGCTGGCTTGGCCGCGGCCTTCTTTGCTGCCGGCTTGGCTGCCGACTTGGTCGCGGTGGTCTTGCTTGCTGCAGCTTTCTTTGCAGCAGGCTTTGCTGCCGGCTTGCTTGCCGACTTTGCTGCTGGCTTGGCTGCTGCCTTGGTCGCGGTCGCTTTAGCGGCTGGCTTTGCAGCGGCGCTCGTTTTCGACACTGTCGAAACTCGCTTTGCCGCTGGTTTCTCGGCTGCGGCTTTTGCTGCCGGCTTGGCCTTCGTCACGGACGAAGAAGCGCTCTTCGTTGCTGCTTTTGCTGCTGGTTTTTTAGCGGTTGCCATTGTAGTTCTCCTTCATCTGCGATGAAATAAGCTCAAGGTTTAAAACCCGCTCAGCCAAACTCTGGCGAGCGAATTATTCATCGGACCATACCCGGATTGGTATGGGCCAATGAATCCGGCACCAGCTGAACTGCTGCAACTCCTCACAATTGCAGCACTTCAGCCAAGGTCGACAGGCAACCGTTTCAATTGGTTTTCACTTCGCTACCCTTGCGGGCGCGAAAAGAAAAAGCCGCCTTGCCTGAACTCAGGTCAGGCAGTGCGGCTTGTTCTTTTCGCTTCGCTTGCGTGCATACTAATTGATTCAGTGTCCTATTATTCGATCGATTACTGCCCGGATGCACGCGACAATATCACATGTTCACGTTTTGACAAATTCAATCACGTAAAGTACACGAAAACTTTGTGAGTGCGCAACCAGAACGGCTCAAACAAAACGTCTTTTTCACACTAAAACATGCGCCCGCGCATTCGTCGGTTAACCAACACACCGCTGGCGCACCAAATCGCATTCCCGGCGATCGCCAAACCGGGTTGGGGCCAGTATTGGAAACGCGCCTTTCCCGCAGACCGCCTGTAACGGCAAGCGATACGCCTATCGGATTGGTTCGCTTCCAACCATCTATTTTGGTCGAAAAGATAATGCCGGGAATCCGTAACGGCCGTCCTGTTCACCCTATTCGACCACCCGCAACAGATCCATTTTGCACAGCCATGCCAGGCCGCGCAGTAGTGTGGCGCAATCGCACGGTCCAAGTGTATCGATGAGCTCTTCGACTTCGACCGGACGCGGGCCGATCGCCCCGAATACCTGCCCGAAATCTTCCAGCGTCGGCAGCGACGCCGCCGCGAACCGGTTGATCGCCAGCTCGCGGTACTGGTTCACCAGCGCCAGCGAGGCGTCGGGCGTGAGTTCCACCAGCGAGGCCGCGGTCAGCGGCCGGGTCGGATAACAGGCGAACAGCTTGAACGGATCGGGGCGGTCCGGCGCGCGCGCCGGCAGCGCCGGCGCCAGCCTCGGGTCGCCGCGGCGGCGTTCCGCGAGCTCGTCCCACAGCGCGCGGTAGCGGCCGAACACCGCTTGCCAGTCGAATTCGGACTGGGCACGCCGGCGCGCCTGCTCTCCCATCGTGCGGCGCAGGTTCGCATCGCACACCAGCCGGCCATAGGCCTGCGCCAGCAGTGCGCCGTCAAGCGCCACCGCCTGGCTCGCGTGGCCGCAATACATGTCGAAGCTGTCGACGCCATCGTCGTAGCGCTGCGCCAGGTCCAGGCCCGCGCCTGGCCCCGGCATCAGGGTCGGGATGCGGTAGCCGTCGATGCCGTCGCGCACCGTGTCGCGGTAGCCGTTCCAGTCCGAGACCACGCAGGGCAAGCCGGCCGCCATGGCTTCGACGGGTGTGAGCCCGAAGGTTTCCTGCACGTTGTCGGCCAGCGAAGTGAAGACGTCGGCCGCGGCCCAGGCATCGAGCTGGTTGGCGGGCAGGCGCCCGTCCAGCTCCACCAGCCGCACCGATGGACACAGCAGGGCCGCTGCTTCCCTGAACGCCGTTTCCAGCGCCTCGCCCGCATACCAGCCGGCCATGACCAGGTGCACGCGCTGCCCGCCCTTTTCGGCGCGCTCCAGCGCAGTGAACATCTGCTGCGGATGCGACTTGGCATGCACCGACATGCGGCCGAGGTAGAGGAAGGCGACGTCGTGCTCCGCGATGCCGAGCCGGGCGCGCGCTTGCACGCGGCGCGCGGCGTCCTGCTGCAGGCTCGCACAATGCACGCCCAGCGGAATCAGGGGCAGCTGCGGCAGCTCGAAGCGCTGCGCGCCCAGGCGGGTGCGCAGGTAGTCGGCCTGCGCTTCGAGCAGCACGCGCACGCTGTCGCGCACCACGCGCGAGGTGCAGACGATGGCGTCCCAGCTGCGCACCGGCGCCACCAGCAGGTCGGTCACCATGCTCATCATCTCGTGCGAGGCCGTCGCATGCGCGATGCCGCACAGGCTGTAGCGGTGCTCGCCCGCCTCGAGCCGGCGCCAGGCGAGCCGCTCGATGCCGGGCCCCGGGTGATACAGGCAGCCGAAGCGCTCCAGCGCCTGCGGCGTCGATTGCGGCACCCAGTCGATGGCGCCGCCGTAGCCGTCTTCGCGCAGCGTGGCCTCGAAGGCGTCGGCGTGGCTGCGATCGGCGGAGAAGCATCCGATGTGGGCGGCGTCCGAGTGCCGCGCGATGGCGCGCAGCAGGCCGACGCCGGCGGACTGGCGGCCCATCAGCTTCTGGCCGGCGGTGGAGAAGGATTCGGGAATGTAGTGCAGGGCAAAGCTGTCGCGCATGCGGTCTCCTGCGGCCAGCGGCGCGCCGGCGGAATGCGGCGAAGGCTGGCCTGTCGAAACCATGATAGCGAGCGCGCGCGAAGGACGGCGCAAGCCTGCCTGCCGCGCGCAGGCCGGGTGTGAAATGCGGCTAGCTGCCGCAGCCTCCTCCGCCGCAACCGCCGCCGCACGAGGCGCCACCGCTGCACGAAGCCGCGCCATCGCCTGCGGCGCCGTCGCCGTCGGCCGTCATGTCGCCCCCGATGTGGTCGACGAAGCTGTCCTCGCCTTCGAAGCGCTGCGCGTGGATGCCGCTCAGGCGCGCGCCTTCGTCGTAGTCGTCGGCACTGATCAAGCCCGCCTGGAACAGTCCATGAGGCGTCAGGCTATCCGGAAAAGTCATCTTCTGCTCGGGATTGCCGAAGGCGTCCAGGGCGAAACAGGCAAGCAGCCCGTTGACGATGCGGTAGCCGAAACCGTAGGGCATGTTCAGGCGCGCATCGAGCGAAAACAGCCGCGGCAGGCTGGGACCGGCGACCGGGCGCGATGCGCGGCGGCGCGCCTGCACCAGGCAGGCGGCCAGCGCCTTGTTCATGTCTCCCTGCATCCGGGCGCGCTCGACATGCGGGACGGTGCGGCCGAAATGCCGGATGCAGAAAGCGTCGAGGCCGGGCGCGTCCATCCGCACCCACGCATGCCAGACCGAGTCGGCGGCGCGCGAAGGCAGGCCGCAGGGCTTGCCGGCCGCCGCCACGCAGTCGAAGAACATCATCAGGCCTTCGGCTGCCTGCGCGTAGAAGGCGGCGTCGCGGGGAATGCGTGGGAACTCGTCGCGCGCGCTGGCTGCCCAGTAGGGAAACAGCCTTGGCGGCACGTCGGCCAGCACGGCGGCATAGGTCGAGTGGGCAAATTCCCGTCCAACGCTACGGGCTACCGATTCCCAGACTGCCCTGACATTCATCGCTGTCCCCTGTCGTGGTTCCTCTGGTTACGTTAGTTCACGGAAACTGAACAGATACTGATCAATATCAAACTTAGCTGGCTGCACTTGCGCCTGCTTAAAGAAAAAACCCGCCTGCGGCGGGTGTGTTGTTTGCCGGTGAAGATGCGGCGCGCTCAAGCAAGCGCGCCCTCTTCGTACTCGTCCCGGCCAACCAGGCCGGCCAGGAGCAGGCCCTCGGGCGCCAGGGCGCTCGGGAAGGACACGCGGTCTTCGGTATTCCCGAACTCGTCCAGGATCGAACAGGCGACCCGGCCCTGGATGATCCGGTAGCCGTAGCCCAGTGGCATGCCGAGGCGGCTGTCCAGTGAAAACAGGGGTGGCAGGCCGGCGCCGGCGGCCCGCATCCCTGCCCGCCGGCGGGCCGCGACCAGGCAGGTGGCCAGCGCCCGGTCCATATCGACCAGCATGCGCGCCCGCGCGCCATGCGGGACCGGCCGGCCGACGTGGCGCATGCAGAAGCGGTGCAGGCCCGGCTCGTCGAGGCCGGTCCAGGCGTGCCACACCGATCCGGCCGCGAGCGAAGGTAGCGCACAAGGGCCGCCTGAGCAGGCCACGCAGTCGAAGTACATCACCAGCCCGTCGAGCGCTTGCGCGAAAAAGGAAGCATCGCGGGGAATGCCCGGGAAGTCGTGGTGGGCCGTGCCGGCCCAGTAGGCAAACAATGTGGCCGGCACCTCGGCCAGCATCGCAGCAATATCGGGCGGCGCGGGTTTCCCGGCGCGGGCTGCTTTCACCGGCATATCGATCGCATGCATCGCCATGTCTCCTTGCAGGTCATCCGCTCACCTTAGTGCAGGGAGGGCCTGCCAAGGCTGAGGGAGCGCAAGCGATGGGTGGCCGGGATCAACCGGCGCCGTCATGAAAAAACCCGCCTTGCGGCGGGTCGATCGGCTGCTTAACGCTGCGGCGCGATGCGCCAGACGACGCCACCGGCATCGTCGACCACCAGCAGCGCACCGTCCGCCGCCACCGAGACACCGGCAGGACGGCCCCAGACCTCGCGGTCGCTCAGCACCATACCCGACATGAAGTCCTGGTAGCGGCCGGTCGGCACGCCGTTCTTCATGAAGGCGCGCACCACCTTGTAGCCGGTGCGCACGCCGCGGTTCCAGGAACCGTGCAGCGCCACGAAGACGTCGCCCTCGTACTCCTTCGGGAAGGCGTACCGTGCCCCCTTGGGCGCTTGATAGACGGCCATGCCCAGCGGCGCCGAATGCGACTGGATCAGCACATCGGGCACGATGCTCTTGCCTTTCAGGTCGGGACGCTGGCCCTGCAGGCGCGGATCTTCGTTATCGCCGATGTAGTACCACGGCCAGCCGTAGAAGCCGCCCTGCTTCACGCGGGTCAGGTAATCGGGCGGCAGGTTGTCGCCCAGCGCATCGCGCTCGTTCACGTTGCACATCAGGTCGCCCGTGCTCGGGTAGACCAGCATGCCGACGCAGTTGCGCAGGCCGGTCGCATAGGTGCGGCGGTTCTTGCCGTCCACATCGAAGGCCATGACGGTGGCGCGGTCGGTCTCGACACCCCAGGCGGCTCCCACGCCGTGTTTCGCTTCCCACTGCGGCAGCGGCTCTGGCGGCGTGGGCCCGATATCGGCAGCGACGTTGGTGGCCGAGCCGATCGACAGCAGCATGGTCTTGTCGTCCTTCGAGAACGCCAGCGTGCGCGTGGTGTGGCCGCCGCTGGTGTCGGACAGCTGCGGCACGACCGTCTCGGGCTCGCCCCTCGCCTTCAGGTCGCCGCTGCGGTAAGGGATGCGGACAATGGAATTGACGTTGGCGACATACAGGTACTGCGGGTTCGCGTTGGAGGGCCAGAAGGCCATGCCGTAAGGGCGGCTCAAGCCGGTCGCAAACACCTGGGCGGTGTCGGCCTTGTCGCCGTCCTTCGAGCGCAGCACCTTGATCTCGCCCTTGCCGGTCGCGGCCAGGAAGATGTCGCCGTTCGGGGCGCGGAGCAGCAGGCGCGGCTTGTCGGCATCGACCGCGAAGACGCCGACCGTGAAGCCTTTCGGAACCGTCGGCATGCTGCCGTTCGGACGCGCCTCGACCCGCGGGCCGTTGCCGGCGCTGGTGGTGGCAAACGGCGGCGGCAGATCGGTGAGCTTGATGTGGTGGATCTTGCCGGGCTGGTTGTCGTCCCAGGAGCCGCTGCGTTCCGCCGGTGCGGCACCCGGCGCCGGCGCCGCCGTCGTTGCCCCCTGCAAGGTGGCAAGGTAGTCGATCAGCGCGGCGCGGACCTGCTTGTCGGGCACGCCGACCGGCATCGTGGTGCCGGGGACGTTCCTGGTCGGGTCGGCCAGGAAGACATCCAGCTCGGCCCGGGTCCAGGTCTTGCCGGCGGCGCCGGCTTTCATCAGTGCGTTCGAATAGTTGAAACCGGGGACGCCTGCGGCCTTGCGATCGAGCACGCGGAACAGGCCGGGGCCGGCGCGCGAGGACAGGGCCGGGTCGATGCTGTGGCAGCTGGCGCAGTTGTTCTGGAAGGTGGTCTGGCCTGCGGTGACCTGGGGTGCGGCGTGGACAGCAGATGCGGCTGCGAGAGTGGCGAGCACGAGGGCATGCAGCGGCAGGGACTTGGGGTGCAAGGAATGACTCCTGAATAAACTGATCAATTCGCCATCATAGGTGAACTCGCCTATGGATGCGTGGCGGATGCGCGCCGCCAAAAGACAAAGCCCGTCACGCAGGACGGGCTTTGCTTGGCCTACCCGGCCGCAGCCGGAAAATGGGACGTCAATCCCAGTTCAACGCACCACCGGTCTGGTACTCCGTCACGCGCGTCTCGAAGAAGTTACGCTCTTTCTTCATGTCGATCATCTCGCTCATCCACGGGAACGGGTTTTCTTCGTTCGGGAACAGCGGCTCCAGGCCGATCTGCACGGAACGGCGGTTGGCGATGAAGCGCAGGTAGCCCTTGAACATCGGGGCGTTCAGGCCCAGCACGCCGCGCGGCATGGTGTCTTCGGCGTAGCGGTATTCGAGTTCGACCGCTTCCAGGAACAGGGCTTTCAGTTCTTCGCGGAAGGCCGGGGTCCACAGCATCGGGTTTTCCATCTTGATCGTGTTGATCAGGTCGATGCCGAAGTTCACGTGCATCGACTCGTCGCGCAGGATGTACTGGTACTGCTCGGCGGCGCCGGTCATCTTGTTCTGGCGGCCCAGCGCCAGGATCTGGGTGAAGCCGACGTAAAAGAACAGGCCTTCCATCAGGCAGGCGAAGACGATGATCGACTTGAGCAGCTTCTGGTCGTTTTCCAGCGTGCCGGTCTTGAATTCAGGGTCGGTCAGCACGTTGATGAACGGGATCAGGAACTGGTCCTTGTCGTGGATCGACTCGATCTCGTTGTAGGCGTTGAAGATTTCCTTCTCGTCCAGGCCCAGCGACTCGACGATGTACTGGTAGGCGTGGGTGTGGATCGCCTCTTCGAAGGCCTGGCGCAGCAGGTACTGGCGGCATTCCGGCGCGGTGATGTGGCGGTAGGTGCCCAGCACGATGTTGTTCGCTGCCAGCGAGTCGGCGGTCACGAAGAAGCCGAGGTTACGCTTGACCAGGCGGCGCTCGTCTTCCGACAGGCCGTTCGGGCTCTTCCACAGCTCGATGTCGCGCTGCATGTTCACTTCCTGCGGCATCCAGTGGTTGGCGCAGCCGGCCAGGTATTTGTCCCATGCCCATTTGTACTTGAACGGCACCAACTGGTTGACGTCGGTCTGGCCGTTGATGATGCGCTTGTCGTCGGCGTTGACGCGCTTGGCGACCAGCGCGGCATCGACCGTTTCGGTGGCATCGGCTTGTGCGGCGCGCGGTGCTGGCGCGGTGCTTGGTTCATCGTCCCATGACAACATAGTGTGCTTCCTTCTTGAATTCTAGACGGCGGCGCCCGGCGCGGTGGCCGGGCGGTTTTTCATGAGGCGTCTACGCGACGCCAACTTTTACTGGCAGGCTTCGCATTCCTCGAAACCGTCGTCGCCAGGACGCAGGTAGCAGGCGGCGCCGTCGGCTTCGTCGGCCGCGGCGGCGACCGGCGCTGCCGAGGCGGCAGGCGCTGCTGCCGGTGCGGCTGGGGCAGCATGGCCACCCGACAGGGCGCCCGAGACCGACACCGCGTTCAGCGCGCCGGTGCGGCTGGTGGATTTCTCCATGTGCGTCGCGGCGATGGTGCGCAGGTAGTAGGTGGTCTTCAGGCCGCGCAGCCAGGCCAGCTTGTAGGTCTCGTCCAGCTTCTTGCCCGAGGCGCCGGCCATGTAGATGTTCAGCGACTGGGCCTGGTCGATCCACTTCTGGCGGCGCGAAGCCTGCTCCACCAGCCACTTCGGCTCGACTTCGAACGCCGTGGCGTAGATGTCGCGCAGGTCTTGCGGCACGCGGTCGATCTTGGAGAGCGAACCGTCGAAATACTTCAGGTCGGCGATCATGACTTCGTCCCACAGGTCGCGGGCCTTCAGGTCGCGAACCAGGTACGAATTGATCTCGGTGAATTCGCCCGACAGGTTCGACTTCACGTACAGGTTCTGGAAGGTCGGCTCGATGCAAGCCGATACGCCGATGATGTTCGAGATGGTCGCGGTCGGGGCGATCGCCACGCAGTTCGAGTTGCGCATGCCGAATTCCTTGATGCGGCTGCGCACCAGGGTCCAGTCCATCGACTCGCTCGTGTCCTGCTCGAGGTAGCCGCCGCGCTCCTCAAGCAGCAGCTTGACCGAGTCCTGCGGCAGGATGCCGCGGTCCCACAGCGAGCCGGTGTACGACTCGTAGCGGCCGCGCTCTTCGGCCAGCTCGGTCGAGGCCAGGTAGGCGTAGTAGCAGACGGCTTCC
The DNA here is from genome assembly GCF_058111565.1 of Telluria sp. AZSoR62. Classification (NCBI taxonomy): domain Bacteria; kingdom Pseudomonadati; phylum Pseudomonadota; class Betaproteobacteria; order Burkholderiales; family Oxalobacteraceae; genus Telluria; species Telluria sp. AZSoR62. Next base: position 506,017 of record NZ_JBYTST010000001.1, read on the forward strand.
ATCGACTTGTCGGCGAATTCCACTGCTTTATCCGAAGCGAAGGGCACGCGCATCATGTGCAGGCAGTCCTGGTGGCCCATCACGCCCATGCCGACCGGACGGTGGCGCATGTTCGAGTTGCGCGCCTTCTCCACGGCGTAGTAGTTGATGTCGATGACGTTGTCCAGCATGCGCATGGCGATGCGGATGGTCTTCTGCAGCTTGACGTGGTCCAGGCTGTCGCCCTTCATGTGCTGCGGCAGGTTCACCGAGCCCAGGTTGCAGACGGCGATCTCGTCGGCGCTGGTGTTCAGGGTGATCTCGGTGCACAGGTTCGACGAGTGCACGACGCCGATGTGCTGCTGCGGCGAACGGATGTTGCACGGATCCTTGAAGGTGATCCATGGGTGGCCGGTCTCGAACAGCATCGACAGCATCTTGCGCCACAGGTCGAGCGCTTCGATCTTCTTGTACACGGTCATTTCGCCGCGCGCCGCCTTGGCTTCGTAGCCCAGGTAGGCTTCTTCGAAGGCCTTGCCGACCAGGTCGTGCAGGTCCGGCGTCTCGCTCGGCGAGAACAGGCTCCAGTAGCCCTTTTCCATCACGCGCTTCATGAACAGGTCGGGAATCCAGTTGGCCGTGTTCATGTCGTGGGTGCGGCGGCGGTCGTCGCCGGTGTTCTTGCGCAGGTCGAGGAATTCCTCGATGTCCATGTGCCAGGTTTCCAGGTAGGCGCAGACCGCGCCCTTGCGCTTGCCGCCCTGGTTCACCGCCACGGCGGTGTCGTTGACCACTTTCAGGAATGGCACCACGCCCTGCGACTTGCCGTTGGTGCCCTTGATGCGCGAGCCCAGTGCGCGGACCGGGGTCCAGTCGTTGCCCAGGCCGCCGGCGAACTTCGACAGCAGCGCATTTTCTTTAATGGCGTCGTAGATGCCTTCCAGGTCGTCGCCGACGGTGGTCAGGTAGCAGGACGACAGCTGCGAGCGGCGGGTGCCCGAGTTGAACAGGGTCGGGGTCGAGCTCATGAAGTCGAACGACGACAGCAGGTTGTAGAACTCGATCGCGCGCGCTTCGCGGTCCGCTTCGCGCAGGGCCAGGCCCATCGCGACGCGCATGTAGAAGGCCTGCGGCATTTCGATGCGGGTTTCGCGCACGTGCAGGAAGTAGCGGTCGTACAGGGTCTGCAGGCCGATGTAGCCGAACTGCAGGTCGCGGTCGGCGACGATGGCTTTCGCCAGCTGCTGCAGGTCATACTTGCCCAGTTCTTCGTCCAGCAGTTCGTTCTGGATGCCTTTGGCGATGTACTGCGGGAAGTAGGTAATGTACTCAGCGGCGGCGCCGGCCTGCGGCACTTCGTGGCCGAAGACTTCCTTGCGGATCGTGTGCAGCAGGATGCGCGCGGTGACCTGGCTGTAGGCCGGGTCTTTTTCCATCAGGGCGCGGGCCGCCAGGATGGCCGACTTGTGCAGTTCTTCGACCGGCACGCCGTCGTACAGGTTTTTCAGGGTCTCGGCGACGATCGCGTCGGCGTCGACGTGCTTTTCCAGGCCTGCGCAGGCGGCATTGACCAAGCCGTAGACGGCGTTCATGTCCAGCGGCAGGCGCTGGCCGCCGTCGATCACGTGGATCTGCGGCGCGGCCACGGCGCTACCGCCGGCGGCTTCCTTGGCGGCGCGGCGCTCTTCCATGCGCTTGGCGCGGTACAGCACGTATTCGCGCGCGACGTCATGCTCGCCCGAGCGCATCAGCGACAGTTCGACCTGGTCCTGCACGTCTTCGATATGGAAGGTGCCGCCGTTCGGCTGGCGGCGCACCAATGCAGCAACAACATTGCCGGTCATCTGTTCCACGAGATCACGGATGCGGGCCGACGCTGCGCCCTGCCCGCCTGCGATGGCGAGGAAGGCCTTGGTCATCGCGACCGAGATCTTGTGCGGCTCGAAGGCCACCACGGCGCCGTTGCGGCGGATCACGCGGTAGTCGCCGCGCGCGACGATCTCTGCCGGCGTGGCATTGGCCGCCGCGCCTGGGGTGACGTGGGGATTGATCGAAATGTCTTGTGCTGTTTGCATTGAGCCTCCAGGGTGGGCAGATGCCTGCCGCCATTTGTTGTTACCAGGACCGAAGTCCTACGGAATTCATAGCAAAGCGACGCCCCGCCAGCCGGAACGCCGTGCTGGCAACCAGATATGCAGGGTACGAAATCGCTGTGGAATCAGTCGCTTGCAGAGCAAGCCTCAAGTCGGGAGTGAACTAGTTTCCTTCGGCTCACTACCACTACATCTAGTGTTCGACGTTGATATGAGACTAATTGTAGTACCTGACCCAGGTCACGGCAAGTAAAGAACTTCGCAATTTTTTGCGTTTTTTTTGGTGCGCGGGGTTGACATTCAAGTAGCGCTAGAACGGCGGGGAGTATGCGGTGAGTGAGCACTAACCTTGTTCCGGCAGTCTGCTTAAAGCGTAATCAGGCTGATGCGGGGCGCATCATTCTTGTGCGTTTTGCACTGGCGAAAAGACAACAGGATGACATCGCGATGCGCGCCGCCTCATATGGAGAAGACATCAAGCCTGATCGTCCGGCGCGGAGATCTCCAGCTTCTGCATCTGGTAGCGCAGCTGCCGCACGCTGATCCCCAGCAGCGCCGCGGCCTGGGTCCGGTTGAACTGGGTCTGCTGCAGCGCGCGGCCGATGATGTCGCGCTCCACCTGGATCAGGTAGTCGGGCAGGTTGCTGGGCAAGCCGTTCGGGCCGAGCATGGCCGGGCCGGATGCCGCCGGCACCGGCGCTTCCGGCGCGATGTCGGCAACTGGCGCAGGCGCAGGGGCCGGCGTCGGGGCCGCCACCGGCTCGCGCGGCGCCTCGCTTGGCCGGGCCGCCTTCAGCGACAAGTCCCCCACTTCGATCACGCCGTCGTTGGCAAAGGCCAGCGCGCGTTCCAGCACGTTTTCCAGTTCGCGGATATTCCCCGGGAAGGAATAGGCGCGCAGGGCATCGAGCACGCCCGGGCCCAGCGCCGCCTGCCCCGGCCCGGCCAGGCGCGCCAGCACCGCGTCCACCAGCGGGGGCAGGTCGTCGATGCGCTCGCGCAGCGGCGGCAGCGACAGCTCGATCACGTTCAGCCGGTAGAACAAGTCCTGCCTGAACCGGCCCTGCTCCACGCAGCGGGCCAGATCCTGGTGGGTGGCGCTGATGATGCGCACGTCCACCGGTTCTTCGCTGGTGGCGCCGATCTTGCGCACGCGCCGCTCCTGGATCGCGCGCAGCAGCTTGACCTGCATCGCCAGCGGCAGGTCGGCCACCTCGTCGAGCATCAGGGTGCCGCCGTTGGCGGCCTGGAAGAAGCCGTCGCGTTCCTCGGCCGCGCCGGTGAAGGCGCCCTTGCGGTAGCCGAAGAACTCCGCTTCCATCAGGGTTTCGGGAATCGCGCCGCAGTTCACCGCCACGAAGGGCTTGGCGGCGCGCGAACTCTGGGCGTGGATCTCGCGCGCGGCCAGTTCCTTGCCGCTGCCAGACTCGCCGGTGATCGAGATCGGTGCGTTCGAGCGCGCCAGGCGGCCGATCTGGGCCCGCAGCGACTGCATCGCGCTGGAGGTGCCGATCATGCGCGAGCCCGGCAGGCTGCCGTCCGGCTGGGCCGGCGCGGCGTCGAGCAGGCGCAGAGCCGAGCGCACCATCACGCGCAGCGCATCGAGCGCCACCGGCTTGGAGATGTAGTCGAAGGCGCCGGCCTTGAGCGCCACCACCGCGTTCTCGGCGCTGCCGTAGGCGGTGATCACCGCGATCGGGGTCGCCTTGATCGATGCGTGCACCTCGCGCACCAGTTCCAGCCCGAGGCCGTCGGGCAGGCGCATGTCGGTCAGGATCAGGGCGTAGTCGTGTTCTTCCAGCAGCGCGCGCGCCTGGCGCAGGGTTGCCGCGCTGTCGACGTCCAGCCCCATCTTGAGCAGGGTAATTTCGAGCAGTTCGCGCAGGTCGGCTTCGTCGTCGACCACGAGGATGCGGGGTGCGGTCATGGTTTTCTCACTCTATATATAGTGCGGCGCGAATCCGGGCCATCCTAGGCCGGCTGGGCGAAGCTGATCACGAAGCGCCCGGTGGCCTTGCGCTCCCCGGTGGGCGCGGCGTCGAAGCGGTATTCGTAGTCGAGCTTCGCATCGTTGTTCAGGCACAGCTCGCGCGCCAGGTACAGGCCCAGGCCCGTGCCCTTGCTCGAAGTCGTGTAGAAAGGCTCGAACAGGTGGGCGCGCACTTCCGGGGTGATGCCGGGGCCGTCGTCCTGCACGTGCAGCTCGGTACGCCCGGCCGCGTCGCGCGCCGGGAAGATGCGGATGCTGCCGGGAGCCTTGCTGGCGTAGCGCACCGCGTTGCCCAGCAGGTTGAGCAGCACTTCGTGCAGGTGCAGCGGGTCGAAGCGCACCGCGCTCGCGCCCGGATCGCCGATATAAACTATATCACCGGCCAGGCCGTGGGTTTCGCAGAATTCGGCCTTCAGCTCGGAGAGAAAAGCGGCCAGCTGCAACGGCTCGCCATTGGGCTGCACCTTGCGCGAAAGCTGCAGGATGTCCTCGACCATGCGGTTCACCCGAGTGACGTTGTCGCCGATGATCTTCAGCAGCCGCACTTCGGCCGGGCCGTGCAGGTCTTCGGCCAGCAGCGCGGTGGCGTGGCCGATGGCCGACAGCGGGTTGCGCACCTCGTGCGCGATGCTGGCGGTGAGGCGTCCCATCGAGGCCAGCTTGAGCTGCTGCGCCTGGTTTTCGATGGCGCTGACGTCCTGCATGAACACCACGCTGCGGCCCGCCGCCGCGCCGGCCGTGTCGACCCGCGCGAACCGCAGCTTCAGGTGGGTCGGCTGGTCGCGCCGGCCGCGCAGCAGGCCCGCGTCTTCGCGGTAGGGCTTGACGGTGACGAAGGCCGCGCCTTCCACCGGCGCGCGCAGCCAGGCCGCGAAAGCCTGGGCCACCGGTTCCAGGCCGGGCGCCTCGCCGAGCCGGAAGCCGGCCGCTTCGCCTTCGAAGCCCAGCGTGATGCGGGCCGCCGGGTTGCCGGTGAAGACCACGCCGTCGTCCCCCACCACCAGGATGCCGTCGCCGACGTCGGCGATGACGATCCCGTTGATCAGCTGCTGGATGCGCAGGTCGGTGCCGCGCTGGGCGGCCAGTTCTTCCTGCTTGATCAGGCGCGCAGCCAGCCGGTTCACCAGCAGCACGCCGGCAAAGAAAGCCCCGCCGTACAGCCCTGCCTGCATCAGCGGCGCCTGGCGGTCCAGCATGACCACCTGCCAGGTGCTTTCCGCGATCAGGAACAGGGTCGCGATCGAGGCGGCGAACAGCGCCAGCAGCAGCGGCGCGAGGATGGCCGCGCCGGCCAGCGGGAACAGGTAGAGGATCGCCAGCCCGCTGCGCATGCCGCCGGCGGCCAGGTAGAGGATCGAGATGACGGCCAGGTCGGTCGCGATCTGGCAGCCCAGCTGCAACACGAAGCGGCGCTTCCACCAGGTGCCGAACGCCGCAAACGCGAGCGCGGCGACGAAATAGAAGACGCAGGCTTCGGTGTTGATGTCGGTACGCACGCCGTTGTCGGTGATGCTCACGCCCAGGTAGAGCAGCAGCACCAGCGCGATCACGATGCGGGTGATGTTGAAGGTCTGGAGCGAGCGCCACATGGTCGCGCGCGCCTCCGGGGAGAGGCGCTGCGGGGACAAGGCCTGCGCGGAAGGCAGCTGGAAGGGCATCGGCCGGCTTACTGCGGCGGCAGGCGCACGTGGCCCGGCGAGCAGTAGTCGAGGCCATCGGCGTGCACCGCTTCGGAGGCCGGGAAATGCAGGCCGCAGTGGGCGCATTGGGTCATGGTTTCGATCTGCGCCACCGGCTCCGGCGGCTTCCGGCGCTGCGGCGCCTGGCGCTGCACGCTCGGGGCCTTGAGCTTGGCGCGTACCGCCATCACGACCAGCACGACCAGGGCAATCCAGAACAGGATGCGCATCATGCTACCGCCCTGTGCAGGACGACTTCCAGCACGAAGCGGCTGCCCACATAGGCCAGCGCCAGCGTGGCAAAGCCTGCCAGCGTGAAGCGCAGCGCGGTCTTGCCGCGCCATCCCTGCCAGCGGCGTCCCGCGAGCAAGGCAGCAAACAGCAGCCAGGACAGCAGCGCGAACACGCTCTTGTGGTCGAAGCGCAGCGCGCGGCCGAACAGCTGCTCGGAGAACACCACGCCCGACAATACCGTGAGGCTGAGCAGCACGAAGCCGATCCAGATCACGCGGAACAGCAGCTTTTCCATGGTCAGCAGCGCCGGCAACTGGTCGAGCGCGCCGGCGAACCAGCCGCCGTTGCCACCGCGGGTGTGCAGCCGCGCTTCCTGCAGCGCCATCAGCACTGCATGGAAGGCGGCGATGGTCAGGGTGCTGTAGGCCAGCACCGCCACCGCCACGTGCCAGCCGAAGGCGGGCGACTGGTCGTGCACTTCCAGCACGCTGCCCGGGAAGGCCAGCGGCAACAGGCTCGCGACAAAGGCGAAGGGCATTACCAGGCGGCGCATGCCGTCCAGCGCGAAATTGCGGTTTTCGAGCCAATAGGCGGCCACCGACACCCACAGCGCGCTGGAGAGCATGATGGCGAAACCGACCCGCAGTTGACCGGGCGAGACGATGTCGAGCGCGAGCGCGGCGCCGTGCACCGCCCAGGCGACGGCGGTCACGCCGGAAATGACGGCGCCCCGGCGCGACGGCAGCAGGGCGCACACCGCGTACAGCAGGGCCGCGGCGAGAAAGAGGGAGTTCTGCATAGTGGAAGGATACACCATCGATTGATGGCGGGGGCGGGAGGGGATGCTCTGGCGCTACGGCTTGTTCCAGCGCGAGTGATGCTCATGCGGACTTGGGTCCCGGCCTGCGCCGGGACCCAAGTCAATACTCAGCCACCGGCTAATCCACCGCCGCCATCCTCAACTCATCCGAATGGTGGCGCTGCTGCTCTTCCATCACCAGCATGCCCAGCTCGCGCTTGAGGGCGTTGAACTCGGGCGCCGCCGGGTCGCGCATGCGCGGCAGGTCGACGATCAGGTCGCGCTTGACGGTGCCCGGGCGGTAGGTCATCACCACGATGCGGTCGGCCAGGTAGATCGCCTCCTCGATGCTGTGGGTGACGAACAGGATGGTTTTCTTCAGCTCGGACCAGATGCGCAGCAGCTCGTCCTGCAGGTTGCGCCGCGTGAGCGCATCCAGCGCGCCGAAGGGCTCGTCCATCAGCATGATCGGCGAGTCCAGCGCCAGCACGCGGGCGATCGCCACCCGCTGGCGCATGCCGCCGGACAGGTCCTTGGGAAAGCGCTGGCGGAAATCGCCCAGGGAAAGCATGCCCAGCAAGTCGCCCACGCGCTTGGCGATGGTGGTCTTCGACATGCCCTTGATGTGCAGGCCGAAGGCGATGTTGTCCTCGACCGTCATCCAGGGAAAGAGCGCGTATTCCTGGAACACCATGCCGCGGTCCGGCCCCGGGGCGGCGACGGGCACGCTGTCGACCAGGATCGCGCCCCGGCTCGGCAGCGAAAAGCCCGCCACCGCATTGAGCAGCGTGGACTTGCCGCAGCCGGAGGGCCCCAGCAGGCAGGTAAACTGCCCGCGCGGGATCTCGAGCGAGATGTCCTTGAGCGCTTCCACCAGCCGTCCATGGCTGGCGAAGGTCTTGTCGACGCCCTCGATACGGATATGCGGCGCCTGCAGCGGCGGCGAGTAAGGTGCGTTCATGTCACTGCTCCAGGCCGCGGTGCCAGCGCAGCAGATAGTTGTTGAGGCGGTTCATGGCCAGGTCGATGGCCAGGCCGAGCATGCCGATGGTGATCATCCCGGCGATGATCTTGTCCGACCAGAAGTACTCGCGCGCTTCCAGGATGCGAAAGCCCAGGCCGTTGTTCACGGCGATCATCTCGGAGACGATCACCACGATGAAGGCGGTGCCGATCCCGATCCGCACGCCCGACAAGATGTAGGGCACGGCGGCCGGCAGGATCACGCGCAGGAACATGGTTGCGCGCCCTGCCCCCAGGTTGCGCGCGGCGCGCAGGTAGATGCCATCCACGTGGCGCACCCCGGCAATGGTGTTCATCAGCACCGGAAAAAAGGCGCCCAGCGCGATCAGGAACACGGCCGGCGGGTTGCCCAGGCCGAACCACAGGATCGCCAGCGGGATATAGGCGATCGGCGGGATCGGACGCAGGATCTGCACGAAAGGGTTCATCCAGGCATACACCACGCGGCTCGCACCCATCGCCAGGCCCAGCGGCAGCGCCAGCCCGGCGCCGATGGCAAACCCCACCACCACCCGGTACATACTGGTGAGCGTATCCATTGGCAGCTCGCCCGACAGGGCCCACGACCACCAGCCGCCCTCCGTATAGCTCTCGAAAGGCGCCAGCGGCAGCAGGTAGGCGACCCATTTGCGCCAGACGTCGAGCGGCGCCGGCAGCACCAGCGGGTCGACCCAGCCGTTCATCGCTACCCACTGCCAGAGCAGGATGGCCGCCACCGGCACCACCATGCCCACCGCCCGCTCGTACCAGGGATTGCTCCAGAAGGCGCGCGAGGAGCGGCGCCGGTTGCGCATGGCTATTTGCGTCGTCATGGGGGCTCCTTCAGCGCAGTTTCAGGTCGGCCATGGCGGCATCGAGCAGGTCGGTGCGCACCCAGTCCTTCGCCAGCGGCGGCCGCGCCATGCGCCCTACCCCGGTTTTCACCATGGTGTCGGTGGTGACCTGGATGTGTTCGGGCGTGATCTCGTACGAGTAGGGCGAATTGCGGATCGCGTCCTGGAAATCGTCGCTGGTGATCTGGTTCTTGAAGATCACCTCGCGCACGTATTTCTCGGCCACCGCCGGATGGTCGATGAAGGTGCGGGTGGCCTGGACGAAGCAGCGCATGAATTTCTCGGCCACCGGGCGGCGCTCGCGGTAGAACTTCTCGGTCATGACCATGGTGCGCACCGGTTCGCCGATCGGCGTGTCATAGGGTTTCAGCACCTCCATGCCGAAGCCCTTGTTGATCGCCTGCGAAGACTGCGGCTCGGACTGCATCATGGCGTCGATCTGCTTGCCCAGCAGCGCCCCGTTCAAGTCCGCATACGGCAGGAACACCAGCTGCACGTCCTTGCCCGGCGCCGGATCACCCTTCAGGCCGTGCTTGGCCAGTTGGGCCATGAGCAGCACTTCCTGGATCGCGCCGCGCGTGACGCCGACTTTTTTCCCCTTGAGCTGGGCCACGCTGCGGATGTTCAGCTCGGGCCGCGCCACCAGCCGCGCGCCGCCGCGCGCGAACCCGGCCACCGCCACGATCGGGGCGCCGCCGGCGCGGCCCGAGATCGCCGCTTCCGATGCGGTCGCGCCGACATCGAGCTCGCCGGCGATGATCGCCTGCATCACGTCCAGCCCTTTCGGGAACACCTTTTCCTCGACCCGGATGCCGCACTTGGGTGCGATCTCCTTGATGTACGAAACCGCGCCGAAGTGCGCGAACTTGAGGTTGCCGAGCCGGACGACTTCGCTGGCCCCGGCCGTCCCGGCCGCGCCTGCCGCCAGGCTGGCCGCGACGAGGATGCTGTTCAATAATGTGCTCATGCCTGTCTCCCCTTGAATGCCGCACGACAAAACGGCGCGGCACAGAGGACGATGCTGACGGGAAACGACCTTGCAGCACCTGAGCTGTGTCAAATGAAGCAAGCCTGCGGCGTGATCGGGCACATCACGGCTGCTTAAAAAAATTGCGCTATATCCTGGCCCTGGCCGAACCGGGCGGCGTGCGCAGGGTAAAATGGCGGATTATCGAATGCTTTCGTCTCATATATATAGTCAGGTAGAACATGCTAGATAACCTTACCCAGCGCCTTGCCAAGGTCGTCAAGACCATGCGCGGCGAGGCGCGCCTTACCGAGGCGAATACCGCCGAGATGCTGCGCGAAGTGCGCATGGCCCTGCTCGAGGCCGACGTGGCGCTGCCGGCGGTGCGCGAATTCATCGCCAAAGTGAAGGAAAAAGCGCTCGGCGAGGAAGTCATCGGCTCGCTCTCGCCCGGCCAGGCCCTGGTCGGCGTGGTGCAGCGCGAGCTGGCGGCCCTGATGGGCGCCGACCTCGGTCCCGAGGCGACCCAGCTCTCGTTCGCGCAGCAGCCGCCCGCGATCATCCTGATGGCCGGCCTGCAGGGCGTGGGCAAGACCACCACCGTCGGCAAGCTTGCCAAGTACCTGAAAGAGCAGAAGAAAAAGAAGGTCCTGACCGTTTCGGCCGACGTCTACCGCCCCGCGGCAATCGCGCAGCTGGAATCCGTCACCAGGCAGGTCGGCGCCGACTTCTTCCCGACCACATCCTCGGACAAGCCGGTCGATATCGCCAGGAATGCGCTCGACTGGGCCCGCAAGCACTACCACGACGTCCTGATCATCGACACCGCCGGCCGCCTCGGTATCGACGAAGCGATGATGCAGGAGATCGCCGCGGTGCACGCCGCCGTCAACCCGGTCGAGACCCTGTTCGTGGTCGACGCCATGCTGGGCCAGGATGCGATCAACACGGCCAAGGCCTTCAACGACACGCTGCCGCTGACCGGCATCGTGCTGACCAAGCTCGATGGCGACTCGCGCGGCGGCGCGGCGCTGTCGGTGCGCCACGTGACCGGCAAGCCGATCAAGTTCGCCGGCGTGTCCGAGAAGCTCGATGGCCTGGAAGCCTTCGATCCGACGCGCATGGCCAACCGCGTGCTGGGCATGGGCGACATCCTGGCGCTGGTCGAAGAAGCGCGCAAGGGCGTGGACGCGGAAGCGGCCACCGAACTGGCGAACAAGATCAAGGGCGGCGGCAAGTTCGACATGAACGACTTCAAGGCGCAGCTGACGCAGATGAAGAAAATGGGCGGCATGTCCGGCCTGCTCGACAAACTGCCGGCGCAGTTCCAGCAAGCCGCGGCAGGCGCCAACATGGACCAGGCCGAGAAGCAGGTGCGCCGCATGGTCGGCATCATCGACTCGATGACGCCGGGGGAGCGCGCCAAGCCGGAACTGATCAAGGCCAACCGCAAGCGCCGCATCGCCGCCGGCGCCGGCGTGCAGGTGCAGGAAGTCAACCGCATGCTGACCCAGTACGACCAGATGCAGTCGATGATGAAAAAGCTCAAAGGCGGCGGCCTGATGAAGATGATGCGCGGGATGAAAGGCATGATGCCTGGCATGCGCTGATCGTCATGCAAGCCCGCCGGAAACGGCAGGAAACCGCGCGGGCACTGGCCTTGCGCGGTTTTTTCACATCTGGAGCGCTTGATTTTTCATTTGCGGCGCATCCAGTGTGCGATAGCTCGCATTTCGCGGGTTATAAGAATGAAAAAATTTTGAAAAAGACTTGCACGAACAGTAAAAGGCCACCAATATAAGCCCGTGCGTCAATAACGCAACTTTCCCCGTGATCGTTTTAGGAGGCTCGAAGATGGCAACAGCCAAGAAATCCACCGCAGCACCAGCCAAGAAAGCAGCGGCCAAGCCAGCTGCAGCGGCCAAGCCTGCAGCAAAAAAAGCAGCTCCAGCAAAAGCAGCCGCAAAACCAGCAGCCAAGCCTGCAGCAGCACGCAAGCCAAACGCCGCTTTCATGAAAGCGATGACGCCGTCGGGCGAACTGGCCGCGGTCGTGGGCAACTCGCCGCTGCCACGCACTGAAGTCACCAAGAAGGTCTGGGACTACATCAAGAAAGAAAACCTGCAGGATCCAGCGAACCGCCGCATGATCAATGCCGACGACAAGCTCAAAGCTGTCTTCGGCGGCAAAGCGCAGGTCTCGATGTTTGAAATGACCAAGCTCATTTCGGATCACCTGAAGTAAGCGCTGCGGCTGTCCAAAGCCTTGAATGCAGAAAGCCCCGGATTCCGGGGCTTTTTGTTTTTTGGCGGGGTGAGTGAGATTGACGTTTGTTCGACGTCGCGGCTCCGGTCATGCAAGTCGCCACCTCGATCGACGCGCCTCGACTCACAAGCCCGCCGCCGCCTTCATCAGGTGGAACACCTTGGTGTTCTCCATCGTGCCCTTGAACGGCGCCGAGCCCGCACCGACCGCGTACAGCTTGACGTCGCCGCCGCCGTGCGATTCGTACACCGTGCGCACGCCCGCCTCCTGCTGGTAGCGGGGGGCCAGCGCGGTGGCGCAGTCCACGTCGGCCCTCACGTCCGGGCGTACCTTGCCGTTGCCGAACACCAGGGCCGTGAAGGTCTTGCCGTCGGCGTCCTTCTTTGGTTCGCCGGTAGCGTAGTCGTGGACGATGTCCAGCACCTTGCTGCCGCGCTTCGGATAACCATTCAATACCATCGTGTGGTCGTGGTCCGCGGTGACGACGATCAGCGTGTTTTCCAGGCCAGGGTCGATGCCGCGCATGCGCTCGATCGCGGCCTGGATCGCTTCATCGAACGCCACCGTGTCGGCCAGCGCGTTGTGGGCATTGGTGTCGTGCAGGGCGTGGTCGATCTTGCCGCCTTCGACCATCAGGAAGAAGCCGTCCGGGTCGGGCGAGAGCAGCTCGATGGCCTTGAGCGCCATCTCGCGCAAGGTAGGCTGCTCGGGACGGCGCTCCAGCGCATAGTCCAGGTGGTCGTCGGCGCTGTAGATGCCGACGAACTTGCGGCCAGGCCGGGCCGACATCATGCCGGCGCGGGTGCCGGCCACGTAATAGCCTTGAGCCGCCAGTTCCGCCATCAGGTCGCGGCCGTCGGCGCGGCCCTTCGGGTTGCCGGCCTTGTCAAAGGGCGTGAAGTGGTGCCGGCCGCCGCCCATCAGGACGTCGACGCCGTCCTTCAGGGCCGTGTTGTAGCCCGCGCCGCCGGGCACCGCCTGACGCGCGATGCTGTAGGCCGCGTCGCGGTGGCACACGTGCGAGAAGGTCGATGCCGGCGTCGCATGGGTCAGTTCGGTGGTGGTCACCGCGCCCACCGCCTTGCCGCGCGCCTTGGCCAGCTCCAGGATGGTCGGCACGATGCTGCCGTTGTTCTCGCCGCACAGGTCGACCGTGCGGTTGCCGTTGGCGTCCTTGCCCGGATCGATGGCCTTGGCATCCTTCATCGAGATGCCGTCCTGGTTGATCTTCACCCCCGTCATGTAGGCGCCCATCGAGGGCGCGCTGTCGGTGGTCTGGAAGTCGTTCGAATAGGTCTTGATACGCGCGGTGCGTTCGAGCCTTTCGAAGTTGAGCAGGCCCGCCTCGCCATGCTTGTAAATGCGCGCAGCGGTGATCGTGGTCGGGCCCATGCCGTCGCCGAGGAAGAAGATGATGTTTTTCGCTTGCGGCGCGGCCATCGCGCCGGCGCTGCACAGGCTTGCCGCCAGCAGCAGGGAGAGTCGTTGTTTCATGATGGTGTCCAGTTCGGGGCTCACAGGCCGGCAGCGGTCTTGATCAGGCTGAAGACGCGGGTATTGTCGATGGTCCCGCGGAACAGTTCGGACCCGGCGCCGGCGGCGCCCAGGTAGACGTCCGAGCCGCCATGCGTTTCCGCGCCGGCGCGCGTGCGCACCACGGCTTCCTGGTGATAGTCGTCGCGCGTCACGATCTCGTCGGTCAAGGCGGGCATGGTGTTGCGGTTACCGTTGGTGCGGTTCTCGCCGGTGCCGAAGCCGATGATCGTGAACGGACGGCCTTCCTTGTCCAGCTTCGGGCTGCCGTCGAGGTTGCGCACCAGTCCCAGCACGCCCGGGTTGGTGGGCGTGGTCTTGCCGGTACGGACCGTGTAGCCGTTCAGCAGCAGCGTGTGGTCATGGTCGGCGGTCGATACCACCAGGGTGTTCTTCAGGCCCGGGTCGAGCGCTTCCATCCTGTCCAGGGCCGCCTGCATGGCGTCGTTGAACGACACCGTTTCCTGCAAGGCGCGCTTGCCGAGCGTGGCGTGCAGCGCATGGTCGATCAGGCCGCCCTCCACCACCAAAAAGAAGCCGGCACCCTGGCTGCCGGCGTGCGGCGCCAGCAGGTCGATCGCCTTGCGCGTCATCTCGCTCAGGCTCGGCTGCCTGGCGGGATTGCGCACGGCGTCGTAGTCCATGTGGTTATCGGCGAACAGGCCGATGGCCGGCTGCCCGGCGGCTGGCGCCAGCGCATGGAAGCCTGCGCCATCGGCCACCACGCGCACGCCCTGCGCGCGCATCTCGGCCAGCAGGTCGCGGCCATCGGCGCGCTTGCCGCCGCGCGCGGACGGCGTGAAGAACTGCGTCCCGCCGCCGAACATCACGTCCAGGCCGCGCGGGCCCAGCGCGCCGTTGTAGCCGGCGCCGCCGGGCACCAGGGCCGCCGCGAAATCGGTTTCCAGCTTGCGGTGGCAGGCGTGACCATAGGCGGATGCGGGAGTCGCATCGGTGACGCTGGTATTGGTGACCACGCCCAGCGCCATGCCGCGGCGCCGCGCCAGTTCCAGCAGCGTCACCGCAGGCGAACCGTTCTCGCAGCGGCTCACCAGTGCGTTGCCGTTGACGTCCTTGCCGGGTGCGATCGAGCGGGTGCCGGCCGACATCGAGATCACGCCGTTGTCCTGCTTCACGCCCGTCATGTAGGCCGCCATGCCGGCGGCGCTGTCGGTCACCATCGCATTGTTCGAGAAGGTCTTCACGAAGGCCGATTCCGGCAGGCGGTCGATGGCGAGCTCGCCCTCCTCGCCCACGTGGAAGATGCGCGCGGCGGTGAGCGTGTTCACGCCCAGGCCGTCGCCGAGGAAGAAGATCACGTTCTTCGCGCGCTCGGTGGTGGGGGCTTGCGTGGCTAGGGATGCGGGCGGGGCGGACGCGCAGCCGGCCAGCACGGCCAGGCAGGCGGCGCCGGCAAAGGTGGTCAATCGCATGAAAACCTCAACGTCGGGAAAGCGTGAAGTTTACACCTTTGCCATGCCGGGATGGCGGATTGATATGTTGCGGGATTGTTGGTCCGCGATCACACCGCCGGCTTGAATTCCCACTTCTTCCAGGCCGACAGCACCGCGTTCGGATACTGCGGCCGGCCGCGGCTGCCGTTGTAGCGGCCCAGGGCCAGGTAGAGGTTGCCCTTCTCCATGTCGATATACATGCGCAGGATCGAGCAGCCATAGCGCAGATTGGTCTGCATGTGGAACAGCTTGCGGCGGTCGGAGTCGCCGATCACCTTGGTCCAGAAGGGCATCACCTGCATGTAGCCGCGCGCGCCGGCGATCGAGATCGCGTACTTGCGGTAGGCCGACTCCACCTGGATCAGTCCCAGCACCAGCCCCGGATCGAGGCCGGCGCGGGTCGCTTCGTACCAGGCCACTTCGAGGAATTCGGTGCGCGACTGCGCATCGGGCAGGCGCTTGGCCAGGCGCCGCGACATCTCGTCGAACCAGGCCTGGTAGCGCGCCCGCGCCGCCTCGTCGCGCAGCACCGGCTTGGGCGGCCGGCTGTCGCGGATGGCGTTGGCCATGGCCAGGCGCACCGAATCGGCCATGGCTTCTTCCTTCTGGTTTCCGGCGTGCGCCGGCGCGCCGAGCACAAGCCCGGCGGCCAGCAGCACCCCTGCTACCCAGGAAACCAGCGTCGACACGCTCACTTGCCGAGCTTGCCCTTGATGAAGGCGACCATGCCGTCGACCGGCACGCTGGTGGCGGCGTCGTCGCGGCGGCCCTGGTATTCCAGGTTGCCTTCCTTCAGGCCGCGCTCGCCGATCACGACGCGGTGCGGCACGCCGATCAGTTCCCAGTCGGCGAACATCGCGCCCGGACGCAGGCCGCGGTCGTCGACGATGACGTCCACGCCAGCCGCCTGCAGGTCGGCATACAGCTGCTCGACCTGTTCCTTGACCATCTCGCTGCGGTCCATGCCCATCGGGCACAGCACCAGCTCGAAGGGCGCGATGGCGTCCGGCCAGACGATGCCCTTGGCGTCGAAGTTCTGCTCGATCGCGGCGCCCAGGATGCGGGTCACGCCAATGCCGTAGCAGCCCATCTGCAGCGGGGCCGGCTTGCCGTTTTCATCCAGGAAGGTGGCGTTCATGGCTTCCGAATAGGCGGTGCCGAGCTGGAACACGTGGCCCACTTCGATGCCGCGCTCGATCGCCAGCACGCCCTTGCCGTCCGGCGAAGCGTCGCCCTCGACCACGTTGCGCAGGTCGGCAACCAAAGGCTCGGTGACGTCGCGGCCCCAGTTGGCGCCGGTGTAGTGGAAGTCCGCTTCGTTGGCGCCGCAGATGAAGTCGCTCATGTTGGCGACGGTACGGTCGGCCACCACGGTGACAGGCAGCTTGGTACCGATCGGGCCGAGGTAGCCCGGCACGGTGCCGTAGACTTCCTGGATCTCCGCTTCGGTGGAGAAGCGGTAGTCCTTCAGGCCCGCCACTTTCGAGACCTTGATTTCGTTGAGCTCATGGTCGGCGCGCAGCAGCAGCAGGAAGTACTGCTTCTTGCCTTCGTGCTCGACGGTCAGGGCGATGCTCTTGACGTGCTGCTGGAGCGGCAGGTTGAGCAGTTCGGCCACGGCTTCGCATTTGGTCTTGCCGGGGGTCGAGGTCTTGGCCAGCGACTGCGCCGGCGCGGCGCGCTGGCCGATCGCCAGGGCTTCGGCCGCTTCCATGTTGGCGGCGAAATCCGAGTCCGGGCAGTAGACCAGCGCGTCTTCGCCGGTGCTGGCGATGACGTGGAATTCATGCGAGCCGGTGCCGCCGATGGCGCCGTTGTCGGCCGCCACCGCACGGAACTTCAGGCCGAAGCGGTTGAAGATCTTCGTGTAGGCGTCGAACATGGCCTGGTAGGACTGCTGCATGCCGGCCACGTCGCGGTCGAAGGAATAGGCATCCTTCATCGTGAACTCGCGGCCGCGCATCAGGCCGAAGCGCGGGCGGCGCTCGTCGCGGAACTTGGTCTGGATGTGATAGAAGTTCACCGGCAGCTGGCGGTAGGACTTCAATTCGCTGCGCACGACGTCGGTAATCACTTCTTCCGAGGTCGGCTGGATGGCGAATTCGCGGCCATGGCGGTCTTTGACGCGCATCAATTCAGGGCCCATCTTGTCCCAGCGGCCGGTTTCCTGCCACAGTTCGGCCGGCTGCACGAGCGGCATCAGGAGTTCGATTGCGCCTGCACGGTTCATTTCTTCACGGATGATGCCCTCGACCTTGCGGATGACGCGCAGGCCCGTCGGCATATAGGTGTAGATGCCCGAGCCAAGCCGCTTGATCATCCCGGCGCGCATCATCAGCTGGTGGCTGACGATTTCGGCGTCGGAAGGTGCTTCTTTCAGAGTTGAAATAAAAAATCGTGAGGCACGCATATCGATGAATTCTTTTTAAAAAGAGAGAGTTATAATCGACCTAATTTTAAAGGATTAGCTGGCTGATGCGTCCAATCTTTCTACAAATGGGTCCGGAACACGCCCTCCCCGCCTCGCCGGCAGCTTGCCGGCGGGGCGGGCAGGGCAATTTGTGGGTAAAAATATAAGGATCGTACGGCTGGCAGAAAGTTTCGAGGTGCACTTATGCTCGATCGTGAAGGGTTTCGCCCCAACGTCGGCATCATCCTGCTGAACGCCAATAACGAGGTGTGGTGGGGCAAGCGGGTGCGTGAGCACTCGTGGCAATTTCCGCAAGGAGGAATCAAATACGGCGAAACGCCGGAACAGGCGATGTACCGCGAGCTCGAGGAAGAAATCGGCTTGCGCCAGGAGCACGTCAAGATCGTGGGCCGCACCCGCGACTGGCTGCGCTATGAGGTGCCAGATCACTTCATCAAGCGCGAGATCCGCGGCCACTACCGTGGCCAGAAGCAGATCTGGTTCCTGTTGCGGATGGTGGCGCGCGATAACGACGTCAATCTTCGCCTGACCGACCATCCCGAGTTTGACGCCTGGCGCTGGCACGACTATTGGGTGCCGCTGGACGTGGTCATCGAATTCAAGCGCGATGTCTACCAGAGGGCGCTGCAGGAATTGTCGCGTTTCATCACCTGGCCGGCCAAGAGCGGCGGCCCGCACGGTGAACGGCGCCACAGCGCACGCTACCTGCGCCAGCCGCATGGCCGGGCGCAGGCCGGTGGCAAGCCTGCCCAGCAGGCAACGCTGGCGACGGCGGCGCCGACGGTCGTCGCTCCGG
The DNA here is from genome assembly GCF_058111565.1 of Telluria sp. AZSoR62. Taxonomy (NCBI): domain Bacteria; kingdom Pseudomonadati; phylum Pseudomonadota; class Betaproteobacteria; order Burkholderiales; family Oxalobacteraceae; genus Telluria; species Telluria sp. AZSoR62. Next base: position 524,093 of record NZ_JBYTST010000001.1, read on the forward strand.
GGGTTGCGGAACCGCTGGTGCTGGTGCCGAACAAGTAAGACCCATGGAGGCCGGCGCCCGCCGGTTTCCATTGCTTTGCGCCGATTCTGCGGTGCAGGCATTCCTGCGCGCCGCGCCGGCGCAGCATGCGAGCCATCCTGCCGCCCTGCCGCACGGGTCAAACCGCATCGCGCTACAATGCCGGCTTCCTCCCTTTTTGCCTTCCCCCCGACATGTTCACACCGTCTTCGCACGACGTGCGCCGCTTTTTCTGCGAAGCCCTGCGCAAGCAGCGCAATGGCGAGATCCTCACGCCGATGGACGCCATCGCCGCCGACTGGATCGTCCAGCATCCCGAATACCACGAGCAGCTGGACGACGCCGAGGCGGCGATCGCGCGCGACTACTCGGTCGAGGGCGGCCAGGCCAACCCCTTCCTGCACCTGTCGATGCACCTGTCGATCGTCGAGCAGGTATCGACCGACCAGCCGCGCGGGATCAAGGCCGCGCACGACCTGCTGGTGGCCAAGCGCGGCGAGCACGACGCCCACCACGAGATCATGGAATGCCTGGGCGAGATGATCTGGACCTCGCAGCGCAATGGGGTGCCGCCAGACACCGAGGCGTATATCGAGTGCGTGCGCCGGCGCGCCGCGCGTTAACACCGCCGGCCAAACAAAATCCCCCCGCCGGCTGCCCGGTCGGGGGGATTTTTTATTGGCCTGCTTGCTGACTGAAGCTTATTTGCTCACGACCAGCTGCGACGGCAGCTTGGCCAGGTAGGCGCCGATGTCGGCCATGTCCTGGTTCGACAGCGGCTGCACCTGGGCCGACATGATCGGGTTGGTGCGGCCGTTCGGGCCCGCGCCGCGCTTGTAGGCGTGCAGCGCGTGGGTCAGGTATTCGGCGTGCTGGCCGGCCAGCTTCGGATAGCTCGGGTCGATCGGCTTGTTGTAGTCGGCGCCGTGGCAGGAAGCGCAGTTGTACTTCTTGACCAGCGCTTCGCCCTTGGAGACGTCGGCGGCAGAAGCGTTGAGGCAGAATGCGCCGAACACCAGCGCGGAAACGAGTTTCTTCATGGCTGTCCTTAGCGCTTGGCGTTGGCTGGGGTCTGCTGCGCGTAGTACGCAGCCACGTCGGCGATGTCCTGGTCGCTCAGGCTGGCGGCAATGCCGCGCATCGACGGGTGCTTGCGGTCGCCTTTTTTATAGGCGAGCAGCGCCGATTCGATGTACTTGGCGGACTGCCCGCCGATCATCGGTACCCGATAGACCTCGGGGAAGGATGCCTTGTAGCCCGGGATGCCGTGGCAGCCGATGCACATTTCGACCTTGCTTGCCGCTGCCTTCGGGTTGCCGACGACTTCGGCGGCGGTTGCGGTGCCGGCAAACGCAGCCAGTACCAGTAGAGCTAAAGATGTTTTCATGGGTGTGGCTCGTTAGTTGTAATTCGAATACCGCAAACGCACAAAAAGTTAGCAAATGACTCACCAACCTGTCGATTCTATCCGAAGAGTTGTCCACAGTCTACAAACGCACGCACGGGCGGGACGTCCTCGGTGGGCGCCATTCTGGCATATACTCGGCCTCATTTCACACTTACTTTCGACCGCACATGCACGCTTCCCAACGCTTCGAAGGCAGCGACAACTATGTCGCCACCGATGACCTGAAACTGGCGGTCAACGCCGCGCTGACGCTCGGCCGCCCGCTGCTGATCAAGGGCGAGCCCGGCACCGGCAAGACCATGCTGGCCGAGGAAGTGGCGGCGGCGCTGAATATGCCGCTGATGCAGTGGCACGTGAAATCGACCACCAAGGCCCAGCAGGGCCTGTACGAATACGATGCGGTGTCGCGCCTGCGCGACTCCCAGCTGGGCGACGAGCGCGTGCGCGACATCCACAACTACATCGTCAAGGGCGTGCTGTGGCAGGCATTTACCGCGCCCGAACCGGTGGTGCTGCTCATCGACGAGATCGACAAGGCCGACATCGAATTCCCGAACGACCTGCTGCGCGAGCTGGACCGCATGGAGTTCTACGTCTACGAGACGCGCGAGATGGTGGTAGCCAAACACCGTCCGATGGTGATCATCACCTCGAACAACGAGAAGGAATTGCCGGACGCCTTCCTGCGCCGCTGCTTCTTCCATTACATCAAATTCCCGGACCGCGAGACCATGACCGACATCGTCAAGGTCCACTTCCCGGCGCTCAAGCAGGACTTGCTGGCCGCCGCGTTGCAGAGCTTCTACGAGCTGCGCGAAGTCGCCGGCATCAAGAAAAAGCCCTCGACCTCGGAATTCCTGGACTGGCTCAAGCTCCTGCTGGCCGAGGATATCCCGGCCGAGGCCCTGCGCAGCCAGGACCGCAAGGCGATCGTGCCGCCCCTGCACGGCGCGCTGCTCAAGAACGAGCAGGACGTGCACCTGTTCGAGCGCCTGATCCAGATGTCGAGGACCAACCGATGATCCGGGTCGCGCCCGTCACGCTCGAATTCAATGGCCTGCGCCTGGAGCCGCTGGCGCCACACCACGAGGAAGGCCTGCGCGCCGCCGCCGGCGACGGCGAGCTGTGGAACCTGCGCGTGACCAGCGTGCCGGAGCCGCACAACGCGGCCCGCTACATCGCCACCGCGCTCGAGACGCCGGACCGCGTGGCCTTTGCCGTGATCGATGCGCGCGAAGGGAAAAGCGGCGGGACCGTGCTGGGCACCACCAGCTTCCACGACATCGTCCCGGCGGCGGACCGCGTCGAAATCGGCTACACCTGGTATGCCAAACGCGTCCAGCGCACCCACGTGAACACCAGCTGCAAGCTGCTGCTGCTCTCGCACGCCTTCGATACGCTGGGCTGCGCGGTGGTCGGCCTGCGCACCGACTGCGAAAACTTTGCGTCGCAAGACGCCATCGAACGCCTGGGCGCGCAGAAAGATGGCGTGATCCGCCACCACGCCCTGCGGCGCGACGGCACGGCGCGCGACACCGTCATGTACAGCATCCTGCGCAGCGAATGGCCGGCGATCAAGAGCGCCCTGCACGAGCGCCTGGGGCAGCACGCACGGGGCTAAGCGCATGCTGATCGATTTCTTCTATACGCTGCGCGACGCCAAGGTCCCGGTCACGATCAAGGAATTCCTCACCCTGTTAGAGGCCCTGCAGCGCGGCGTCATCGCCCCTTCGCTGGACGAGTTCTATTACCTGGCGCGCCTGACGCTGGTGAAGGACGAAGCGCATTTCGACAAGTTCGACCGCGCCTTCGGCGCCTTTTTCAAGGGCGTGGCGGCGGTGTTCGACGAGAAGGCCGAGATTCCGCTCGACTGGCTGCTCAAGCGCTTCGAGCGCGAGCTCACCCCGGAGCAGAAAGCGGCGCTGGAAAAGCTCGGCTACGACAAGCTGCAGAAACGCCTGGAAGAACTGCTGAAGGAACAGCACGGCCGCCACGAAGGCGGCAGCAAATGGATCGGCACCGGCGGCACCTCGCCTTTCGGCAATGGCGGCACCAACCCGGAAGGGATACGCGTCAAAGGACAAAGCCGCAACCGTACGGCGGTGAAGGTGTGGGAGCAGCGCAGCTACCGCGACTACGACGACGAGCGCGAACTGGGCACGCGCAACCTGAAGGTGGCGCTGCGCCGCCTGCGCCGCTTCGCCCGTACCGGGGCCGCCGACGAACTGGCGCTGGACGCCACCATCCGGGCGACGGCCAGCAACGCCGGCTGGCTCGACATCCGCATGCAGCCCGAGCGCAAGAACCGCATCAAGGTGGTGATGCTGCTGGACGTCGGGGGCTCGATGGACGACCACATCGAACGCGCCGAGGAGCTGTTCTCGGCGGCCAAGAGCGAATTCAAGAACATGGAGTTCTACTACTTCCACAACTGCGTCTACGACTACCTGTGGAAGAACAACAGCCGCCGCCACAGCGAGCGCTTCCCGACCTGGGACGTGCTGCGCAAGTACCCGAACGACACCCGCATCATTTTCGTGGGCGACGCCACCATGAGCCCCTACGAAGTGCTGGCGCCGGGCGGCTCGGTCGAGTACAACAACGAGGAAGCCGGCGCGGCCTGGCTGGCGCGCTTCACCAATGCCTTCCCCAAGTTCGCCTGGCTCAACCCCGAGCCGGAAAACCTGTGGCCCTACCGGCAGTCGATTTCGGTCATCCGGCAAATCATGAACAACCGGATGTTCCCGATCACCCTCGAAGGGCTGGAGCGGGCGATGCGCTTGTTGAGCAAATAGGGCTTCTTCAGCGGGTATCCACGTCAATCGTGCGCGCCGGCCTCTCTTGTATTATTGTCAATAAACACCCGAGAGAGGACCCATGCCCGACCTGCTGCCCATCCTGACCAGCCTCGCCTGGCCCATCGCCATGGCCATCGCCTGGCTGGCCGGCGAATTCGGCCAGCGCTGGACCGGCCTGCCCCGCATCAGCTTCTATGGCCTGGCCGGCTTCGCGCTGGCCAGCCCGCAAATCGGTGTTTTGCCGCCGCCCGGCAGCGGCCCGGTCGCGCTGCTGGCCGACATCGCCTTCGGCCTGATCCTGTTCGAACTGGGCTATCGCATCAACCTGCGCTGGCTGCGCACCAATCCCTGGCTGGGTGTGACCGGCCTGGCCGAATCCCTGCTCACCTTTGCCGTGGTCTACCTGGTGGCGATCGCTTTCGGCAGCCCGCAGCTGATCGCCTTGATGATGGCGGCCCTGTCGATGGGCACCTCGCCCGCCACGGTCGTGCGCGTCATCAACGAGCAGCGCAGCTCGGGCCAGGTGACCGAGCGCGTGCTGCACCTGACGGCGCTGAACTGCGTGCTGGCGGTATTCGCCTTCAATGCGATCATCGGCTTCTGGATCTTCCGCACCTTCGACGCCGTGGGCGAAGCCCTGTGGCAGAGCGGCGTGATGCTGGCCGGCTCGATCTTGCTGGGCGCCGTGTTCGGGTTGGCGGTGCCGGCCCTGCTGCGCGCGATCCACAACCCGCGCCAGGATGCGACTGTCGCCTATGCCATCGCCGTGCTGCTCCTGGTGTCGATCTGCGATGCCGGCGCGCTCTCGCCGTATATCGCAGCGCTGGCCTTTGGCTTGAGCGCGCGCCACCGGCGCGTCGCCTTCAGCGCGGCGCAGCGCAATTTCGGGGCGCTGGGCGAGGTGCTGACGGTGCTGCTGTTCGTGTTCGCCGCCTCCACGCTCGACTGGCGCCAGATCGCCGCCGGCAGCCTGCTGGCCGTGGTGGTGGTGTTCGCACGCCTGCTCGCGAAAACCGCCGGGGTGACGGCCTTTGCACATTTGTCCGGCATCTCGTGGCGCAAGGGGGCGCTTACCGGCGTGGGCCTGGCGCCGCTGTCGGTGTTCGTGATTCTGCTGATCGAGCATGCGCGCCACGCCGGCGTGCACGTGGTCGAGGAATTACGCGCGATGGCGGCCGTGACCATGCTGCTGGAAGTGTTCGGCCCCTTGATCATCCAGCGCGCCCTGGTCTGGGCCCGCGAGTCGTCCGCAGAACGCCCGGAGCACCCCGATGCCGCTTGAAGCCTTTACCTCCTCCCAGCCGCTTACCTTCGGGGTCGAGCTGGAACTGCAGCTGGTCAGCCTGTCGGACTTCGACCTGACGGCGGCCAGCCCCGACCTGATGCACCTCTTGAAGCGCAAGCCTTTCCCGGGCAATGTCACGCCCGAGATCACCGAGAGCATGATCGAGATTAACTCGAGCGTGCACACGGGCTACGCGCCGCTGCTGGCCGAATTGCGCGAGATCCGCGACACGCTGGTCGCGGCCAGCGACGTGCTCAATATCGGCATCGCGGGCGGCGGCACCCATCCCTTCCAGCACTGGTCGCAGCAGAAGATCTCGAGCAAGCCGCGTTACGAATACCTGTCGCAGCTGTACGGGTACCTGGCCAAGCAGTTCACGGTGTTCGGCCAGCACGTGCACATCGGCTGCGCCAACGGCGACGATGCGCTCTACCTGCTGCATGCGCTGAACCGCTACCTGCCGCATTTCATCGCGCTATCCGCCTCGTCGCCCTTCGTGCAAGGCGTCGATTCCGGCTTCGATTCGGCGCGCCTGAATTCCGTGTTCGCCTTCCCGATGAGCGGACGCGCACCGTTTGTCCAGACCTGGCAGGAGTTCACGGATGTTTACTTCGCCAAGATGGAGCGCACCAACATCATCAAGAGCATGAAGGACTTCTACTGGGACCTGCGGCCGAAGCCCGAATTCGGCACCATCGAGCTGCGCGTGTGCGATACGCCGCTGACGGTGGAGCGCGCCGCGGCCATCGCCGCCTACCTGCAGGCGCTGTGCCGCTACCTGCTCACGCGCCCGGAAGAAGCGCCCAGCGAAGACGACTACCTGGTCTATAACTACAACCGCTTCCAGGCCTGCCGCTTCGGCATGGAGGGTTCGCTCACCCACCCCAAGACCTACGAGTCGCTGCCGATGCGCGAGGACATCCTGGCGACGCTGGAGAAGATGATGCCGCATGCGGAAACGCTGGGCAGCGTCGACGCCCTGCAGCACCTGGCCGCGGCCGCGCGCGGCGGCAGCGATGCGGCGCAGCTGCGCCAGGTGTTCGCGCTGGAAGGCAGCGTCGAGGGCATGGTGCAGGCCGCCATCCAGCGCTTCCGCGGCGACCGCCGCATGCGCTGGCAGCGCGGCTGATTACCCGTGGGCGGCGCGGGCGTCGGCCGGCGCCTCGTCCCGCTCGTGCAGGCCGTAGTCGCGCACGACCTGGGCCACCCGCAGCCGGTAGCCGCGAAACACGCTGCTGCGCCCGCGCGCCTGCGCCATCCGGTGCGATTCCAGGCTGCGCCACTGCGCCACGGCCTGTTCGTCGCGCCAGAACGACAGCGACAGGATGCGGCCCGGCTGCGTCAGCGATTCGAAGCGCTCCACCGACACGAAGCCGTCGATGCTTTCCAGCTGCGTGCGCAGGCCTGCCGCGATGTCGAGGTATTCCTGGCGGTGCGCCGGCTCCGGCTCGACTTCAAAGATCACGGCGATCATGGATGGCCTCGCGCCTGCAGGGTGCCTTCGACGGCTTCGGTGAAGGTGCGCTCCTCGCGCAGGATGAAACGCTGTTCCTGGGCCAGCGCGAAGTTGGCACGCGCCTCGTCGTCCGCCTTCAGGCGGGTGCGGTAGGCTTCGTAGGCGCTCAAGCTGTCGAAGGACACCAGTCCCCAGGCCTCGTCGTTGGTGCCCTCGTGTGGAAGGAAGTAGCCGATCAGCTCGCCGCCGCAGCGCGGGATGATGCGGCCCCAGTTCTCGGCATAGCGCCGAAAGCCTTCGCGCTGGAAGGGGTCGATACGGTAACGGATGAAACAGGTGATGGCCATGGGTGCTCCTCGTGGTTGAAGCAGTGACTGTAGGCCTTCCTGGCCGCGGATGCTTCGGCTAAGATCGAAGCATGACCGACGGACCGAACATCACTACCATCGCCGCGCTGATCGGCGACCATGCGCGCGCCCAGGCGCTGACGGCGCTCATGGGGGGCAAGGCCTTGAGCGCCACCGAACTGGCCGATGCGGCCGGCGTCACGCGCCAGACCATCAGCACGCACCTGGCGCGTCTGGTCGACGCGGGACTGCTCGCGGTCGAGCCGCAAGGCCGCCACCGCTACTTCCGCATCGCCGATTCCGAGGTGGCCCGCATGTTGGAGACCCTGATGGGCGCCGCCAGCGATGCTGCCAAACCGCAGCGCCGCACCGGCCCGCGCGACCCTGCCCTGCGCAAGGCGCGGGTCTGCTACGACCACCTGGCCGGCGAACTCGGGGTGCTGGTCTACGACAGGCTGGTGCAGCACGGCGCATTGACCCTGGAGCTCGATGGCATCGCGCTCACGCCGCAGGGCGCGGCCCTGGTGGCGGAACTGGGGATCGATGGTAGCGCAGGCGCCGGCCGCCGCCCCTACTGCCGCAGCTGCCTCGACTGGAGCGAGCGCCGCCATCACCTGGCCGGCGTGCTCGGTGCCGCCCTGCTCGGCCGCTTCGAGGCGCTGGGATGGGCCAGGCGCGTGCCGGAATCGCGGGTGCTGGCGTTCAGCCCGGCCGGCGAAGCGGCGCTGCGCGGCTGGCTGGGGTGATTCAGGCGGCTGCCGGCTTGCCGCTCCACGCACCTTTCATGAAGCGCGCCAGCAAGGGCTGACGGGCCGGCCGTGGCAAGCGTTCGTCCACCAGGCCCGCCCAGCGCTCCGCCAGCTGCTCGCAGGTGGCGCGCAAGACGGGATCGGCATCCGGCAGGCGCGACAAGGCGCTCAGGTGGCGCTCGATCACCGAGGCCAGCTTCACGCAGGGCTGCTCGCCCTCGCCGCGCGCGGTGTAGTGCGACATCAGGTGCAGCAGCGAGGCCACCAGCAGCACATCCTGGCTGCGTGTTGCCTGCACGGCGACTGCCGGGTCTGCAAAAGGACTGTTCATGCACGCGTCTCCTTCCAGTTTGCTCGATCTAATGAATGAGAATGATTCTCATTCATTATTGACCGTGTCGCTGCTGAAGGCAAGCGTTTTCGGTTCCTTACAGCCGGGTCTCGCGCGCCGCCCGCAGGAATTCGTCCAGCACCGGCGTGCAGTCGAGCAGCTCGGTCCCGCCGGCGCGGTGGAATTCGGGATGCCACTGCAGGCCCATCACGAAATTGGCGCGCTGGTAGCGGATCGCCTCGACGATGCCGTCCGGGTCGGAATAGGCTTCCACCCGAATGTCGCGCCCGAGTTCCTTGACGGCCTGGTGGTGGATCGAATTGACGATCGGCCGGTGCACGCCGCTGAACATGCGGCCCAGCGAGGAACCCGGCGGGAAGCGCACCGCATGGCGGTGGGCGTCGTACAAATCGTGCACGTGGGCCAGCGCCTCGGGCACATTGGTGGCGACGTCCTGGTAGAGGGTGCCGCCGAAGGCGACATTGATCAGTTGGCAGCCGCGGCACACGCCCAGCACCGGCTTGCCGGCGTCGACGAATTCGTGCAGCAGCTCGAGCTCGTAGACGTCGCGCGCGCGGTCGCCGCTCCATTCTGGCCGGGTCGGCGATTCGGAATAGGTTTGCGGCGCGACGTCGGCCCCGCCCTGCAGCACCAGTCCGTCGAGATGGCGGGCGTAATGGCGCAAGGTGATATTGCTGGGATGGAGCAGCCCGTTGGTATTCACCGTCGGGATCATGAATACCAGCACGTCGCGTGCCATCACCCACTGGGCGATCGACTCTTCGAGGTACTGGAGGTTCTTGCTCAGCAAGCCCTTGGCGCCCGCTTCAGGGTGGAAAATGCGCGCCGAGACCCCGATATGCAGCGTGCGGTGCATGAAGTCGCGGCTGAAACGCTCGCGCAAGCTGCGCCAGCGCGAACTCAGCACCCGTCCGGCCAGCGCAAAGGGCGTGTCGCCGTCGCGCTGGTAGCGGGCGGCGCCGGGCTCGGCCGGGCCTCGGGTGGCACGCCGGTCCGGTACGCGGATCGGGCTTTCCGGCCGCTTGTCGACGGCAGGGCCGGGGGTGTCTTCGAGGGGTGTCAGTTCATCTTCCGCCATAAGCGTCAATATAACGTCGCCATGGCTGCGCACGATTTGAACTTGTTACAAAAATCGTAATACTTGACAACGAAGCCCGCCGTAGGCGCCCGAATGCATGCTGCTGCCAGTACGCAACGGCAACTTGCACGATTTCGGTTTTCGGTTAATACTGTATGCAATTACAGTAGTTTTTCAGGCGGGCAGCGACAGCAGCTTCTGGAAGGTCGCCACGATGTGGCGGTCGGCCACCGGTTTGTCGAGCAGGCCGCGCACGCCGGCATCGTGGGCGCGCTTGCTGTCGTACGGGAAAGATGGCCCAACGAGGAACAGCACCGCGGTGCGGCTGGCCCCGCCCTGCGCCTTGATCTTGCTGCACAGATCGTAGGGCTCGATGCCGGGCGCGGCGGTATTGATCATCACCAGCGACACTGGCGTCTCATCGCACAGGCGTACGGCGGCGCGGCCGCTGTCGGTCCATTCGACGGGCCGCCCCTGGGTGTCGACGACCTGGGCCACATGGTCGCGGAAAGCGCCGCCCTTGTCGATGATGAGTACGGCGCCATCCTGGGGTCCGTGGCGCAGGCTGGCGTAATATGCTGGGGTCTCGGTATCCGGCCCCAGCCTCGGCCTTCGCCGCCGCTCCGGCAGGCAGCGTTCGCCCCGTGCCCGCAAGGCCGCCATCGCCTGTACGCGCGCGTCGAGCAAATCAGCCAGGGCGTCGTAGAGATGGACGGCGTCGACCGGGCGCGCCAAAGTGCGGTGGCGGCTGGCGCCGGGACCGCCGACCACGAGCGTCGGCTGCAGGGCGCCGGGAGGCAGGCAGCGCAGCCGTGCCAATGCCTCCGGGCTGTCGCCGGCCGCGATGTACAGGTCGGGCTCCTGCAGGCTGTCATCGTGCAGGCAGAAATAGGATGGCCCCGTGCGTGGGGCTTGCGCCAGCAGGTTCTCCAGCTGGGCGCATTCGGCAGGCGCAAACCCAACGAGTCGGACGGTGAACGGATATCTGGGTGCGTGCATCGCTTTTCCAGTCTTTCCTAGGGCACTTCCGGGTCGATCGTCTTAATCTAGCACAAGGGTGTGAACTAACAAGCACATTTGGCGACTTGAAAAGATCAATTTTTTCCCGCCCGACACGATAGAATGCGCAAGCATTAATTTACGAAAATAAGCATGGCTTCCAAGAAACCCGCATCCGACTACAGCGAATCATCCATCCGCGTCCTCAAGGGACTCGAGCCCGTCAAGCAGCGTCCAGGCATGTATACCCGGACCGAAAACCCGCTGCACATCATCCAGGAAGTGATCGACAACGCCTCCGACGAGGCGCTGGGCGGACACTGCAACAACATCGCCGTGACGCTCAACACGGACGGCTCGGTCACGGTCGAGGACGACGGCCGCGGCATCCCGGTTGGACTGCATCCCGAAGAAAACGTGCCGACCGTCGAGATCGTGTTCACCCGCCTGCACGCGGGCGGCAAGTTCGACAAGGGCTCGGGCGGCGCCTACGCGTTCTCGGGCGGCCTGCACGGTGTCGGCGTGTCCGTCACCAATGCGCTGTCGACGCGTCTCGAGATCACGGTCTGGCGCAAAGAAGACAACGGCAACGGCGTGCACGAGCTGGCCTTCTCCGCCGGCGACGTGGTCGAGCCGCTGACCTCGCGCCCGGCTGAGCGCGGCGGCAAGAAGAACGGCACCCGCGTCACCGCCTGGCCCGACCCGAAATATTTCGATTCGCCGAACATCCCGCTGGCCGAGATGCAGCGCCTGCTGCGCTCGAAAGCCGTGCTGCTGCCGGGCGTGACCGTCACGCTCACCAACCAGAAGACCGGCGACGTCCAGACCTGGCGCTACGACGAAGGCCTGCGCGGCTACCTGACCGAGGCGCTGGCCCAGGGCTCCAGCGGCCAGACCGTCATCCCGCTGTTCGAGGGCGCCCAGTACGCCCCGGCCGGCGACGAGTCCTTTGCCCAGGGCGAAGGCGCGGCCTGGGTCGTGGCCTGGACCGAAGAAGGCTCGGTGGTGCGCGAATCCTATGTCAACCTGATCCCGACCGTCAGCGGCGGCACCCACGAATCCGGCCTGCGCGACGGCCTGTTCGGCGCCGTCAAGAGCTTCGTCGAGATGCATTCGCTGCTGCCCAAGGGCGTCAAGCTGCTGCCGGAAGACGTGTTCGCACGCGTCTCCTTTGTGCTGTCGGCCAAGGTGCTGGATCCGCAGTTCCAGGGCCAGACCAAGGAACGCCTGAACTCGCGCGACGCGGTCAAGCTGGTGTCCTTCTTCACCCGTCCTCCGCTCGAATTGTGGCTGAACCAGCACGTCGAATATGGCAAGAAGCTGGCCGAACTGGTCATCAAGCAGGCCCAGTCGCGCCTGCGGTCGCTGCAGAAGGTCGAGAAGAAGAAATCCTCCGGCGTGGCGGTGTTGCCGGGCAAGCTGACGGACTGCGAATCGACCGACATCACCCGCAACGAACTGTTCCTGGTCGAGGGCGACTCGGCGGGAGGTTCGGCCAAGATGGGCCGCGACAAGGAATTCCAGGCGATCTTGCCGCTGCGCGGCAAGGTGCTCAACTCCTGGGAGACCGACCGCGACCGCCTGTTCGCCAACAACGAGATCCACGACATCGCGGTGGCGATCGGCGTCGACCCGCACAGCGCCGACGACAGCCCGGACCTGACCGGCCTGCGCTACGGGAAGATCTGCATCCTGTCCGATGCGGACGTGGACGGCTCGCACATCCAGGTACTGCTGCTGACCCTGTTCTTCAAGCACTTCCCCGCCCTGTTCCGCAGTGGCCACATCTGCGTCGCGCGCCCGCCGCTCTATCGCGTGGACGTTCCGGCGCGCGGCAAGAAGCCGCTGCAGAAGGTGTACGCGCTCGACGACGGCGAACTGCTGGCCATCGAGGACAAGCTGAAAAAAGAAGGCATGAAGGAAGGCGCCTGGAGCATTTCGCGCTTCAAGGGCCTGGGCGAGATGAACGCCGAACAGCTGTGGGAAACCACCATGAACCCCGACACCCGCCGCCTGCTGCCGGTCGCTTTCGGCCAGTACAACCTGGCCGAATCGGCTTCGCGCTTCAATATGCTGATGGGCAAAGGCGAAGCCGCGGCGCGCAGGGCGTGGCTGGAGGAACATGGGAATGAAACTGAGGCGGATATTTAAGACGCTGGCGTGATGCACGCCTAAGTTAATTAGCGCAGCCACCAGCCCTCGCCGAAAACGAACACGCAATCATGACGACGCAAGCAAACCTCTTCGAACAACAACACGAGCCGGCCGACGACGTCGAAACGCTTACCCTCTCCACCTTCGCCGAGCGCGCCTACCTCGACTACGCCGTCTCGGTGGTCAAGGGCCGCGCGCTGCCGGACGTCTCGGACGGCCAGAAGCCGGTCCAGCGCCGCATCATGTACTCGATGCACGAGCTGGGCCTGGGCCATACCGCCAAGCCGCGTAAATCCGCCACCGTGGTCGGCGACGTGCTGGGCAAGCTCCACCCGCACGGCGACCAGTCGGTGTACGACGCGCTGGTGCGCATGGCGCAGGACTTCTCGCTGCGCTACCCGCTCATCGACGGCCAGGGCAATTTCGGCTCGCGCGACGGCGACGGCGCCGCGGCGATGCGTTATACCGAAGCGCGCCTGACACCGGTGTCGCGCCTGCTGCTCGACGAACTCGACATGGGCACGGTCGACTTCCAGCCGAACTACGACGGTTCCTTCACCGAGCCGCGCCAGCTGCCGGCACGCCTGCCGATGGTGCTGCTCAACGGCGCCTCGGGCATCGCGGTCGGCATGGCCACCGAGATCCCGTCGCACAACCTGCGTGAAGTGGCCTCCGCTGCCGTGGCCCTGATCCGCAATCCGAAGATGACCCACGCCGAGCTGATGACCCTGATCCCCGGCCCGGACTTCCCGGGCGGCGGCCAGATCATCACCCCGGCCTCGAACGTGGCCGACATGTACGCCACCGGCCGCGGCTCGATGAAGGTGCGCGCGCGCTGGAAGATCGAAGAACTGGCGCGCGGCCAGTGGCAGGCGGTCGTCACCGAACTGCCGCCGGGCACCTCGAGCCAGCGCGTGCTCGAAGAGATCGAGGAGCTGACCAACCCCAAGATCAAGATGGGCAAGAAGACGCTGCTGCCCGAGCAGCTGGCGCTCAAGCAGAACATCCTCGGCGCGCTCGACACCGTGCGCGACGAATCGGGCCGCGAAGCCGCGGTGCGCCTGGTGTTCGAGCCGAAGTCGAAGAACCAGGACCAGAACGAGTTCATGCTGATGCTGCTCGCGCATACCTCGCTGGAGACCTCGAGCCCGATGAACCTGGTGATGATCGGCGGCGACGGCCGTCCGCGCCAGAAGGGCCTGACCGACATCCTGCAGGAATGGATCGACTTCCGCTTCGTCACGGTGCGCCGCCGGACCGAATTCAAGCTGGGCAAGGTCAAGGACCGCATCCACATCCTGGAAGGCCGCGAGATCGTCCTGCTCAACATCGACAAGGTGATCGCGATCATCCGCAATTCGGATGAGCCGAAGGCCGCGCTGATGGAGGAGTTCCGTCTGTCCGACCGCCAGGCCGAGGACATCCTCGAGATCCGCCTGCGCCAGCTGGCGCGCCTGGAAGCGATCAAGATCCAGCAGGAGCTGGCCGAGCTGCGTTCGGAACAGGAAAAGCTGGAAGACATCCTCGAGAACCCGTCGACCATGAAGCGCCTGATCATCCGCGAGATCGAGGCCGATGCGAAGCAATATGGCGACGAGCGCCGCACCGTGATCGAGGAAGCCGAACGCGCAGTGGCCGAGCAGAAGATCGTCGACGAGCCGGTGACCGTGATCGTGTCGGAAAAAGGCTGGGTGCGTGCGCGCACCGGCATCGGCCACGACCCGGCGCAATTCACCTTCAAGGCCGGCGATTCGCTCTACAAGGCGTTTGAATGCCGCACGGTCGACTCGCTGCTGGGCATCGGCAGCAACGGCAAGGCCTATTCGGTGCCGGTCGCGGCGCTGCCGGGCGCGCGTGGCGACGGCGTGCCGATCACGACCCTGGTCGATTTGTCGGGCGGCGTGCGCATCCTGCACTATTTTGCAGGCACCCCGGACACGCGCCTGCTGCTGGCCACGTCCAACGGCTTCGGCTTCATCGCCAAGGCCGGCGACATGGTCAGCCGCCTGAAGGGCGGCAAGTCCTTCATCACGCTCGACGATGGCGCCGTGCCGCTGCCGCCGCGGGTCGTGCCGGATACGACGGGCGCGATCGCCTGCCTGTCCGAAAAGGGCCGCGTGCTGGTGTTCGGCATCGACGAAATGAAGGTGCTGACCAATGGCGGCCGCGGCGTGATCCTGATGGAGCTCGACCCGAAAGAGAGCCTGCTGGCGGCGCAGCCGATCAACCAGAAGGGCCTGAACGTGATCGGCACCTGGGCCGGTTCGAAGCCGCGCACGGTGGAGCTGTTCGCATCCGGTCTGGAGCCGCACTTCGGCAAGCGCGCCCGCAAGGGCAAGCCGCTGTCGGCCAAGCTCAAGGCACAGGACCTGGCGATGCGGATGACGGAAAGCGAAGCGGCAAAAGCCGTATAAATGAAAACGCCGGCTCGCAAGCCGGCGTTTTTTATTTACAGCAGCGCGTGCTTAGTGCTTGGCGGCTGCCTTGTGCACGTCGGCAGTCGCTTCAGCGCGCACCTTTTCGGTCTTGGCTGCAGCAGTTGCCTTGTCGGCGGCTGCTTCGACCTGGGTCTTGAGCAGCTTTTCGTCGGCCTTGATCATCTTCTTGCTGGCCTTCAGGTTGGCGTCGGCCATCTTCTCCTGGCCCTTGGCCATGGCCTTGGCGCGGTCTTCAGGATCGGCTTCGGCGATCTTTTCAGCGACGTCGGCCTGCTTCTCGACTGCGTCGGCGTGGGCCTTCGACTTCTTCTCGTTGGCCTTGGCGGCGGCCTTGTTCACTTTTTCGTCGGCCTTGGTGGCGACCTTCATTTCCTTCGACTCCGCCTTGGCGATGTCCTTCTCGGCGCCGGCTTCGGCCTTGACCACGGCCTTGGTGGCAGGGGTCGTCGTGGTCGTGGTGGTGGTGACCTGGGCGGTGGCTGCGGTAGCGAACAGGCCGGCGATGAGGGTGGCGATCAGTTTGTTCATGGTGGATCCTTTCAGTGGTTCTGTAAGCAGATCAGTTCGTCTGCGGAATCGTTTTTCTGTGCTGATGAGCTCAGAATACGCACCCGCCGGACCCGAGTCTGTTGCCCAGCCCACTTAAGCTTGTCCAAGTTGTAAGCAAACCTTACTGCCGGGCCGGCCCCGCATACAGGTCGATGATGTCGACGATCCCGTCCTGGCACACCGGGCAGAAGCTTTCGCTGCGGTCGAACATCAGGCATTGCATCGCCGGGCGGTAGTATCCCGTCGCTTCGTAGTTCGCGCCCTCGAAGGCGCCGACCGCATGGCGATGCGGCTTGCCCGCGAACAGGGCCTGCGTGGCGCGCAGGTCTTCGTGGAACAGCGCGTTCATCTCGGACTCGGGGCGGTTGGCCGCGCGCAGGGCGGCGCGCTTTTTCTGGTAGGCGCGCGAAGCTTCCTCATACTCCGCCTTGGGCCAGCCTGTCGGCAGCGGCGTGCCGGCCTTCACGTGGCGCTTCCACTTGATGGCGGCCGGATCGCGCAGCGCGGTGACGTTCGGCTCCCACGGCTCGATGCGCGTGCTGGCCGCCGCGTAGGCGACCGGCGAAGTGTAGTACTCGTCGGCCAGGCCGGCGAAATGGTGGCCGAATTCGTGCACGAACAGGTAGTTCGCCCAGGCGTTGCCGGCGGCCGCGGTGCTGAACTGGCCGAAGATGCCCCCGCCCCCATAGGTCTCGTTGTTCACCAGGATCTCGATGAATTCATAGGGCGCGTGCTGGGCGATCTCGCGCAGCGCGCGGTTGTCCAGCGTGAGCACGTAGCGCTCGCTGCCGAAGATGTCGTAGCGCGTGCCGAGTAGAGACGCGCGGTGCACGCCGGTAGAGGGGCGGCTGATGCCCGATTCGCTGGTCGGCACCGCCAGCGCCCAGACGTTGAAGCTGCTCGCGCGCTCGCGGAAGGGCGAAACCGAGAACAGGTGCCTGGTCAGGCGGCGGGCATCGAGCTCGAATTTCTTCATGTCGGCGGCCGTGTAGCCATCGCCCATGATCAGGAGGTCGACCTTGTCGACCGAGGGCCCGCCGGTATGGATCGCGATCGGCTTGGCGGGCGCCGCCGGCTGCTTCCTGACGACCTCCTGGGAGTCGGTGTCGATCTCGACGCTCCAGGCAAGCGAGAACTGATTCAGTTCGTCGCGCTTGAGGATACGCACGCGCACCGGGCGGTCGGGTTTCGGAAAACGCACCGACTCCTGGAAAGCGCGGCTGGTCTTGCCGGCTTCTTCGGTCGTGCGCCATTCGCCGAAGATGGTCGAGAAGCCGCGCGAGTACAGCAGGTCGCCGGTTTTCGCATCGACCACCTCCAACCGGTTCTGGCCGCGGTTGGTCTCGTCGAGATTGCGCGCGGTGCTGCCGGGCCAGGGCAGCGGCTCGATCACGATGCGCTCGAGCGCGTAGCTGTCTTGCAGCGCATTGCCGCTGTGGGCGTAGTCGACGCGGACGGTGGCCGGCTGGGCGGCGCTGGCTGCGCCGGCGGCGAGCAGCACTGCGGCCGCGACGAAGTGGAAAGCGAAGCGGATCATGGATATCCTCGTGCAGGAAGAGCATCCATTGTACTGCCGGCATGCCGCGATTTTTACGAAAGCACGGATAATGCGGGGATGCGCGATTGCTGCGCGCAGACGGCGCCAAACCAGGAACAATATGACAATCGAGAACCCGCAGGTGGTCGATTTCGTCAGCATCGACGACGACACCGGCGACATCGTCCTCACCATCACCGACGACCTGCCGTGGGAAGGCGACCACGCGCACCTGATGGCGCTGCAGGAAAAGCTGAACGGCTACCTGGGCTTCATCGAAAGCGGCGAGCTGCTGGCCTCGCGGCCCGAAGCGGCAGGCCGCCGCGTGCGCATCACCCTGGTGCACCGCGCGCCGCTGACCGGCGTCGCCACGCGCTTGTTAACCAGCGCCCAGGCCATTATCGCAGACGCGGGCTTCGGCTTCACCTGGCGGCATCTGCCCGGCTAGCGCCGGACGCCGCCACGGTATCGGCCTGGCGGTAGCGGTAGAGCGGGCGCTGCACCACGATCGGCCGGATATCCAGGCGCAGGTGGTAGACCGACACCTGCTCGGTGAGCGAGGACATGTAGCCGACGCTGTCGCCCGTGCGGGTGAGCTTGAATTCGAAACCGAGGTCGGGCTCGACGCCCTGGGCGCTGTCGAAGGACAGGCCGATGGCCTCGGGCTGGTCGCTGTCGATCAGCTTGGCCATCAGGTCCACCACCGTGCTGTTGCCGAGGATGTCGGCCGAGAACAGCGGTTCGCGGTAATAGGGCTTGGCCGGGTCGATCAGGTTCTCGGCTTTGTCTTGCGAGGGCGTGAACGACCTTGTGGCGAGGCTGAAACGATCGCCGTTGTCCAGGTAGCTCAGGCGCACGTTGCTGACGTGGAGCGGACCGTGCTGCGCCACTGCCTTGGACAGGTCGACCAGCAGCGCGCCGCGGTAGCCGATGACCTCGACCTCGCGGTTGGGCCCCACCACCATCGCCGTATTCTCGTCGACGCCCAGGCCGATCTTGTAGCCCTTCTTGAGCATGGCCGGCACCATGCGCGCGAAGCGCCCGCGCACCAGGAGGTGCTGGTCGATGAAGACATCCTCGCCGATGAAGCCCAGGCCCGGCGCGATTTCCTTGCCCTCGTCCAGGCCCAGCTTGAGCGTGGCGAGCACCGTCTTGGGATGGCCGAACATGGTGCTGCTCATGATGGCCGCGCCGGCGCTGGTGCCGGCGATCACGCCGCCGCGCCGGTACATGTCCCAGAGGGCGTCGAGCATGCGGGTATTGCTGCCGTCCGCGCGCCGCAGCGCGTGCGTGATGCGGCCCTGGTCGCCGCCGGCAAAGAAGGCGCCGCCGGCCGCCCGCACGGCGTCGGCAAGCGCGGTATCATCGGCTGCGGCCTGGTAGTCGGTGCCGGCCAGGCGCACGGCGACCGGGACGAAGAAAGCCTTGGCGCCGTAGTGATTGAAACGCTCGACCAGGGCCTTGCCGGCCTTGTCGGGATGGGCGGACGCGGAAGCGAAGACGGCGATGCGGGCGCCCTTGCCGCCGGCGAGCCGCACCATGCGTTCCCACACGGCCGCGTTATCGCTGCGTAGCGCGCCGCCGATGATCACCAGCGATCCCTTGGGCTGCGGCGCTTCCGCAGCCACGAGAGGCTGGCTCGTCAGCAAGACGACGGCAAGCAATGTGCGGACGACAATATTGACGGCGGCCTGGAACATACAGCATCCTTCTCGATGGAGACTATCGTAAGCCTGATTCGAGAAGGGGGTCGCCGTGTTGCGGCGGCTCAGGACAAATAAATGTTCGGGAAGTAACGTTCCATCAGGGTCTCAGGCTGCTTGGGCGCCGTGAACCCGAAGCGCTCGTACAGGCCGTGCGCGTCGCTCGTGGCGAGCGTGAAACGGCGCAGTTTCTGCAGGCTGGGATGACGCAACACAACACCGACCAGCTGCTTGCCATAGCCCTGGCCGCGGTATTCCGGCAGGATGAACAGGTCGACCAGGTTGGCGAAGGTGGCGAAATCGGTGATGACCCGGGCGAAGCCGATCTGGCGGCCGTCGAGGTAGGCGCCGAAGCACAGCGAATTCTCGATGGCGCGCTCGACGACCGGGCGCGAAATGCCGATGGCCCAGGTCGCCTGTTCGCTCAGGAAGCGGTAGATCATCGGAATGTCGAGCCGCGTCTGGTCGGTACTGACCTGGAAGCTGGAATCGTTGGTAATCATGGGGACCGTAGCTCTGGCGAAAAAATCAATTCTAGCGCTGTTTGCAAGATGCATAACATTCAATTGGACGCCCCGGGCGATACAGCCCGGAGGCGCCATCGCACAGCTCAGCCGTTGCGCAGGTAGCGTTCCGGCAGCTGCAGTTGCGCGTCTTCCGCGCGCCAGACCAGGCTCAGCACATACCAGCGCTTGCCGTCATGGACCAGCTGGATGCTGTTCACGCCGCGCATGAAAGGCTTGGCGTCGTTCGCCGCGTGGCGCGCTTCGTAGGTGCTGAAGACGTGGGCGACCTGGCCGAACGTCTCGACGCGGCGCGCCAGTTCGGACTCGAAGAAACCCATCGTGGCGAAGGCCTTGGTATTGCGGGCGATGTAGTCGTCCGGGGTCATCATGCGCAGCGGATAGCTGCCGTCCGGGCGCATGCCGACCGCCGCCATGCGGCCCTCGGGCGCGAACAGGGAACGCATGCGGTTCCAGTCGCGCGCGGCGCCGGCCGGACCGGAGATGACGTCGTAGAGAGCGGCGACGATGGCGTCGATCGAGGCGACATCGGCGGGACGGGCCGCGGGCATGGCCAGGGTGGTTGATGCTGCCGGTGTCGCGGGCGCTGCCTGTTGCGCCATGGCCGGCGCGCAGGCCGCCGCCGTCAACGCTGCCGCCAGGCCGAGCTGGGCCAATCGATGCATGTCTCCCCCTGTGTTGTTGTCTTTTGTTGGATACGTGGCCACATCATCACGCATTTCCCGGCGCTTGTCACCCACCACGGATGGGGCGTTTGCGGGCCAGTTATAATCGTGGGATACCCTACTAGGATCCCACCATGAACGAACAATTTTCCAAGAAAGCCGAAGCCTGGTCGGCGCGTTTCTCCGAACCGGTCTCCGACCTCGTCAAGCGCTACACGGCGTCCGTTTTCTTCGACAAGCGCCTGGCGCAGTTCGACATCCAGGGCTCGCTCGCGCATGCCGAGATGCTGGCCGCGCAAGGCATCATCAGCCAGGAAGACCGCGCCGAGATCGAGCGCGGCATGGCCCAGATCAAGGGCGAGATCGAGGCCGGCAGCTTCGAATGGCTGCTGGACCTGGAAGACGTACACCTGAACATCGAAAAGCGCCTGACCGAACTGGTGGGTGACGCCGGCAAGCGCCTGCATACCGGACGCTCGCGCAACGACCAGGTGGCCACCGACATCCGTTTGTATGTGCGTGCGGCCATCGACGACATATTGGCACTGCTGGGCAGCCTGCGCGGCGCGCTGACGGACCTGGCCGAGCGCCATATCGATACCATCATGCCGGGCTTTACCCACCTTCAGGTGGCGCAGCCGATCACCTTCGGCCACCACATGCTGGCCTATGTCGAGATGTTCGGGCGCGACGCCGAACGCATGCAGGATGCGCGCCGCCGCGTCAACCGCCTGCCTCTGGGCGCCGCCGCCCTGGCCGGCACGACCTTCCCGATCGACCGCCTGCGCGTGGCAAAAACCCTCGGCTTCGACGACGTCTGCCACAACTCGCTCGACGCCGTGTCGGACCGCGATTTCGCCATCGAGTTCACCGCAGCGGCCTCCCTGATCATGATGCACGTCTCGCGCTTCTCGGAAGAACTGGTCATGTGGATGAGCCCACGCATCGGCTTCATCGACATCGCCGACCGCTTCTGCACCGGCTCGTCGATCATGCCGCAAAAGAAGAACCCGGACGTGCCAGAGCTGGCGCGCGGCAAGACCGGCCGCGTCTATGGCCACCTGAACGGCCTGCTGGTCCTCATGAAAGGCCAGCCGCTGGCCTACAACAAGGACAACCAGGAAGACAAGGAGCCGCTGTTCGACACCGTCGACACCGTGACCGACACGCTGCGCATCTTCGCCGACATGGCCGGCGGCATCACCGTCAAGGCCGGGAACATGCGCGCCGCCGCGCTGCAGGGCTATGCCACCGCCACCGACCTGGCCGACTACCTGGTCAAGAAGGGCCTGCCCTTCCGCGATGCGCACGAAGCCGTGGCGCATGCGGTGCGCGCCTGCGATACGGCCAAGTGCGATTTGTCGGAGATGTCGCTGGAGACGCTGCGCGGGTTCTCGCCGCTGATCGAGCAGGATGTGTTTGCCGTGTTGACACTGGAGGGTTCGGTGGCGGCGCGCGACCACGTCGGCGGCACGGCGCCGAACCAGGTGCGCAAGGCGATCGAGCGGGTGCGCAAGCAGCTGGCGAAATAAGCAACGCAGGGGCTGTGCCACTTGGGCGCAGCCCCCAGCGCGTTTGCGCTATGCTGGCCGACCAGCAGCCAAACGAGAATGTCCCGTGTCCCCCACCAATCCCTCCATCCTCCCCGCCCGCGACTACGCCGCCTTCCTGTTCGACATGGACGGCACCATCCTCACCTCGATCAAGTCCGCCGAGCGGGTCTGGAGCGCCTGGGCGCTCAGCCACGGACTCGATCCGGTCGCGTTCGTGCCGACCGTGCACGGCAAGCGCACCGAAGACACCATCCGCAACCTCGGCCTGCCCGGCGTCGACCCGGTGGCCCAGGCCATGTACATCGCGCTGGCGGAGATCGAGGACGTGGGCGACATCGAGGAAATCGCCGGCGTCGGGGCTTTCCTGGCGAGCTTGCCGCCGGAGCGCTGGGCCATCGTCACCTCGGCTTCGCGCGCGCTGGCGACGGCCCGCATCGCCGCTGCCGGCCTGCCCTTGCCGCCCCTGCTGGTCTCGGCTGAAGACGTGCGGCACGGCAAGCCGGCGCCCGATCCTTTCCTGCTGGGGGCGAAGCTGCTGGGCGTGAACCCGCAGGATTGCCTGGTGTTCGAGGACACGCCGATCGGCCTGCAGGCGGCCGAGTCCGCCGGCATGGACAGCATCGTGGTCACTGCCACCCACACGCACCCCGTGGAGACGCGCTCGGCGGGCGTGGCCGACTACGCGCACCTGCAGGCGGTGGTGACGGAGAGCGGGATGCTGCGGGTGCAGCGCAAGGTCTTGTAACTGCGTTGCCCCAGGTCCCCACTTGTGGAGATAACGACCGAACCCCATATACATGACTCGGACGCAATCATGGAGGCGCGACATGCATCGCTACAGAAACCAGAGCGGGGAATCGGGTGTGACGGCGTATGAACTTGGCGACGATTCGATCACCATCCAGTTCACCGGCGGCGACCGCTATCTGTACACCGGACGCAGCGCCGGCCCGGAGAATATTGCAAAGATGCAGGAACTGGCGCGCGAAGGCCGGGGGCTGTCGACTTTCGTCAGCCAGCACATCCGGCAACGCTATGCGCGCAAGCTGAACTGACGCGCACTATTCGACTGCTCAGCCGCGTGGCGGATAAGGCGTGCCGTCCTTGTGCGAATACGTATCGGTGGCGCCGTCGTAGCGCAGGTCCACGTCCGGATAGGTCGCCACGTCTTCCTTCACCCGCGTTCCCGCCACCAGGAACACGCCCGCCCCCCAGCTGCGGTTGATCAGGTGATGGCCGTTCGGCCGTCCCGCCGGGAAGGCCGCGCAGTCGCCGGCCCGCATCAGGGTTTCGCCTTCATCGGTGACCAGCACCAGCTCGCCCGATACCACCATCACGAATTCTTCCTCGTGCGAATGCCAGTGGCGCTGCGACGAAGCCGCGCCGGGCTGCAGCTCGACCAGGTTCACGCCGAGCTGGCGCAAGCCGCCGGCCTCGCCCAGCGCCTGCTTGGTGCGTCCGTCCACCAGTTCGGCGAAGGGCTCGGGATAGCCGGTGCTCTTCAGTACGGGAATGCTGCTCAAATCCAGTCTCGACATGCAAGGGTCTCCTTGGTTGGTCGTGGACGGCGGGCGCCGTCCACGGCACGCGGCTGGATCGTGGATCAGCCGCGTTTCTGTACCAGCGTCAGGATATCGTAACTCGCCACCAGTTCGTCGTTCTGATTCGTCACCTGCACGTCCCAGGCCACCACGCCCTGGCCGCGCCCCTGCTCGTCCGTGCGGTTGCGGTCGACCTTGCGCTTGCAGGTGAGCCTTGCGCGGATGGTGTCGCCGATGGCCACCGGGGCCACGAAGCGCAGGTTGTCCAGGCCGTAGTTGGCCAGCACCGGGCCCGGCGCCGGCGACACGAACAGGCCGGCCGCCGCCGACAGCACGAAATAGCCGTGCGCGATGCGCTTGCCGAACTGGGTGTCCTTGGCCGCGATGTCGTCGAAGTGCATGTAGAAGTAGTCGCCCGAGACGCCGCCGAAGTTGACGATGTCCGCCTCGCTCACGGTGCGGCGGTGGGTCAGCAGCGAGTGGCCGACTTCGAGGTCTTCGAAATGGCGGCGGAACGGGTGCAGGTCGCTTTCCTTGACCGCGCCGCCGCGCACGTATTCGCCGGTGACGGCGGTCAGCATGGTCGGCGAGCCCTGGACCGCGGCGCGCTGCAGGAAGTGCTTGACGGCGCGGATGCCGCCCAGCTCTTCGCCGCCGCCGGCGCGGCCCGGGCCGCCGTGCTTGAGCTGGGGCAGCGGCGAGCCGTGGCCGGTGGAGTCCACCGCCGATTCGCGTTCCAGGATGTGCACGCGGCCGTGCGAGGCGGCGGCCATCGGCACCGCATAGGCTGCGATGGCAGGGTCCTTCGTCACGAGCGTGCTCACCAGGCTGCCCTTGCCGCGCGCGGCCAGCTCCAGGCCTTCGTCGATGTCGCGATAGGTCATCAGGGTGGAGACCGGGCCGAAGGCTTCGACGTCGTGCACGGCGTCGTTCACCAGCGCGTTGCGGCACAGGATCAAAGTCGGCGAGAAGAAGGCGCCGTTCGCGCAATTCTCGCCCACCGGGCTGAAGCCGTCGCGGGCGCTGAACAGCACTTCGTTGCCGCGCGCGAGCATCTCGACGCGTTCGGACACGTCGCGGTGCTGGTCCATCGAGGCCAGTGCGCCCATGCGCACGCCTTCCATCTTCGGGTTGCCGACCGTGATCTTGGCCAGGCGCTCGCGCAGGCGCTCGCCCACGGCGTCCACATGCTGCTCGGGCACGATGACGCGGCGGATCGCGGTGCATTTCTGGCCGGCCTTGCCGGTCATCTCGCGCGCGACTTCCTTGACGAACAGGTCGAATTCCGGATCGTCCGGGGTCACGTCCGGCGCCAGGATGGCGCAATTGAGCGAATCGGCTTCGGCGGTGAACGGGACCGAATTGCGGATCAGGTTCGGGTTGGCGCGCAGCTTGGCGGCGGTGTCGGCCGAGCCGGTGAAGGTGACGGCGTCGAACCCGCCCATGCGGTCGAGCAGGTCGCCCGTGCTGCCGATGACCAGCTGCAGCGCGCCTTCCGGCAGCAAGCCGGACTCCATCATCATCTTGACGGTGGCGTGGGTCAGGTAGCTGGTCGCGGTGGCCGGCTTGACGATGCAGGGCATCGCGGCCAGGAAGCTCGGCGCGAATTTCTCGAGCATGCCCCAGATCGGGAAGTTGAAGGCATTGATGTGCACCGCCACGCCGCCGCGCGGCACCAGGATGTGGGTGCCGGCAAAGCCGCCACGCTTGCCCAGGGCGATGGCCGGGCCTTCGTGCAGCACGTTCGACGAGGGCAGCTCGCGCCCGCCCATGCTGGCGTAGGCGAACAGGGTGCCGATGCCGCCTTCGACGTCGACCCAGCTGTCGGTGCGGGTGGCGCCGGTCAGGTGCGAGATCTCGTACAGCTCTTCCTTACGCTCCATCATGTACAGGGCGAGGGCTTTCAGGCACTGGGCGCGCTTCTGGAAGTCCAGGCCCATCAAACCCTTCACGCCGGTCTTGCGCGCCCAGGTGAGGGCTTCGTCGAAGTCGATTTTTTCCGCGTGGGTGTGATAGATCAGTTCGTTGTCCAGCGCGCTGTGCAGCGGCGTGGATGCTTCAGTGCCGTGCCAGCGGCCGGCGATCAGGCTTTGCAGGGTTGCGATGTTGCCCATGTTATCAGTCTCCGTTCAGTTGTCTTTTGTATGCATCCGCCAGATGGCTCAGGCCTTCGGCTTGTGCAGCGCCGCCATATCGAAATCGATGCCGCGCCGGCCAGGCTCCACTTCGCTCGAGGCCTCGACTTCGCGCATCGTCTGCAGCGAGCGCACGTTCAGCTCGTGGTACTGGCGCGTACCAAAACTCTTCCACTTCACGTCCTCGTCGGTCAGTTCCCGCATGACCTTGGCCGGCGCGCCCATCACCATGCTGCGCGGCGGGATGATCATCCCGGCCTTCACGAAACTCATCGCCGCCACGATCGATTCTTCGCCGACCACGGCCTTGTCCATCACCACCGCATTCATGCCCACCATGGCATTGCGCTTGACGCGGCAGCCATGCAGCACTGCGCCATGGCCGATGTGGCCGTCGACCTCGACCACGGTGTCTTCGCCAGGGAAACCATGCATCACGCAGGTGTCCTGCAGGTTGGCGCCCTCTTCCAGGATCAGGCGCCCGAAGTCGCCGCGCATCGAGGCCAGCGGACCGATGTAGCAGCGCGGGCCGACGATCACGTCGCCGATCAGCACCGCCGACGGGTGCACGAAGGCGGTGGGATGCACCACCGGCCGCACGCCGTTGATCTCGTAGACCTTGACCATCACACGCGCTCGACGATGATGGCGATGCCCTGCCCCACGCCGATGCACATGGTGCACAGCGCGTAGCGCCCGCCGGTGCGGTGCAGCTGGCTGACGGCGGTCGTGACCAGGCGCGCGCCGGATGCGCCCAGCGGGTGGCCCAGCGCGATGGCGCCGCCGTTCGGGTTCACGTGCGGCGCGTCGTCCGGCAGGCCGAGGTCGCGCGTCACGGCCAGGCCCTGGGCGGCGAAGGCTTCGTTCAGTTCGATCACGTCCATCTGGTCGAGGCGCAAGCCGGTTTGCTGCAGCAGCTTCTTCACGGCCGGCGACGGGCCGAAGCCCATGATGCGCGGCGCCAGGCCGGCGGTGGCCATGCCGATCACGCGCGCGCGCGGCACCAGGCCGTGGCGCGCGGCGGTCGTTTCCGAGGCCAGCAGCAGCGCGCAGGCGCCGTCGTTCAGGCTCGACGCATTGCCGGCGCTGACCGAGCCGTCCGGCGCGACCACGCCCTTGAGCTTGGCCAGCGCTTCCAGGCTGGTCTCGCGCGGCTGCTCGTCGGTATCGAACACGCGCGGCTCGCCTTTCTTACCGTGAATTGTGACCGGCACGATTTCGTCCTGGAAGAAGCCGGCGGCGTGGGCCTGGGCCCAGCGCTGCTGGCTGCGCAGCGCGAACGCGTCCTGGTCGGCGCGGCTGATGCCGAACTCGCGCGCCACGTTCTCGGCCGTCTCCGGCATCGAATCGATCCCGTATTGTGCCTTCATCAGCGGATTGACGAAACGCCAGCCGAGGGTGGTGTCCTCGATTTTCGCGGCACGCGAGAAGGCGCTGTCGGCCTTGGCCATGACGAAGGGCGCGCGGGTCATGCTCTCGACGCCGCCGGCGATGATCAGGTTTGCTTCCCCGGCGCGAATCGCGCGGGCCGCGGTGCCGACGGCATCCATGCCCGAGCCGCACAGGCGGTTGATGGTATTGCCCGGCACCGCCGAGGGCAGGCCGGCCAGCAGCGCGGCCATGCGGCCGACGTTGCGGTTGTCTTCGCCGGCCTGGTTGGCGCAGCCGTAGAACAGGTCGTCCACCGCGCTCCAGTCCACATCCTTGTTGCGGGCGATGAGGGCGGCGATCGGCAGCGCGCCCAGGTCGTCGGCGCGGACCGTGGACAGCGAACCGCCATAACGGCCGAAGGGGGTGCGGATGGCGTCGCAGATGAAGGCTTCGTTCATGAATATCTCCTGATTTTTCAGTGTTTCGGGCGCCGGTCGACCACGCGCCGGGCCTTGCCGGTCAGCGTGCGCTCGATGCCTTGCGGCGGCAGCAGGGTCACGCGCGTGGTCACGCCCACATGGGTCTTGATGCAGTGCTGGAGTTCGCGGCAAAGCGCCTCCACGTCGCCTGGCGACAGCGAAGAATCGCGCAGCTCGCCCAGCACCTCGAGCGTGTCGAGGTGGCCGTCGCGCGCCACCACCAGCTGGTATTGAGGCGCCAGCGCCGGCATTTTTAGAATGATCTCTTCGATCTGGCTCGGGAAGACGTTCACGCCGCGGATGATCAGCATGTCGTCCGAGCGGCCCGTGATGCGCGCCATGCGCCGCATCGCGCGCGAGGTTGGCGGCAGCAGGCGCGTCAGGTCGCGGGTGCGGTAGCGGATGATCGGCAGCGCTTCCTTGGACAGCGACGTGAATACCAGCTCGCCTTCTTCGCCATCGGGCAGCACTTCGCCGGTGTCGGGGTCGATGATCTCGGGATAGAAATGGTCTTCCCAGATGACCGGGCCATCCTTGCTCTCGATGCACTCGCTCGCCACGCCCGGGCCCATCACTTCGGACAGGCCGTAGATGTCAACCGCATCGATGCCGGCGCGCGCTTCGATCTCGCTGCGCATCGCATCGGTCCAGGGCTCGGCCCCGAAGATGCCGACCTTCAGCGAGGACTGGGCCGGGTCGATGCCCTGGCGCGCGAATTCCTCGATGATGTTGAGCATGTAGGACGGCGTGACCATGATGATCGAGGGCTGGAAGTCCTGGATCAGCTGCACCTGCTTTTCGGTCTGCCCGCCCGACATCGGGATCACCGTGCAGCCGAGCTTTTCGGCGCCGTAATGCGCGCCCAGGCCCCCGGTGAACAGGCCATAGCCATAGGAGATGTGCACCATGTCGCCGGCACGTCCACCGGCGGCGCGGATCGAGCGCGCCACCACGCCGGCCCAGGTGTCGATGTCGCGCTGGGTGTAGCCGACCACGGTGGCCTTGCCGGTGGTGCCGCTCGATGCGTGGATGCGCACCACCTGCTCGCGCGGCACGGCGAACAGGCCGAACGGATAGTTGTCGCGCAGGGTCTTCTTGTCGGTGAAGGGGAATTTCGCCAGGTCGGAAAGCGTTTTAAGGTCGCCGGGATGCACGCCGGCCGCGTCGAACGCGGCGCGGTAATGCGGCACGTTCTCGTAGGCGTGCTGGAGCGACCACTTCAGGCGCTCGAGCTGCAGGGCCTGCAGTTCGTCGCGGCTGGCGCGTTCGATCGGTTCCAGCTCGCCGAGGGCTGGGATTTTCTGGACCATCTCGACCTCCTGATCGTCGTGCGAAATGCCTGGTTTCAGGCCTCTGCCACCATCCCGCTCACGCGGTGCGACTTCCCGCGGAACAGCGCCACCGTACGGCCGTCCTGGTTGGTGACGGTGATGTCGTAGACGCCGGTCCTGCCCTGCAAGGCCTGCTCGACGCCCTCGGCCACCAGCACGTCGCCTTCGCGGCCCGGCGCCAGGTAATCGATGGTGCAGCCGGCGCCAACGGTATTGAAATTGTGCGAATTGCAGGCGAAGGCGAAGGCGCTATCGGCCAGCATGAAGATATAGCCGCCATGGCAGGTCGCATGCCCGTTGAGCATGTCGGCGCGCACCGGCATCGACATGCGCGCATAGCCCGGCCGGATAGAGTCGAGCGTCATGCCCAGCGCCTGGGTGGCCTGGTCGCGCTCGTACATGGTCTTGCCGGCCAGTTCGGCCAGCGCCTGCGGATCAAGCATGGAAGCGCCCTTCGGGATCAGCCGCCAGCTTGCGGCGCAGCAGCGGCGACACGCGGTAGCGGTCTTCGCCATAGGTGGCGGCCAGGTTCGACAGCACGGTGACGACCTGCTGCAGTCCGACGCTGTCGGCCCAGGCCAGCGGCCCGCGCGGGTAGTTCACGCCCTTCTGCATAGCGATGTCGACGGCGGCCGCGCTGCACACGCCCTGGTTGACGGCATCGGCCGCTTCGTTGGCCAGCATGGCGACGGTGCGCATCACGAGCATGCCCGGCACGTCGTCGAAACGCGTGACGGCAAAGCCGGCGGCCTGGAACATGCCGACGACGGCATGATAAGCCTCATCGCTGCACTGGTCGGCGCGCGCCAGCGCGATGCGCGTGGCCTTGGAGGCGTCGAGCAGCAGATCGAAGACGACGGTGTCCGGATGCCAGCTTTCGGCTGCGCGCTCGGTGGCGCTGCGGCCGTCGCTCAGGTAGACGGCCGCGCCCTGGCACACGAAGCCCGGCGTGCAGTCCAGCGTTTCTTCAGGCAACAGTTCGAAGCCGGCGCTGGCAAGACGTGCCGCCAGGGGAGCCAGCTGCGCGGACTCGCTGCCGACGATCGATACCGACCCTGGCCGGGCTTGCGGCGCTTCCGTCTGCACGGCCGGCTGCTCGACGCCTTCGCCATAGCGGTAGAAGCCACGGCCGGTCTTGCGGCCCAGGAAGCCGGCATTGACCAGCTCCTGCTGCAGGATCGAGGGCGTGAAGCGCGGGTCGCCGAAATAGGCGGCGTAGACGGAATTCGTCACCGAGAAGTTGACGTCGTGGCCGATCAGGTCCATCAGCTCGAAGGGACCCATGCGGAAACCGCCACAGTCGCGCATGACGGCATCGAGCGTGGCGTGGTCCGATGCCTGCTCGAGCAGCAGGCGCAGCGCCTCGGCGTAATAAGGACGGGCGACGCGGTTGACGATGAAGCCGGGCGTGGACTTTGCGTGCACCGGGTTCTTGCCCCAGGCTTCGGAGGTGGCGTAGACGGTGTCTGCCACGGCCTTGCCGGTGGCGATGCCACTGATGACTTCGACCAGCGCCATCAGGGGCACCGGATTGAAGAAGTGCATGCCGACCAGCCGTTCCGGACGGCGCAGCGGCGCGGCGATGGCGGTGACGGAAATCGACGAGGTATTGGTCGCCAGGATGCAGTCGTCGCCCACGATGCTTTCGAGTTGCGTGAACAGCGCGCGCTTGGCCTCGAGGTTCTCGACGATGGCTTCGACCACCAGCGCGGCGTCCTTGGCTTCCTGCAGCGTGGCGATGCGCGCCAGGCGCGCGTGCGCGGCCTCGGCGTCCGCCGCGCCCATGCGGCCTTTTTCGACCAGCTTGGCGTAGGTCTTGCCGATCTCCGCCACGGCCTTGTCGGCCGCTTCGATGCGGGTGTCGAACAGCAGCACCTGGTGGCCGGCGCTGGCCGCGACCTGCGCGATGCCGGAGCCCATGGCGCCGCTGCCGATCACCGCAACGATGCTGTCTTTCGGGAGTGCCTGCATGTCTTACTCTCCCTTGAAATGCGCCGGGCGCTTGGCGATGAAGGCAGCGACGCCTTCGCGGTAGTCGTGGGTGTAGCCCAGCTCGCGCATCATCTCGCCTTCCAGCTTGAGCTGTTCCGGCAGGGTGTTGGCGTAGCTGGCATTCAGCGCTTTTTTGGTAAAGGCGAGCCCTTTGGTGGGCGCGGCGGCGAAGTGCTCGGCCATGGCCATGGCCTGGTCCATCAGCGCTTCGTCCGGGACGCAGGCCCAGATCAGGCCCCACTGCTCGGCCTTCTCGGCGCTGAGCTTGTCGCCCAGCATGGCCAGGCCCGTGGCGCGCGCGTGGCCGATCAGGCGCGGCAAATGCCAGGTGCCGCCGGTGTCCGGGATCAGGCCGAGCTTGCAGAAGGCTTCGATGAAGCTGGCCGATTTCGCGGCCAGCACGATATCGCAGGCCAGCGCCAGGTTGGCGCCGGCGCCTGCGGCCACGCCGTTGACGGCGCAGATGACGGGCATGGGCAGGGTCTTGAGCGTCATGACCAGCGGGGCGTAGAACTTCTCGACGGATTCGCCGAGGTCCACGCCTTGCGCGCCCGGTTCGACCGCACGGTCGGACAGGTCTTGCCCGGCGCAGAAGCCCCGGCCGGCGCCGGTCAGCACCAGCACGCGGACGCGCTTGTCTGCCTGCAGCTTGTCCAGGGCGTCGCGCACTTCGAGGTGCATGGCCTGGGTGAAGCTGTTCAGGCGGTCCGGGCGGTTCAGGGTGAGTACGGCGATGCCGTTCTGGATCGTGAACTGAATGGATTCGTAGGTCATTGGTATCTCCAGATTTTTATTGTTATCTCTTGAGCCGTCGGCATTAAGGGCGGTGGTGAAAGCGAGCTCTGCGATTGCGCTTATTCGGCGATATCGAAATCGACGACCACCTTGTCGGTGATCGGGAAGCTCTGGCAGCTCAGGACGAACCCGCGTGCGACTTCGTAATCCTCCAGCGCATAGTTCACGTCCATCTCCACCTGCCCATCGAGCACCTTGCAGCGGCAGGTCGAGCACACGCCGCCCTTGCACGAGTAGCGCATGTCGATGCCGGCGCGCAGGCCGGCGTCCAGCAGCGACTCTTTATCCTTGTCCATCGTGAAGCTGGCGGCGCTGCCGTCCATGATCACGGTAACCTCGGTCAAATGCTGCACGCCCGCCTCGACCTTGCGCGGCTTGTGCTCGTGCTTGGGGATGCTGGCCGCGAACAGCTCGATGCGGATTTTTTCCTTGGCCAGGCCGGCTTCCTGCAGCGAGCGCGAGACGCCGTGCATCATGTCTTCGGGGCCGCAGATGAAGGCGACGTCGATGTCGCGGATGTCGATCCAGTGGCGCAGGAAGTGGCCGCATTTTTCTTCGGTGATGCGGCCGTTGAAGAGTTCAATGTCCTGCTGCTCGCGGCTCATCACATACACCAGCTTGAGCCGGTCCATGTAGCTGTCCTTGAGGTCGGTCAGCTCGTCGCGGAAGATCACGCTCGACGAGGCGCGGTTGCCGTAGACGATGGTGAAGCGGCTCTTCGGCTCGGCCAGCAGGGTGGTCTTGACGATCGAGAGGATGGGCGTGATGCCGCTGCCGGCGGCAAAGGCCAGGTAGTGGCGCTCGCTCTCGGGTTCGAGCGGCACGTTGAAGTGGCCCATCGGCGGCATCACGTCCAGCATGGCGCCGGGCGCAAGGTGTTCGTTGGCCCAGGTCGAGAACAGCCCGCCCGTGGTGCGCTTGATCGCCACACGGAGGCTGTCGTCCTGCACCGCGGAGCAGATCGAATAGGAACGGCGCACGTCTTCGCCGTCGATCATGGCGCGCAGGGTCAGGTGCTGGCCCTGCTGGTAGGCGAATTGGGCTTTCAGTTCAGGCGGCACGTCGAAGGTGACGGCGATCGCGTCGCGGGTCTCGTGCTTCACCTTGGCCACGGTGAGTGGATAGAATTTGCTCATGCTTCCTTCGGTGCTCTCAGTGGCACTTGAAATAATCGAAAGGCTCGCGGCAATCGAGGCACTTGTACAGCGCCTTGCATGGCGTCGAGCCGAATTCGCTCGTCAATTGGGTATGCGGCGAGCCGCAGTTCGGGCAGGAGACCTCGGGCGCGGCGCGGCGGCGGATGCCGGCGTGCAGGCCGCTGATGTCGATCGCCTGCTGCACGGGTGGCGCGATGCCGTAGCCCTTCAAGGCTGCCTTGCCGGCCTCGCTCATCCAGTCGGTGGTCCAGGCGGGAGCCAGGCGGCTGACGATGCGCACGTCGTCGATGCCCTTCGCCTGCAAGGCTTCCTTGACCGAATCGGCAATCACCTGCATCGCGGGGCAACCGGAATAGGTGGGCGTGATCGTGACCACGCAGGCATCGCCCTCGAACGCCACGTCGCGCACGATGCCCAAGTCCACCACCGAGATGACCGGGATCTCCGGATCGGCGACGTCGCCGAGCCAGGTCCAGACATCGTCGACCGTCACGCCCAGGGCCGTCATTACCACTGCGCTCCCGGATAGGCGCGCTGCAGGAACTGCATCTCGGCCAGGATGAAGCCGAGGCGCTCGGTGTGCCGGCCCTGCTTGCCGCCGCGCTGCATGTAGGCGTCCGGCGGAGGCATCGTCAAGGTGGCTTCGTTCAGCACGTCGGCCAGGTGGTCGAGGAACTGCTTGCGCAATGCTTCCGCGGCCGGGGCCACACCCTGCTCCACCATGGCCTGGTCGACTTCGTCGTAGAGGAACATCTCGCCGCTGTACATCCACAGCTCGTCCAGTGCGCTTTGCATCTTCGCGTGGCTGACCGGCGTGCCGTCGCCCAGGCGCACCACCAGGTCGCCCGAGCGGCGCAGGTGGTAGGTCACTTCCTTGATCGACTTCTGGGCGATCTCGGCGATGCGCGGGTCGGTCGAACGGGTCAGGCCATCCATCAGGAAGTAGTGCCAGGTATCGAACAGGAACTGCCGCATCATGACTTCGGCGTAGCTGCCGTTGGGCTGCTCGACCAGCTGGCAGTTGCGGTAATCCTGTGCGTCGCGGTGGAAGGCCAGGCGGTCTTCGTCGCGGCCACGGCCTTCGAGTTCGCCGGCATAGGTAAGCCACATGCGGGTCTGGCCCAGCAGGTCGAGGGCGACGTTGGACAGGGCCATGTCTTCTTCCAGCGCCGGGCCCTTGCCGCACAGCTGGCACAGCTGCTGGGACAGGATCAGGGCGTTGTCGCCCTGGCGCAGCAGGTAGTCGATTTTTGCAGTCGTCAGGTCCACGGCGCCGCTCACAGGTTCTTGACTTCTTCCGGCATCGGGAAGAAGGTCGGGTGGCGATATACCTTGCTGTTGGCCGGCTCGAACAGCGCTTCCTTGTCGTTCGGGCTGGAGGCGACGATGTCGACGGCGCGCACGACCCAGATCGAGACGCCTTCGTTGCGGCGCGTGTAGACGTCGCGCGCGTTATTCACCGCCATCTCGGCGTCGGGCGCGTGCAGGCTGCCCACGTGCTTGTGGGCCAGGCCGTGCTGGCTGCGGATGAAGACTTCCCACAGTGGCCATTCTTTGCTCATCTTGTCTCTCCGTGTATTTTTTTATGCGGCCGCCTTGGCAGCGGCTTTCTTCTCGGCGTGCGCCACCAGGGCGTCGCGGAACCACTCGCCGTCTTCGTAGGCCTTCACGCGGGTGCGCAGGCGCTCGCGGTTGCAGGGGCCGTTGCCCTTCAGGACGTTCTGGAATTCGCTCCAGTCGATCTCGCCGAAGTCGTACGAGCCGCGTGCTTCGTTCCATTTCAGGTCCGGGTCGGGAACCGTCAGGCCCAGGTATTCGATCTGCGGCACGGTCTGATCGACCATGCGCTGGCGCAGCTCGTCGTTCGAGAACAGCTTGATGCGCCAGGCGGCGGACTGCGCGCTGTTCACCGATTCGGCGTCCGATGGGCCGAACATCATCAAGGACGGCCACCACCAGCGATTCAGCGCATCCTGGGCCATCGCCTTCTGCTCGGGCGTGCCCTTGGCCAGGCTCATCATGATGTCGTAGCCCTGGCGCGCATGGAAGGACTCTTCCTTGCAGACGCGGATCATGGCGCGCGCGTACGGGCCGTACGAGCAGCGGCACAGCGGGATCTGGTTGATGATGGCCGAGCCGTCCACCAGCCAGCCGATGGCGCCCATGTCGGCCCAGCTCAGGGTCGGGTAATTGAAGATGCTCGAATACTTGGCCTTGCCCGAATGGAGGTTGGCGAGCAGTTCGTCGCGCGATACGCCCAGGGTTTCGGCGGCGCTGTACAGGTAGAGGCCATGGCCGGCTTCGTCCTGGATCTTGGCCAGCAGGACCGACTTGCGCTTGAGCGTCGGCGCGCGCGTGACCCAGTTGCCCTCGGGGAGCTGGCCGACGATCTCGCTGTGCGCGTGCTGCGAGATCTGGCGGATCAGGGTCTTGCGGTAGGCGTCGGGCATCCAGTCCTTGGCCTCGATCTTGATGCCGGCATCGATGCGCGCCTGGAACGCCGCTTCTTCCGCGCTCATGTCCTCTTCGGTACGGACTTTCTTCAGTCCGGTCTCCACCATCTGTGCGTACATGTTGGTTCTCCATTTGCAAACCTATCCAATCCATAATACGATACAAAAAATCAGATGTACACCGAAATTTTGAATCATATTGCGACGGATCCCCATGCAACCAGGCTCAAGCGGCGAATGGATCGCCCACCTCCTCGCGAGCGACCCGCCGCGCCATAAATCGCTGGTGATGACGCTCTGCGGCGACGCCATCGCCCCGCACGGCGGGGCCTTCTGGCTGGGCAGCATGATCGAGCTGCTGGGGCCACTGGGCGTGTCCGACCGGCTGGTGCGCACCAGCGTGTTCCGCCTGGTGCAGGAAGGCTGGCTGACCGCCAGCCGCGAGGGCCGCCGCAGCCGCTACGCGCTGGAGCCCAAGGCCCTGCCGCGCTTCGAGCGCGCCAACCGCCGCATCTATTCGGCGCCCGGCCTGCACTGGGACGGCCGCTGGAGTTTTGTCTTGGCCCCGAACGGCAGCATCGACGGCGACCTGCGCACGCTGCTGCGCAAGGAACTGGAGTGGGAAGGTTTTGCCATGCTGGCGACCGGCGTGATGGCCCATCCGGCGCCCGACCGCGACACCCTGCGCGAGATCCTGGCGCGCACCGGCGCCACCGGCCGCGTCTTCGTGTTCGAGGCGGCCGAGCTGCCCGGCGCCGGCTCGCGCTCGCTGGCGGAACTGGTGGGCGACGGCTGGGACCTGTCCGGCGTGATCGCCAGCTACCGGCAATTCATCGACAGCTTCACGCCGGTGCTGGCGCAATTGACGGCCCATGGCGCGGCCGGCCCGCAGGATGCCTTCGCCATCCGCAGCCTGCTGGTCCACGCCTACCGCCGGGTGCAGCTGCACGACCCGATGCTGCCGGTCGAGCTGCTGCCCGATCCGTGGCCGGGCTCGGACGCCTACGAGCTGGCCCGGCACATCTACCTGCTGACCCATGCCCAGGCCGAGCAGCACATCATGGCGATGCTGGCCAAGGAAGACCCGGCCACGCCGCCGGCCGACAGCGTGTTCTACGACCGTTTCGGCGGATTGCCGGCCGGATTGCATGAATAACAGCAGCGCCAGTGCGGTATCATCACGCTTTTCCGACCTCACCCAACAACAGGACATACCATGTCTATCAAGATCAGCAGCCAGTTCGACGCCGGCGCCATCGAGATCGTGAACGCCACGAGCGCCAACGCCATCGACCTGAACATCCGCAAGGACTCGCACGCCGAGATCATCCAGTGGTTCTACTTCCGCCTGCAGGGCGCGCAAGGCGAGGCGTGCACGATCCGCTTCCTGAACGCGGGCCAGGCCGCCTATCCGGCCGGCTGGGAAGGCTACCAGGCCATGGCCAGCTACGACCGCGTGAACTGGTTCCGCGTGCCGACCAGCTTCGACGGCGAGGTATTGAGCATCGAGCACACCCCGGGCATGGACAGCGTCTATTACGCCTATTTCGAGCCCTACTCGTGGGAACGCCACCTGGAGCTGCTCGATCGCGCCCAGATGTCGGAGAACGTGCGCATGCTCGACCTGGGCTCCACCGTCGACGGCCGCGACCTGAACATGCTGGTCATCGGCGAACCTGCGCCCGAAAAGAAGAAGGTCTGGGTCATCGCACGCCAGCACCCGGGCGAGACGATGGCCGAGTGGTTCGTCGAAGGCATGCTCGACGCCCTGCTCGACCCGGCGCATCCGTTCGGCCGCCAGCTGCTGAACGAATCCGTGTTCTACGTGGTGCCGAACATGAACCCGGACGGCTCGGTGCGCGGCAACCTGCGCACCAACGCGGCCGGCGCGAACCTGAACCGCGAGTGGATGAATCCGACCATGGAGCGCAGCCCGGAAGTGTTCCTGGTGCGCCAGAAGATGCACGAGATCGGCGTGGACATGTGCCTGGACGTGCACGGCGACGAAGGCCTGCCTTACGTCTTCGTGGCCGGCAGCGAATCCCTGCCGACCTGGAGCGCCGAACAGGCCGCGGCCCAGCAGCGCTTCATCGACGACTTCAAGATCGCCAGCCCGGACTTCCAGGACGTGCACGGCTACGGCCAGACCCCGTACACCGACGAGACCCTGACCATGGGATCGCCGCACATCACCCACGCCTTCGGCTGCCTGTCGCTCACGCTCGAGCTGCCGTTCAAGGACAACGCCAACGACCCGGACCCGCTGGTCGGCTGGGACGGCGCCCGCAGCGCACGCCTGGGCGCATCGGTGCTGCAGCCGGTCCTGAATACCGTGCGCGCGCTGCGCAACAAGTAAGAGGACGCCGCCATGACCGTATTTGCCGCATCCGTGTTCGACGCCACCGTCGTGTTCGAGGGCCAGGAACTGTTCAAGGGCCAGGGCTCGGCCAAGGCCTGGGCCGAGAAGGTGGCCAGGGAGCTCGAGACCGAGGTGGTGGTCGAGAAGATGGGCACCGGGTGGGTGCTCAAGGCAACCGTGGATGGCGAGCCGCGGACCTGGGGGATTTTCGGGCAGCGGCTGAGCAGGATCGAGCAGCCCGTCTAAGCTGCTGTAGCGGCACATGACACGACGCCCTGGCTTGCCGGGGCGTTGTTTTTTCTGGCGTGGACAAGCTGCGACAGCACCCTATCCGCGGTGCATAAAATTTCCTTTATTACATTTCTTTTGCTCGACAAACAATGTCTGTCGATGGGATAGTGACGCCTAGGAAATTCTAGCTCACCCATCCCCATGCCGATTCCCACACCGCCAGCTTCCTCTGCCAACGTGCTGAGTGCCAACGTACCCGCCACTGCGAGCAAGGAAGGCATGCCCATGCCGACCGGTTTTCCCAGCGATGGGCATCCGGCCGACCAGGACCTGGTCATCACCTTCGATGAGCCGATTGTCCTGTCCAAGGGCACGCTTACTATCTCGTGCAAGGGGATCGAGGTCGTGTATCCCGTGCTGAACAACCCAGCCATCCGGGTCGTGGGCAATACCCTCGTGTTCAATCCACCCGATACCCTGGCCTACTCTGCCCTGCACCACGTGACCATCAGCGGCGGCGCGATCCGCGATCTCGACGGCATGGAAGCGTATTACGGCGGGACGATCGACATGTCCTTCCGGACAGGACTGAGTCCTGTCCCGGTCACGGCAACCGGCACCGATGGCGCCGATGAGCTCCACGGCAGCGACCTCGCCGACAACCTGGCCGGCGGCCGCGGCCCCGATCTCCTGATGGGCTACGGCGGAGACGACATCCTCGCCGGCGGAGACGAAAGCGGCGGCTTCGACGACCGTGGCGACGGCATCGGCGGCGGCGACGGCAATGACCAGCTGTTCGGTAACGGCGGGGCGGACCGCCTGTTCGGCGACGCCGGCGACGACCGCCTCGACGGCGGCGACGGCGACGACTACCTGGTGGGCGGCGCCGGCAAGGACCTGATCGAGGCCGGCGCAGGCTGGGACGAACTCGAGGGCGGTGCGGGCGACGACATCCTGGACGGCGGCGCCGACAACGACAAGCTGACCGACCTGGAGGGCAACAACACGCTGCGCGGCGGCGACGGCATCGATACGCTCACGGGCGGCGGCGCCTCCTCCGGCCTGCTCGACGGCGGCGCCGGCGACGATGTCCTGAGCGGCTCCGGCGGCAACGATTATGCGGGCGGCGACGGCAACGACCTGATCACGATCGAGGCTGCCGCAGGCGAAACGAACAGCATCGCCGACGGCGGCGCGGGAAGCGACCAGTTCCAGTTTTCCTTCCTGCGGCAAAGCAGCGGTGTCATCACCGTAACGGGCGGCGCCAATGCCGATACCTATATGCTGTCCAACCGCGACGAGACCCGCGCCAGCAATGTCCAGCTGCGCGTGACCGACTTCGATCCGGCGGCCGGCGGCGACCGCATCGACCTCCTCGCCCTGCTGCCCGCCGGTTTCCAGGGCAATCCTTTCGCCACCGGACTGCTGCGCCTGGCCACCGACGGCGCCGATACCCTCATCGAGATCGCGCGCGTCGCGCCCGACACCGGCTACCTGCCGCTGCTGCGCCTGGTCGGTGTTCTTCCAGCACGGCTCACCGCGGCCAATTTCACCGGCGGCATCGATCCGGCCGGCGCCAGCAGCGGCTTGACCCTGACCGGCACCGATTACGCCGACACCCTGCAAGGCAGCGTGGCCGACGACCTGCTGCGCGGCCTGGCCGGCAACGACATCCTGCTCGGCGGCGGCGGCAAGGACCGCCTGGAAGGTGGAGATGGCGAAGACCGGATCGATGGCGAAGCAGGCGGCGACACCCTGGTCGGCGGCAATGGCTGGGATCGGCTGATCGATACCGGGGCCGACGGCGACCATACCTTGCAGGGCGAAGAAGGCAACGACACGCTCTCTGTCGCCAGTACCGGCACCAACCACCTGGACGGCGGCATCGGCGACGACAGCCTGGCAGGCGGCGCCGGCAACGACACCCTTGCCGGCGGCGACGGCAAGGATCTTCTCGTGGCCACCGGCGTCGGCAGCGCGGTGACGGTCTCTCTCGTTGGCGGCGCCGGTAACGATACGCTGCGCTTCACCGGCGACCTGGCGCGCGCCAGCCTCAGCGCCGAAGGCGGGACCGGCGCCGACAGCTTCGTGCTCGACGGCTTCCTCCCGAACCTGCTGGTCAAGGACTTCAGCACCGCCGATGGCGACAAGATCGACCTGCGGGCCTTGATACCCACCGGTTTCGGCGGCAATCCGTTCGGCCCCGCGGCCTACCTGTCGCTGGTCCAGTCCGGCAACGACACCCTGGTGTATGCCGACCGCGACGGCACCGGCGCGCTCGCGCCTGTCCTGGTGGCGACGCTCGCTGGTGTCCAGAAAAATACCCTGACCAGCGCCAGCATCGGTGGCGGTTACGCCCCGGACGGCAGCACTGCCGGCCTGCGCATCGACGGCACGGCGGGCCGCGATTTCCTCACGGGCGAAGCGCTGGACGATATCATCCGTGGCTTCGCCGGCGGCGATTACCTCTGGGGTGGCCTCGGCAACGACCTGCTCGAGGGCGGCGACGAACTCGATAGCGGCGACCACCTGTACGGCAATGAAGGCGACGACGTGCTGCGCGGCGGCCAGGGCTGGGACGAACTCGAAGGCGGCGGCGGCGACGACACGCTCGAGGGCGGCGCCGGCGGCGACATCCTGAAGGGCAATGCTGGCAACGACATCCTGCTCGGCGGCGACAACAACGACAATCTGCTCGACAACGAAGGCTACAACCTGCTCGACGGCGGGGCCGGCGACGACATCATCGGGGGCGCTGCGCCCGACCTGGGCGGCCCCGGCATCAAGTCGCGCATCCTCGGGGGCGAGGGCAACGACGATATCAAGGCCAGCGACACCATCGACCGCATCGAAGGCGGTGACGGCGACGACCATATCGCGACCTGGGCCCTGCACGGCGCCACGCGCTGGGACCAGGCGCTGCAGATCGATGCCGGCAGCGGCAATGACCGGATTACCCTGGGCATCACCGGAGGCAGTGTGCGTCCCATCGAAGCGAGTGGCGGCGCCGGACGCGACACCTATTCCTTCGACAGCTACGACTTCCCGCCGGTACTCACCGTCCTGGACTTCGAGACCGGCAACACGGGCGACATCCTGAGCGCCTATTCGGTTCTTGGCCAACTGGCCAATTCGTTCCAGGGCAATCCGTTCGGCGCAGCGGCCAGGCTGCAGCTCATCCAGCGTGGCGATGACGCCGTCCTGCAGTGCGACCCCGATGGCAGCGCCAGTGGCACGGCCTGGCTCGACGCCGTTATTTTCAAGGGCAAGACCGTGTCCGCATTCACTCCCGAGAATTTCATGGGCGTGGACCCTGGCGGCTCGTCGAAAGGCGACGACCGGCAAGGGACCGGCCAAGCCGACAGCATGTTCGGCGGGAATTTCGACGACACCCTGCGCGGCCTCGGCGGCAACGACACGCTGCATGGCCTCGGTGGCAACGACACGCTCTACGGCGACGACGGTAACGACACGCTGTACGGAAACGACGGCAATGACCGGCTCGAGGGCGGCGCGGGCGACGATGCGCTGCACGATTACAGCGGCAATAACGAGTTGTACGGTGGCGACGGCAATGACACGCTGACGGCGCTGAGCGACGGCGTCTATCTGCTCGACGGCGGTGCCGGCAATGACATTCTTGCGCTGCGCACCTCGGAAAACGGAAGCATCACCGCACGTGGCGGCAGCGGCGCCGACGTGTTCCAGCGCCACAGCGGCGACGGCAATGTCACGATCGCCGATTTCAGTACTGCCGACGGCGACCGGCTGGACATCAGCGGATTGTTCCCGTACGGCGTGGACGGCAATCCCTTCGGCCGTATCGGCTTGCTCAAGCTGGAGCAGTCCGGCAGCGACACCGTGCTCTCCCTGGACAGCGACGGCGCCACCGGCGCCGCGTTCGGCTTCCGCCCCATCGCGACGCTGGCCGGGGTCGATCTCAAGACGCTGACCGATGCGCACATCGTCGGGCAATACCACCCGAATGGCAGTTTTGCCGGGCAGACCCTTACCGGCACGGACAGGAACGATACGCTCACAGGCGGAGTGCGCGACGACGTCATCCGGGGCCAGGGTGGCGCCGACTGGATCGATGGCGACAATGGCGACGACCAGATCGACGGCGGCGACGAGACCGGCGCCGGCGACTACCTGCACGGCGGCGCCGGCAACGACATCCTGCGCGGCGGCAAAGGCGACGACCACCTGTACGGCGGCATGGGGTGGGACCGCCTCGAAGGCGGCGAGGGCAATGATTCTCTCGACGGCGACGATGGAGTGGACTTCCTGTATGGCGACGGCGGCGACGACGACCTGATCGATCGGTACGGGGCCGGCCTGGTCGACGGCGGCGACGGCGACGACCACATTCGCGCGGGCGTGCAGCTGGCCAGCCCCCATTCGGTGTCCGGCACCATGCTGGTGGCCGGCGGCGCAGGCAATGACCGCATCGATGCAGCGTACAGCGTGGGGGGCATCGACGCCGGCAGCGGCAACGACCGGATCGACCTCCTCGCCCACGGCGGCGCCGATGCCACGCACGTGCTGTACGTCACAGGCGGCGACGGCGACGACGTCGTCGTGCTGTATGGTGGCCAGGGCACGCGGCCGGTCGAAGCAACCGGCGGCGCCGGCCAGGACAGCTACCGCTTCGACTCGTTCGTCCGGCTTGCCTCACTGACGGTGACGGACTTCCAGGCAGGGGCTGGAGGCGATGTGCTCGACATCTCCGCGGTGTATCCGGATCTGCTGTTGCAGGACAATCCATTCGGCGCCTGGAACCTGCTGCGCCTGGTCCAGCGCGATGGCGACGCCGTCTTGCAGCGCAATGGCGCGCCGTCCCTCGCGCCGGCGCTATGGACCGATCTGGCTGTGCTGCGCAATACCTCCGCTACAGCGCTGACCGGCGACAACTTCAGCGATGGCGTGCGGCCGGACGGGTCACCCGGCGGCTGGGATCGCACCGGGACGCCGGCAGACGAGACCATGCTGGGCGGCCGCCTGAACGATCGCCTGCGCGGCGGCGGCGGCAACGACACGCTCACCGGTGGCGCAGGCGACGACACGCTCTCCGGCGGCGATGGCGCCGATACCCTGTACGGAAATGAAGGCAGCAACCTGCTCGAGGGCGGGTCCGGCGACGATCGGCTGTACGCCGACGGTATCGCCGACAAGCTGTCCGGCGGCGATGGCAACGATATCCTGAGCACGAGCGGCACCGGCTCAGTACTCGACGGCGGCGCCGGCAGCGATACCTTCCTGCTCGAGGCAAGACAGCCAGGCAGTATCCGCATCCTCGATTTCCAGGCAGGCGAAGGCGGCGATGTGCTCGACCTGAGCAAGCTGCTCCTGCCTGCCTGGGACGCCGCCAAGCCGAATCCGTTTTCGCCCGGCGGCCTGC
Organism: Telluria sp. AZSoR62; assembly: GCF_058111565.1. NCBI lineage: Bacteria > Pseudomonadati > Pseudomonadota > Betaproteobacteria > Burkholderiales > Oxalobacteraceae > Telluria > Telluria sp. AZSoR62. The sequence goes on from NZ_JBYTST010000001.1 coordinate 566,951, forward strand.
TCAAGGCAACGCAGCTCGGCCAAGACACGGTGATACAGACCCGCGTGACGGACAACGGCATCACCAGCTATGAAGATCTCGTCGTGCTGGTCGGCGTCGACAAGACCGCCCTCGGCGCGATCAACATTGCCCTCGGCATCAATCCGGATGGCAGCACGCAGGGCAAGCGCATGCAGGGCACGCCCGACGCCGACCAGCTTACCGGGGGCTGGCTCGATGACAGCCTCCACGGCGGCAATGGCGACGATATCCTCGATGGCCATTACGGCAACGACACGCTCGACGGCGGGGCGGGCAATGACCGGTTGAGCGCCTATTCAGGCAGGGACAGGCTGCTCGGAGGCGCCGGCAACGACTTCCTGATCTCCTCGCGTCTTGCAACCACCCTGGACGGCGGCGACGGCGACGACATACTGCATGTCAGCTGGGAGCAGGCACCTGCGCCGGTTGCGCGTCCGGTCATGCTCGGAGGCGACGGCGACGATTTCTTCCAGGTTGCCGAAGGCTTGCCGACCGACTTTCAGGCTAGTGCGGCAGTCGCCACTGGCGGGGTGGGCCACGACATCTTCGCGGCGAGCCGCCAGGCATACACGGTGACCGATTTCGAGACGGGCGCCGACGGCGACACGATCTTCCTGAGCAACCTTTACACGGGCATGTCCGCTGCAGCCAAGGCCGACCCGTTCGGAAAAGGCTATCTCCGCCTGCTCCAGGACGGCGCTGATGTCCAGTTGCAGATCGACCGCGATGGCGCCGGTGGCGGCGCCGGTTTCGAGACCGTCCTTGTATTCAATGACGTCAAGGCCACCGATTTCACAGCTGACAATTTTGTCGAGGGCGTACAACCCGGAGCGGCTGTTCCGCCACCGCCGCCACCGCCGCCACCTCCTCCTCCTCCTCCTCCTCCTCCTCCTCCTCCTCCGCCGCCACCGCCAGTTGCCACCGCCCCACCGGTTACAAGCGTCGGCACGGGCGAAAGCGATCAGTTGATCGGCGGCGCCGGCAACGACCGCCTCGATGGAGGCGCGGGCAACGATGTCCTGTTCGGCGGCGCCGGCAGCGACACCCTGCTCGGCGGCGCCGGCATGGACAGCGCCCGCTACAGCAGCGCCAGGGAAAACTACACCATCAAGCGCACGTCCGACGGTTTCCAGGTGCTCGACAAGCGCAGCGTCGGCGACGGCAGCGACCTGCTCTCCGGCGTCGAGCGCCTCACCTTCACCGACGGCGCCATGGCCCTCGACATCGACGGCGTGGCCGGCCAGGCCTTCCGCATCTACCGCGCCGCGTTTGATCGCGCACCCGACCTGGGCGGCATGGGCTTCTGGCTCGCCAGCATGGACAAGGGCGCCACGGTGTACGACCTGGCCGTGGGCTTCGTGGCCTCGAAAGAGTTCGCCGACCTGTATGGTGCGGCGCCGACCAATGCGGAACTGGTCACGCGCCTGTACACCAACATCCTGCACCGCGCGCCGGAAGCGGCGGGCTACGCCTACTGGCTCGATATCCTCGACAGCAAGAAGGCCGACCTGGTGGGCGTGCTGGCGATGATCAGCGAGAGCGGCGAGAACGTCGATGGGGTGGCGGAGCTGATCGCGAACGGGATTCCGTTCACGCCTTACGGCTGACCGGCGCAGCACGGCAGGACCCTGAACGCCCCGTATTCCGGGGCGTTTTCCTTGGCCCGCACAGGCGCCGGATGCGCCACGCATAACCGCGAACCTGTTGCAATAATTACTCGACTTGTCTTGCTGAGTGGGCGATAGTAGCCGGTCACATTTTGCCAGCCACTGCCATGATCAAGCCTGCCGAACACCTGCCTGTCGACGAATCCGGCTATGGAAGCATGTCGGGCTCCTCGGGCGACGTTGCCGACACCACGCCGCCGACGCTGGTCTTGGGCCCCGTCAACGGACAGGACGCGAGCGCCGACCTGGTATTCACCTTCAGCGAGCCGGTCAAACTGGGCGCCGGAACGCTGGTCATCTGGACGAACATGGGTACTCCCTATTCCGCCGACGTCGCCGGCAACCCGCACCTGAGCGTGTCGGGCAACACCATCGTTTTCAATCCGCCTGCGCCGTTGGACCTGAAGGCCGACCACGGTATCCAGTTCACCCAGGGCGCCATCCTCGACCTGGCCGGCAATGCGCTGAGCGGAGCGAACGGTGTGGTGGTGTATTTCACAACCGGCATCAGCACCACGCCGGTCAACCAGACCGGTACCGCGGGCCGCGACATCCTGCACGGCAGCGATTTCGCCGACACCATCCTTGGTGCGGGCGGAGGCGACGAACTGTATGGCTATGGCGGCGACGATGTCCTCGATGGGGGTGTGAGCAAGGGCAGCGATTACTCTGCAACCGACTATATTTCCGGTGGCGCCGGCAACGACATCCTGTACGGCAATGACGGCTACGACTATCTGCTCGGTGGCGAAGGCAACGACAAGGTCTACGGCGGAGATGACTCCGATCGCCTGTTCGGCGGCGCCGGCGACGACCTTCTCAACGGCGGCGAGGGCAACGACGAACTGAAGGACGATGCGGGTGAGGACGTGCTGCTCGGCGGCGGCGGCGACGACTGGCTGGTCGCCGCCAGCGCCTCGACCGGCAGGCTTGATGGCGGCGAAGGCAATGACCGGCTGGCAGCCTACAGCGGCGCCGACATCAGTGGCGGCAACGGGAACGATCAACTGGTCCTCACCCTCGCCGGCGGCGCCAGCGTCTCGGCGGTCGATGCCGGCGCAGGCGACGACGCCATCGAACTGGTATTCAACCAGCCTGCCGACGCGCAGGTAAGCGTCACGGGCGGAACTGGCGCCGATACCTACGCCCTTCGGGTAACGGCCCTGGTGGAAAGCGCCACCACGCGCGTGCGCGTCACGGACTTCACTGCAGGCGCGCATGGCGATCGCATCGACCTGTTCCCTATCCTGGGCGCCAGCTACAACGGCAATCCGTTCGGTAACGGACTGCTGCGCCTGGTCGCCGAGGGCGGCGCAACGCTGATCCAGCTGCGTACCGCGGCGGGCAGCTACCAGACCCTGGTGGAACTGGACGGGATCGCCCCTGCCAGCCTGGGGCGAGCGAATTTTATCGGCGATATCGATCCGGCCGGCTCGCAAACCGGCCTCGCGATCGGCGGCACCGAGTGGTATGACGTCCTCGCTGGTACGGTGATGAACGACACCATCGACGGCCATAGCGGATCCGACCAGTTGCATGGCAATGGGGGCGACGATCTGCTGCGCGGCGGCGAGCACCAGGACACCCTGGTGGGCGGTACCGGCAACGACGTCCTGCTGGGCGGGGACGGCGACGACTGGCTCGACGAACGCACCGACCCGACCGGCAACGACCGCCTCGAAGGGGGCGCCGGCAACGACCGGCTGTTTACTGCATCGAGCGGCACCAATGTGCTCGATGGCGGGACCGGCGACGACACACTATCCGGGGGTAACGGCGCCGACACCCTGCTCGGCGGCGACGGCAACGACACGCTCACGGTCGCCTCTGTGGGCAATGGCGCGGCGCGCAGCATCAGCCTGCAGGGCGGCGCCGGCAACGACCTGCTGAAACTGGGCGCCATGTCCGGCGCGGCTGCCGTGAGCGCGCAGGGCGGCGCCGGCGCCGATACCTTTGAGGTGCTGGCACTGGGCGCCCAGGCGCGCGTGACCGATTTCAACGCGGGCGAAGGCGACCGCCTGGACCTGCGGGCCCTGCTGCCGGCCAGCCTGGAGGACAATCCTTTCGGACCGGCCGGCTACCTGAAAGCCGAGCAGGTGGGCAACGACACCCTGGTCTATATCGACAGCGACGGCGCGGCCGGCGCGGCGCACCAGTTCCAGCTGGCGGTGACCCTGGCGGGCGTCTCCCCAGCATCGCTGTCGCGCACCAGCTTGAGCGGCGGCTACGACCGCCTGGGCAGCGAAATCGGCTTCACCATCCTCGGCACGAGCAAGGACGAGACGCTGCAGGGTGAAGACATGGACGACACCATCCGGGGCAATGGCGGCAGCGACACCCTGTTTGGCGGCAAAGGCAACGATCTGCTCGAAGTGGGCGACGCCCTCAGCTACGGTGCCCGCCTGGTTGGCGGCACGGGCAACGACACGCTGCGCGGCGGCGCAGGCCGCGACGACCTCGAAGGCGAGGCGGGCAACGATACGCTCGATGGCGGTGCAGGCGACGACCAGCTCGACGGCGGCGCCGGTGACGACCTGCTGCGCGGCGGCGATGGCGACGACCGGATCGAAGACGTATCGGGCAACAATGTGTTCGAGGGCGGCAACGGCAACGACACCATTCGCACCTCGACCTTCTACGATACCGAGGTTCTCACGCCGTTTTTCATCTCCGTCGATGGCGGCGCCGGCAACGACCAGATACAGGTTTCGCTCGACGCCGATACCGTGCTCGGTGGTACCGGCAACGACAACATCACGGTAACGGGATCCGGCAAGGATTTGGCTGGACAACCTGGGATGCGGATCGATGCCGGCGCCGGAGACGACATCATCGGCATCGAAACCTGGAATGCAACGACACGCTCGGTCGAAGCGGCAGGCGGTACGGGCCGCGACACTTATCGTTTCCTGCAAGCCGATCCACGGCTGCTGTTGACGATCACCGACTTCGCAGCAGGAGCAGGCGGCGACGTGCTCGACATCTTCTCGCTGCTGGCCTACGTGGATGGCAGCGGCAATCCATTCGGTCCCCTCAACAAGCTGCGGCTCGAGCAGCGCGGCAGCGACACGGTCCTTCAGCGCGAATCCGACACGGCAGCCGTTACCTGGCAGGATGTCGCCATCCTGCGCAACGTTGCAGCGACTGCACTCACTACCGACAATTTCACGGACGGTGCGCGTCCCGACGGCTCGCCCGCAGGCCTGGAGCGTAGCGGAACCGCGAACGACGACCATATGCGGGGCGGACGTCTCGACGATACCCTGCGCGGCGCGGGCGGCAGCGATACCATCTACGGTGGTCCCGGTGCGGACAGCCTGTACGGAGACGCCTGGTCGGACCAGCTCTTCGGCGAAGCCGGCGACGACCGCCTGTTCGGGGGCGACGATTCCGACAGCCTGCTCGACAATGCGGGCAATAATCTGCTCGACGGCGGCGATGGCCACGACTACCTTGCAACCTCGTCGCCGGACGGCGGCAAGTTGTTGGGGGGTGCTGGCCAGGACAGGCTGTACATCACCGGCGCCGGCGGCAATCTCGTACTCGACGGCGGCATTGGCGACGACGAGATCGACATAGGCTACTCAGCCTCGACCATCGCGGCAAGCGTGCGTATCCAGGGTGGAGATGGCAACGACCTGATCACGGTCAGCATGGGGGGCGTGCAGAAGATCGACGCTGTCGCCGAAGGCGGTGCCGGCCGCGACACTTACAAGATACTCGGCGTGCCGGGTCCAGCCCAGCTCACCGTTCTGGACTTCCGAACTGGCGAAGGCGGCGACCTCATCGACCTGAGCCGATTTGTCGACAGTGCATACGGCACCAACCCCTTCAGCCCGGCCCAGGGCATGCGGATGGAGCAACGCGGCGCCGACGCAGTGCTGCAGGCACGCATTGTCGAAGCAGGCCAGGCCGTGTACCGCGACGTGATCGTGTTCGCCGGGATCGACAAGGCCGCCATTGGCGCGGCCAATGTCGTAGGAGGCTTCAATCCTGACGGCTCCAGCACCGGCCGCACCATCGTCGGCACGGCCAACGCCGATACACTCGTGGGCGGCTGGCTCGACGACACCATCTCGGGCGGCGCCGACAATGACACGCTGTCCGGCCACGCGGGCAACGACCACCTGCTCGGCGGGGACGGCGATGACCGGCTCGACGGCGATGGCTACGTGAGCGCACCGGCTGCCGGTCATGACATCCTCGACGGCGGAGCAGGCAACGACGACCTGATCAGCCTGTGGGGAAGCGACGTCCTGCACGGTGGCGACGGCAACGACACCCTCACCCTGCGCTCCAGCGGCCAGGACACGGCGCCGCGCCAGCACGTGACCATGCACGGCGATGCCGGCGACGACATCATCAAGGTCCTTCCGTGGCGCGATGCGCCGCTCGATGTCGAGATGAGCGGTGGCATCGGCATGGACAGCTTCAAGATCTACTGGATGCCTGAGACGGGCTCGCTCACCATCACCGATTTCCAGGCCGGGACAGGCGGCGATGTGCTTGACGCCTTCATGCTCGACTACACCATCCCGCTGCGCGGGGAGATCTCGCCGTTCACCACAGGCCAGTTCCGTTTCGTCCAGCGCGGTGCCGATGCCGTCCTTCAAATGGACGCAAACGGCAGCGGGAGCTACCAGGATGTGGTCACGCTCAAGAACCTCGACAAGAACAGCTTGAGCGCGGCGAACATGGCCTACGGCCTGGCGCCGGACGGATCGACCAAGGGCCTCGACTGGATCGGCAGCGGCGCAGCCGACACCCATCCGGGTAGCTGGCTCGACGACACGCTCAGGGGCGGCGACGGCGATGACGTCCTGTATGGCGCGCGCGGCCACGACCTGCTCGACGGCGGCGCCGGGAACGACACGCTATCGGACTCCGAGGGAAAAGATACGCTGCTGGGCGGTCCAGGCAACGATACGCTCATATCGCGCGGCGATGACACCCTGGAGGGCGGCGACGGCGACGATTCCCTGATCAACCGGCTCGGCAACGTGCGCATGGATGGCGGCAACGGCAACGATTACCTGGCACTGTGGAGCGATTCGGGCGACTCTGCAACCGCGCACAGCATCCTGCTCGGCGGCGCCGGCAATGACAGGTTCAGCATCGAGTCGAACGCCAACAATCCTAACGTCGCCACAGTGACTGGCGGCAGCGGGCGCGACGTGTTCACTGCCGGGACCGGCCATTACACCGTGACCGATTTCCAGACCGGGATCGACGGCGACCAGATCACGATTCATGCATTGTCGGGCGGGTACGATGATCCTTTCGGCAGCGCGGCTTACCTGCGTTTCGTGCAGGATGGCGCCAACACGCTGCTGCTGTACGATGCCGGCCGCACCGGCAAGGGATTCGCCACGATCATGACCTTGCTCGGCACCGAGGCCGGCAGCATCACGGCGGCGAACGTCCTCGGGGTGAATCAACCGGCGCCGCCACCTCCGCCTCCACCTCCGCCGCCGCCTCCCCCACCGCCCCCGCCGCCGCCCCCGGTCGTGACCGCCCCGCCCGTCACCACCACCGGCAGCACGGGCAGCGACGAGATCCGCGGCGGCGCCGGCAACGACCTGCTCGACGGCGGCGCAGGCAACGACATCCTGGTCGGCGGCGCAGGCAACGACACCCTGGTTGGCGGCGACGGCCGCGACAGCGCCCACTATGCCGGCACGTTCGCCAATTATTCGGTCAAGGGCGGCAAGGACGAGTTCCGCATATTCGACCAGCGCACGTCCAATGGCGAAGGCACCGACTCCCTGGTCGGCGTCGAGCGCCTGCTGTTTGGCGACGGCGTGGGCATGGCCCTCGACATCGACGGCGTGGCCGGCCAGGCCTTCCGCATCTACCGCGCCGCTTTCGATCGCGCACCCGACCTGGGCGGCATGGGCTTCTGGCTCGCCAGCATGGACAAGGGCGCCACGGTGTACGACCTGGCCGTGGGCTTCGTGGCCTCGAAAGAGTTCGCGGATTTGTACGGCGCCGCGCCGACCAATGCGGAACTGGTCACGCGCCTGTACACCAACATCCTGCACCGCGCGCCGGAAGCGGCGGGTTACGCCTACTGGCTGGATATTTTGGACAGCAAGAAGGCCGACCTGGTGGGCGTGCTGGCGATGATCAGCGAGAGCGGCGAGAACGTGGACGGGGTGGCGGAGCTGATCGCGAACGGCATCCCGTTCACGCCCTACGGCTGATCGGGCAAATCAGGCGGGGTAGCGTGCGCGCGTGGCGGCCACCGACGCCGCCACCATCCGTTCCAGCACGGCGGCATCGACGTCGGCAAGGCTGCGCACATACAGGCAAGCCTTGCCCATCTTGTGCCGCCCGAGGCTGTCGCGGAAGGCCTGCAGCGCCGGTGCGTCGCAATCGAGGTAGATACTGATGTCGCCCTTGCGCGAGGCGAAGCCGGTCAGCGGCGCATCGCCTTCGCGGCCGCTGTCGTAGACGTAGTGGTAGCTGCCGAAGCCGACGATGCCGGGTCCCCACATGACGGGTGGCGCCCCGGTCGCCTGCTGCATCATGGCGGCGATCGCCTCACAGTCGCGGCGCCGCGCTTCGTCAGGGATGGCGTCGAGGTAGGCGCGCACGCTGGCGTCGGTCGCCACCGTCTTGTTCGCGGCCATGCGCTGGCTTACAGCTTGACGTCGAGGTGGGTCGCGACCCAGGCGTGGGCGTCTTCGACGCTGTCGAAGTGCACGGTGGCCAGGGTGGTCTTGTCGCCAGACAGAAGATTGGCGTACATGCGCTTCTCGTCGTTGTTCGAGCTGAGCAGGTCGGACTGCGGCGCCAGCTCGACGGTGGCGACCAGGTCGAGGTTGAGCAGGACCGCCTTCTTCGGGATGTTGTCCTTGTCGATGCGAATGAATTTGCTCATGGCCTGCTCCTGTCAGCTGCCGGCAATGACCATCTTCTCGATCAGGATCGAGCCGGTGGACTTGTTGCCGCGGGTAAGGACATCGTTACCGATGGCCACGATTTGCTGGAACATGTCGCGCATGTTGCCGGCAATGGTGATTTCTTCGACCGGGTACTGGATCACGCCGTTCTCGACCCAGTAGCCGGACGCGCCGCGCGAATAGTCGCCGGTAACGTAGTTCACGCCCTGCCCCATCAGCTCGGTGACGAGCAGGCCGGTACCCATCTTGCGCAGCATGCCTTCGAAATTGTCGGCCAGCTTGGTCTGGGTCGATACCAGGTCGAGGTTATGCGAACCGCCGGCGTTACCCGTGGTCTGCATGCCCAGCTTGCGCGCCGAGTAAGACGACAGGAAATAACCCTGCAGCACGCCGTTGTCGACAACCTTGCGGCGCACGGTTTTCACGCCCTCTTCATCGAAGGGCGCCGAGCCGACCGCGCCGATCAGGTGCGGGTCTTCCACCACGTTGATGTGGTCGGGGAAGACCTGCTTGCCGAGGGTATCGAGCAGGAAGGTGGATTTGCGATAGAGCGCGCCGCCCGAGACGGCTTGCACGAAGGCGCCCAGCAGGCCGGCGGCCAGCGGCGCCTCGAACAGCACCGGGCAGGTGCGGGTATCGAGCTTGCGCGCGTTCAGGCGCGCCAGCGCGCGTTCGGCGGCGTAGCGGCCCACAAGCTCCGGCTTGCCCAGCTTTTTCGGATCGCGCGCCGAGGTGTACCAGTCGTCGCGCTGCATCTTGTTGCCCTTGCCCGCGATCGGGGCCACCGAGATGGTGTGGCGCGAGAACGGGTAGCCGCCGATGAAGCCGCGGCTGTTGGCGCCGACGAAATGCGACTGCTGCACGTAGACGCTGGACCCTTCGCTGTTGGTCACCCGCGGGTCGACTTCGAAGGCCGCGTTTTCGCAGCGCTGGGCCAGCTCGACCGCTTCTTCGGTGGAGATCTGCCAGGGATAGAACAGGCGCAGGTCGCGCGGGTTCATCTCGAGCAGGTCGGCGTCGGGCAAGCCGGAGCAGTCGTCTTCGGCGGTGAAGCGGGCGATGTTCCAGGCCGCTTCGACGGTGGCCTTGAGCGAGCCGGTGGAGAAATCGGAGGTATTGGCGTTGCCGCGGCACTGGCCCACATAGACGGTGACGCCGATGCCCTTGTCGCGGTTTTGCTCGATGGTCTCGATTTTTCCTTTACGTACAGAAACTGATAATCCGCTTCCCTCGCTGATTTCGACCGAGGCGTCGGTCGCGCCCTGCTCTTTCGCATACGCCAAAACGTCGCGGGCGAGCTGTTTCAGCTGGTCCTGGGTGTGGGTGAAAGCGGAGTCGTTCATATAGTGTTTTTCGTGGCGAGCCCTAAAACAGTTATCATAGCAGCCGTTTACAGTTTTCACTGATCGGCCCAGTGCCAATCGGATCAATCCAAATCATGCCTAATCCAAATCGCGGCTCCGTTGGCTTCCAGTCCAACGAATTCGAGCAAGAGTACGAACGCCCATCGAAGTCCGAGGCCAAGCGCCACTCGAACGAGCTGCAAAAGCTTGGCGAACAGCTCGTCGACGCCGCGCGCGACCGGGTCAAGCGCATCGAGATGCCCGAGGACGTCAAGGAAGCCATCCTGACCTGCCAATCCATCACGAACCACGAAGGCCGCCGCCGCGCCCTGCAGTTCGTGGGCAAGAAGATGCGCACTCTCGACGAAGAGGAAGTGGCCGTCATCCAGCGCGCCATCGACAGCTGGAAAGGCGCTTCCAAGGCCGAAACCGCCTCGCTGCACGCACTCGAGCGCCGCCGCGAAAAGCTTCTCACCGACGACACCGCGCTCACCAAGCTGCTCGAAGAAGCGCCGGAACTGGACGTGCAGCACCTGCGCACCCTGATCCGCAACGCGCGCAAGGAGCAGGCCGAGAACAAGCCGCCGAAAGCCTACCGCGAGATCTTCCAGATCCTGAAGGACCTGAACAAGAAGTCCAAGCAGGCCGACACGGAAGCCGGCGACGAGGAAGCGGGCGATGACGAGTCCGACGACGAGTGATCACGAGTTGATCATCGGCCTGGTGTCGGTGTCGGACCGCGCCAGCGGCGGGGTCTACGAAGACAAGGGCATCCCGGCGCTAAGCGACTGGCTGGCCGCCGCGATCACCACGCCCTACCGGCTAGAGACCCGCTTGATCCCCGACGAACGCGCCGGGATCGAGCGCACCCTGATCGACCTGGTCGACCAGGTTGGCTGCGACCTGGTCTTGACCACCGGCGGCACGGGCCCTGCGCGGCGCGATGTCACGCCGGAAGCCACGCTGGCCGTGGCCACGAAAGAAATGCCGGGCTTCGGCGAGCAGATGCGCCAGATCAGCCTGCGCTTCGTGCCGACAGCGATCCTGTCGCGCCAGACCGCGGTGATCCGCGAAACCGCGAACCACGCGGCGCTGATCATGAACCTGCCGGGCCAGCCCAAGTCGATCAAGGAAACGCTCGAAGGGCTCAAGGACGATGCCGGCAACACGCTCGCCGGCGGCATCTTCGCTGCCGTCCCCTATTGCATCGACCTGATCGGCGGGCCCTACATGGAAACCGATCCTTCGGTCAGCAAGACCTTCCGCCCGAAGTCGGCGCTGCGTCCTGCCACGCCGACGTAACTTCTTAGGAAAAGCATGAACCAGCTGCTGGAAAACATCGAGATCGAAACCGCACCGAATCCGGAAATCGCCGTCATCTGGCTGCACGGCCTGGGCGCCGACGGCAACGACTTCGTGCCGATGGTGCAGGAGCTCTACCTGGCCGGCCTGCCCGGCATCCGCTTCGTGTTCCCGCATGCGAAGACCATGCCGGTGACGATCAACAACGGCTACGTGATGCGCTCGTGGTACGACATCGTTGCCACCGACCTGACCCGCCGCGAGGACGAAGGCGGCCTGCGCGCCTCGCAGCGCGACGTGGAAGCGCTGATCGCGCGCGAGAAGGCCCGCGGCATTCCCGCTTCGCGCATCATCCTGGCCGGCTTCTCGCAGGGCTGCGCGATGACGCTGCAGACCGGCATGCGCCATCCCGAGAAGCTGGCGGGCATGCTCTGCCTGTCGGGCTACCTGCCGCTGGCAACTGTTGCGGGTGCGGAGCGCACCGAGGAAAGCCTGGCCACGCCGGTCTTCATGGCCCACGGCCGCCAGGACGGCGTGGTGCCCTTCGCGCGTGCGCAGGAGTCGATGGAAGTGCTCAAGAAGCTGGGCTACCAGGTCGAGTGGCACGAATACAATATGCAGCACTCGCTGTGCCTGGAAGAGGTGCAAGATATCTCGAAGTGGTTCAGGAAGGTGCTGGCCTGAGGGCCACGCTGCTTCGTTCACCGCTACCCTTGATACCGTCGTTCCGGCGAAGGCCGGAACCCAATTTTTGCGCGCACTGCTGACGCTGAAAGCACGCGCTGAAGGATGCTAACCCTTCAACGCCGCTTCCACCGCATCCGACAAGCGCGACACAATCTCCGACAAATCCGCCGCCGTCGCAATGAAGGGCGGCGCCAGCAGCACGTGGTCGCCGTGCAATCCATCGATGGTCCCGCCCATCGGGTACACCATCAACCCGCATTCCATCGCCTTGGCCTTGATCGCCGCGTGCAGCTTGCGCTCCGGTGCGAACGGGGTCTTGGTTGCGCGGTCCTGCACGAATTCCAGCGCCAGGAACAGGCCGCGGCCGCGGATGTCGCCCACGTGCTCGTGGGTCCCGAAGACGTCGCCCAGCATGCGCCGCAAGGTCGCGCCGCGGCTGCGCACCCGTCCCAGTAGATCGTCGCGCTCGATCACCTTTTGCACTTCGAGGGCCGCCGCTGCCGCCACCGGGTGGCCGATATAGGTGTGCCCGTGCTGGAAGATGCCGCTGCCTCCCCGCAGGCAGTCGACGATGGTCTGGTGCGCCAGCACGGCGCCGATCGGCTGGTAGCCCGCGCCCAGTCCCTTGGCGATGGCGATGATGTCCGACGCCACGCCGTCCTGCTCGATCGCGTACATGCTGCCGGTACGGCCCATCCCGCACATCACCTCGTCGGCGATGAACAGGATGCGGTAGCGATCGCAGATGTCGCGCACGCCCTGGAAGTAGCCGGCCGTGGGTGGGATCGCGCCGCCGGTGGCGCCGACCACCGGCTCGGCGACGAAAGCGATGATGTTTTCCGGTCCGGCCTCGAGGATGCGCGTCTCGAGTTCGTCGAGCAGGCCGGCGGTGTAGTCGTCCACGCTTTGGTGCGCGGCGCGGCCGCGGTATTCGTAGCAGGCGCCGACCCGCACCGTGTCCATCAGCAGGGGCGCGAAGGCCTTGCGGCGCCACTCGTTGCCGCCCACCGCCAGCGCGCCCAGCGTGTTGCCGTGGTAGCTCTGGCGGCGCGCGACGAACAGCGTGCGCTGCGGCTCGCCCGCCTCGACCCAGTACTGGCGCGCCAGCTTGAGCGCGGTCTCCACCGCTTCCGAACCGCCCGAGACCAGGTAGACGCCTTTGAACTCCTGCGGCGCGCCGGCAATCAGGCGGTCGGCCAGTTCCTCGGCCACGTCGGTGGTGAAGAAGGAGGTGTGGGCGTAGGCGCAGCGGTCGATCTGGCGGTGCATGGCCGCGATCACGTCGGGATGGCCGTGGCCGAGCGAGGAGACGGCGGCGCCGCCGCTGGCGTCGATATAGGTGCGGCCGACGCTGTCGTGCATGCGGATGCCGCTGGCTGCCACCGCGAGCGGCGGGACCTGGCGCAGGTTGCGGTGGAGGATATGGCTCATTGCGACTCCCGAGGTAGAAGGACGACGCTTGACAATAAGCGTGCCGTGCGCGGGTTCTTTTGATTTTTGCCGGACGCTATGCAATTATTTTCCAATTACAACATTTGCGCCGCCCCATGACCGACCGACTCGGACCGATCGCCCCCCTTGATATGACGCCGGCCCAGCGCGCCGCGGCGCAAGCGATCATCGATGGCCCGCGCGGCGCGGTCTACGGCCCCTTCGTGCCGCTGCTGCGTAGTCCCGAGCTGATGGAGTATGCCCAGCGCATGGGCGAATACCTGCGCTACCGCAGCGCGATCGGGGTGCGGCTGTCGGAGCTGGCGATCCTGGTCACGGCGCGGCAGTGGAACCAGCAGGTGGAATGGGCGATCCATGCGCCGATCGCGGCGCAGGTGGGCATCCCGGGCTCGGTCATCGAAGCGATCGCCGAGCGGCGCCGGCCCGGGGACATGCTGGTGGACGAAGCGGTGGTGCACGACTTCTGCGTCGAACTGCACGAACGCAAATCGGTGTCGGATCGGGTGTATGCGGACGCGCTGGCGCTGTTCGGCGAACAGGGCGTGGTGGATTTGATGGGAGTGAACGGGTACTACACCTTCCTGGCCATGATCATGAATACGGCCAGGACGGCGGTGCCGGCATCGAGCGCGGGGCCGATGCCGGACTAGCGGCGCTCACTTCGGAAACGCCACCACTTCCTGCTGCTGCTCGCCGATCCCGGCGATCCCCAGGCGCAGCTTGTCGCCCTTTTTCAGGAAGCGCTGCGGCGTGCGGCCCATGCCCACGCCCGGGGGGGTGCCGGTGGTGATGATGTCGCCCGGCTCGAGCGTCATGAAGCGCGACACGTAGCTGACGATTTGCGCCACCGTGAACACCATGGTCGAGGTATTCCCGGTCTGCATGCGCTTGCCGTTCAGTTCCAGGTAAAGGTCCAGGTCCTGCACGTCGAAGATCTCGTCGCGCGTGACGAGGAAAGGGCCCACCGGGCCGAAGGTGTCGCAGCCCTTGCCCTTGTCCCACTGCGAGCCCATCTCGAACTGGAAGGCGCGCTCGGACACGTCGTTGACGACGCAGTAGCCGGCCACGAAATCCAGGGCGTCTTCTTCGCTCACATACTGCGCGCGGGTGCCGATCACCACGCCCAGCTCCACTTCCCAGTCGGTCTTCTTCGAGCCTTTCGGCAGCTGGATCGGGTCGTCCGGGCCGTTCAAGCTGCTGATGGCCTTGGTGAAGAACACCGGCTCGCTCGGCACGGCGGAGCCGGTCTCCGCCGCGTGGTCGGCGTAGTTCATGCCGATGCCGATGAACTTGCCGACGCCTTTGACCGGCACGCCCAGGCGCGGATTGCCGCGCACCAGCGGCAGCGTCTTCCAGTCGAGCTTGGCCAGCTTGCGCAGGGCTTTATCCGACAATACCGAACCGTCGATATCGTCGATCACCTTGGACAGGTCGCGCAGGCGGCCCTCTTCGTCGAACATGCCCGGCTTTTCCTTGCCTGGGCGGCCATAGCGCACCAATCTCATGCTTGTCTTCCCGTGAGTAGTCAGGCCCATGCGGGCCGAGGCGGCGATGATACCAAGGATCGGCGCGGGCGACGCGGTAGCCGGCGCGGCGGCTTATTGCAGCAGGAGATAGGCGCTCATGTCGAGCGCATCGCGTTCGGTGACGCCCATGTTGGGCATGGCGGTGTGGGGGTCGATCGATTGCGGGTCGCGGATCCAGCGTACCATGTTGGCCTGGTTGTTCTCCAGGTTGCCGGCCAGGACCTTCTGCCTGCCGTAGTCGAGCAGCGGCCGGCCGACGTACACCTTGGAACCGGGCACCGCCGTGATCATGTGGCAGGACTGGCAGGCATACTGGGTCAGCGCGACCTTGCCGCGCACCGGGTCGCCCTGGATGCCGGGCCGTTCGGGCGGTGCGCAGCCGGCCAGCGCGCCGGCCGCCAGCAGCACCCCGATGATGCGGGAGGCGGTCATGGCGCCACCTGCGTGGCGGTCGCGGCGCGGTAGTCGGCCGCGCTCATGGCCGGCATGGTGCGCACGAAGGCCACCACCGCCCAGATGTCCTCGTCGGCCAGGTGGTATTCCCAGGCCGGCATGCCGCTCATCTTGATGCCGTGCTTGGTAATCCAGTACAGCTCGCGCGTCTGCCAGCGCTGGGTCGCGTCCACCAGGGGACCGGGAATCGGCTGCATGCTCATGCCGATGGTCGACTGCGCGACGCCGGGGCCGCCATGGCACTGCACGCAGTTGGCGCGGTAGACCTGGGCGCCGCGCTGCAGCTGCTGGGCGCCGCCCAGTGCCGGGACCCGGATCTCCTGCGCGTGGTTCTGCACCGACTGTGTCATGCCTTCTTCCAGCACCGTGTACACGAAGGGGAAATGCTGGGCGGTGGCGCCGATGTTGTACCAGCCGCCATACAGCACGGCCAGGCCGGCCGCGCCCGCGGTGACGCCGGCCGCGAGCAGCGTCAGTACAGCGGTCTTGATGATCAGCCGGCGGCGGTTGGAGGGCATGCGAGGGGGCGTCCGATTGGAAGAGTTAAAAAAATTGCATCATTCTTTGTGTATTATAAAAGCCACCCAACAATCGTGATTTCCTAGCGTGCGCACCCTCTTATCCGACGAATCCGTCCCCCGAAACCATCACTATGCCGGCGTGTTGCTGGCATGTGCGGCGCTGCTGGCCGGCTGCAAGGGTGAAGCCGACGCCGTGCGCGTGCCCGGCGGCCAGGTCGAGCAGGGACTGCGCCTGGTCACCCAGTACCAGTGCGGCGCCTGCCATACCATTCCCGGGGTGCAGGGCGCGGCCGGCGAGTCGGCTCCCTCGCTCGACCATATCGGCAGCCTGAGCTACCTTGCGGGTGGCATTCCCAACCAACCGGCCAACATGGTGCAGTGGCTGCGCGTGCCGCACGCCGTCAAGCCCGGCACCGAGATGCCGGCCATGGGCCTGAGCGAACAGGAAGCGCGCCACATGGCGGCCTTCCTGTACACGCTGCGATAAGGCCGCCATGAACGACAACCTGCAATCGGTACTGCACCCGGCCGGCTGGGACGCCACCATCATCAGCCATTTCGCCTGGGTGCTGTTCGGCGCCGGCGCCCTGATCTTCGTGGCCGTGATGCTGCTGCTGGCCCTGAGCCTGCGGCCTCAGGGCCGCCCTGCCCACGCGATGCTGTGGATCGGCGGCGGGGGCATCGCCTTCCCGGTCGTGGTCTTGAGCGTGCTGCTCGGGTGGAGCACCTGGCGCAGCACCGAGCTGGCGCCGCAGACCTCGCGCGATGCGCTCGCGATCTCGGTGACGGCCAAGATGTGGTGGTGGGAAGTGCGCTACCGCGACCCGGTGAGCGGACGCGAGATCGTCGCCGCCAACGAGATTCACATTCCGGCGGGGCGCCGGGTCTACCTTGGCCTGAATGCGGCCGACGTGATCCACAGCCTGTGGATTCCGGCCCTGGCCGGCAAGCGCGACATGGTGCCCGGACGCGTCACGGGGCTCAGCCTGCGCGCCGACCGGCCCGGCATCTACCGCGCCCAGTGCGCCGAATACTGCGGCGCCCAGCATGCAAAAATGGCGCTGCACGTGGTCGCCCATACGCCCGCGCAATTCGATGCCTGGCTGGCGCGCCAGGCGCTGCCCGCGGCCCCGGCCAGCAGCCAGGTCCTGGCACGCGGCCGCGCCGCCTTCCTGGAGCAGCGCTGCCAGGCCTGCCACACCATCCGCGGCGTGACCGAAGAGGCGCGCCTGGGTCCGGACCTGACCCACGTCGGCAGCCGCATGCACATCGGCGCCGGCGCCTTGCCGGCCCGGCGCAGCAGCCTGCAAGCCTGGATCGCCGACCCGCACAAAGCCAAGCCGGGCGTGTTCATGCCGGGCTCGCAAGACCTCGACCGCGACACCCTCGGCGCGCTGGCCACTTACCTCGAGCACCTGAAATGAACGACGCCGCCGTACCGACTTCCCCGCACGCCAAGCTGCCCAGCTCCTTGCCCCGCCCTGAAGGCGAATTCGAGCAGCTGCAAGACGTCTGGCGCACGCCGACCGGCCTGCGCTTCATGACCTCGGTGAACAACACCAGCATCGGCCTGCTCTATATCGGCACCGCGCTGCTGTTCTTCGTACTGGCCGGCATCCTCGCGCTGATGATCAGGGTGCAGCTGGCGGTGCCGGGCAACACCCTGCTCAGCCCCGGCACCTACAACCAGATCTTCACGATGCACGGCACGGTGATGATGTTCCTGTTCGCCATTCCGGTGGTCGAGGCGATCGCGGTCTACCTGCTGCCCAATATGCTGGGCGCGCGCGACCTGCCCTTCCCGCGCCTGTCCGCCTATGCCTACTGGGCCTATGCGTTCGGCGGCCTGGCCTTCTTCTGCACCCTGTTCTTCAGCCTGGCGCCCGACGGCGGCTGGTTCATGTACCCGCCGCTGACCGGCGAAAAATACTCGCCCGGGCTGAACGCCGACTTCTGGCTGCTGGGGATCGGCTTCATCGAGATCTCGGCGATTGCCGGCGCGGTCGAGCTGATCGTCGGCATCCTGTTCACCCGCGCGCCCGGCATGACGCTGCGCCGCATGCCCGTGTACGCCTGGGCGATGCTGGTGGTGGCCGTGATGATCGTGTTCGCCTTCCCCGCCGTGATCGCGGGCACCGCCCTGCTCGAGATGGAGCGCGCCTTCGACTGGCCCTTCTTCATCTCCGACCGCGGCGGCGACCCGATCCTGTGGCAGCACCTGTTCTGGTTCTTCGGCCACCCCGAGGTCTACATCATCTTCCTGCCCGCGGCCGGGATGGTCTCGACCATGATCCCGACCATCGCCCAGTCGCCCCTGGTGGGACGGCGCGCCATCATCGTGGCGCTGGTGGGCGTGGGCTTCTTCAGCTTCGGCTTGTGGGCCCACCACATGTTCACCGCGGGCCTGGGCGTGCTGGAGATGAGTTTCATTTCGGCCGCCAGCATGGCGGTGGCCATCCCCACCGGCATCCAGGTCTTCGCCTGGATCGCCACGCTGTGGAACGGCCGCGTGAAGATGAGCGCCCCGACGATGTTCCTGATGGGTTTCATGTTCATCTTCGTGCTGGGCGGGCTGACCGGGGTGATGGTGGCCGTGATTCCCTTCGACTGGCAGGTGCACGACACCTATTTCATCGTGGCCCACCTGCACTACGTGCTCATCGGCGGGATGGTGTTCCCGGTGTTCGCGGCGATGTACTACTGGGCCCCGCTCATCAACGGCAACCAAATGTCGGAAAAACTGGCGCGCTGGGTGTTCTGGCTGATGTTTGGCGGCTTCAACCTGGCCTTCTTCCCGATGCACATCACCGGATTGCAGGGCATGCCGCGCCGGGTCTATACCTATGATGCGAACCTGGGCTGGAACCTGCTGAACATGCTCTCCACGATCGGCGCCTTCGTCTTCGCCGCGGGCGTGGTGCTGTTCTTCGTCGACCTGGTGCGCACCCTGCGCCGGCCCGACAAGGAAGTGGGCAACCCCTGGAATGCATCCACGCTCGAATGGCTTACGTCCGAATCCTACGGCAACCGCAGCATCCCACGCATCACCTCGACCAATCCGCTGTGGGACCAGCCAACCCTGTCCGCCGAAGTCGACCGCGGCCAGCACTACCTGCCCAATACCGCGACCGGGCTGCGCGAAACCATCGCCACCAGCCCGGTGAGCGCCGAGCCGCGCTACCTGATGGTGCTGCCGGGCGACAGCTGGCTGCCGGTGATCGCGGCGCTCGGCACGGCGGGCTTCTTCCTGCTGCTGACCGTGAAGCTGCACCTGCTGGCCTGGATCTTCGGCTTCATGGCGGTGGCCGGCACGCTCGGCTGGCTGTGGCAGTCCGACCGCAAGCCGATCATCGACCGGGCGCGCGTGTCCGACGACCTGGTGTTGCCGGTCAACGCCAAGGGACGCAATTCACAGTCGTGGTGGGGCACCATGGTCACGCTGGTCGTCGACGCCAGCATCTTCGCCTCCTTCGGCTTCACCTACATCCACGTGTCGATGCGGCTGCAGGTCTGCCCGCCGCCCGGCGCCGCGCTGCCGGCGCTGCCGTGGGCGTTCGCGTCTGGCGGTCTGTTGCTGGCCAGCTCCGTCCTGATGATCCTGGCGGTGCGCGCGCTCGGCAAGCGCCGCCTGCCCTGGCTGGTGCTGCTGGCGCTGGGCTGCGCGGTGGGCTCCTTCGTGCTCGATTTGGGCGGTCACCAGTACGCGGGACTGGAGCCGACCGCCAGCGCCTGGGGCGCCGCCATTGCCGCGCTGCTGAGCTACCAGGGCCTGCACATCGTGATCCTGGCCATCGCCGCGCCTTACCTGTGCCTGCGCGCCTGGCGCGGGCACCTGGGAGAACGCAGCCGCGCGACGCTCGACAACATCGCCCTGATCTGGCACTACACGACGCTGCAGGGCATCGCCGGCATGGCGCTGGTGCAGATCCTGCCGCTGCTGATGGAGTAGACATGGACGATCATTTCTGGCGCCGGCTCACACGCGGCACCCTGCCCCTGCTGGTGTGGGCGGCGCATTTCACCTTCTGCTATTTGCTGGCGGCGGCGCAGTGCTCGCCGGGCGGGCTGCGTGCCGGCGGACCGGACCGGGTGTTGCTGGGGGGCGTGACGCTGGCGGCGCTCGCACTGTGCGCGTGGCTGGCGTGGCGCGAACGCGCCATGCTGCGGGAAGACGTGCGTGACAAGGCGGGGCTGCTCGACTGGGCGGCCGCGCTGGGCGCGGTGATGGCCTTCGTGGCGATCGTGTGGACGGGGTTGCCGATCTTGCTGGTCGACGGCTGCGCCTGATGTGCCGGGAATCGACCTGCAGGCGTCGCAGGTTGAATGAATCAACGCCCTGCCGGCGTCACCCGCCAGATGACATTCCCCACATCGTCCGCCACCAGGATAGCCCCCCGCTTGTCCACCGCGACGCCCACCGGGCGTCCCAGGGCATCGCCCTTCTTGTCGACGAAACCGCCCAGGACCTCGACCGGCTTGCCCGACGGCTTGCCGTCGGTGAAGGGCACGTACACGACGTTATAGCCCGACAGCGGCTTGCGGTTCCAGGAGCCGTGCTGGCCGATGATGGCGCCGTTGGCAAACTGGGGCAGCAGCGCGCCGTTGTAGAAGGCCAGCCCCAGCGCCGCCACGTGGGCGCCGAGCGCGTAGTCCGGCACCAGCGCCTTGGCCACCAGGTCCGGGCGCGGCGGCTTGACCCGTTCGTCCACGTGCTTGCCATAGTAGCTGTACGGCCAGCCGTAGAAGCCGCCGTCTCTTACCGACGTCAGGTAGTCCGGCACCAGGTCGCTCCCCAGCTCGTCGCGTTCGTTGACCACGGTCCAGAGCGCGTCGGTCTGGGGATTCCAGGCCATGCCGTTCGGGTTGCGCAGGCCCGAGGCGAACAGCCGGGTCTTGCCGGTGGCGATGTCGATTTCAAGGATGGCGGCGCGGTCGACTTCCTGGTCCATGCCGTTCTCGGCGACGTTGCTGTTCGAGCCCGAGGTGGCGTAGAGTTTGCGGCCGTCGGCGCTGGCGATGATGTTCTTGGTCCAGTGGTGGTTCAGCGGACCGCCCGGCAGCGGCGCCACCGGCTGCGCGCCCGCGGTGATCTCGAGTTCGCCCGTGCGGTAGGGGAAGTGCACGATGCCGTCGGTATTGGCCACGTACAGCATGTCGCCGACCAGGGCCATGCCGAAGGGTGAATTCAGGCCCTTGAGGAACACCTTCTTGGTTTCGGCCACGCCGTCACTATCGGCATCGCGCAGCAGCGTGATGCGGTTCGCGCTCGGCACCGCGGCGCCGGCTTTTTCCATCACCTTGCCCATGATGTAGCCCTTGATGCCCTTCTTGTCTTCCGGGCGCTCGGGGGCATTGGTTTCGGCCACCAGCACGTCGCCGTTGGGCAGCACGTGCAGCCAGCGCGGATGGTCCAGGCCTGAGGCGAATACCTTCACCGCGAGACCCGGCGCGGTGCTCGGGGCGGCGCCTTGCGGCCAGCCCTTGGCGGGCGCGATGTCGACGGTCGGGATGACACGCTTCACCGGCGCCTTGATGACCGGCTCGGGGCCGACGTCGGCGCCGACCGGGAGGGTCGACTTGTCGCCGCAGGCGGCGAGCAGCAGGAGCATGGCGCCCGCCGACAGGCGGGGCAAGGTGTGGTCGCGCATGGCGTTCCCTCGGAGATAACGGACGGCATCCATTGTGCAGCGATGCTAGCCAATTTGGCAATGTTGCGCCGTCCGTTACTGCAAGGAAAACACCGTTCAGGAGGAAGTCACCAGTCCTTCTTCCCCTTGCGCCGCGGCGGCGGTCGATGCGCGCCGCCGGCGCAGCACGAAGCCCGCCAGTCCCGGCAGCTGTACCAGCAGCAGCACCGCAAACGCCGACCGGAAGGCAATGGCCGGCGCGTGGCCGGCGGCGTCCGGCGACCACAACCCGATCATCAGGCCAAAGCCCGCCTGCACCACGAAGGCGCCGATGAAGATCAGAAGGTTCAGGCAGGTCGCCGCGCGCCCGGTCAGCTCCTTCGGCATCGACTGCGCAATGATCGCGTATTCGATCCCGGTGATCGTGCCGACCAGCGTGAAAAGCACCGACAGCAGCTGGAAGCTCGGCGCGTAGCTGACCACGAAGGCCAGCTGCACCAGCAGGAACACGCCGATGCCGGCGGCGGCCACGTCGAGCGGGGCGATGCCGCGCCGTCCAGCCCATTCGGTGATCATGCCCACGGCGATCGCCCCGAAGATCACGGCGGCCATGCCCATGTAGAGCAGGTAGGCCACCGCGTCTTCGGGAAACAGCGCCACATCCGTCAGCCAGCGCCCGATCCACAGGCCCTGGATGCCGAAGAAGACCGCGTGCGGGACCAGCACCAGCGACGCCGTGGTGCGAAACACCGGCGCCCTGACGACCTCGCGCAGCGCCTGTCCCAGCGGGCCGCGCCTGGGCGCGGGGCCGCTGCTGCGCGGACAGAGGAGCCAGATCAGGAGGCCGCAGCAGGCGACGAGCGCCGCCAGGATCAGGAACAGGCCGCGCCAGTCGGTGTACTGCAGCATCTGCCGCACCGGCATGGTGGCGGTGGCCGCGCCCAGGCCGCCGACGGCGATCAGGTAGCCATGCACCGACGGCAGCCGGCTCGGCGTGATCCAGGTGGAGACGGCCTTGACCGCCGCCATGAAGCAGCCGCCCAGCCCGAAGCCCATGATGGCGCGCGCCGCCACCAGCTGGGCGAAGTCGTGGCCGCGCGAGAACAGCAGCGCCCCGAGCGCGCCGACCAGCATCATCGCCAGCTGCACCTTGCGCGGCCCGTAGCGGTCGAGCGCGATCCCGACCGGCAGCTGGACCAGGGCGAAGGCGAAGAAGAAGGCGCTGGTCAGCAGCCCCAGCTCGCCCGGCGTGAGCGCGAGCGCGCCCACCAGGTGCGAGGCCAGCACCGCGTTCACGTTGCGCAGCAGCGAAGACAGGTAGTGTCCCAGCGCGAAGGGCAGGAACACGTAGAAGAATACCGCCATGCCGGACAGGCGTGGCGTGGTGGCCTGGTCCGGCATGGTGCAGGTCTCCCGGGGGTCAGGCGGCGTCGGACTCGGTTCCGCCGTGCAGGGCCGGGCTGCAGCCGGTGTCCACCGCGCGCTGCCCCGCCGGCACCAGCGGGATCACCCGTCCGCGCGGGCCCTGGTGCGCGCTGCCGCCTTCCTCGAAGAAGAACTTGTCGCGCCCGAAGGCCGGCTTGAGGTGGTCGAGCCAGGTGGCCTCGGGATCGTACTTGGCAAAGAAGGGGCGGCGCACCCATTCCGGATTGCGGGCCTGCAGGAACTGCAGCGCGAACAGTTTCTCGTCGTTGATGGTGACCACGCCGTCGATCACCACCTTGCCCGGGAAGGCGCTCATCGACGGGCCGCGCACGGTGCGCGACAGGCCCGAGACCATCGAATACGCCTCCTGGAAGATCTGGTGGGCGCGCGCCAGCGGCAGCGAGAAATAGTCGCGCGGGCCGGTGTCGCGCTCGACGAACATGTAATACGGGATCGCGCCCAGGCGCACGCCGGTGGTCCACAGCTCGGCCCAGCTCTTCGGGTCTTCGTTGATGTGGCGGATCAGGGGGCCCTGCATGCGCAGCGTGGCGCCGGTGCCGACGATGCGCTTGACGGCCTGCTGGGCGATGGGGTGGCGCAGTTCGACCGCATGGTTGTAATGGCCCATGATGGCCAGGTTTTTACCCGACCGGACCACCTTCTCGAACAGGCGCAGCAAATCGTCGCTGTCCTTGTCCGACACGAAGCGCTGCGGCCAGTAGGCGACCGACTTGGTGCCGATGCGGATGTTCTGGATGTGGGCCAGCTCCGGCGCCAGCAGGGGCTCGAGGAATTCGGACAGCGAGCGGGTATTCATGATCATCGGGTCGCCGCCGGTGATCAGGACGTCGGTGACGTCCGGATGCGTCTTCAGGTAGGACACCAGTTCGGAGCACTCGCGCGCATCGAACTTCATGTCGTCCATGCCGACGAACTGCGGCCAGCGGAAGCAGAAGGTGCAGTAGGCGTGGCAGGTCTGGCCCGAGCTCGGGAAAAACAGCACCGTTTCCTTGTACTTGTGCTGCAGGCCCTTGAGCGGCGCATCGTTCACGCGCGGCACGTTGTGGGTCATCTGGCCGGCCGGGTGCGGGTTCATGCGCATGCGGATGCCGTGCACCAGGCGCGCGATGGCCGCGTCGTCCTTCTTGTACAGCACCAGGTCGCGCAGCTGCTCGTACTCCATCGCGGGCAGCATGTCGCGGTGCGGGAAAGTCAGGCGGTAGATCGGATCGTCCGGCACCTTGTCCCAATCGATCAGCTCGTCCAGCACATAGGCGTTCACGCGGAACGGCAGCACATGCGACACCACCTGCACCGCTTCCTGCAGGTCCGGCGACATCCATTGCCACTGGCGCGCCAGGTGGATCGTTTGCCGGGTATAGGGCTTGAACTTGGATGGCGTCGATTCGGTCATGATCACGGAAGGTCTCCAGGAAAACGTTGGACGGAAGGACCGGCAGGAGGAAAATCGTTGCCGGTAAGAATTCATCTTACGTTACGGAAATTAATGGAGAATTGCCGTCAATCAATCAGATTGGTCCTACGAATAGGCCTAGCACAAGGGATGAGCGCGCACGGGTCGATAGCGGGACAGCGCCTGCGCGCCTGACACGGATGCGCAACGTTCCTACCCGCCCTTGCCCTGCGATTGCGCTACCGCAATCCGCCGTCCTCCCACCCCGGTACATTTGCCAATGCACTTTAGCAATGTTGGCCCCAGAACATTCACCAAAGGAGTTACACCATGAAGTTGTTCGCTACTGCCGCCGCCCTGTCCCTGGCCCTCGTCGCCGCCCCCGTGCTGGCCAATTCGCCGACCGAAAAGGACGCCATCGCCATGGTCGAACGCGGTGTCGCCCTCGTGAAAGCCAAGGGCAAGGACGAGATGATGAAGAAGATCAATGCCAAGGACGCCGAATACGTCCAGGGCGAGCTCTACATCGACATGCGCGACCTCAAGACCGGCATCGTGCTGGCCCATCCGTATAACCCTTCGATCGTCGGCAAGGACCTGACCGACGTGCCGGATGCGAACGGCAAGAAATACCGCCGCGAGATCATCGACCTGGCCGCGGCCAAGGGCAAGGGCTGGGTCGACTACCAGTACAAGAACCCGACCAGCGGCAAGATCGAGCCGAAGACGACCTATATCCAGAAGGTCGACGACGTGGTGCTGGAAGCGGGCATCTACAAGAAGTAAGCCGACTGGATCAACTGGTACAACGCGTCCTGCCCTCCCCGGAGTCAAGCATGCTCAATAAATTGCGGATCGGTCCCAAACTCCTGCTGGCCCCGGGGCTCGTGCTGGTGCTGCTGACCATGCTGTCGGCAGCGGCCTACTACGGCATGGTGCGCCAGAACGCCTCGCTCGAGCACATGGTGCAGGTGCGCGCCGCGCGCCTGCAGTCGGTGGCCGACGTGGCGGGCGACGCGCGCTTTGCGCACGCGAACATCTACCAGCTGCTGGCCTGGGTGAACGGCAGCTTCGCGCAGAACCGCCTCACGGCCCTGACCGCGGACATCCACAAGAAGCATGCCGACGTCAAGACCAAGCTGGGCGAGCTGGCCAGGCTGGCCGAGCCGTCCGAGCGCGCCTCGCTCGACGGCTCGCTGGCGGCTCTGGCGAGCTACCGCAAGGCGGTGACCGAGACGATCGAACTGGCGCAAGTGGACCAGTCGATCGCCACCAATTCGATGCAAAAAGCGGAAAAGCAGTTCGTCGCGCTCGACACCGAGCTGCAGCGCCTGGCCGCGCTGGAGAAAAAACTCAGCGTCGAAGCGCACGCCGCCGCCAAGGCCGAGTTCCGCATGCTCGGCATGAGCATGGCCGGCCTGGTGGTGCTGTCGATCGGGCTGTCGCTCCTCGTGACGATGCTGGTGCGGCGCGCCATGCTGGCCGACATCCGCTCGATCGCCACCGTCGTGGGCGACCTGGCCGACGGCCGACTGCAGCCATCGGGCACGCCCGGCGCCGGCCGCGACGAGATTGCCGACACCTCGCGCGCGCTCGACCACAGCATCACCCGCCTGAACGGCGCCCTGCAAAGCATCATGCGCTCGGTGCGCTCGATCGACACGGCATCGAAGGAAATCGCCAGCGGCAACCTCGACCTGTCGACGCGCACCGAAATGCAGGCCGGCTCGCTCGAGCAGACCGCCAGCACGATGGAAGAACTGACCACGGCGGTGAAGGAAAACGCCAACAACGCGCGGCTGGCGTCCGACCTGGCGGCGGAAGCGGCGCAGCTGGCCTCCACCGGCGGCCAGTCGGTGGACCGCGCGGTGGCCACCATGGAATCGATCCAGGCCAGCTCGCGCAAGATCGTCGAGATCACCGGCGTCATCGACGGCATCTCCTTCCAGACCAACCTGCTGGCGCTGAACGCGGCGGTGGAAGCGGCGCGCGCCGGCGAGCAGGGACGCGGCTTCGCCGTGGTCGCGGCCGAAGTGCGCACCCTGGCCCAGCGCTCGGCGGCGGCGGCGCGCGAGATCAAGGCCCTGATCGCCGACTCGGTGAAGATCATCGAAGATGGCAGCGCCTCGGTCAGCCAGGCCGGCGCCAGCATGGGCGACATCGTCGCCTCGGTGCGCCAGGTGAACGACATCATCGGGCGCATCAGCATCGCCAGCACCGAGCAGGCCGACGGCATCGCCGAAGTGAACAAGGCGGTCGGGCAGATGGATGGCATGACCCAGCAAAATGCCGCCCTGGTCGAACAAGCCGCGGCAGCCGCCGAAAGCCTGCACGAGCAGACCGTCAACCTGGCCAAGGCGGTGTCGATCTTCACCTTCACCGATAGCGAACAAGGCCTGGCGACCGAGGCGGCGGAGATTGCAGCGGAAGAAGCGGACGAAGACGATGCGGGCTTTCACGGCCTGGACGAACGGCGTGGCCCAGGCAGCGCGATGCGCGGCCGGCCGCTGCGCGCCCTGACGGCCGCCCAGGGGCAGCGCCAGCGCCGCAGCTGATTCAACGGAACGGCCGGCTGACGTAACGCGAGCCGGCCAGCCCGAACCTCCACGGCACGTCCATCGCCTTCGAGATGCCGATGCGCGGCCCCACCACGACTTCCAGGTCGCGCGCCCCGGGCAGCAGCTCGAACGGCGGCTGCGACAATGCCATGCCGTTGTGGGCGCGCGTCACGCCCAGTGCCTGGCACAGCTTGCCCGGGCCGGAGCACAGCAGCAGGTCCTTGTCGCTGCCGCCGGTATCGCGCCGCACCCGCATCTGTTCCAGGCCCGCCACGGGTTCCAGCGCGCGGATCAGGACCCCGGCCCCATGCCCTTCCTCGCGGCAGACGAAATTGAGGCACCAATGGATGCCGTAGGAGCGGTAGACATAGGCGTGGGCGGGCGGGCCGAACATCGCGGCATTGCGCTCGGTCGGGCCGGAAAAGGCATGCGAGGCCGGGTCTTCGCGGTCGTAGGCTTCGGTCTCGACGATGCGTCCGCCGACGCCGTCCACCAGCACCGTCATGCCGATCAGCTGGCGCGCCACGATCTCCGCCGGGGCCGTGAAATCGATTCCTGCTATTGTCGAAAGTACCATGAGCCAATTTTATCGCGGGCTCAGGCAGGGCGCCGTTTTGGTGAAATCGCCACAGTCCGCAGCGTGTTAGAGCATTGCCTCAGTGCAATAGTTAAGCGGCTGGGGTATCATGGCGGCTGATCCCCGCTTCCCGCCGAAGCCATCGCTTGCCTGCCCTCGCCCATGAATACCGTCGCCGATCCCCTCCCGCATTCCGCGCAGCTCGACCAGGTCGATGCCCTGATCAAATCGATCCGCATCCCGCCGCGTCCCAGCCTGCTGGCCGACATGCAGCGCGAACTGGCGTCGGAAGACCCGTCGCCGGAAGCGATCGGCAAGATCGTGGCAAGCGACGTCGGCATGTCCGGCGCCCTGCTCAAGCTGGCCAATTCCTCGATCTACGGCGGCCGGCGCAAGGCCAAGTCGATCGAGCAGGCCATCCTTTTCCTCGGCATCAACCAGGTGGCGGCCCTGATGACCGGCCTGCTGGCGCGCCAGGCGATTCCCGTCAACAGTGCCAGCCTGGCCAGCTTCTGGGACATCTCGACCCGCCGCGCCCAGGCGATGGTGTTCCTGTCGCGCCGCCTGCGCATCGGCGAGGCCGACGTGGCGCACACCTTCGGCCTGTTCTGCGACACCGGCGTGCCGCTCCTGATGGACCGCTTCGCCGACTACGCCGACACCTATGCCGCCGCGTCGCTGGACGCCGAACGCCCGTTCACGGCCCTGGAAGACGAGCGCCACTCTAGCTCCCACGCCTCGGTCGGCTGCCTGCTGGCGCGCAACTGGGGCCTGTCCAGCGACGTCGGCTGGGCCATCCTGCACCACCACGATTTCGCCGTGCTGGACGACGCCTCGACCTCCGGCGCAGTGCGCTCGCTGGTCGCGCTCTCGCTGCTGGCCGAAGCGGCGATCAGCCGCTACCAGGGCCACGGCGAGTCGCTCGAGTGGGCCAAGGGCGGCGCCGCCGCCTGCGCCTACCTCGGCCTGACCGATGAGGAAACCGCCGAACTGCTGGACGAACTGGTGGAAGCCTTCCACGAGGACTGAACAAGCTTTGACAAGCCCCGGGCACAGGCAGATACTGCATTTGTAAGTACGCCTGTGGAGGGAGTCATGAAGCGTTTCGCGGTCCTGTTGTCATTGTCGCTATCGCTGCTGGCCGGATGTACCAGCATGCAGCCGCCGGCGGCCCCTCCCCTGTTTGCCGATGCGCGCTTCGCGCCCCCGCGCGAGCAAGTCGGCGCCGACGACCTGTTCACCCTCAGCCCGGCCATGCGGGCTTACCTGAACAGCCAGTCCTTCACCATCGCCTTGCGCCAGCAGGGCCAGCGCCACGGCCTGGTCGCCGCGCTCTACAGCAAGAGCGACCTGAAGCTCGAATACGAATCCACCAAGACCCGCACCGCCGCCGAGACCTATGCCGACCGCTCGGGCAACTGCCTGTCGCTGGTGATCATGACCGCGGCCTTTGCCAAGGAGCTGGGCATGCCGGTGCGCTACCGCAGCGTCGACGTCGAGGACAGCTGGAGCCGCACCGCGGGCCTGTACCTGGCCAGCGCCCACGTGAACATCAGCCTGGGCAACCGCATCGAGAGCGGCGTGCGCAGCACCGACCAGGACGACATGCTGTTGGTCGACTTCATTCCGCAGAAAGAAGCATCGCGCCTGCGTGCGCGCGAGCTGGACGAGGAAGACATCGTCGCGCTCTATTTGAACAACCGCGCCGCCGAGATGCTGGTACAGGACCGCATCGACGACGCCTACTGGTGGGCGCGCGCGGCTGTCGAAAAGCGCCCGGGCATGATCCGGGCGCTCAACACGCTGGGCGTGATCTACGAGAAACACGGCGACTTGCAGCTGGCCGAGCAGACCTACCGCGCGGCCCTGGAGCGCGAGCCGGAAAACATGGCCGTCATGCGCAACCTGCAGCCGGTACTGGCGTCGCTGGGCAAGCAGGGCGAGGCCGCGGCCCTGGCCAAGCGCATCGCCAGCATCGAGCCCTTCCCGCCCTACCACCACTTCGACAAGGGCATGATCGCCCTGCGCGCCGGACACTACGACACAGCCAGGGAACTGTTCGAGCGCGAAGTCAAGCGCGCGCCCTACAACGACGAGTTCCGCTTCTGGCTGGGCGTGTCGCACCTGCAGTTGGGCGACCTGACCCATGCGCGCGAGCAGATCGCCAAGGCGGTCGACACCAGCACCCGGCAAGAGATGCGGCAGGTGTATTCGGCCAAGCTGGCGCATTTGCGCAGGGTGAGTGCGGTGGGGACGCACATCCGCTGACAGCTGCCGCTACAGTTAAAACAGGGTGGACTGCGCCTGTGACGCCGGCAGCGTGGCGTCAGGCTGCTCGATCAATCGGCGCCACACCGCCAGCTTCTGATCAAACGTCATTGCCTGGTGTGCCGGTGAACTCGATGGCAGCACAACGGTGCGATAGCCGGCGGCTTCGAACTGCGGCGCGAACTTGCCCGAGGCCTGGCCGTTGAAGCCGACCGTTTCCAGCTGCGGGCACAGCGCGCGCAAGCGCTCGAAATCGTTCGCCGCCGGATTGCGGATGGCCGAATCCAGGCTGCCTTCGCGCTCGCAGCCGGCCAGCACGTCCCACAGGCCGAAGCGGTGCGCCAGCAGGCGCGGCAAGCGTTCGTCATAGGGCAGCGCCGCGAGATCCTCGCCAATGACCGCCGAGATCAAGGGCCAGAACTGGTTGCGCGGATGGGCGTAGTAGCGGCTGGCCGCCAGCGAGGCGGCGCCGGGGAAGCTGCCCAGCACCAGCACGCGGGTGTCCAGCGCGATCACGGGCGCCAGGCCGGTCAAGGAAGGGGTCGAAGTCGCCATGGGCTCGATTGTAGCCGGACGAAAAAAAGCGGCGAGCACTCGCGTACCCGCCGCAAAGGGCAGAACACCTGGAGAAACGGGTTTATTTCATGGCGACCTTGGCGGCGTCGATGGGTTGCGCATCCCAGCCGCCACCCAGAGCCCGGATCAGGGCCACGGTCGTCACCGCGCGGTTGCCGCGCAGCTGGACCGCAGCGCGTTCGACATTGGCCAGGTTACGCTGCGCGTCCAGCAGCTCGATATAGCTCGAGCGCCCGGCGTCGTACAGCTTCTGCGCCAGGTCGGCCGAGCGGCGCGCGGAGACCTGGGCAGCGTCGATCTGCTCGGCCTGGCCACTGAGGATGCGCAGGCCGGCCAGGTTGTCCTCGACTTCGGCAAAGGCCGTGAGCACGCTCTGGCGGTAGACGCCCACCGATTCCTCGAGCACCGCTTCGCTGCGCTCGACATTGGCGCGGTTGCGGCCGCCGTCGATGATCGGCAGCGACGTCAACAAGCCCAGTACCCAGGAGCGGCTGCTCCAGCGGAACACGTCGGAGAAGGCCCCGCCGATGCCGCCGCCGGCCGCGCTGATGGTGAGCGACGGGAACATCGCGCCGCGCGCCACGCCGATGCGGGCGTTGGACGCTTCCATCGCGCGCTGGGCGGCGACGATGTCGGGACGGCGTTCCAGCAGCGACGATGGCAGGCCGGCCGGCACCACCGGCATCAAGGCGGCATCGAGCAGCGGGCTCGGGCCCGCCACGAAATTCGCCGCGGGCTTGCCCAGCAGGACTGCCAGCGCATGCTCGGTGTTGGCGCGGTCGCGCTGCAGGCCGATTGCTTCGGCGCGCGCCGTCGACAGTTCGGTCTTGGCGCGCGACAGGTCGAATTCGCCGATGTCGCCCAGGTCGAAGCGGCGCTGGGTCAGCTTGACGCTCTCGGCGCGGAGGTTGACCGTCTGCGCCACCGTCTCCAGCTCCGCGTCGAGGGCGCGCAGCCGGAAGTAGGTTTGCGCCACGTCTGCCTGCAGCGCCAGCAGCACCGAGCGGTAGTTCGCCTCGCTGGTGGCGGCGTCGCTCCTGGCGGCCGACACGCCGGCGGCGACGCGGCCGAACAGATCGACCTCGTAGCTGGCCGTGAGATTGGCCGAGTAACTGGTCTGCGCCTGGGTCGGCGTGCCCTGCGGCAGGCCGGCCTCCAGTGGCGATGGACGGGCGCGCTGGGCGCCGATCCCGACGCCGACCTGCGGCATGCGGTCGGCATTGGCGATGCCGACGATGGCCCTGGCCTGCTTGACGCGGCTCGCGGCTACCGCCAGGTTGGCGTTGTTGGCAGTGGCTTCCTGCACCAGCGCGGTCAGCGCCGGATCCCGGAAGGCAAGCCACCATTCGCCGCGCGGCTGCGCTTCGGCCGGCTCGGCCTTCTTCCAGCGTGCACCCTCGATGCCGTCGACCACCGCCGGCGTCTGCGACTCGCGGAAGGCAGTAGGCGTTTCGATGGCCGGCTGCTTGAACTCAGGAGTGGCGCAGGCGGTGAGCAGCAGGGCTGCCAGCAGCGGGGCCACGCCCCTTGCGATCATGGTCTTCATCATTTCAATGCACTCCTTCCAGGTCCAGGACCGGGGCTTTCGCGGCCGGGACTTTTTTCTCGAAACGCTTGGCGAACGTGCGCAGCAAGACATAGAACAGCGGCGTCAGGAACAGGCCGAAGAAGGTCACGCCCAGCATGCCGAAGAACACCGCGACACCCATGGCATGGCGCATCTCGGCGCCGGCGCCGGTCGAGAACACCAGGGGCACCACGCCCATGATGAAAGCGATCGAGGTCATCAGGATCGGACGCAGGCGCAGGCGGCTCGCTTCCAGCGCTGCTTCGACGACGCTGCGGCCATGGTCTTCCAGTTCCCTTGCGAATTCCACGATCAGGATCGCGTTCTTGGACGCCAGTCCCACCAGCACGAACAGCGCGATCTGGGTGAAGATGTTGTTGTCGCCGCCGGTGAGCTTCACGCCGATCAGGGCGCACAGGATCGACATCGGCACGATCAGGATCACCGCCAGCGGCAGGGTCCAGCTTTCGTACTGGGCGGCCAGCACCAGGAAGACCAGCAGCACGCACAGCGGGAACACGTACACCATCGTGTTACCAGACAGGATCTCCTGGTAGGTCAGGTCGGTCCATTCGTAGGCGATCCCTTTCGGCAGCGTTTCCTTGGCCAGCTGCTCCATGATGGCTTGCGCCTGGCCCGACGACACGCCGGGGGCCGCGCCGCCATTCAGGTCTGCCGCCACGTAGTTGTTGTAGCGCTGGACGCGGTCCGGGCCATAGCTGTCCTTCACCTGCATCAGCGACGACAGCGGGATCATCTCGCCCTTGTCGTTGCGGACCTTGAGCTGGGCGATCTGCTCGGGCTGCGAGCGGAATGGCGCGTCCGCCTGCACCCGCACCTGGTAGGTGCGGCCGAACTGGTTGAAGTCGTTCACGTACAGCGAGCCGAGGTTCACCTGCAAGGTCTGGTAGATGCTCGCCAGCGGCACGCCCAGCTGCTTGGCCTTGACGCGATCGACGTCGGCGAACAGCTGCGGCACGTTGATCTGGTAGCTGGAGAACACGCCCGCCAGTTGCGGCGTGCCCCAGGCCTTGGCCTGCAGCGCCTGCGTGGCC
This sequence comes from Telluria sp. AZSoR62, assembly GCF_058111565.1. Classification (NCBI taxonomy): domain Bacteria; kingdom Pseudomonadati; phylum Pseudomonadota; class Betaproteobacteria; order Burkholderiales; family Oxalobacteraceae; genus Telluria; species Telluria sp. AZSoR62. Next base: position 599,895 of record NZ_JBYTST010000001.1, read on the forward strand.
TGGTAGAGCGCGTCGTAACCGAGGTTGCCGCGGTCTTCCAGCATCAGCTTGAAGCCGCCGGTCGTGCCCAGGCCGTTCACCGGAGGCGGCGGCAGCACCATGACGAAGGCGTCTTCCACCGCGCCCATGCGCTTGTTGATCTCGGCGGCGATGGCTTCGGCCGACTGCTCCTTGCCCTTGCGCTCGCTGGTTGGTTTCAGCGAGGTGAACACGATGCCGGCGTTCGGCGCATTGGTGAAGCCGTTGATCGACAGGCCAGGGAAGGCGATCGACGATTCCACGCCCGGGATTTCCTTGGCAATGGCCGACATGCGGCGGATCACGGCGTCGGTACGGTCCAGCGATGCCGCATCCGGCAGCTGGGCGAAACCGATCAGGTAACCCTTGTCCTGCGCAGGCACGAAGCCGGGCGGCACGACCTTGAACATGAAGATCGCAGCCACGCCCAGCGCCAGGTAGACGCCCAGGGTGGCGGTCTTGCGGCGCAGGACGGTCTTGACGCCACCTTCGTAGCTGTGCGACGAGCGGCCGAAGAAGCGGTTGAAGGCGGCGAAGAAGCGGCCGAAGACCTTGTCCATGACGCGGGTCAGACGGTCTTTCGGTGCGTCGTGGCTTTTCAGCAGCGCAGCCGACAGGGCCGGCGCCAGGGTCAGCGAGGCGAAGGCCGAGATCACGGTCGAAATCGCGATGGTCAGGGCGAACTGGCGGTAGAACTGGCCAGTCAGGCCCGCGACGAACGCGATCGGCACGAACACGGCGCACAGCACCAGGGCGATCGCGATGATCGGGCCGGACACTTCCTTCATTGCCTGGATAGTGGCGTCGCGCGGCGACAGGCCATTGCCGATATTGCGTTCGACGTTTTCCACTACCACGATGGCGTCATCGACCACGATACCGATCGCCAGCACCAGGCCGAACAGCGACAGCGTATTGATCGAGAAGCCGAACATCAGCATCACGGCAAACGTGCCCACCACCGATACCGGCACGGCCAGCAGCGGGATGATCGACGCGCGCCAGGTCTGCAGGAACACGATCACCACCAGCGCCACCAGCACCACGGCTTCCAGCAGGGTCATGATCACCGAATCGATCGACTCGCGCACGAACTGGGTCGGGTCATACACGATGCTGTATTCGACGCCTTCCGGGAAGTCCTTCGACAATTCGTCCATCTTGGCGCGCACGTCGGAAGACAGCTGCAGCGCGTTGGCGTTCGGGGCCTCAAAAATAGGGATCGCGACCGCCGACTTGTTGTTCAGCAGGGAGCGCAGCGCGTAGGAGCTCGAGCCCATTTCCAGGCGTGCCACGTCCTTCAGGCGCGTGACGGCGCCGTCTTCTCCGGCCTTGACCACGATGGCGCCGAATTCTTCCACGCTGGTGAGCCGTCCCTGGGTATTCACGGTCAGCTGGAACTGGGCGTCCTTGGTCGGGCCCTGGCCGACCACGCCGGCTGCCACCTGCACGTTCTGCTCGCGGATCGACGACACCACGTCGCCTGCGGTCAGGCCGCGCGCCGCCACCTTCTGCGGATCGAGCCACACGCGCATGGCGTAGTCGCCCGAGCCGAACAGCTGCACTTCGCCCATGCCGTTCAGGCGCGCCAGCTGGTCCTTGATGTTCAGCACCGCGTAGTTGCGCAGGTAAAGGTCATCGTAGCGGCCATCCGGGGAATTCAGGTGGACCACCATCGTCAGGTTCGGCGAACTCTTGACGGTCGTGACGCCGATCTGGCGCACCTCTTCCGGCAGGCGCGGCAGCGCGCGCTGCACGCGGTTCTGCACCTGGCTTTCGGCACGGTCGATGTCGGTGCCGATGGCGAAGGTCAGGGTCAGGGCCAGCGCACCGTCCGAGGTGTTCTGCGAGGTCATGTAGAGCATGTCCTCGATGCCGTTGATCTGCTCTTCCAGCGGCGCCGCCACGGTTTCGGCGATCACCTTCGGGTTGGCGCCCGGGTACTGGGCGCGCACCACGACGGAAGGCGGCACCACGTCAGGGTATTCGGAAATCGGCAGCTGGAAGATCGAGATCAGTCCGCCGACAAAGATGATCACCGACAGCACGACCGCGAAGATCGGCTTGTCGACAAAGAATCGGGAAAAGTTCATGTTCTTACTCCTTGGCGGCCGTGTTCAGGGCAAGCTTGGTGCCGGCCTTGGCCGCTGCCGCGGTCGGGTCGGCGTCCATCGCCACGATCTGCGCCGTGACAGGGGCGCCCGGACGCACGCGCTGCAAGCCGTTGACGACGATCTTCTCGCCTGCCTTCAGGCCGCTGCGCACCACGCGCATGCCGTCGACCACGGGGCCGAGGGTGACCGGGCGGTACTCGGCCTTGCTGTCGGCGCCGACCACCACGACGTACTTGCGGCTCTGGTCGGTGCCGACGGCACGCTCGTTGATCACCACGGTCTGGTTGGCCACGCCGCTGCCCACCTGGACGCGGGCAAACAGGCCGGGCGCCAGCATGCGGTTTGGATTGGCCAGGGTGGCGCGCATGCGCACGCTGCCGGTGGTGGCGTCGAGCTGGTTGTCCACGAATTCGAGCTTGCCTTCATGCGGGAAGCCTTCTTCGTTCGTCAGGCCGACCTTGACCACCGCCGGGGCGCCGCGCTGGGCGCGGCTGCCGACCCGCAGGTAGGTCTGTTCGTCGCCGTCGAAGCTGGCGTAGATGCGGTCGAGCGAAACGACCGAAGTCAGGACTGCACTGGCGTCGACCAGGTTGCCGAGAGTGATCTCGGCTTTCGACACGCGGCCGTCGATCGGCGCGGTCACGCGGGTATAGGCCAGGTTCAGGCGCGCCGATTCATGCTGGGCCTGGGCGGCGCGGGCGCCGGCGTCGAGTTCCTTCTGGGCGGCGGACTTCTCGTCGAATTCGCGCTGGGCGATGGCCTTGTCGGCCAGCAGTCGCTCGGCACGCTGCAGTTCCAGGCGCGCCAGGTCGGCACGGGCGCGGGCGGCATTGGCCGCGGCGCCGGCACGGTCGGCTTCGGCCTGGTAAGGGCGCTGGTCGATCACGAACAGCACGTCGCCCTTCTTCACTTCGGCGCCCGGCTTGAAGTTGACGGCGGTGATGTAACCGCTCACGCGCGGACGGATCTCGACCACCTCGACGGCTTCCAGGCGGCCCGAGAATTCCTGGGTCTCGGCGACCGGCTTCTCGAACACGATCGCGGCGGAGACCGGCGGCGCGGCGGGCGCAGCTGCCGCTGCTTCAGCCTTGCTGTTGGCATCGGAGCAGCCGGTGAGCATGGCGCCTGCCAGGCCCACGGCCGCCAGAGCGCCGACGAGGATTCTTACGCTGCCCTTGCGTTGTTGTAGGTTATTCATGATGAACCTTTCTTATGTGGTGAGACAGAAAACGTCGCTCGCAAAACAGGCGAGCAAAAAACGGGAAAAAGGGGGCCCCTCCACGCCTGCAGGCGCAGATGACGGATGTCTTGCTGGTTCAGTGACCGCTGCTTGCGATCAGGTCAGGATGCGAAGGCTAGCCCCGACATCGGCGGCGCATGACGCCGGGGTCGCAGGCGGCGATGCCGCGGGGTGCAGATGCCTTGTTCATGGCTCACCTCTTTCTTGATGGGGTCCCTCACGCCGCTTGCGCGGCGAATTTTGGGAAAAACGGGGCCTCCCCGCGCCTGATGGCACGGTGGTTGCGGGAAGCATTCAGGGTTGCAGCGGGCGCTGGCCGGTCAGCGGTCCAGTCCTGCAAGGAAGGTGGCCATCTCCGCGAGCGCCTGCACCTTGCATGCACATTCGTTGCGCCCGTTCGGGTCTTGCAGCGGGGCCGGCTCCATGCGGCGCACCGTCGTGCGCACGCCGGCGTTGATCAGCTTGGCGCCGTATTGTTCGGCCTCGTCGCACAATGGGTCGTCTTCGGCCGACAGGATCAGGGCCGGCGGCAGGTTCTTCAGCCGGGTCGAGCGCAGCGGCGACGCGTAAGGGTGGGCGCGGTCGGCAGCATGCGGCAGGTAGCCGCGGTAGGCGGCGGCGCAATCGGTGCTGAGCTTTTCGCGGTCCGGGCAGCCGTTGAGCTGGCGCATCGAGCCGGTGGACAGGCCCGGGTCGAGCATCGGCATGACCAGGATCTGGCCGGCCAGCTTGGGCGCGGCGCGGTCGCGCGCCATCAGGGCGCACACGGCAGCCAGATTGGCGCCGGCCTCGATGCCGGCCACCACCAGCTTCTTGCCGGACCAGCCGAGCTTCGTCTTGTTCTTGGTCGTCCACAGCAGCACGGCGTGGGCGTCTTCCACCGCGGCCGGGAAAGGGCTGACGGTAGCGAGCGTATAGTTCGAGGCCAGGACCGCGCGCTCCTCGTTGCTTTCGGCCAGGTGGCGCAGGAAGGCATCGGATTCCTGCAGGTCGCCATCGACGAAACCGCCGCCGTGGAAGAACACGATCAGCGTGTCGCGCTTGACGGGCGTGCCGGCCAGGTACAGGCGGGCGGCCAGCAGGCCCTGGGCGCCGCCGACTTCGAGCTCGCGCACCACCACCGCGCTGGCTTGCGCCTGTTCCAGCACTGCGCTCATCGCTGGCCTCCGGCGGGCGCCACGGCGAGGCGGTTCGCATCGAGGCAGGCATCGCAACCCATCTCGACCTGCATCGTCAGCGCCTGCAGGCCGCGCGCTTCGGCGCCGGCGGCCATCGAATAGGCGTCGGTTCCCAGCAGGCCCGCCAGGGCCAGCCCGCCGAGGGCGGCGGTTACCGTGTTGAAGATTGCGTTCCGAATGCTCATGGCCTGCTCCGTGTGTTTACTTTTTGCTGCGATGCACACAATATAGTCTTGTTCTACAATCGGATAAAGATGGCAATATCGAATTGATTGTTCAGATTTCCGAACAATCGCAAGAAACAGGACAACAGGAGTCCGACATGAACAAACTCCAGGCCATGGAAGTCTTCATCCAGGTGGTCGACTGCGGCAGCTTCACCAAGGCGGCCGAGATGCTCAACCTGCCCAAGGCGACCGTCTCGACCCTGGTCCAGACGCTCGAATCCACACTCTCGGTCAAGCTGCTGCACCGCACGACCCGGCAAGTGATGATCACGTCCGACGGCGCCGCCTATTACGAGCGCTGCATCCAGATACTGTCCGACGTGCGCGATGCCGAGGAATCGCTGTCGCGCCACCGGCTCAGTCCGGGCGGGCGCCTGCGGGTGGACACGCCCACCGGACTGGCTTCGGAGATCCTGATCCCCGCCCTGCCGACCTTCTTCGAGCGCTACCCCGACATCACGATGGAACTGGGCAGCACCGACCGTCCGGTCGACCTGGTCGAGGAAGGCGTCGACTGCGCCGTGCGCGGCGGCGAACTGCTCGATCCGAACCTGATCGCGCGCCGGGTCGGCGTCATCAACTTCGTCACCTGCGCCTCGCCCGGCTACATCGAGCGCTACGGCATGCCGCAGCACCCGCGCGACCTCGAGCGTCACCGCTGCGTCAACTACTTCTCCGCCAAGACCGGCAAGATCTCGAAATGGGATTTCACCCGCGACGGCGAACGCATCGACGTCGCCCTGCCCGGCGCCATCGCCCTGAACGATTCGAACGCCTACGTGCAGGCCGGGCTGGCGGGACTGGGCGTGATCATGATGACCGACTACCTGCTCAACCAGCACATCGCGGCCGGCCGGATGATCCAGGTCCTGCCAGAGTGGGGCATCGACCCGCTGCCGGTGCACATCGTCTATCCGCAGAACCGCCACCTGTCGGCCAAGGTGCGGGTATTCGTCGAGTGGGTGTCGGAGCTGTTTGCGGCGCACCCGAACCTGCGGCTGCAGGCGCCGAAAACGCCCGCAACCAGCAGCGTTGCGGAAGCGGAGACGGTGTAGAATCGGCTGAAACAAGAAGCCGGAGACCCCCATGGATCACAGTTCACAACCCCGCAATATCGATGTCCTGCTGGCGCGCTACGGCGACAGCCACCAGGACCACACCAACGAGATCATCCACTTCGTGTGCATCCCGCTGATCGTCTTCAGCCTGCTGGGCATCCTGTGGGCGATCCATCCGGCCGTGGCCATCGCCGTCACGCTCGGCTCGCTGGTCTACTACCTCAAGCTCTCGCGCGGCTTCGCGCTGGGCATGGGCGTGATGAGCGCCGCGATGCTGGGGATCCTGGCCCTGACGCCGCCGATGACGGTGCTGCCGGTGTCGGTCGCCGTCTTCGTGGTGGCCTGGATCGGGCAGTTCATCGGACACAAGATCGAGGGGAAGAAGCCGTCGTTTTTCGATGATTTGAAATTCCTGCTGATCGGACCCCTGTTTGTCCTGAGCTTCCTGTACCGGCGCTTCAGGATCGCCTACTAATCGCAGCGTGCGTCAAAACGCGGGAGCACGTATACTCCCGCGATGCCCTCTTCCGTCCTGTTTACCGTCGCCTCGCTGATCTGGGGCTCGACCTTCTTTGCCATCACCCTGCAGCTGGGCGAAGCGCCGCCCGCGGTGTCGGTGGCCTACCGCTTCTTCCTGGCCGCGGCCACGCTCTTCATCATCTGCATCGTGCGGCGCGACCGCCTGGCGCTGCCGCTGCGCACCCATCGCTGGATCGCGCTGCAGGGGATCCTGACCTTCTGCATCTCCTACCTGTGCACCTACGAATCCGAGCAATACGTGGTGTCGGGACTGGTGGCGGTGGTGTTCGCGCTGATGGTGTTCTGGACGCCCCTGCTGAGCCGCCTGTTCTTCGGCACCGGCATCAACCCGCGCACGATCCTGTGCGGCGTGGCGGCGATCGCCGGCGTCGCCCTGCTGTTCTGGCATTCGATCGGCACCGCATGGCGCGATTACCAGGCCGGCGGCAGCGCCAAGTTCATCGCCGGGGTCGTGCTGGCCCTGGTGGCCACGCTCGCCAGCTCGGCCGGCAGCATCGTGGTCAGCCGCGTGCAGAAGGAGTGCGCCAACCTGCCGCTGACCATGGCCTGGTCGATGCTGTGGGGCGCCTCGCTGGTGACTGTCTGGGCGCTGCTCACGGGCGACCGCTTCGTGCTGCCGCAAAGCGCCACCTACTGGGCCGGCCTGGTCTACCTGTCGATCTTCGGCTCCGTGGTCGCCTTCTTCGCCTACTTCACGCTGATCAACCGCATCGGCGCGCAGAAGACCGTCTACATCGGCGTCGTCACGCCGGTGCTGTCGGTGCTGCTGTCGATCCAGCTCGAGGGCTACCGCCCCGGCCCGGTCGAATTCGCCGGCATGATCCTGTGCCTGGCCAGCGTGGCCTGGGCCCTGCGCGCGCCCGCAGCCAAACCCGTGCAATCCGCAAACCTGAACAACGCCATCGAAACCCCATGACCCAATTTTCCATCCGCCCCGCCACTCCACTGGATGTCGCGCATATCCAGGCCATGATCCTGGAGCTGGCCGTGTTCGAGAAACTCGAACACCTGGTGGTCTCCACCGAAGCTCTGCTGCACGAAGGCCTGTTCGGCCAGCGTCCTTCGTGCGAAGCCATCGTCGGCGAAGAGGACGGCCGGGTCGTCTGCTTCGCCCTGTTCTTCCATAATTTCTCGACCTTCCTCACCAGGAAGGGCCTCTACCTCGAAGACCTCTACGTGCTGCAGTCGCACCGCGGCAAGGGCTATGGCACGAAGATGCTGGCGCGCCTGGCGCAGATCGCCGTCGAGCGCGAATGCGGCCGCTTCGAGTGGTCGGTGCTCGACTGGAACGAGCCGGCCATCCAGTTCTACAAGTCGATGGGCGCGGACGTGATGCCCGACTGGCGCATCTGCCGCCTGGCGGGCGACACCCTCACCGCGATGGCCGAACGCCAAAGCTAAGTACTTCCCCACTGCACAAAGAAAAACCCACGGGGCCGTGAGGCGCCGTGGGCGAACCCATTTGCATCAATGGGGAGGGGAGATGGTGAAGCACAGGTGTGAACTATAAGTGCGCTTCCTTAATCCGGGATTAATCCTTACCGCCAGTTACTGTTGTTACGACCGTTTAGGTAATAATTCCCGAGCTGGAATTTGGCGATTTGACGCCAATCAAGAAAAGCGGGGTCAGCCGCAAATGCGTTGCGCATGCCTGACGAATACGGGGAGCATGCGCCTGCGCGGCGCATCAAACCGCCGTCAAGCGGCTGTGATATGTGCTGGACGCAGCACGCCGCCATTCACCACCGCGCGGCAGGGATTGAACCCCATCGCATAGGCCAGGTCGGCCGGACGCGCGATCTCCCACAGGGCCAGGTCGGCCGCCTTTCCCACTTCCAGCGTGCCGATCTCGCCCTGCAGGCCAAGCGCACGCGCGGCGTGGCTGGTGGCGCCCAGCAGCGCCTCCTGCGGCGTCAGGCGCCACAGCGTGCAGGCGATGTTCATCGCCAGCAGCAGGGAAGTCATGGGCGAGGTGCCGGGATTGCAGTCGGTGGCGACCGCCATCGGCACGCCGGCCTCGCGCAGCGCCCCGATCGGCGGCGGCGTGGTGTCGCGCAAAAAATAATAGGCGCCGGGCAGCAGCACCGCCACCGTGCTGGCGTGCGCCATGGCGTCGATGCCGGCCTGGGTCAGGTGTTCGAGGTGGTCGGCCGACAGGCCGTCGAAACGCGCCACCAGCTCGGCGCCGCCCTGGCTGGAAAGCTGCTCGGCATGCAGCTTGACCGGCAGCCCGAGGGTGCGGGCCGCGTCAAACACGCGCTCGGTCTGGGCCACGGTGAAGCCGATGCGCTCGCAGTAAGCGTCCACCGCGTCGACCAGTCCCTGCTGCGCCAGCTGCGGCAGCATCCGTTCGCACAATTCGTCGACATAGGCGTCCGGCCGGCCGGCGAATTCCGGCGGCAGCGCGTGGGCGCCCAGGAAGGTGGTGGCCACGCGCACCGGCAGGCGCTGGGCTACCTGGCGCGCGGCGCGCAGCATGGCTTCTTCGGACGCCAGGTCGAGGCCATAGCCGGACTTGATCTCGAGGGTGGTCACGCCTTCGCACAGGAGCTGGGCCACGCGCGGCAGGCTTTGCGCCAGCAACGCCTCGACACCGGCCTGGCGCGTCGCGCGCACGGTGGACATGATGCCGCCGCCCTGGCGCGCGATGTCTTCGTAGCTGGCGCCGTTCAGGCGCGCTTCCCATTCGCTGCTGCGGTTGCCGGCATGGACGATGTGGGTGTGGCAGTCGATCAGGCCCGGCGTCATCCACCTGCCCTGGCAATCGTGCTGCGCCTTGGCGGCGGGCGCGTCGCCGCGCGCACCCAGCCAGGCAATGCGGCCGTCCTTGACGGCAAGCGCGGCGTCGCGCAGCTCGCCGTAGCCTTGCACCATGGTGGCCAGGTGCACGTTGGTCAACAGCAGGTCGGCCGCCTCACTCATAGGACTCTTCGTCCTCTTCGCTGTGGTAGTAGATGTCGACGATGTAGATCATCGCCTGCCCGGCTTCCAGCTTCCAGATGGAGCCCGCTTCGAGCACCACCGCATCGAAGCGCACCAGGCCGATGCGCTCCTTTTCGTTGCGCAGCTCGAGCGCTTCGCCTTCGGCCAGGAACAGCACCGTGATGTCGGCGCGCGCCACGAAGGTGGAGATGCCGGTGAGCCGGCGCCGCCCGAAGGTGTGGTAGCAGCGGTCGCTGCGCGTCATCGCGTTGAAGTCGGTGCTGCCGCCGCGGCTGAGCTTTGCGGTGACCTCCGAGCTGCCGTCGAACGCAATCACCGGATCGCCATCGGTAAGCAGGACCGGGTCGCCGTCGATGTCGAGCGTCATGCCATGGCCCTCCACCAGCGCCAGCGTGCGGTCCACGCCGGGGAACTGCGAGAAGGCGCCGTCCTTTTCGATGGTGGCCAGGCTGACGCGCCAGTCGAAATCCTCGAAGCCGGCGTCCGGCGGGCCGATGGCGATTTCGGTCGTGCTGCCGCCGCCGTTTTTCCACGGTACCGGCGACAGGCTTGCGAATGGGATCAGTACGGTCATTGGCTTACCTCGCGTAATTCGTTGACGGCTTGTCGGTAGCGCTGCGCGATCGCGTCCTGCGCCATGTGGCGGCCTGCCTGCACCACCCAGCGCCCGCCGCACAGCACGTCGCGCACCAGGTTGTCGTTACCGCAGAACAGGAAGCGGCCGAGAACGTCCTCGTCCGCCACGCCATCCAGGTTCGGATGCGTCCCGTCCAGCACCAGCAGGTCGGCGCGGCGGCCTTCTTCCAGCGCGCCGACCTTGCGGCCGGCCGCCTGGGCGCCGCCGCGTAACGCAGCTTGCCACAAGTACTGGCCGACGTCGCGCTGTTGCGGTGTGAAGGCGATATTGCGGCGCTGTTGCACCAGACGCTGGCCGTATTCCAGCCAGCGCAGTTCCTCGACCGGGCTGTGCGACACGTGGCTGTCGCTGCCGATGCCGAAGCGCCCGCCGGCCTCGATGAAGGCCTGCAGCGGGAACAGGCCGTCGCCCAGGTTGGCCTCGGTGGTCGGGCACAGGCCGGCCACGGCGCCGCTGCGGGCCAGCGCGCGCACTTCCCCGTCATCCAGGTGGGTGGCGTGCACCAGGCACCAGCGCTCGTCGATGGCGGCCTGCTCCATCAGGTACTGGACCGGCCGGCGCCCGGTCGCAGCAAGGCTTTGCTCTACCTCGGCCTGCTGCTCGGCGATATGGATGTGCAGCGGGCGTCCCGCCGGCAGGCCGGCTGCCAGCTCGCGCACCTGCCCGATGGTGGCCGCGCGCAGCGAATGCGGCGCCGCGCCCACTTCCAGCTGCGGCCCGCGCAGCGCGCCCAGCGCATCGACGATGCCGAGGATGTCGTCCACGCCCGTGCGGAAGCGCTGCTGCCCGGCGCCCAGGGGCTGCTCGCCGAAACCGGCGTGGCTGTACAGCACCGGCAGCAAGGTCAGGCCCATGCCGGTGGCATGGCCGGCCGCCGCGACGCGTTCGGCCGTCTCCGCGGGCCGCGCGTAGGGCGCGCCGCCCGGGCCGCGCTGCAGGTAGTGGAATTCGCACAGCGAGGTATAGCCATGGCGCAGGCATTCCGCGAACAGCTGGGCGGCGATGGCCTCGATCTGTTCCGGCGTGATGCGCGCGGCGAAGCGGTACATCAGGTCGCGCCAGGTCCAGAAGCTGTCCGGTCCCTCCCCTGCGCGCTCGGTGAGGCCGCCCAGCGCGCGCTGGAATGCATGCGAATGCAGGTTGACCATCCCCGGCACCACATAGTCGGCGCGCGCCACGCCCAGCGGCGGCGCGGACTGCGGCGCCACGCGGGTCAGGTCGCCGTGCACGTCCCATTCGACCAGCACGTCGCGCTGCCAGCCGCCGGGCAAGAGCGCATGGCGGGCAAACACGGCCCTCATCGGGCGACCCATTCGGCGGCCGAGCCGATCATGGCGCGCAGCAGCGGCTGCACCTGGGCCGCAACATCCGGGCGGTATTCAAAAGGCGGCGCTTCGTTCATGTACAGGCACTGGCACATCTCGAGCTGGATCGCGTGCACGCCGTCTTGCGGCTGGCCGTAGTGGCGGGTGATGTGGCCGCCCTTGAAGCGGCCGTTGACGGCGATGCTGAAGCGGTCCTGGGCGCGCGCGACGCCCACCACGGCCTGTTCCAGGCCGGGTGCGCAGGACGTGCCGCCGGCGGTGCCGAAGTTCAGGTCCGGCAGGCGGCCTTCGAAAAAGCGCGGCACGGTGGAAGCGATCGAATGCGCATCCCACAGCACCACGCGGCCGAATTCGGCTTTCAGGCGCTCGAGTTCCGCGCGCAGCTGGGCGTGGTAAGGCATCCAGTATTGCTGCAGGCGGCGCTGCACCTCGGCTTCGTCCGGCACCTTGCCCGGCAGGTAAAGGGGCTCGCTGCCGAAGGTGTCGACCGGGCACAGGCCGGTGGTGTCCATGCCCGGGTAGAGGTTGGTGTTCTCGGGCGGGCGGTTCAGGTCGATCAGGTAGCGCGACCAGCGCGCCGAGATGGTCGACACCCCCATCTCTTCCAGGAAGCCGTACAGCTCGGGCAGGTGCCAGTCGGTGTCCGCGCGCGCGGACGCGCAAGGCGCCATGGTGCTTGCTACCTCGTCCGGGATGTCGATGCCCGCATGGGGCATCGACACGAGCACCGGAAGCCTGCCTGCCTTGAACCGAAAGTCCATTGCCTCTCCTGGATCAGATTGTTAAGGGTGCAGCGCCACGAACAGTTCCTTGCATGACGCCGACAGCTCGCCGTCCACCACCATCTTGCGCGCGGCCTCGATGTCCGGCGCGAAGAAGCGGTCGGCATCGTACGGGGCCACCCGTTCGCGCAGCTGGGCGTGCACGTGCTCGAGGTGGTTCGAGGTGGTCAGGGGGCGGTGGAATTCGATGCCCTGGGCGGCCGCCAGCAGCTCGATCCCCACGATCACCGACGTATTGTGCGCCATCTGGTCCAGACGGCGCGCCGCGAAGGTGGCCATGCTGACATGGTCTTCCTGGTTGGCCGAGGTCGGCAGGCTGTCGACGCTGGCCGGATGGGCCAGCGACTTGTTTTCCGAGGCCAGCGCGGCGGCGGTGACGTGGGCGATCATGAAGCCCGAGTTCAGGCCCGGCTCGCGCACCAGGAAGGCGGGCAGGCCCGACAGGTTGGCGTCGATCAGCAGCGCGATGCGGCGCTCGGACAAGGCTCCGATCTCGGCGATGGCCAGCGCCAGCGTGTCGGCGGCGAAGGCCACCGGCTCGGCGTGGAAGTTACCGCCGGAGATGATCGCTCCGTCGTCCGGGAACAGCAGCGGGTTGTCGGTCACGGCATTGGCTTCGATCAGCAGGGTGCGGCCGGCGTTGGCGATCAGGTCCATCGCCGCGCCCATCACTTGCGGCTGGCAGCGCAGGCTGTACGGGTCCTGCACGCGCTCGTCGCCCACCAAGTGCGAGGCGCGGATGGCGCTGCCCGCCACCAGCTCGCGGTAGATGCCGGCGGCCGTGATCTGGCCCGGCTGGCCGCGCACCGCGTGGATGCGCGCGTCGAACGGGGCGTCGCTGCCGCGCGCCGCGTCGAGCGAGAGCGAACCGGCGACCATGCCCGCTTCCAGCACGCGCTCGGCCATGAACAGGCCGTGCAGCGCCAGCGCGGTCGAGACCTGGGTGCCGTTGATGAGGGCCAGGCCTTCCTTGGCGACCAGGTTGACCGGCTCGATGCCGGCCGCCTTCAATGCGTCCGCCGCATCGACGACTTCGCCCTTGTAGCGCACCGGGCCCACGCCCAGCATGGCCAGGGTCATGTGGGCCAGCGGCGCCAGGTCGCCCGAGGCGCCGACCGAACCCTGGCAGGGAATGGCCGGCATGATGCCGGCGTTGTACAGGGCGATCAGGGTCTCGATGATGACCGGGCGCACGCCCGAATAGCCGCGCGCCAGGCTGCCGATCTTGGTCAGCACGATCAGGCGCACGATGTGGTCGTCGATGAGCGGACCGGTGCCGACCGCGTGCGACAGGATCAGGTTGCGCTGCAAGGTCGCCAGCTGGTCGTTCGGGATGTGGGCCTTGGCCAGGATGCCGAAACCGGTGTTGATGCCGTAGGCCGGGTCGCCCTTGGCGACGATGGCGTCGACCAGCGCGAGCGAGGCGTGCACCGCCGGCCAGGCGCTCGGCGCCAGGGTCAGCGGCGCGTGGCCGGCCCAGACCGCGCGCAGGTCGGACAGTGTCAGCTGGCCGGGTTGCAGGGTGATGCCATGGTTCGATTGGTTCATATCGTAACTGCCTTACTTGATCATCGGGAGGTTCAGGCCATTGCGCTTGGCCGTGTCGATCGCACTGTCGTAGCCGGCGTCCGCATGGCGCATCACGCCCGACCCGCTGTCGTTCACCAGGACCCGCGCCAGGCGCTCGGCCGCGGCATCGGTGCCGTCGGCCACGATCACCACGCCCGAGTGCTGCGAATAGCCCATGCCCACGCCGCCGCCATGGTGCAGCGAGACCCAGGTGGCGCCGCCGGCCGTGTTGAGCAAGGCGTTGAGCAGCGGCCAGTCGGACACCGCGTCGGTGCCGTCGCGCATGGCTTCGGTCTCGCGGTTGGGGCTGGCGACCGAGCCGGTGTCCAGGTGGTCGCGGCCGATCACGATCGGCGCCTTCAATTCGCCCGTGCGCACCATCTCGTTGAAGGCCAGGCCGGCGATGTGGCGCTCGCCCAGTCCCAGCCAGCAGATACGCGCCGGCAGGCCCTGGAAGGCGATGCGCTCGCGCGCCATGTCCAGCCAGCGGTGCACCTGCGCGTGATGCGGGAACAGCTCCTTGATCTTGGCGTCGGTTTTATAGATGTCTTCCGGGTCGCCCGACAGCGCCACCCAGCGGAAGGGCCCGCGCCCTTCGCAGAACTGGGGACGAATATAGGCCGGCACGAAGCCCGGGAAGTCGAAGGCGTTCTCGACGCCCTCGTCCTTGGCCACCTGGCGGATGTTGTTGCCGTAGTCGACCGCGTAGCAGCCCATCGCCTTGAAGTCGAGGATGGCGCGCACGTGCACTGCGCAGGAGGCGGCGGCGGCGGCTTTCAGGCGCGCGTGCTGGCCTGGATCCTGCTGGGCCGCCTTCCATTGCTCGACCGTCCAGCTGCTGGGCAGGTAGCCGTTGATCAGGTCGTGGGCCGAGGTCTGGTCGGTGACGAGATCGGGCTTGATGCCGCCCGCCTGCGCGCGGCGCACCAGTTCCGGCAGCACGTCGGCGGCATTGCCGAGCAGGCCGATGGAGACGGCTTCGCGTTTCGCGACCGCGTCCTGGACCATGGCCAGGGCTTCGTCGATGTCCCTGGCCTGCTTGTCGAGGTAGCGGGTGCGCAGGCGGAAGTCGATGCTGGTCTGCTGGCATTCGATGTTGAGCGAGACCGCGCCGGCAAAGCTCGCGGCCAGCGGCTGGGCGCCGCCCATGCCGCCCAGGCCGGCGGTGAGGATCCAGCGGCCGGCCATGTCGCCGCCGAAGTGCTGGCGGCCGGCTTCGGCGAAGGTTTCGTAGGTGCCCTGCACGATGCCCTGGGTGCCGATGTAGATCCAGCTGCCGGCCGTCATCTGGCCGTACATGAACAGGCCCTTGCGGTCCAGTTCATTGAAGTGCTCCCAGTTGGCCCATTTCGGCACCAGGTTCGAGTTCGCCAGCAACACGCGCGGCGCGTCCGGATGGGTGCGGAACACGCCGACCGGCTTGCCGGACTGGATGAGGAGGGTTTCGTTGTCTTCGAGCGTGCGCAGCGAGGCCAGGATCTGGTCGTAGCATTCCCAGTTGCGCGCGGCGCGGCCGATGCCGCCGTAGACCACCAGCGCCTGCGGGTTTTCCGCGACCTCGGCGTCGAGGTTGTTCTGGATCATGCGGTAGGCGGCTTCGGTGAGCCAGCTCTTGCAGGTCAGTTCGGTGCCGCGCGGAGCGCGGATGGAGCGCGTCGGGTCGAAGCGCGGGTCGTGTGGCATCTGGTCGTTCATGGCGGCTCCTGGAAAGGAAAAGTGCAGCAATGAAGTCTAGGTTGTCTATACAACCAAGTCAACCGGTTTTGGTGGGCGTGTTGACGATGCCCGTAGGGTGGGCGTAAAACAGTCCACCGGACTGTTTTACCCTGCCCACCCTACGGGTGACGTCAATTTATGCTTTACTTCTTGAACACCTGCTTGCCCGCCACCCAGGTCTCCAGCACGCCGGTCTTGTGGATGTCGTAGGTCGGCATCCTGAACAGATCGCGGTCGATCACGATGAAGTCGGCATGCTTGCCCGGCTCCAGCGAACCCAGGCTGTTCTCCTGGTGGCCGGCATAGGCCGCATCCAGCGTGAAGCAGCGGAAGGCTTCCTTCAGCGACATCGCCTGGTTCGGGTACCAGCCCGCGACCGGCTGGCCGCTTGCATCCATGCGGGTGACGGCGGCGTGGATGCCGAAGAAGGGATTGGGCGACTCCACCGGGAAGTCGGAACCGCAGGCGATGCGCGAGCCCTGGTGCAGGAAGCTGCGCCAGGCGTAGGCGCCCTTGATGCGCTCCGGGCCCACGCGGGTCTCGGCCATGTTCTTGTCGGAGGTTGCGTGGGTCGGCTGCATCGACGGGATGATGCCCAGCGACAGGAAGCGCGGGATGTCGGCAGGCGCCACCACCTGCGCATGCTCGATGCGGTGGCGCTGGGCGCCGCTCCTGGTGGCCGCGACTTCCTTCTTGTAGATATCGAGGATCTGCTTGTTGCCGGCGTCGCCGATCGCGTGCACATTGACCTGGTAGCCACGGCGCATGGCCTTGGTCATCATGGCGTCCATCTGCGCGGTCTTGAAGAACAGCAGGCCATGCGAATGCTCGTCGCTGTAGGGCTTGAGCAGGGCGGCGCCGCGGCTGCCCAGGGCGCCGTCCGAGTACAGCTTCACGGAACGCAGCGCGTACATGCCGTCGGCATAGTCGCGTAGCGGGCCATTTTTTGCCAACTGGTCAAAATCCTTGTCGGTGCCGCCGATCATGCCGTAGACGCGGGCGGTGAGCTTCTTCTTGTCGGCGTAGTCGCGGTACAGGCGGTCTTCCGCCACGCCGACCCCGGCATCGTGCACGGCCGTCAGGCCGACGCGCGCCAGCTCCTGCAGCGAGCGGTCCAGCATGACCCGGCCTTCGGCTTCGGTCTGGGCCGGCATGACCTTGGTCACCAGTTCCTGCGCCGCGTCGACCAGCACGCCGGTGGCCTCGCCGTTCGCATCGCGTTGAATCTTGCCGCCGGCCGGATCGGGCGTCGATTTGGTGATGCCGGCCAGCGCCAGCGTGCGGCTGTTGGCCCAGCCGGCGTGGCCGTCGACGCGCTCGAGCCATACCGGGCGATCAGACACGACAGGATCGAGGTCGGCGGCGGTCGGGAAGCGGCCCAGCTTCCAGTTTTCCTGGTTCCAGCCGCGGCCGCGGATCCAGGCCAGGCCCGAGTTCGAACGCGCATAGGTGGCGATGGCGCGGGTGGCGTCCGCCAGCGAGGTAGTGGCGGAGAGGTCGAGCTGGGTCAGTTGCTGGCCCAGGCCGAACACGTGGCCGTGGGCGTCGATCAGGCCCGGCAGCACGGTACGGCCACCCATGTCGACCTGGCGCGCGCCCCTGGTTTTCGCCGCCACCTCGGCGGCCGTGCCGACGGCCGTGATGCGGCCCTTGTCGTCGTAGGCCAGCGCGCTGAACTGCACCAGCTCGCCCTTGCTGTTGAGGGTGTAGCCGTTGGCATTGGTGATGACCGTGTCGGCATGGGCCGAGGACAGGACGCCGAGGCCGGCAAGGACAATCAGGGAAGACAGGGGGATCCGGCGCGCGTGCATAAGCTGTTCTTTTCTCCGTGTTGGATGGGTTCGACGCCTTGTGGGCGTGGCACGGAGCAGTGTATAGGAATGCAGGCAGCGGGAAAAGCGCTCAAAGGGCGTCGTGGAAGATGATCCCGAGCGTGTGGCGGGTGCCGCTGCGCAGGCGGCTCACGCCATGGCGCATCGCCACCCGGTAGACCCCGCGCGTGCCCTGCACCGGGCGGTGGTTGACCGCGAACACGACCGCGTCGCCCTGCCCGAGCGGCACCACTTCGGCGCGCGACTGCATGCGCGGGCGCTGCTCGGTCAGGACGAATTCGCCGCCTTCGAAATCCAGGCCGGGCTTCGACAACAGCACCGCCACTTGCAGCGGGAACACCAGCTCGCCGTAGAGATCCTGGTGCAGGCAGTTGTAGTCGCCCTCGCGGTAGCGCAGCAGCAGCGGGGTCGGTTTCACCTGGCCCGCCGCATGGCAGCGCGCCAGGAAGTCGGCGTGTTCTTGACGGAAGCGCGACTCGACGCCCAGGGCCGCATGCCAGCGGTTGGCGATGCCGGCCAGCGGCGGGTACAGCGCCGTGCGCAGCGCAGCCAGGGCCGGTGGCAGCGGATAGGCGAAATACTGGTACTCGCCACGCCCGAAGCCATGCTGCTGCATCAGCACCCGGCTGCGAAACAGCGCGGGCCGGTCGTACAACGCGGCCGCCGCCATGCAGTCCGCATGCGGCAGCAGGCCCGGAATGACCGCGCAGCCGAAGGCGTCGAGCTCCGTGCCGACGCGCTCCCAGTCAACCTCGATCATTGCCCTGCCTCGCGTTCGAGCAGCGTGCGCTTGCGTTCGACGCCCCAGCGGTAGCCGGACAGTGCGCCATCCGTGCGCACCACGCGGTGGCAGGGAATCGCGACCGCCACCGGGTTCGCCGCGCAGGCGCCGGCCACCGCACGTGCGCCGGCCGGCAGGCCGATGCGTTCGGCCAGTTCGGCATAGCTCACCGTGGAACCGGCCGGAACCGCGCGCAGGGCTTCCCACACGCGGCGCTGGAAGGCGGTGCCGCGCACGTCCAGCGGCAGGTCCAGGCCCAGGCCGGGGGCTTCGACGAAACCGACCACCTGCGCCACCGTGCGCTCGAAGTCCAGCTCCGCGCCGATCAGTGCGGCCCGAGGAAAGCGCTCCTGCAGATCGCGCAGCAGCGGTTCGGGCTCGTCGCCGATCAGGATCGCGCAGATGCCGCGGCTGGTCGCGGCCACCAGGATCGCGCCCAGCGAGCAGGCGCCGATGGCAAAGCGGATCGTCTCGCCCTGCCCGCCCGCGCGGTAGCTGGTCGGGGTCATGCCGAGCGCGCCGGCGCTGGCTTCGTAAAAGCGTCCGCTCGAATTGAAGCCGGCATCGTAGAGCGCATCGGTGACGCTCGGCGCGGCCGCCAGGCCCTGCTGCAGGCGCGCGGTACGGCGTGCGCTGGCGTAAGCCTTCGGCGTGATCCCGGTATGCGCCTTGAATACGCGATGAAAGTGGAAGCGGCTCATGCCCACCGCCTGCGCCAGGCTGTCGAGGTCGGGCGCCGTGTCGGCTTCGTCGATCATGCGGCAGGCGCGCGCCACGGCGACGGCCTGGCGTTCGGCCAGGGGCGGCAGCGCCGGGTAGCAGCGCTGGCAGGCGCGAAAGCCGGCGCTTTCCGCCGCGGCGCAGCTGGCGTGGAAGGCGACGTTGGCGCGCAGCGCGCCACGCGAGGGACAGGACGGACGGCAGTAGACGCCGGTCGTGCGCACGGAATAATAAAAGCGGCCGTCGGCGTCGGGGTCGCGCCGCTGCACGGCGGCCCAGCGTGCGTCATCGGTGTCGTAAGGGCTGGTCATGGCGTTCATGGTGGAGTCCCGGTGAGGTGCGATGGGAACAGGCTAAGCGTCTTCCCCGCCCCCGGCACTCCGGGTCTTGCTTTCGAATTGCAATGCTAGAATCGATGCTCATGGCATACCTGGCGTCATCGCCTTCCCCGGAGAGTAGTTTGGAAGACCCCATCGCGCAAGACAGCACCCCCATTTTCCAGCGGATCAAGGATTACCTGGTCGGCGAGATCGCGTCCGCGCGCTGGAAGGAAGGCGAACTGGTGCCCTCGGAGCAGGCGCTGGTGCGCCAGTTCGGGGTCTCGCGCATGACGGTCAACCGCGCCGTGCGCGAGCTCACCGCCGAAGGCGTGCTCACGCGCCGCCAGGGTTCGGGCACCTATGTGGCGCCGCAAAAATACCAGGCCACGCTGGTCGAGATCCGCAACATCGCCGACGAGATCCGTGCGCGCGGGCGCGCCCACCGCAGCCAGCTAGGCCTGCTGCGCGAGGAAACCGCCGGCGACGAGCTGGCCGCCGAATTCGAGCTGGCCCCTGGCGCGCGGCTGTTTCACTCGATCATCGTCCACTTCGAGAACGATGTGCCGATCCAGGTCGAAGACCGCTGGGTCAACCCGGCCTGCGCGCCCAGCTACCTGGAACAGGACTTCAGCACCATCACGCCGAACGAGCACCTGATGGTGGCAGCGCCCCTGCAGGGCGCCACCTATGGCATCGAAGCGCAGCCCGCCCCGGGCGGGATCGCCGCCATGCTGGCCATCGAACCCGGCCTGCCCTGCCTGGTGCTGCACCGCCGCACCACCTCGGGCGGGCGCGTCGCCTCGGTGGCCACGATGTGGCATCCGGGCCACCTGGCGCGTTTCACCGGCAGCGTCTAGGCGCCTGCCTCGCGACTAGCGAGCAACACTCGCGCACACTAGTTGTTCAATAATTCCACGGGAGTGGAAAACTTCGCCATAATGGCCCCGGTCCAGGCGCAGCCCTCTTATTCGATCCCATGAACCCTTCGACTTCGTCCACTTTGCACGCCG
Organism: Telluria sp. AZSoR62; assembly: GCF_058111565.1. NCBI lineage: Bacteria > Pseudomonadati > Pseudomonadota > Betaproteobacteria > Burkholderiales > Oxalobacteraceae > Telluria > Telluria sp. AZSoR62. Next base: position 619,905 of record NZ_JBYTST010000001.1, read on the forward strand.
CGCCCCAGCGCGTGCTGCTGCTGGACGACGACCGCTTCATGCTGGCGGTGCTGCGCGACATGCTGGAGGGCTTCGGCCCCTTCGACGTGCACGCCGAGTTCGATGCCCAGTCGGCGCTGGCCGAGCTGCCTCGTCATGCACCCGACCTCGTGATCTGCGACCTGGCCATGCCCGAGATGGATGGCATCGAATTCCTGCAGGCCGCGGCCAGCCGGGGATTCAATGGGCGGGTGATCCTGGTGTCGGCGCTGGACGACGGCCTGCGCGACGCCGCCAGCGAGCTGGCGCGCGCCCTCGGGCTGCAGGTGGCGGGCGCCTTCCGCAAGCCGGTCGCGGCCGAGCAATTGCGCCTTGCGATGCAATGTTAAGATTTTGTACAAACCTGCCCACACTTTTTAAAAAAATGGGGTATTATTCGGCACATCCCCGCCTGACACCCCCTTGCCGTCCTTCCATATTGAATTGTGCACACAGTGCCTCCACCATTGTGTAGCGGTTAGTCATTCAGTGGCAATGCGCGTTAAGCGATGCACGGAAGCCGGCCGGGACGACGCAGGATCGGCATTGGCCGCCAGGCGTTAAATTGATCCTTACCTCTTTTGAGGAACCTATGAGCGAAAACATTAAACACATCAGCGATGCAAACTTCGATACCGAAGTGCTCAAATCCGAGCTTCCGGTTTTGGTAGACTTCTGGGCCGAGTGGTGCGGTCCGTGCAAGATGATTGCACCTATCCTGGAAGAAGTCGCCAAGGAGTACGAAGGCAAGCTGATCATCGCTAAAGTGGATGTCGACGCGAACCAGGCCGTACCGGCCAAGTTCGGCATCCGCGGCATCCCGACCCTGATCCTGTTCAAGAACGGTGTCGCGGCTGCGCAAAAAGTTGGCGCGATGGCCAAGGGTCAATTGATCCAGTTTATCGATAGCAACATCTGATACCATAGAGGCGGCAGCGCGCCCGCGTTGCCGTCATTGTCGGGAAGCTTCGGCTCCGGTGCTTCCCAACGAGCAGTTTAACGAACCCACGTCGTTCCCTCCCCTACCTTTACTTTCCCGTCACGGGACACCCACACAAACATGCATTTATCTGAACTGAAGGCAATGCACGTCTCCGCGCTGCTGGAGATGGCTATCGGCCTCGACATCGACAACGCAGCACGCCTGCGCAAACAGGAACTGATGTTCGCGATCCTGAAGAAGCGCGCCAAAGGCGGCGAACAGATCTTCGGCGACGGCGCCCTCGAGGTGCTGCCCGACGGCTTCGGCTTCCTGCGCTCGCCCGATGCGAGCTACATGGCCTCGACCGACGACATCTACATCTCGCCGTCGCAGATCCGCCGGTTCAACTTGCATACGGGTGACTCGATCGAAGGGGAAGTGCGTACGCCGAAAGACGGCGAGCGCTACTTCGCACTGGTCAAGGTCGACAAGGTCAACGGCGAGTCGCCGGAAGCCTCGAAGCACCGCATCCTGTTCGAAAACCTGACGCCGCTGCACCCGAACGAGCCGCTGCGCCTCGAGCGCGACATGAACGGCGCCGAGAACATCACCGGCCGCATCGTCGACCTGATCTCGCCGATCGGCAAGGGCCAGCGCGGCCTGCTGGTGGCATCGCCGAAGTCGGGCAAGTCGGTCATGCTGCAGCACATCGCCCACGCGATCACCTCGAACCACCCCGACGTCACCCTGATCGTGCTCCTGATCGACGAGCGTCCGGAAGAAGTGACCGAGATGCAGCGTTCGGTGCGCGGCGAAGTCGTCGCCTCTACTTTCGATGAGCCGGCCACCCGCCACGTGCAGGTCGCCGAGATGGTGCTGGAAAAAGCCAAGCGCCTGGTCGAGATGAAGAAGGACGTGGTCATCCTGCTCGACTCGATCACCCGCCTGGCGCGCGCCTACAACACCGTGATCCCTGCCTCGGGCAAGGTCCTGACCGGTGGTGTCGACGCCAATGCGCTGCAGCGTCCGAAGCGTTTCTTCGGCGCGGCACGTAACGTCGAAGAAGGCGGCTCGCTGACCATCGTCGCCACCGCCCTGATCGAAACCGGTTCGCGCATGGACGACGTGATCTACGAAGAATTCAAGGGCACCGGCAACATGGAAGTGCACCTCGAGCGCCGCCTGGCCGAGAAGCGCGTCTACCCGGCGATCAACCTGAACAAATCGGGTACCCGCCGCGAAGAACTGCTGATCAAGCCGGACCAGCTGCAGAAGATCTGGATCCTGCGTAAGCTGCTGTACTCGATGGACGAGATCGAAGCGATGGAGTTCATCCTCGACAAGATGCGCGCGACCAAGAACAATGTCGAATTCTTTGACATGATGCGCCGCGGCGGCTGACCGGCCGACGCAGCGACGCGCGCAAGGCGGCCTTCGGGCCGCCTTGTCGTTTGTGGTTACCTGGAGCGACCGGCGCGGCCTGCTGGACGGCTTTGTTGCCTTGGCGGCGCAACCGTTTTATAATCGTGGGTTCAGCAGTCATCAACCCTGGCAAGTGATCGGCAATCGGGTCAAGAAGCAAGGCGACCGACGAAGTGCTGTTTGGCTACCAACTCTTAGAAAGCACCACCATGAAGACCGATATCCACCCAAATTACCGTGAAGTTGTGTTCCACGACCTGTCGTGCGACTTCAAGTTCATCACCCGTTCGACCATCAACACCCGCGAAACGATCCAGCACGAAGGTAAAGAATACCCGCTGATCAAGATCGAAGTCTCGGCTGAATCGCACCCGTTCTTCACCGGCAAGCACAAGATCGTCGACACCGCTGGCCGCGTCGAGAAGTTCCGCCAGAAGTTCGGTGCAGTCGGTTCGAAGACCGCCGTCGCCAACGGCTAATTCGCCGCAGCACGACACGCACACCCGGGCCGCAGCGCCCGGCGTTGCCAGAAGAGAAGCCGGTTCACCGGCTTCTTTTTTTTCGCGGCTATACTACGCGACTATTCTCATCTTGCAACAGACTACCCGATGAAACCCGTCCGCCTCCCCGCCGCCGCCACCCTGGCGCTGCCCCGCTGGGCCCTGCTCGCGCTGGGCATGCTGTACATCCTGCCGGGCCTGATCGGCCGCGACCCGTGGAAGGAAGACGCCGGCCCCTTCGGCATCATGTGGACCATGGCGCATGGCGGCCTGCAGGACTGGCTGTACCCGAACATCGCCGGCCTGGCGGCAAGCCAGGAAGGCCCGCTGGCCTTCTGGCTCGGCGCCCTGTGCATCAAGCTGTTCGGCTGGATCCTGGGCGACGTGCTGGCCGCACGCGTGTCGACCATCGGCATCTTCGTCACCGGCGCCATGTCGCTCTGGTACACCGCCTTCCACCTGGGGCGCCGCGCCGAGGCCCAGCCGCTGCGCCTGGCCTTCGGCGGCCAGCCCGAGCCGGACGACTACGGCCGCACCCTGGGCGACACCGCCGTCCTGATCTACCTCGGCTGCCTCGGGCTGCTGGTGCAGAGCCACCTGACGCTCTCGGCCACGCTGCAGGGCGCCCTGCTTGCCTATTTCCTGTACCGCGCGGTGCGCTATGTCGAGAGCGCCACCACCCGCAATGCGGTGCTGGTCGGCCTGTCGCTGGGGCTGCTGACGCTCACGCGCGGCATCATGCCGCCGGTGGTGCTGCTGCTGGCCCTGTTCGCCTGCACCGGCTACCTCAAGCTGCAGACCGCGGCCAGCCTGCGCCACCTGGGCCTGGCCGCAGGTGTCGGATTTCTTATCACCCTGGTGTGGATCGTCCCGGCCGCCCTGGTCCAGCCCTTCGGCCTGTCGCCGGTCGGCGACTGGCTGGCCTGGAACGCGGCCCAGATTGCGCTGCCGGGCGCGGCCTCGCTCAAGGGTTTCCTGCGCATCGGCGTGTGGTTCTTCTGGCCGGCCTGGCCCTTCGCCCTGTGGGCAGTGTGGGCCTGGCGCCGCCAGCAGCGCCTGCTGCACATCGTGATGCCGGTGATGTTCTTCCTGGCCCTGATGCTGCTGATGCTGTGCGACCCGGAACCGGAAAACGGCGACTTCCTCAAGATGCTCGCCCCGCTGGCGCTGATGGCCGCGTTCGGCCTGCCGACCATGAAGCGCGGCACCATCAATGCAATCGACTGGTTCTCGGTGATGGTGCTGACCATCCTGGGCGCGCTGATCTGGCTATTCTGGATCGCCAAGCTCACCGGCTGGCCGGCCCAGCTGGCCAAGAACGCGCTCAAGCTGGTGCCCGGGTTCAAGCCGGAAGTGGGCGTCGTCGCTTTCCTGGTGGCTGCCGCCGCCAGCATCGGCTGGATCATGCTGGTCCACTGGCGCCTGTCGCGCCAGCCTTCGGTGCTGTGGCGCGCGGTGGTGCTCTCGTCGAGCGGACTGATCCTGGTATGGGTGCTCTTGATGACCCTGTTCCTGCCGGACCTGAACTACAGCAAGAGCTACGCCGGCGTGGCCCAGCAGATCGCGGCGCGCCTGCCGGCCGACGCCGGCTGCATCGACACCAATGTCGGCCCGGCCCAGCGCGCCTCCTTCGCCTACTTCGGCCGCCTGCCTTTCGTCGGCCTGGCCGGTGGCGAATGCAATTACGTGCTGCTCCAGGACAGCATCAAGAATCGCGACGACAACATCCTCGCGCGCCGCTACGGCGTGCGCGGCGCCACCATGCTGTGGGAGGGCCGGCGCGCTTCCGACCGCGACGAACGCTTCCGCCTGTTCCGCCGCCGCTGAGTTTTACTGCTCCTCCAAAGCCGCCCGCCTCACCGCCGGCGGCTTTTTTCTTCTCTGGCACGATTCATGCATAGTTTATCCATCAGTGCGCGCACCCCAGCTTTGATGTGAGAACCTACGCCTTGATGGCAGTGCGTTTGAGCGGAGTCAACTTCTCCGTCAGGTTGGTGGTCAGAATAATACGGTCGCTCTGTTGTCGTGCGGCCCCACCGGTCAAGCAGCGCTGCGAGGAGATAGTCATGAAAAGTATTACGTTTTCCGAAATTGTCCGGATCAACGAGCGGCCCTTTTTCCTGGGCCGGCGTGGAACCTGGCGCCAGCTGCTGCCCTGGGTGCTGACCCTGGCGCTGGGCCTGCCCCTATTGATGCTGCTGCTGCACTTTATCGACCCGGCCACGCCGCTGCCCTTCATCGTCCTGCCGGCGCTCGCCGGCGGCCTCATGCCGGTCGCCATGATGGGCCCGGGCCGCTTCGAGATGAACACGCATTTCGACGCCCGCCACATGATCAGCAAGCTCGACGACGCGCTGACCTCGCTGGGCTACCGCCGCACCGCCTCCGAGACCGACCACCTCAGCTATTTCCGTCCGCGTCCCTGGCTGCGCGGCCGCGAAGGCGCGATCGAAGTCGCCGTCACCCCTACTGCCCTGCAGGTCGTCGGTCCGGTCGGCAGCCTGCGCCTGCTCCAGCAACGCATCGCCTGCTGAGGCGCCGGCAGCGGTCGCCAAAGGCATCTCCATCGGGGAGCGCGACGGTACTGGTCAGCGGGGCAAGGGGTGTGCTAAGATTCGCGCCTGCTGTTGGGCCTCTGTGGCGGAATTGGTAGACGCACTTGACTCAAAATCAAGCGCCGTAAGGCGTGCCGGTTCGATTCCGGCCGGAGGCACCAAGCATACCCAACGCAATACCCTGTCTTCCTGTTGTACAAGCAATCCGCGCATTCAGAAGTGCGATGTGCCGGAGCACTCCACATTCTCCCTTCCGCGTTAGCGATCCTTTCTGTTACACACACGCTTCACTCAAAGATGACGCATGAGTCACCTCGAAGAGAACGTAGAGCTTGACTTCGTATACAGGACGGCATAGCTAGCGTTAACCGATCTGCCCTTCCAGAAATGCGGTCCTGCAGCATCCTCGCTGTGGACTCTACCTTCGGCGGAATAAACCACAACACGCGAGGATTCAATCGACGGCAAACCGCTCGACCGAGCGTAAACCGCGCTGAATTCTGTCGAACATTTTTACAGTTACATTCAAGAATGAATGGCTGGCTGCCGGTCCGACATCAGCATCTGCTTGTTGACGTGCTGAGAGCATCCTAAAGAAAACCTGATAACACCCTCTCCCCTCAGTAATACCGCCAAACCAGCAAGACTCGTTGCCAAACATTAATATTTTCGATATTGTGTGTCCTGAATTGTTTGTTGAAAAAACGGGGGCGCGATGGGAATGCTGGCCGCATTGAAAGTATGGTTCGAACGCACTTATCCCGCGCACCAATGGGAATACGACGACTATGACAAGCGAACGTGCACCATCTGTGGCTGCGGTCAGGAGCTCGACCTAGGCGGCGGGCATTCCGGCTCCATGTGGGAGGAGATGATCAAGGGTGACCGCGCCGCGCACGTGACCACTGTTTCGCCTGTTGTCGCGCCTCTCCAACTGCCCGATACACCGACATTGTCGGGAAATGAAATCCTGAACTGATCAGATGCGGCGTTCCATGGCGGCTTGGCCACTGACTTAGTCACCATGGGTTGCGTCGTTGCCAACGCGGATTCGCTCAGCAGGAGCTTTCTGCAGTGCCTCACCTGAAAATCCCGCGACCTGCTATCCCCGATCCACTGTGACATCAGGCACCCGCTTGCTTGTCGACCGTAGGGTCCTTGCCCTCAGAATCCTAAGCTTCACACCGCCAAGGCAAAGCAAGGCAAGGCAAGGCAAGGCAGCGCCATTGCAGCAGGCGGTTCGCCGGTAACAGCTCAAATTCCGTTGGTAAATTTTATAGATCCTAACAGGCGCCGCTCTCGGTGCTGGGCAACTCCACAAGTAACGGTGACAGAGCCATCAAGTCCGGCCAGCATGCACCTTAGCGTCAGCGGCGTCTGGATCAGCGCCGGCGCGCCGGCATCCAGCGCTCGTAGCGCCGCTCGATGCGCTGGCCGGTGCCGTCCTGCGAGATCTGGTCGAAGGCCGTGTTCAGGCGCGCGACCACGTCGTTCGGCACGGCCCGGTTGCAGGCCAGGTACACCCCGATTTCATTGAACACGAGCAGCGGTACGAGTTTCTTGTCGTAGCCATAACGCGCCAGCACGGTGCTGCCGCTGCGCAGGCTGGCGGCCCACAGGTCGATGCGCCCCAGCATCAGCTTCTGCGGGTTGGACAAGTCGTTCGAGGTCGGGTCTGTCGTGAAGCCGCGCTCGCGCAAATAAGCGTCGCGGGCGTCGCCGTTATAGGTGCCGATGCGCAGGCCGCGTGCATCCTCGAGGTTGCGCAACTGCAGCTTGCGGTCGGCGCGCCCCACCAGCACCCATTGGGCGATATCGGTGGGGCCAACCCATTTGAAGAGCGGCTCGCGGTCGGGCGTGCGAGTGGTGGAATACACGCAGGCGTCCGGGCGCTGCAGGGCCGCATTGTAGGCGCGCTTCCAGGGCAGCATCTCGATCGTGTAGGCGACGCCGGCGCGGTCCATGGCTTCGCGCACCTTGTCGGTGGCGATGCCCACTACCCGGCCGCCATCGAGCATGCTCGACGGCGCCGACAATTCGGTCGTGATGTACAGGCGCGGCGGTTCGGACGCTGCCGGGGCAGGCGCGGCCGATGCGGCGCCGCTCACTACTGTCATGACAAACGCGACAAATCGATTACGCAACATGTTTGCTTACCCGGTACAACGCCGACTGCGTCGATAAATACAGCATATCAGCAAGATGTGATTTACCACAGGCATGTGACAAGGGTGGTGTCCGTGCGACACAATTCTGGCGAAACCTGCATGTTTCCTAAGCGGCACAAGACTTTGCCTTATGGAAATGCGATACTGATGAGAACAAGCCCGGGCGTACGCATACCCAAATTACTCAAAAAAGCCGACTATGCCGCAATTATTTTCAGTACCGGATGACCCGTCGCTGCTGACGTTTGGCGTGCATGAACCCAGTTTCGTGCTGTTGTCGGTGCTGATCGCGATTTTTTCGTCCTGGATGGGCTTGCAGATTGCAGGCCAGGCCGCAGCCAGCCGCACCCACCGCGCGATCGTCCTCGGCAGCGGCAGCCTGGCGCTGGGCGCCGGCGTCTGGGCCATGCACTTCATCGGCATGCTCGCCTTTAACCTGTGCACGCCGATCACCTACGATCCGCTCACCACCATCCTGTCGGCGCTGCCGAGCATCGGCGCCTCGGCCGTGGCCCTGTCGCTGATCTCGCGCAAGCGCCTGGGGCCCCTGGGCCTGCTCATCGGCGGCGTGGTGGTCGGCGCCGGCATCGGCGCCATGCATTATTCCGGCATGGCCGGCATGCGCATGAGCCTGCAATTGCGCTACGACCCGGCCATGTTCGCGCTGTCCATCGTGGTCGCGGTGGTGCTGGCCACGGTGGCGCTGGGCGTGCGCTTCGGCCTGTCGCGCTTCACCTCGCTGACCGAATCGCGCCGCCTGCTGCTCTCGGCCATCGTGATGGGCTGCGCCATCGCCGGCATGCACTACACCGGCATGGCGGCGGCGCGCTTCGTCGGCCAGGTGGCCCCGGGCGGCGTCGGCTCCTCGAACAGCTCCTTCCTGGCGCTGGCGATCTCGCTCACCACCGTGATCTTCACCGGCCTGGTGCTGGCCGCCAACGGCCTGCTGCGCTACCGCCAGATGTTCCTCGAACTGCAGCGCAGCGAAGCCTGGATGCGCGCCCTGCTCACCACCACCGTCGACGGCGTCATCACGATCGGGCGCGACGGCATCGTCACCGAATTCAACGCCTCGGCCGAGCGCATCTTCGGCTGGCGGCGCGACGAGATCGTCGGCCGCAGCGTGAGCCTCCTGATCGCCGACGAAGACAACTCGGCGCGCGACAGCCTGCTTGGTTTCCTGCGCAACGGCCATTCGGCCTCGCTGTCGAAAGGCAGCGAAGTACTGGGCCGGCGCAAGGACGGCAGCCTGGTGCCGGTGCGCCGCGCGATCGGCCATGCGCGCATGGGCCAGCAGGACCTGTACGTCTGCTTCATCACCGACATCAGCGAACGCCGCGCCATCATGCAGGCGCTGCACGAGAGCGAAGCCCAGTTCCGCTCCCTGATCAAGAACATCCCCGGCATTTCCTTCCGCAGCGCGATCGACGGCGACTGGCCGATGGTCTTCATCAGCGATGCGGTCGAACGCGTGACCGGCTATCCGGCCGCCGACTTCCTGGGCACGCCGCCGCGCCGCACCTTCGGCACCATGATCCATGCGACCGACCGGGTGCAGGTGGCGGCCGAGATCGAAGTCGCGCTGCGCGAAGAACGCCCCTACCTGGTCGAATACCGCCTGCTGCACGCCGACGGCGGCGTGCGCTGGCTGTGGGAAAACGGCAGCGGCGTGCGCCACGACGACGGCGAGCTGTGCTGGCTCGACGGCGTCATCCTCGACATCACCGAGCGCCGCCAGATGGAAGAAGCGCTGCGCGAAGCCAAGGAAAAGGCCGAGCAGGCCGCCGCCGCGCGCGCTTCGTTCGTGGCCAACATGAGCCACGAGATCCGCACCCCGATGAACTCGATCCTGGGCTTCACCGACGTGCTGCTCGACGGCGAGCTGGACAAGGACCAGCGCCGCCACCTCGACACCATCCGCAGCGCCGGCCGCGCCCTGCTGCGCCTGCTGAATGAAATCCTCGACACCGCCAAGCTGGACAAGGGCGCGGTGGAGCTCGAGCAGAACGACTACAACCTGCTGTCGCTGATCGACGAGCTGTCCTCGACGCTGGCCGCCAACGCGCGCGCCAAGGGCCTGCACCTGGACATCCAGTACGACCCGGCGCTGCCGACCGGCCTGCGCGGCGACGAACTGCGCGTGCGCCAGGTGCTGACCAACCTGAACGACAACGCCATCAAGTTCACCCCGTCCGGCACCGTCACGCTGCGCGTGACCGCGGACGGCGACCAGCTGTGCATCGCCGTCATCGACACCGGCATCGGCATCGCCCCGGACCGCCTGCAGGCGATCTTCGATCCCTTCACCCAGGCCGACGCCTCGATGACGCGCCGCTTCGGCGGCACGGGCCTGGGCACTACGATCTGCAAGCAGCTCGTGGAGCTCATGGGCGGCCGCATCTGGGCCGAGAGCGAGCCGGGCAAGGGCACCACCTTCCACGTGCGCCTGCCGCTGGTGCTGGCGCGCTTTGCCCAGCAGGCCCCGCGCGTGCGCAGCGCCGCCGTGCTGCCGCCGCTGCGCGTGCTGGCCGCCGACGACGTGCCGCAGAACCTGGAGCTGCTGCAGCTGCTGCTGTCGCGCCGCGGCCATACGCTCACTGCCGTGGCGGACGGCGCCGCCGTGGCGGAACAGGCCACCCGTGGCGAATTCGACGTGATCCTGATGGACTTCCAGATGCCGGTGCTCGACGGCCTGGGCGCCACCCGCGCGATCCGCGCCCACGAGGCCGCGACCGGGCGCGCACGCGTGCCGGTGATCGCGATGACCGCCAGCGTGCTGGCCGAGCATCGCAAGGCCAGCGTCGAAGTCGGCATGGACGGTTTCGCCAGCAAGCCGGTCGACTGGTTCACCCTGTCGCACGAGATCGCCCGCGTGCTGGGCCTGGCCCCGGCAGGCGCCGACAAGGACACTGACGGCATCCCGGGCCCGGCGCGCGAGGTGCTCAACCGCCGCGTCGGCCTGCGCCGCTGGGCCGACAAGGAAGACGTCTACCTCGAGGCGCTCGAGCATTTCGGCCGCCAGTACGCCGACCTCGCCACCACGCTGAAACTGCACGCCGCCGCCGGCGCCCACCAGGACCTGCGCATGCTGGCGCACAAGGTGCGCGGCGTGGCCGCCAACGTCGGGCTGGAGCAGCTGTCCGACGCGCTCTCCAGGCTCGAACACGCGACCAACACGGTGCCGACCGACGAGCGCGCGGCAGCCGGCGCACTGGAAACCTCGACCGCCGCCCTGGCAGAGGCGCTGGCCGCGATCCGCGCCGGCAGCGCCCAGCCGGCGCCGGCGCAAGCTGCCGACGGCGTCGACCTGCCGCGCGCCCAGCGCGCCGGCAAGCTGCTGCTGCAGGCCCTGCGCCGCGGAGCACTGGACGATGCCGCGCTGGCCGGGCTGGCGGCGGCGCTGGCCGGCCATCCGGCCGCGCCGCGCGTCGCCCAGGTGCAAGGCGCGATCGGCGATTTCGAATTCGACCTCGCCCTGGAACAGTTGGAGGCCGTGATGGCCACGCTGGGCGAATAAGACCCTTTCAGGACGTACGCGCATGACCCAACCGAACAACCGGCCGCTGATCCTCGCGGTCGACGACGAGGCCAGCAACCTGCAGTTGCTGCGCCAGATCCTGCAAGACCACTACCGCCTGCTGTTCGCCAAGGACGGCGCACGCGCGCTCGAGCTGGTGCGCCAGGAAAATCCCGACCTGATCCTGCTCGACGTGATGATGCCCGGGATGTCCGGCTATGAAGTCTGCGCCGCGCTCAAGGCCAATCCGGCGACGGCGTCGATCCCGGTGATGTTTGTCACCGCGCTGACCGATACCGCCGACGAGCTGGAAGGCTTCAACGCGGGCGCGGTCGACTACATCACCAAACCGGTCAGCCCGCCGATCGTGCGCGCGCGCGTACGCACCCACTTGTCGCTGGTTCGCATGGAAGAGCTGCGCGCCACGCGCCTGGAGATCGTCCAGCGCCTGGGCCTGGCGGCAGAGTACAAGGACAACGAGACCGGCATGCACGTGATCCGCATGAGCCACTTCTCGCGCATCATCGGCATCGCCGCCGGCCTGTCCGAGGCGGAAGCCGACGACCTGCTGCACGCGGCCCCCATGCACGACGTCGGCAAGATCGGCATCCCCGACCGCATCCTGCAAAAGCCCGGGCCGCTCGATCCGGACGAATGGAAGATCATGCAGAGCCACGTGACGATCGGCGCCGAGATCATCGGCGAGCACGAAGGCGGCATGCTGGCGCTGGCCGGCCAGATCGCCCTCACCCACCACGAGAAATACGACGGCAGCGGCTACCCGCGCGGCCTGCGCGGCGAGGAGATCCCGCTGGCCGGGCGCATCGTGGCGATCGCCGACGTGTTCGACGCGCTGACCTCGAAGCGGCCATACAAAAAGGCGTGGAGCGAAGAAGAAGCGCTGAATTTCCTGCGCGAGCAGCGCGGGCGCCATTTCGATCCGGCGCTGGTGGACCTGTTCATCGGACAGATCGATGCGGTGCGCACCGTCCAGCAGCGCTGGGCCGAGGCGTAACCGTTTCTCGGTTGGATGCCGGCGCGGACCCGCGCCGGCCACCGCTTATCGCGTCGGCGGCAACCCCGCCAGCCCGACGCCGCTTCCGGCACTAGCCGGCGCCTTGCGCGCCACCAGCTCCTGGTACAGGGCCGTATAACTGGCCGCCATCCGCTCCGACGTGAACAGTTCGTGGTAGCGCGCCTCGGCCTGCACGCCCATGCGGCGCGTGAGCTCGGGGTTTTCCCACAGCGTATGCAGGGCGCCGCGCAGGGCCTGCGGGTCGGACGGCGGCACGGCCAGGCCGGTCTCGCCGCCGATGTTGATATAGGTGGTGCCGGTGCCGATCTCGCAGGAGATCATGGCCTTGCCGTACATCGCGCCCTCCAGCAGCGAAATGCCGAAGGCTTCCGAGCGCAGGTGCGAGGGGAAGGCCAGCGCATAGCACAGCGTGAGCAGGGCCGCCTTGTCGGCTTCGTCGAGCGCGCCGGTGAACACCACGTTGCTCAGGCCCAGGCGCTGCGCCTGTTCCTTCAGCGCCTGCTCTTCCGGGCCGGTGCCGACGATGACGATCGGGTAGTCGAGCCCCTTGGCCGCCTCGAGCAGGATGTGCAGGCCCTTGTAGTAGCGCAGCACGCCCACGAACAGGAAGAACTTGGGGCCAACGCGCGCGCGCCAGTGCGCCAGGCGGCAGGGATCGACGCTCGGGTAGGTGGTCTTGTCCAGGCCGTAGGTGATGACGCGCGTCTTGTCGCGGTAGCGCGCCAGCACGGTCGAGGAAGCCAGGTAGTTGGGCGAGGCAGCGACGATGCTGTCGACGCTGCGCAGGAAGCGGTGCTTGAGCGGCTGGTACAGCCGCAGCAGGTGCTTCTGGCGCACGATGTCGGAGTGGTAGCTGACCACGGTCGGCTTCTTCACGCGCGAGATGAAATGCGCCATGTCCATGAAGGGCCAGGGGAAGTGGTAGTGCACGACGTCGGCCTCGTTGGCCATGCGCGCCAGCGCGCCCAGCGCCTGCACCGAGCAGGCGTTGGAAGCGATCTCGAAATTGAGCGGCACGCGCTGCACGGTGTGGCCGTCGAACTGGATCGGCGCCAGGTCTTTCTGGCGCGACAGCGACAGCACGGTGTTGGTCACGCCCAGGCGCGTCGTGCCGACGCACAGCTGGCGGATCACCTGTTCGATGCCGCCCACCGAGTCCGGATAGTACGTCTTGTAGAAATGAAGGACACGCATGTTGGGAGCTTACTGCGAAAGAACGGTTCGGTACACCGCGGCGGTCTGCCGTGCGGTGGCGTGCCAGGTGAGTTGTTCGGCGCGCGCGCGGCCGGCCGCGATGCAGCGGGCGCGCTCGGCGGCGTCAGTGGCCAGGGTCTGCATGGCATCGGCCAGTTCGCCCACGCTCGAGGGATCGACCTCGAGCGCCGCGCCCTGCGTGACTTCGGGCAGCGAGCTGGCATTCGAGGCCACCACCGGCACGCGCGAGGCAAAGGCTTCCACCACCGGGATGCCGAAGCCTTCGTAGAGCGAGGGGAAGGCGAACACGCCGGCGCCCAGGAACAGGTGGCGCAGCTCCGCCTGGTCGGTGAGCTTATCGAGCCAGGCGATGTTCTCGCCGTCGGCGCGCGCCTGTTCGAGGCGTGCCACGAGTTCCTCGCAGCGCCAGCCGCGCGCGCCCACCACCACCAGCGCGCGCTCGTCGCGCAGCTGCCTGGGAAGCGTGAGCCAGGCGTCCAGCAGGCGGCCGACGTTCTTGCGCGGCTGCAGGGTGCCGACGGTGAGGAAGTAGCCGGGCGTGAGCCGGTATGTGGCCAGGGTCGCGGCCACGGCCGGCTCGTCCGCCGGTTCCAGCCATTCGTCGTCCACGCCGCAGTACACCACCGAGACCCGGTTCGGGTTCACGCCGAAGCATTCGACCAGCTCGTCGATGGCGAAATGGGACAGCGCGATCACATGGTCGGCCTTGGCCGTGGCCTTGCGCTGGAGCCAGTTCTTGAGCGTGCGCAGGCGCGGGTTGCACCACTCGGGATACTTGATGGGCAGCGCGTCGTGCAGGGTCGCCACCACCGGGCAATCCATGCGCACGATGCGGTAGTCGGTGACGTGGAACAGGTCGGCCGGCATGTGCACGCGGTGGGCGCCGGGCGTGGCCAGGTCGATCAGGGAGGCGGCTTCGAAGGATTGCGGCAGCGGCCGGCCGATGCTGATGCCGCCATGTCCGCCACGGACACGCGGCCAGGAAAAGGGAAGGACGGTGCAGCCGGCGCGGGGAAGATGGCGCATCAGGGCGCGGGTGTAGACCCCGATGCCGTCGAGGCGGCCGCCGGTCAGGCCCGGTTCGATCATGGTCGTCCCGAGTCCGACGGTGAGACCGCCGCCACTCACGCCAGGTACATCCAGCGCAGCGTCTCGGACAGCGGCGTCGGTTCGAGCTGGCCGATGACGGCAGTCAGCTTGCTGTTGCTGCCGGCCAGCGTGAGCACGTCGTTGGCCCGGACGAAGGCCGGGTTGACGTGCACGTCGATGTGGTAGCCGGCGATCTCGCTCATCATGTCGATCAGGTTGGCCAGCGAATGCGAGCTGCCGGAACAGACATTGAAGGCTTCGCCGCTCGGCGCCACCGCCAGCAGGCGGCGGTAGGCGCGCGAGACCATGCGCACGTCGGAGAAATCGCGCGCGATCGCCAGGTTGCCCAGTTCGATGCGGCGCTCGTTGCGGCGGAAGTGCGAGACGATCTTTGGCAACAGGAAGTTCTCGGCCTGGCCCACGCCGGTGTAGTTGAACGGGCGCGCGATCGTGATCGGCAGCTTGTCCATCCACAGGCGCGCCATGTATTCCATGGCCAGCTTGCTGACGGCGTAGTCGTTGGCCGGGGCTGGAGCCACGTTCTCGTCGATGAGGGGAACGTTGGCATTGCCGTAGATATTCGCCGACGAGGCCAGCAGCACGCTGGTGGGGCGGTGCGACGCGGCGGCCAGCGCCTCGAGCAGGTTGCGCGAGCCGACCACGTTGACCCGATAGATCAGTTCGGAATTGGTATGCGCCACGAAGGCGATGCCCGCCAGGTGGGCGACCACGTCGGGCTGGACTTCTTCGACCATGCGCGCCACCGCTTCGCGGTCGCACAGGTCGAGCGCATGGATGTCGGGGCCGAGCGCTTCGCCCGGCATGACGGTGCCGTAGACGCGGTAGCCGGCGGCAGTGAGCTCCTGCGCCAGGTAATGGCCGGTGAAGCCGCGCAGGCCCGTGATGAGCGCGCGGCGTCCCTCGCCTTCCCTCCCGCCGATGAATGCCGGGATGTCGCCAGTGGCCACACGCTCCATATCAGAACGAGAACCCGATTTCGTTGCGACGCAGGTCGGCGTCGACCATCATCTGGCACAGCTCTTCCAGCGTGGTCTTCGGCTCCCAGCCGAGCACGCGCTTGGCCTTGGCCGGATCGCCGATGAGCAGCTCGACCTCGGCCGGGCGGTAGAACTTGGGCGAGACGCGCACCAGGGTCTTGCCGGTACGGGCGCAGTGGCCGGTCTCGTCTTCGCCGGAGCCGGTGAATTCGAGGTCGATGTTGGCGCCCTTGAAGGCCATGGTGACGAAGTCGCGCACGGTCTCGGTGCGGTTGGTGGCCAGCACGAAGGTATCGGGCTGGTCAGCCTGCAGGATGCGCCACATGCCTTCGACGTATTCCTTGGCATAGCCCCAGTCGCGCTTGGCGTCCAGGTTGCCCAGCTCGAGCACGTCGAGCTTGTTCAGGACGATCTTGGCGACCGAGTCGGTGATCTTGCGGGTGACGAACTCGCGGCCGCGCAGCGGCGACTCGTGGTTGAACAGGATGCCCGAGGAACCGAAGATGTCATAAGACTCGCGGTAATTGATCGTCATCCAGTGCGCGTACAACTTGGCCACACCGTAAGGGCTGCGCGGATAGAACGGGGTGTCCTCGACTTGCGGGACAGCCTGCACCTTGCCGAACATCTCGGAGGTGGATGCCTGGTAGAAGCGGATCTTCGGGTTGACGATGCGGATGGCTTCGAGCAGGTTGACCGCGCCGATGCCGGTGATCGAGGCGGTAGCCACCGGCTGCTCGAAGGACACGCCGACGAAACTTTGCGCCGCCAGGTTATAGACCTCGTCCGGCTGGGCATTGTCGACCAGGCGGATGCTCGAGGACAGGTCGGTCAGGTCGTATTCGACCAGGGACAAATTCGGGTGCTTCTCGATACCAAGTTCTTCGATGCGCCAGAAATTGACGGAACTGGAGCGGCGATAGGTGCCGGTCACGTGGTAACCTTTTTCCAGGAGGATCTGCGCCAGGTAGGCGCCATCCTGGCCGGTGATGCCAGTGATCAGGGCTCTTTTTGTTGTTTGCATGTTCTTGGGTTCTAGAAGATGGTCTCGCAGGCCGCCAGACAAATGACGAGCCGGGATTGTAACAGAGAGGGGAAACTCACACCCTTGCACGATAGAAAGTCGTGCAAGAAAAGCAACGGATATCTAGTCATTATGCCTTGAAATGGCTGGGGTCCGTCGCCCGCTTACGGTTTGTTACCGTTGTATTTGTGCGAAGACAAATAGTGAAGTTTTCCGACATTCCCGGCTGACACAGCCCAAAATCGGCCGCGCCAGACATGGCACCGGGGCCTGCCCCGGCGCCACGCTGACGCGCCGCCTAGCGCTGCGACACCGCGTCGACCACGCACAGCGCGGTCATGTTGACGATGCGGCGCACCGTCGCCGACGGGGTCAGGATGTGCACCGGGCGTGCGCAGCCCAGCAGCACCGGGCCGACGGCGATCCCGTTGCCGGCCGCGGTCTTGAGCAGGTTGTAGGAGATGTTGGCGGCGTCGATGTTCGGCATCACCAGCATGTTGGCGTCGCCCTTGAGCGTCGACTGCGGCATGATCTTGGCCCGCATCTTCGAGTCGAGCGCGGCGTCGCCATGCATCTCGCCGTCGATTTCCAGGCCAGGGGCCTTCTGCTGCACCAGCGCCAGCGCGGTGCGCATCTTCACTGCCGACTCGCCGTTCGAGGTGCCGAAGTTCGAGTGCGACAGCAGCGCCACGCGCGGGGTGATGCCGAAGCGCTCGAGCTCCTCGGCCGCCATGATGGTCATCTCGGCGATTTCCTCGGCGCTCGGGTTCTCGTTGACGTGGGTGTCGAGGATGGCCAGCTGGCGCTCGGGCGTGATGATGATGTTCATCGCCGCGTACACATTCGTGCCCTCGCGCCGGCCCAGCACCTTGTCGATGAATTCCAGGTGGGTCCAGGTGGTGCCGTAGGTGCCGCAGATCATGCCGTCGGCGTCGCCCTTGTGGATCATCATCGCGCCGATCAGGGTATGGCGGCGGCGCATGGCCAGCTTGGCCATGTCCACGGTCACGCCCTTGCGCATCACCATCTGGTGGTAAGTCTGCCAGTAATCGCGGTAACGCTCGTCGAAGTCGGGATTGATGACGTCGAAATGCTCGCCGAGCTTCAGGCGCAGGCCGAATTTCTCGATGCGCTTTTCCAGCACGGCCGGGCGGCCGACCAGGATCGGGCGCGCCAGCTTCTCGTCGACCACGACCTGCACGGCGCGCAGCACGCGCTCTTCCTCGCCCTCGGCGTAGACGATGCGCTTGACCTCGGCCTGGGCGGCCTTGGCCACCGAGAACAGCGGCTTCATGAAGGTGCCGCTGCGGTAGACGAACTGCTGCAGGCTCTCGGCGTAGGCTTCCATGTCGGCGATCGGGCGCGTGGCCACGCCGCCGTCCTGGGCGGCCTTGGCCACCGCCGGCGCGATATGGGTCAGCAGGCGCGGATCGAACGGCATCGGGATCAGGTATTCCGGGCCGAAGGACAGGTTGGCGATGCCATAGGCCGAGGCCACGATGTCCGACTGCTCGGCGTGGGCCAAATCGGCGATCGCATGCACCACCGCGATTTCCATTTCGCGCGTGATGGTCGTGGCCCCGCAATCGAGGGCGCCGCGGAACATGTACGGGAAGCAGAGCACGTTGTTGACCTGGTTCGGGTAGTCCGAACGGCCGGTGGCGATGATCGCGTCGCTGCGCACGGCCTTGACGTCTTCCGGCAGGATTTCCGGGTTCGGGTTGGCCAGGGCCAGGATCAGCGGGCTCGGCGCCATCGCGGCCACCATGTCCTGCTTCAGCACGCCTCCGGCCGAGAGACCCAGGAAGATGTCGGCGCCGGGGATGACTTCCGCCAGCGAGCGGTGCGGCGTATCCTGCGCGAAGCGCTCCTTGTCCGGGTCCATCAGTTCCGCGCGGCCCTTGTAGACCACGCCGGCCAGGTCGGTGACAAAAATGTTCTCGATCGGGAAGCCCAGGTCGACGATCAGGTCGAGGCAGGCCAGCGCGGCCGCGCCGGCGCCGGAGACCACCAGCTTGCAGCTTTTCAGGTCCTTGTTCACGACCTTCAGGCCGTTCAGGATGGCCGCGCCGACGATGATCGCGGTGCCGTGCTGGTCATCGTGGAAGACCGGGATCTTCATGCGCTCGCGCAGCTTGCGCTCGATGTAGAAGCACTCGGGCGCCTTGATGTCTTCCAGGTTCACGCCGCCGAAGGTCGGCTCGAGCGAGGCGATGATGTCGACCAGCTTGTTCGGGTCGTTCTCGGCGATCTCGATGTCGAAGACGTCGATGCCCGCGAACTTCTTGAACAGCACGCCCTTGCCTTCCATGACCGGCTTCGAGGCCAGCGGGCCGATATTGCCCAGGCCGAGGACGGCGGTGCCGTTGGTGATCACGGCGACCAGGTTGCCGCGCGCGGTGTACTTGAACGAATTGGCGGGGTCCTTGACGATCTCTTCGCAAGGCGCAGCCACGCCCGGCGAATAGGCCAGCGCGAGGTCGCGCTGGTTCAGCAGGCCCTTGGTCGGGGTCACGCTGATCTTGCCGGGGCGGGGAATCTGGTGGTACTCGAGCGCTGCAGCACGCAGTTGTTGACGCAATTCTTCTTTTTTGTCCGATGACGAATCCATGCTGGGCAGCCTTCCTGATACTAGAGGGGAACCTCCAATTTTATCAGACGAGCACTTATCGAAGGCTACGTATTTTCAACAAGGGGCCGGCCGATCCATAAGCTGGGCAGATATATCGCGTCGATTTAGTTGCCGAGCTAATAGTACGATCACCCGGGCCCGCCGCGCCATATCGATATCGTGATGGCCGTGCCAAGCTGTATGGCCGATGCCGGCTGCCGGTACAATCCGCCCATGCTTTCCGAATTCGACCTCATCAGGCAGTTCTTCAAACGCGACCGGCCGGGCCGGGCCGATCTGGGCATCGGCGACGACTGCGCCCTGCTCACGCCCGCTCCCGGACGCCAGCTTGCGATTTCCAGCGACATGCTGGTCGAGGACCGGCATTTCTTCGCCGGCGCCGATCCCACGATGCTCGGCCATAAAAGCCTGGCCGTGAACCTGTCGGACCTGGCGGCGATGGGCGCGCGCCCGCTTGCCTTCACGCTGGCCCTCAGCCTGCCGGCTGCCGACCCGGCGTGGCTGGAGGGCTTTTCGCGCGGGTTGTTCGAGCTGGCCGATGCGCATGGCTGCGAGCTGGTGGGAGGCGACACCACCAAGGGCCCGCTGAACATCTGCATCACCGTGTTCGGCGAGCTCGCGCCCGGCCACGCGCTGCGGCGCGATGCGGCGCGGGTGGGCGACGACATCTGGATTTCCGGGACGCTGGGCGATGCGCGCCTGGCGCTGGCGTCGGCCTGGAAGGAAGTGGCGCTCGATGACGCGGACCACGCGCAGGCGGCGCAGCGGATGCACATGCCGGCGCCGCGGGTGGCGCTGGGCCTGGCGCTCGCCGCAGAGCCCATCGCGCATGCCGCGCTCGACATCTCGGATGGTCTGGTGGGGGACCTGGGGCACATCCTGGCGGCTTCGCGGGTGGGCGCGACGCTGGACGTCGATGCGCTGCCGGCAGGACCTGTGCTGGCGCGGCAGGAGCTGGCCTTGCGGCGGCGCTTCACCGCGGCCGGTGGGGACGATTATGAGTTGTGCTTCACGGCGCCCGTCGCCAATCGCGAAGCGGTGATCGAGGCGGGGCGTGCGAGCGGCACGGCGGTGACGCGCGTGGGAAGGATCGAGGCGGCGCCGGGCTTGCGCTTCGTCGATGCAAACGGCGCGCCGCTCGACCTGCAACTGAGCGGGTGGGATCACTTCAGCTGATGCACGGCTGATTTGCCCGGCTCGTCCTCGTCCTCGTCGCGCGGCTCCTTGCGGTCGTCGTACGGCCCATACGTCAGCCAGTAATGGCGGAACGCCAGCCGGATATTCTCCCGCAGCTGCAGGTCGTGCCAGGGCTTGGTATAGAAGCGGTAGATCGCCCCGCGGTTGATCGAATCGAGCACCGACTCCACGCCCGTATAGCCCGACAGGATGATGCGGATCGTCTCCGGGTACATCTCCTTGACCTTGCTGAGGAATTCGGTGCCGCTCATGACCGGCATGCGCTGGTCGCACAGGATCACCTGCACGCGGTACAGGGCCAGCAGGTCGAAACCCTCGGCCGGCGAGGACGCCGTCAGCACGCGGTAGTTGTCGCGCCTGAACAGGCGGTGCAGCGAAGTGAGCACGTTGACGTCGTCGTCGACGATGAGCAGGGTCTGCACCTTGTCGTCGTGCGTGGGCGGCGTGTCGGGCTGGATGCGGTTCTCCTGCACCAGGCGCGCCGCCTCCACGGCGGGCAGCGCGCGCGAAAAGTGAAAACCCTGGATCTCGTCGCAACGGTTGCGCCGCAAGTAGGCCATCTGGGCCCGCGTCTCCACCCCTTCGGCGATCACCTGCATGTGCAGGCTGTGTGCCATGCTGATGATGGCCAGCGCGATGGCCGCGTCGTCCGGGTTGGTCACGATGTCGCGCACGAAGGCGATGTCGATCTTGAGCTTGTCGATCGGGAAGCGCTTGAGGTAGGCCAGGCTCGAGTAGCCGGTGCCGAAGTCGTCGATCGCGATGCGGATGCCCAGCTCGCGCAGGCGGCCCAGCACCTCGATGGTGTGCTCGGCATTGGACATCAGGGCGCTTTCGGTCAGCTCCAGTTCCAGCATGCCCGGCTCCACGCCATGGCGCTCGAGCGCGGCGCGGATCACGCCCTCCAGGTCGCCCTCGACGAACTGGCGGCTCGACACGTTCACCGCCACCCGGACTTCGCGCAAGCCTTCCTTGTTCCAGGCCGCGATCTGGCGGCAGGCCTCGTCGACGATCCAGTCGCCGACCCGCACCACCAGCCCGGTCTCTTCCATGATCGGCACGAATTCGGCCGGATAGACCAGCCCGAAACCGGGACGGTTCCAGCGCAGCAGCGCTTCCATGCCCGATACGCGGCCGGTATTGAGCTCGAGCTTGGGCTGATAGTAGAGCACGAACTGCTTGTCCTCGAGCGCGCCGCGCAGGGCCAGCTCCAGGTCCAGGCGCGCCAGCACCTGCACGTTCATCCCGGCGGTGAAGAAGCGGTAGCCGTCGCGCCCCGCTTCCTTGGCGCGCACCATGGCCGCGTCGGCGTATTTCACCAGGGTGCCCGGGTCGAGCGCGTCTTCCGGATACATGGCGATGCCGATGCTGGCCGTGAGCCCGGCCTGCTGGCCGCGCAGGTCGAAGGGCGCGCGCAGCGCGTCGCGCACTTCGTTGGCCATGTTGACCGCTTCCTGCTGGTCGCGCGTCATGGTCAGGAACAGCGCAAACTCGTCGCCGCCCAGCCGGCCCGCCGATTCGCGCAGGCGCACCACCCGCACCAGGCGATTGCTGAACTGGCCCAGCAGCTCGTCGCCCAGGTCGGTGCCGAGCGAATCGTTGATGATCTTGAAGCGGTCGAGCGTGATGCACAGCACCGCCACGCGCCAGTTCTTGTCGCGCGCCAGTTCGATCGCGACGTTCAGGTTCTCGAAGAACAGCGTGCGGTTCGGCAGCCCGGTGAGCGCATCGTAATGCGACATGTGGCGCATGCGCTGCTGGGCATGCAGGCGCTCGCTGATGTCGCGCGCCACCGCGATGAGCATGCGGTTCTTGCCGAGATCCTGCAGCTTCCAGCTGATCTCCACCGGGACCGCGCCCTGGCCGCCGGCGCGCAGCAGTTCGGTCTCGACGATATCGCCCGGCATGGTGTCGAAACGCGGCGCCGGGTGCATGCCGCCTTCGTCGCCGTCGGCGCCGGCAAAGGCGCGTGTGGCCGGCGCGTCGGCCGCCAGGTGGCGCTCGAGCAGCTCGCGCGTGCCCAGGCCCAGGGCCACCGGGTCGATCCGCAGCAGCGCCTCGCGCGAGAAGCCCAGCATGCGGCAGGCGCCGTCGGACACGTCCACCATCGCCATGCTGGCGGTGTCGATCAGGAAGATCGCATCGGGTGTGGCGTCCATCGCGCCGCGAAAGCGCGCCAGCTCGGCGGTGCGTTCGCGCACCTCGCGTTCCAGCCCCACGCCGTAGTCCTGCGATTCGCGGTGCAGCAGGCGCACTTCCAGCAGGTTGCGGATGCGCGTCATGACCTCCACGGTGTCGAAGGGCTTGCCGATGAAGTCGCGCGCGCCGGCTTCCAGCGCGGCCAGCTTCTTGTCCGGTTCGGCCGTCACCACCAGCACCGGCAGCCACGAGTCGCTCTCGAGCGGCTTGAGCGCCTCCATCACGTCGAAGCCGTCCATGCCGGGCATGTGCAGGTCGAGGATGATCAGGTCGAAGCGGTGCTTCAGGTGCAGCGACACGACCTGGCGCGGGTCGTTGGTACTCGAGACGTTCTCGTAGCCGGTGGTCTTGAGGAGGTATTCCAGCAGCTGGACGTTGACGGGCTCGTCGTCCACCACGAGGATGCGCGCGCGGCGGATGTCGGACAATGAAATCATTCGGCCTTCCTTTCGGCAGGCAGCGCTCCAACGGGGTGGAGCACCGCCAGCGTACTGTTGATCGCTTCGGTGAATTTGTCGATGTCGATCGGTTTGGTCAGGTAACGGTTGAAGCCCGCCGCCTGGCCGCGTTCGATATCGCGCGGCATGGCGTTGGCAGTCAGGGCGATCACGGGAATGGCGGCCGTCAGCGGATCGGAGCGCAGCTGCTTGAGCACGTCGATGCCGCTCATGCCGGGCAGGTTCAGGTCCATCAGGATAATCTCGGGCAGCTGCTCGCGCGCCAGCGCCAGGCCGACATGGCCGTCGGGCGCGGACAGCAGGCGCAGGTCGTCGCGGAAGCGCACGATTTCTTCCACCAGGCGCAGGTTGGCCGGGTTGTCCTCGACGTACAGGATCACATGCGGCTCGCCTTCGCGCGGCAGGGTCGGCAGCACCGGCAAGGCTTGCGCGCCCTCGTGCACCGGGACCGCCAGCGGCGCGGTGGTGGCCAGCTCGATCCAGAACACGCTGCCAACGCCGGGGCTGCTGGTCACGCCGATGTCGCCGCCCATCAGTTCGACAAGGCGCTTGGTGACCACCAGGCCGATGCCGGTGCCCTCCTGGTTGCCGCCCTCCTGGCCGAGCCGGTTAAACGGCTGGAACAGGCTCGCCACCTGTTCCGTATCCAGGCCCACGCCCGTGTCCTGCACCGCCATGCGCAGCCGGCTCGGGGCCACCTGCTCGCAGGTGAGGACCACGGCGCCATCCTCGCGGTTGTATTTCACCGCATTCGACAGCAAATTGAGCAGCACCTGCTTCAGGCGCGTGCGGTCGGCCAGCACCACCGCGCCCGGCGCTTCCGGGAACAGCACGCGCACGCCGCGCGCCGCCGCGATCGGGGCCACCATGGCGCGGCATTCGAGCAGCGTGTCCGACAGCGCCACCGGTTCCATCGACAGCGTCACCGTGCCCGACTCCACCTTGGCCAGGTCGAGGATCTCGTTGATGAGCGTGAGCAGGTGGCGGCCGGACTTCAGGATATGGTTGGCGAATTCCTTTTTCTGCTCGAGCGTCGAGGGCAGGCTGTCGGAGGTGAGGATCTGGGCAAAGCCCAGGATCGCATTGAGCGGCGTGCGCAGCTCGTGGCTCATCGACGAGAGAAACGCCGACTTGGCCTGGTTCGCGCTCCTCGCTTCTTCGATGGCGTTGGCCAGTTCGGCATTGGCCAGCGCCAGCTGCAGGGTGCGCTCGTCGACCCGGTGCTCGAGCTGCTCGTTCAGGCGCATGACTTCCTGCTGGGCGCGCGAGCGTTCCTGCACCTCGTGCGCGATTTCGGCGCTGGAGGTTTCCAGCTCGCGCGTGCGGCCCTCGATCTCGATCAGCATCGCATTGAACGAGTCGACCAGCTCGCCGGCTTCGTCGTTGCTGATGCGCGGCGCGCGGCGCGAATAGTCGCGGGTGGCGACGACGTCGCGCGCGATCTCGGTGATGGCCACGATCGGCGCCGTCACCACATGCCCCATGCGCCGCACCAGCAGGTAGGCCACCCCCATCGCCAGCAGGGTCACGCCGGCCGCGATGCTCAGGTAGCTCAGGGTGCGCTCCAGCAGCTGGTTTTCCGCGCGCAGGTAGACCGTGCCGAGCGTGTCGCCGTTCTCGACGATCCCCTGGTGAATGATCAGGTCGTCGCCGTCGGTGCCGGGCGCGCCGGAAAGCACGCCGGGCATGGCGCGGGTTTCCCCGGCAGCCTGGTAGGACGCGAACAGGTCGCCCTTGGCGTCGTAGATCGCCGCGGCGCGCACCTGCGGACGGGTGCGCAGCAGCGCCAGGTTCTCGTTGGCCAGGCGCGGGTCGTCGAAGGTCAGCGCGGCCGAGGTCATGTGCCCGACCAGTTCGGCCTGGGTGGCGAGGTCGTTGGTGAGGGTGCGGTGGTAATGGCGCAGGTCGTAGCCGATGATGATCGCGATCGAGACCAGCAGGGCCGCGAGGGTGGTCGTCATCACCGCCGTCACCAGCTTGGTGCGGATCGAGTTCAGCGCGGCCATGCGGCCTCCGGCGCCGGCCAGGCAGTGGGGGGCGTGCCGCACGGATGCGCCGGCCCCATCCGGTTACGCGCAATTCGTTCGAGCGGCATCGAGGGTCCTACGAAAACGGAAAAGTGGCCCTTGCCGGGTCGGGCGATGGGGCGTGACCAGCATAGCTTACCGTTGTGTGACATGTCGCACGGAACCTTTAACGATTCACATTGTCTCGCGCCGTACGCCCATCTATGCACGGAGGGTAGCATTTTGTCGATCCAACCCGTGCCAGGACGGGGCGGAGCGCGCTAGAATGAACTTGCGCGCACTCGGGTGCGCCATCCCTGCAGCGACGCCGGCACGCTCGCGCGGCCCGACCCCGACCAGCACTCAAAGGAGCCTCACGTGACGAACGATATTCTCGATCTAGCTAGCAAAGTTGGCCGCGCACTCGAGGCCAAGCGCCTGGTCCTGGCCACTGCCGAGTCCTGTACCGGCGGCGGCGTATCCCAGGCCATCACCGAAATCGCGGGTTCCACCGGCTGGTTCGACTGCGGCTTCGTCACCTATTCGAATGCCTCCAAGAGCGAGCTGCTCGACGTCCCGGCCGCGCTCATCGCGCAGTTCGGCTCGGTCAGCGAAGAAGTCGCGGGCAAGATGGCCGAGGGCGCACTGGCCAGCAGCACGGCCGACGTCGCGCTGTCCACCACCGGCATCGCCGGCCCCACCGGCGCTGTGCCGGGCAAACCCGTGGGCACGGTGTGCTTCGGCTGGTCGCGCGGCGACACCACGTTCACCGAAAGGCTGGTGTTCCAGGGCGACCGCCAGTCCGTGCGCGAGCAGACCGTGGCGCATGCGCTGCGCGGCCTGCTGCGCTTCATCGAATAAAGCCGGCGATGCTCAAACCCGCCTGCCGCATGGCGGGGGCCCTGGCGCTGCTCGCCGGCGCCGCGCCGGCCTGCGCCTTCGCGAGCGCCTATACGGTCTATGCCGCTGGCGACATCGCGCGCTGCAAGCACCCGGACCCGCGCTGGTCGGGCGCGGCCGCCACCGCGAACCTGGTCGAAGGCCTGTTGCGGGCCGACCCGCAATCGGCGGTGCTGAGCCTGGGCGACCATACCTATCCGCGCGGCACCGCAGCCGAATTCAGGGATTGCTACGGCCCGACCTGGGGGCGCTTTCGCGAGCGCACCTGGCCCACGCCCGGCAACCACGAATACGCAACGGCCGGGGCCAGGCCGTATTTCGAGTATTTCGGCGCGCGCGCCGGGCGCGGCTACTACAGCCTGCGCCTGGGCAGCTGGCTGGTGATTTCGCTCGACAGCAACCTCAAGGGCGCGGCGCATGCGGCCCAGATCGACTGGCTGCGCGCCGAACTGAAACAACAGCCTGCCACCTGCACCCTCGCCTTCTGGCACCATCCCCTGTACAGTTCGGGCGGGCATCCGCCGCCGGGCCGGATGCGCGACGCGTTTGCGCTGCTGCACGCGGCCGGCGCCGAGCTGGTGCTGTCGGGCCACGACCACGACTATGAGCGCTTCGCGCCGCAAGACGCCGACGGCAAGCCGGCGCCGCGCGGCCTGCGCCAGTTCGTGGTCGGCACCGGCGGGGCTTACGCCACGCCTTTCGTATTCTTTGCCCCGAACAGCGAAGTGCGCGAAGCCAGTTATGATGGCGTCCTCGCGCTGCGCCTGCTGGACGGCGCCTACGAGTGGCGCTTCCTGCCGGCCGAACCCGGCAAGGTGCCCGCGGGTGCGCGGCTCGACCACGGGCGTAGTCCCTGCCACTAAGCACCACCGAGCTGCCACCGACCGGAGTCCGGCATGCCTTCCTTCTTATTTTTTGCTCGTTTCATCCTGACCATCACCCTCATGACCGTACTTCCCCAGGACACGCAGGCCCAGCCTGCCACCACGCCGCTGCCCACCATCGCCTTTGAAAAAACCGTCCTGCCCAACGGGCTGCAGCTGATCCTGGTCGAAGACAAGCGCCTGCCGATCGTGGCCGTCAACCTCTGGTACCACGTCGGCCCCGCCAACGAGACACCGGGCCTGGCGGGCTTCGCCCACCTGTTCGAGCACATGATGTTCAACGCCACCCGCCACGTCCCGCGCGGCCTGGCCGACCGCCTGCTCGAGGGCGCCGGCGCCACCGACAGCAATGGCGGCACCGGCTACGACAGCACCAGCTATTACGACACCGTGCCCTCGAACCAGCTCGAGCTGGCGCTGTGGGTGCACGCCGACCGCATGGGCTACCTGCTCGACGTGCTGGACCAGAAGGCGCTGACCAACCAGCAGGACGTGGTGCGCAACGAGCGCCGCCAGACGGTCGAGGACGAGCCCTATGGCGTGGTCGAGGAAGCGCTGGCGCAGGCGCTGTTCCCGAAGAACCATCCCTACCACGCCTCGATCATCGGCTCGCATGCCGACATCCAGAACGCCCAGCTCAAGGACGTGCGCAGCTTCTTCGAGCGCTTCTACGGCCCGAACAACGCCAGCCTGGTGATCGCCGGCGACATCGACAAGGCAAGGACGCGCGCGCTGGTCGAAAAATATTTCGGCAGCCTGCGCCGCAGCGCGCCGGTGGCACGCCCGAGCATCGTCACGCCGCCGATCACCGCCGAACGACGCGTGGTGGTGCGCGACCGGGTCGAGCTGCCGCGCGTGTTCATGGGCTGGCTCACGCCGCCCGCCTACCAGGCCGGCGACGCCGAGCTGGCGCTTGCGGCCGAGATCCTCGGCGGCGGCAAGGCCAGCCGCCTGTACAAGAAGCTGGTGTACGAACGCCAGATCGCGCAGGAAGTCGGCGCCTCGCAGAACTCGTATGGCCTGAGCTCGACCTTCGTCATCGACGTCACCGCGCGCAGCGGCGTTCAGGCGCGCGAGCTCGAGGCGGCGGTCGACGCCGAACTGGCGCTGCTGCGCGAGCAGGGCCCGAGCGCGCGCGAAGTCGAGCGCGCCCGCCATAGCCTCGAAACGGCGCTGCTGAGCTCCATCGAAAAGCTGGGCGGCGACGGCCTGGCCGACCAGCTCAACCACTACAACCAGTACACCGGCGACCCGGGCTACCTGGCCAAGGATTTGGCGCGCCTGCGCCGCGTGACGGCGGCGGATATCCAGCGCGCGGTGCGCAGCCATCTTGGCCAGCAGGCGCGCGCCGTCGTCACCGGCCTGCCCGGCAAGCAGGTGGTGAACGATCCGCGCGCACCCAAGCCGCCCAAGGCCGGCAGCGGCGACAGCGCCGGCATCAATGCGCCCGAGCCGTGGCGCGCGCAGGCGCCCAAGCCCGGCCCGGCGCCGCAGTTCACGCTGCCGCAGGGCGAGTCCTTCAAGCTGGCCAACGGCCTGACCATCATCCACCACCACAACCCGGCGCTGCCGCTGGTGTCGACCCAGCTGGTGGTGCGCAGCGGCAGCGCCGCCAACCCGGCCGGGCTGCCCGGCCTGGCCGGCTTCACCGCCCAGATGCTCGAAGAAGGCACGGCCACCCGCAGCGCGCCGCAGATCGCCGACGAGATCGCGCAGCTCGGCGCCTTCCTGGGCAGCGGCACCAGTGCCGACGCGTCGATCGTGTCGCTGCTGTCGCTGCGCTCGACCTTCGCCCCGGCGCTGGACGTGCTGGCCGATATCGTGCAGCGCCCGGCCTTTCCCATCGCCGAAGTCGAGCGCCAGCGCGCCGACCGCATCGGTGAACTGATCCAGCAGCGCGACGATCCGGAGAGCGTGGCCTCGGTGGCCGCCGCCGGTGCCCTGTACGGCGGCAAGCACGCCAAGGGCTACGGCCAGCTCGGCACCGAGCCGGCCATCCGCGACGCCACCCGCGACGACCTGGTCGCCTTCTGGCGCCGCCACTACGTGCCGGAAAACGCGGCGCTGGTCGTAACGGGCGATATCACGCGCGCAGAACTGAAAGCCCTGGCCGAGGCGCGCTTCGGCGCCTGGGCCGGCGCGGATGCACCCGCCGGCAGCCCGGGCGCGCCCGCGACCACCGGGGCGCGCCTGGTCGTGGTCGACCATCCGGACGCCGGCCAGACCGCGCTGCGCGTGACCAGCATCGGCGTGGCCCGCGACACCCCGGACTTCCCGGCGCTGCAAGTGATGAACGGCGCGCTGGGCGGCATGTTCTCCAGCCGCCTGAACAACAACCTGCGCGAGACCAAGGGGTATAGCTACGGCGTGTTCTCCGAATTCCGCTACGACCGCACGCCGGGTCCGTTCGTGATCGCCGGCAGCGTCAAGCAAAGCGCCACCGGCGCTTCGGTGCGCGAGATCTTCCGCGAGGTCGCCGCCATGCGCGAGGCCGCGCTGCCGCCGGCGGAGCTCAGCGCCGCGCGCGACGCGCAATTGCTGTCGCTGCCGGGCCAGTTCGAGACCAATGCCGACATCGGCGCCAGCCTGGCGGAGAGTTTCCTGTACGGGCTGCCGCTCGACTATTACAGCCGCCTGCCCGCGCAGCTGGCTGCGGTGACGGCCGCGCAGGTGCAGGGGGCGGCGCGCAAGCACCTGGACCCGGCGCGGATGATCGTGGTGGCCGTGGGCGACCGCAAGCGCATCCTGCCGCAGCTGCAGCCGCTCGGGCTGGGCACGGCCGAGCTGCGCGACAGCGACGGGCAGCTCCTCGACGCGCGCTGAGCCGCGATGCGGCGGCCGGAGCCAGGATGTATCGGCGGCGGCGGCCGGTGCCGCCGGCAGTCAGACTGCCGGAGCTTATTTTCGGAGAGAAGCCTGCCGCATTTTGCCCGCGAACCATGACAGGGCGATCGCGGGAACCGACAGGAGAGCCACATATACGATCCCTGCACCCAACAGTGCGGAGGCACCGGAAGTCGCCAGGATCGCGGGGATCTGGGCAAACATGACAATGGCGCCCGCGGACCATTGGGAACGTTTCAGCGCCCACCCCATCATCACTGTCAAAACGAGCGCGATCGGGTAAATGACGGTCCAATAATGCGCCAGGTCCCAGGGTTCCGCACCGCCACCGATGACCGAGACGACAGTCCAGAAGACCAGGGCGACAGCGAAGACAGCAATATAAGCCATACATTTTCTTTGTGATGTGACCGGCATCCAGGCTCTCGCTCCGGATGACCCTCGCGCGACCGGCGCCGTGACCTTCTGCCGCCGGACCGGGGTACGGGGTTGAAGGCCGATGTGGAAGGTGCGCAGCCACGCGAGCAGAAATACAGCATCCTCACCGTGGCACGACCGCACCGGCGGTGGCAGCGGCATCGGATGCAGGACCGAATACTACAGGGGAAAAACGAACTCAGCCGTTTCATCAGGCAGCGCGTCATTGGGTCGTCGCGCCGCGGTGTAGCGGGTTGCACGCATGGCAGCGACAAGCCGCTTGCCGCATCCGCCAATTTGGCCTAACATGTGAACAACTCTTCACATGTTGAACAAATAGTACGATGACCCACCACCCCGACTTCGAACTCGCCGCCGGCGCCGTCGAAGAGCTGGCGGACCTGTTCCACCTGCTCGGCGACGCCACCCGACTGCGTATCGTGCTGGCCTGCCTGGGCCAGCCGACCGCGGTGGGCGAGATCGCCGCCTCGCTCGAGCTGTCCAGCTCCCTGGTCAGCCACCACCTGCGCCTGCTGCGCGCGGCCCGCATCGTCAAGGCCGAGCGCCAGGGCAAGCAGGTCTTCTATTCGGCTGCCGATGCCCACATCAGCAGCCTGCTCGCCAACATGTTCGAGCATATCGCCGAACCAGCCACCGGAATCGACGCATGAGCGACCACAAGCACGACCACCACGATCACGATCACGATCACGACCATGGCCACTCCCACGGCTTCGGGCACCACCATCACCACATGCCCGACCCGGCGGGCAACGGGCGCGCCTTTGCACTGGCGATCGGCGTCAATGCGCTGTTCGTCGTCATCGAGTTCGTCTATGGCTTCATCGCCCATTCCACTGCGCTGATGGCCGACGCCGGCCACAACCTGTCGGACGTGCTGGGCCTGATGCTGGCCTGGGGCGCGGCCGCACTGGCGAAAAGCGCCCCGACCCGCCGCTATACCTACGGCTTGCGCGGCTCCTCGATCCTGGCGGCGCTGGCCAACGGCCTGCTCCTGATGGTGGCCTGCGGCGCGATCGCCTGGGAAGCCGTGCACCGCTTCACCAACCCTGCGCCGGTCGAAGGCATGACGGTCACCGTGGTCGCGGGCATCGGGGTCCTCATCAACGGCTTCTCGGCCTGGCTGTTCCTGGCCGGCAGCAAGGGCGACCTGAACGTGCGCGGCGCCTACCTGCACATGGCGGCCGACGCCGCGCTGTCGCTGGGGGTGGTGATCTCGGGCCTGGTCATCCTCGCGACCAACTGGACCTGGATCGACCCGGCGGTGAGCCTGGTGATCGTGGTGGTGATCGTGCTGGGCACCTGGTCGCTGCTGCGCGAATCGGTGCAGCTCTCGATGGCCGCCGTGCCGCCCGGCGTGGACGCGGGCGCGGTGCGCAGCTACCTGGCCTCCCGGCCGGGCGTGAAGGAAGTGCACGACCTGCACATCTGGGCCATCAGCACGACCGAGAACGCGCTGACGGCGCACGTGGTGATGCCCGGCGGGTATCCGGGCGACCGGGTGCTGGACGAGATGGTGGCCAGCTTACGGCAGGACTTCGGCATCCACCACTGCACGCTGCAGGTGGAAGAAGGCACCACCCGGCACGATTGCGCGCTGGCCGGGCACGAGCATGAAGGGCATGCGCACGCGCACTAATCGCAGATGAACTTGCCGTTGCTGGAGTGTTCGATGTAGGTCGGCGGCGTATCGGGGGAAGCCGCCTGGATGTAGGTCACCGCGCAGGCCATCCTGTTCGCGCTGCTCACGTTTTTCGGCGACACCATCAGGCCGCCGTTCTCGAAGGTGATGTTGTAGTCGTCGTGCTGCGTCACGCCCATGCCCAGGCCCGCGGCCGCGGCAAACAGGCGTACCTGCCCGAGGTCGCCCGCGGCCGGGTAGCCGTTGTGGAGCAGGATGGTCTGGCCTTCGAAGAAGACCGCGCCGCTCATCATGTTGTTGCTGACCATTGCCTTGGCACGCACCATCGAGGCCGTCGATACCAGGGCGCCCTTGGCTGCCCGCAGGTTGGCGGCGCGCGCATCGCCGGCCAGGTTGGAAAACCGCGGCAGCGCGGTCGCGGCCAGGATGCCGAGGATGACGATGACGGCGATCAGCTCGATCAGGGTAAAACCACCCTGCTTGCCCGCCTTGAAAGGTGGTGTGGCCATAGCGCGCTCCATGGGAAAGTTGTCGGCGACGATCGTCCCGAGCGTTTCCCGACCGGTGCTCCGGTCGAACGCGTGTCGTCACCGCTGAAGACAGGATACGGCGCGCGCCATCCTCAGCACTGAGCTACAGCAACTTTTGTGTCCACATGGAAATAACTACGGTCTCAGCCGGCCAGGTTCGCGTACAGCGCCGTGCTGAGATAGCGCTCCCCGAACGAAGGGATGATGGTCACGATCAGCTTGCCCGCATTCTCGGGCCGGCGCGCCACCTGGATCGCCGCCCACAGCGCCGCGCCCGATGAAATCCCCACCAGCAGGCCTTCCTCGCGCGCGGCGGCCCGGGCGGTCTCGAAGGCGTCTTCGTTCCTGACGGTGATGACCTCGTCGTAGGCGTGGGTATTGAGTACCTGCGGCACGAAGCCGGCGCCGATGCCCTGGATCGGGTGCGGGCCCTTGCTGCCCTTGGACAGCATGGGCGAGGCTTCCGGCTCCACGGCGATGGCCTGGAAGCCCGGCTTGCGCGACTTGATGATCTCGCTCACGCCGGTGATGGTGCCGCCGGTGCCCACGCCCGCCACCAGGATGTCGACCTTGCCGTCAGTGTCGCGCCAGATTTCCTCGGCGGTGGTGCGGCGGTGGATATCCGGGTTGGCCGGGTTGTTGAACTGCTGCGGCATGAAACAGGTAGGGTCGGAGGCCACCAGTTCTTCGGCCCGGCGGATCGCGCCCAGCATGCCTTCGCTGCCCGGGGTCAGCACCAGCTCGGCGCCATAGGCGCGCAGCAGCATGCGCCGTTCGCTGCTCATGGTTTCGGGCATGACGAGCTTGCAGCGGTAGCCGCGCGCGGCGCACACCATCGCCAGCGCGATGCCGGTGTTGCCGCTGGTGGGTTCGACAATGACGGTGTCGGGCTTGATCAGCCCGGCCTGCTCGGCGGCCTCGATCATGGCCAGGCCGATGCGGTCTTTCACGCTATGGGCGGGATTATGGTATTCGAGCTTGCCCACGATGTCCGCGCCGGCGCCCTGCGCCAGCCTGCGGATCCGGACCAGGGGGGTGTTGCCGATCAGCTCGGTGACATCGTTTGCGATTCGCATGCCATTCTCCTCGGAGCCACCATCTCGTGATGGGATTGACTTACTTTACGTTCAGCAGTTCCACGTCGAAGATCAGGTCGGCATCCGGCGGGATCTCGCCGCCGCCTGCGCCGCGCTTGCCGTAGGCCAGTGCGCTCGGGATGATCAGGGTGCGCTTGCCGCCCACCTTCATGCCCGCCACGCCCTGCTCCCAGCCCTTGATGACGCGGCCCGCGCCCAGCTGGAACTCGAGCGGCTCGCGGCCGGCGTCGAGCGAGGAATCGAACTTGCGGCCACGCTGCTTCGGCGCCAGGGGCTTGTGGAACCAGCCGGTGTAGTTGACCACGACATTGCTGCCGATGGTGGCTTCCTTGCCCTTGCCCACGACGCGGTCGACGATCTCGACCTGTGGAGTCGGCAGCGGCGGCAGGGTCGGCGCGGCTTGCGGCGCCGGCTGGGTGGCTTGCGGCACGGTCTGCTGCTCGGGCGCAGGCTGGGTGGTCGGCTTGGAGGCGTCCTGGACGGTGGTGTCCTGGGCGCTGGCGGCGGTGGCCACCAGCATCAGGGCGGACAAGAGGGTGCGACGAATCATGGTGGCTCTTCCAATCAAAAGATCATTAACTGATCCTATGATAGCAAGGCCTCTTCCGCTTGCACAGTTTCCGGTTGAGCGCCCTCGAGCGGCTCGGCATTGGCCGCGTCGGCCAGCTTGCGCAGCAGGTGTCCGGCAGCCACCATCCCGAAGGTGGCCGTGACCACCATGCTCGAGCCGAAGCCGGCGCAGTTCAGGCCGGTCACGCCGTTGGGGTCGACCGCGCAGGCGTCGCCGCTGTCCGGATAGCGCAGTGGCTCCATCGAAAAGACGGCGTCGATGTGGTATTTGTTCTTTTCGCCGCGGGCGAAGCCGTACTGCGCGCGCAGCAGCTTGCGCACCTTTTTCAGCAGCGGCTCCTGCTCGGTGCGGCCCAAGTCGCGCACCTCGATTTTCGTCGGGTCGATCTGGCCGCCGGCGCCGCCGATGACGACCAGGGGCATCTTGTTGGCGCTGCACCAGGCGATCAGGGCGGCCTTGGACTTGACGCCGTCGATGGCGTCGACCACATAGTCGAACCCTTTGCCGGCCATCATGGCCTCGATATTGGTCGGGTCGATGAAGTCCTCGACCAGGGTCACCTTGCAGAACGGGTTGATCTGCGCGATCCGCTCCTTGAGGGCGTCGATCTTGGCCATGCCGATGGTCGAGGTCAAGGCCTGCAACTGGCGGTTGATGTTCGATTCGGCCACGTTATCGAGGTCGATCAGCGTGAGGTGGCCGACCGCGCTGCGCGCCAGCGCCTCGACGATCCAGGAGCCGACGCCGCCCACGCCGATCACGCAAACGTGCGCCGCACGGAAGCGTTCGAGAGCACGCTCGCCATAGAGGCGCGCAATCCCGCCGAAACGGCGCGCAAAGTCGACTTCATCGTTGAGGGTGGCTGCAAAAGCGGGGGTGTCTGTCAGGATCATCCCGCCATTTTAACGGACGATCGTTTCGCATCTGCACTAAAATAACTTCTCGTCAATCAAATATTTTCGCCTGTTAACAAAACGCCCCATGACCCCACTTCTCCACGACACCGCGCCCGATTTCGACCAGCCGATCGCTGTCCTCAAGCATTGCCACGGACGCATCCGCAAGCAGCTGGCGACGCTCGACAAGCTGCTGGCCCACCTGCCCGAATTCGGGGCCGACGAGCAGGCGCGCCAGGCGGCAGCGGCGGTACTGAAATATTTCGACAAGGCGGCCCACCTGCACCACGAGGACGAGGAGCAGGACCTGATCCCGATGCTGCGCGCCGTGGCGCAAGGCGAGGACGCCGCGACGCTGCAGGCGCTGGCGCCGGTAATCCTGCAGGATCACAAGGACATGGACGCGCTGTGGCAGGACTTGCACGAGCAGCTGGTGGCCATTGCCGAAGGCAGGTCGAGCGTGTTGTCGGCCAGCGCCGTGCAGCGCTTCAGCCAGCGCTACTCCTCGCACATGGACCGCGAGGAAAGCACGATGGCGCCGATGGCCATGCGCCTGTTCAGTCCGGAGCAAATGGCGCAGCTGGGCAAGGCGATGCAGGCGCGCCGCGGCATCGAGCCGCAGGGTGCGGCGCCGGCCGTGGGCCAGGCGGTGGCCGACCTGCGCAAGGATTACGGCCAGGCCAGCCTGAACGAAACCGAAGTAATGGACGATCCGATGCTGCAGTTCACGCAGTGGTTCGAGCAGGCCCTGAAGGCCGAGGTGAACGAGCCGAATGCGATGTCGGTGGCCACCGTGGGCCTGGATGGCAGGCCGAGCTCGCGTATTGTGTTGGTCAAGCAATTCGATGAGCGCGGCTTCACCTGGTACACCAACTATAACAGCCGAAAGTCTGAGGAGTTGCAAAATAATCCACATGCGGCCTTGCTATTCTTCTGGAGTGAACTTGAACGCCAGGTTCGCATTGAAGGACGCGTGGAGCGCACGTCCGCCGAGGAAAGCGACCGCTATTTCCGCAGCCGCCCCTTGAAAAGCCGCCTGTCGGCCATCGCCTCGCAACAGAGCGCTCCCATCGGCAGCCGTGCCGAACTCGAAGAGAACTACGACGCCACCGCGCGGCTGGCTGGCGAAGATCCGGCGCGGCCAGGCAACTGGGGCGGTTTCCGCCTCGTGCCCGAGCGCCTGGAGTTCTGGCAGGGACGCCGCTCCCGCTTCCACGACCGCATCGTCTACGAGCGGCAGGAAGACGGCAGCTGGACGCGACTGCGTTTGCAACCGTAAGCCGGGCGCAGCGCAACACTGCACGCCGGCTGTCAACGCCGGAGGTGATCGTGTTCGAACAGATGATGTTGTCGGCCTGGAGTGCAGGCCTGCGTAACAAGCTGTCCCTGCCCTTGCGGGTCGAACTATGGGACGGCCGGCAACTCGAGTTTTCTTCCGAGGCGACCGGCGCGGCCGCGTCGCGCGTCACCATCCGCGTGCCCGACCGCTCCGCCCTGCGCTACCTGCGCTCGCCTTCGCTCTACAGCCTGGGCCGCGCCTATGTCGAAGGCGCCATCGAGATCAAGGGGCGCGCCGCCGACATCATCAACGTCGGCAACACCCTCGCCGCCAACCTGGCCGGCAAGAGCAACCGCTTCACCGACGCCCTGCGTGTCGGCATCCACCGTGCGCCGCACACGCGCGAAAAAGACGCCGAAGCCATCCGCTATCACTACGACGTCTCCAACGATTTCTACGCCGCCTGGCTCGATCCCGGCATGGTGTATTCCTGCGCCTATTTCGAAACCGGCACGGAAGACCTGGCCACGGCCCAGCAAAAGAAGATCGACCACATCCTGCGCAAGATCGACCTGCGGCCCGGCCAGACCCTGCTCGACATCGGCTGCGGCTGGGGCGCGCTGGTGCTGCGCGCGGCCCGGCACTTCGGCGCGCGTTGCGTGGGCGTCACGCTGTCGGACAACCAGGCGGCGCTGGCGCGCGAGCGCGTGGCCCAGGCCGGGCTGCAGGGCCAGGTCGAGATCCGCCTGCAGGACTACCGCGACGTCGCCGGGCAGTTCGACCGCATCACCAGCGTCGGCATGTTCGAGCACGTCGGCGTGGCCCAGCTGAAGGCATATTTTTTACAAGTGGACAAATTATTGGCGCCGGGCGGCGTCGTGATGAACCACGGCATTACCACCACCAACGTGGACAACAGCGCCACGCCCTATGGCGGGGGCGATTTCATCGACGAATACGTCTTCCCGGACGGCGAGCTGGCCCACCTGGCCACGGTGGTGCATGCGATGCAGGAAGGCGGTCTGGAAGTGCGCGACGTGGAAAACTTGCGCCGCCATTACGCGAAGACGTGCGCGCTGTGGACCGACAACTTCGAGAACAATGCCGCGCATATCCGCACGCTGACCGACGAGAAGCGGTTCCGGATCTGGCATTTGTACCTGGCGGGATGCGCGTATGCGTTTGCGCATGACAGGATCAGCCTGTACCAGATCGTGTGCGGGAAGGCGGGTGGGGATCCGGGGCAGATTCCGTGGTCGCGCAAGTACATGTACCCGTGACGCTTCAACGAAATCGTAGGGTGGGCGTAAAACAGTCCGGTGGACTGTTTTACGCCCACCCTACGATGCCCGGCAGAGCGCACTCTCCTGTTACTTCAGCCGCTCCGTAAACGTCTTGCGGAATTTTGCGACTTTCGGCGCCACCACGAAGGCGCAATACCCCTGCAGCGGATGCTGCGCGAAATAATTCTGGTGATAATCCTCGGCCTTGTACCAGGTTTCCTGCGGCAGCAACTGGGTCACGATCGGCGCGTCCCACACCGAGGCCATCTCGGCCATCACCTTGCGCGCGGTCGCTTCCTGCTCGGGCGAGGTGGTGAAGATCACCGAGCGGTACTGCGGCCCCACGTCGTTGCCCTGGCGGTCCTGGGTGGTCGGGTCGTGGATGGTGAAGAACACTTCCAGGATGTCGCGGTAGGAAATCACGTTCGGGTCGAATTCCACCCGCACCACTTCGGCGTGGCCGGTGGTGGCCGCGCACACCTGCTCGTAGGTCGGGTTGACCACGTGGCCGCCCATGTAGCCCGATTCGACCCGGGTCACGCCGCGCGCTTCCAGGTACACCGCCTCCAGGCACCAGAAGCACCCGCCGCCCAGGATGGCCACTTCGGTTGCTGTTTGCTCGCTCATCGCACACCTTGTTTCGTCAGTTTCGATAGCACTTAATGTAACGCAAACCCGCTCCCTCTGCAGTGCGGCAGGGACCCGGGCTCGCCTTGGCGCGCGACAATGGCATAATGGCGCCATCCTTCAAGGTCCCCATGAATACACGTGCTCCCCACGCCGCATCGCGCGGTTTCGATTCGGCGCATTTCCGCCATGCGCTGTCGCAATTCGCCACCGGTGTCACCGTCATCACCACGCGTCTTGCCGACGGTACATTCCGCGGCCTGACCGCCAGTTCCTTCAACTCGGTCTCGCTCGAACCCCCGCTCGTGCTGTGGAGCCTGGGCGCGGGCGCGAACAGCCTGCCCATCTTCAGCGGCAATTCGCACTACGTGATCAACATCCTCGCCGCCGGACAAGAAGAACTGGCAATGCGCTTCTCGCGCCGCACCGACAATCCCTTCGAGGGCGTCGACTACGAACTGTCGCGCACCGGCCAGCCGATCCTGCAGGGCGTCTCGGCCTGGTTCGAATGCCACAACCGCAGCCGCTATCCCGAAGGCGACCACGTCATCTTCGTGGGTGAAGTCGAGCAATGCGCCGTCCATCCCCAGCCGGCCCTGCTGTTCCACGGCGGACGCTTCGGCAAGACCGGCTAGGCGCAAACCGACAGGATTACGCCAGCTCCCTGGAGTTTCAGGCAAGTCCGCGGGCAGCGCCCGCCCTACCATGCTCTCCATCTTAACGCCACGCACGTGGCATCACCTGGAGAGCACATCATGCGTAAAGTCTGGTTCATCACTGGCGCGGGCCGCGGTATCGGCGCCAACATTGCCCACGCTGCCCTGGCCGCCGGCGACCATGTCGTCGCGGCCGGCCGCAGCCTGGCCCAACTCAAGAACACCTTCGCCGGCATCGACCCAAACCAGGTCGCCCTGGTCGAACTCGACGTCGCCGACGAGGCCCAGGCGCCGCGGGCGGTGCAGGCGGCCGTCGCGCGCTTCGGCCGCATCGACGTGCTGGTGAACAATGCCGCCTATGGCCTGCTGGGCAATTTTGAAGAAATCTCGACGGGCGAGATCGCACGCCAGTTCGGCGTGAACGTCTACGGCGTCATGCACGTGCTGCGGGCGGTGCTGCCCGTGATGCGCGGCCAGCGCGCGGGGCACATCATCAATATCAGCTCGATCGCCGGCGTCACCGGCTTCGACGGCGCCTCCGTCTACTGCGCCACCAAGTACGCGATCGAAGGCCTGTCCGCCTCGCTGGCGCTGGAGGTGGCCAAGTTCGGCATCCGGGTCACGGTGGTCGAGCCGGGGTTCTTCCGCACCGAATTCCTCGACCAGAACTCGGTGCGCTACGGCGACAAGCTGATCGACGATTACGCGGCCCATGGCTCGGTCGAAGCGGCCTACGGCGCCTACAAGGGCAAGCAGCTGGGCGACCCGGTGAAGCTGGCAGCCGCCGTGCTGCAACTGGCCGGCATGGCCGAGCCGCCGCGCCAGTTCCTGGCGGGGAGCGATGCGCTGGCCATGGCCTCGGCCGCCATCGACGCCAGGCTGGCCGAGCTCGGCGCCCTGTCCAGCCTGTCGCGCTCGACCGACCACCCGGCCTGAGGCGGAAACGCGGAGCCAGGCAATGTTGTATCCTGCCAGCAGACCA
Source organism: Telluria sp. AZSoR62 (assembly GCF_058111565.1). Classification (NCBI taxonomy): domain Bacteria; kingdom Pseudomonadati; phylum Pseudomonadota; class Betaproteobacteria; order Burkholderiales; family Oxalobacteraceae; genus Telluria; species Telluria sp. AZSoR62. Next base: position 659,490 of record NZ_JBYTST010000001.1, read on the forward strand.
TGAACAGTCCTGCCCCCTCCCCTGTCCCGGCCGGCGCGCCGGGCGGCCCGCTGGCGCGCCTGGCCGCGCTGCTGGCCGCCCATGCGCCGCACGATGGCTCGTTTGCGACCTGCATCCCGGGCGTGCATGCGGTGCGCACCTCGACCGCAAGCGCCGAGCTGGTCCATGGCCTGCACCGGCCGGCCCTGTGCCTCGTCGCGCAGGGCGCCAAGACCGTGATGCTCGGCGGCGAGTCCTACGACTACGATCCTTCGCGCATGCTGATCTTCTCGCTCGACCTGCCGATCGCGGCCATGATCAGGCAAGCCAGCGTGGCCGCGCCCTACCTGTCGTTCCGGCTCGATTTCGACCAGGAGCGGCTGGCCGATCTGATCCTCAAAGCCTGGCCCGAGGGCGTGCCGCCGGTGCGCGACGGCCGCGCCGTGTATGTCGCCCAGGCCGGGGACGCGATCGTCGACGCCGCGGCGCGCCTGCTGGCGCTGGCCTCGGCGCCGGACGATGCCGCGCTGCTGGCGCCGCTGGCCATCGACGAAATCATGCTGCGGCTGCTGCGCGGCCCGTTCGGCGCCCGCCTGGCGCAACTGGGCCGGGTCGAGACGCGTCGCATCGGCAAGGTCGTCGCATGGATCCGCGCCCACTACGACCAGCCGATCCGCATCGACGACATGGCCGGGTTCGCCCACATGAGCCCGTCGTCGCTGCACGGGCAGTTCAAGTCGCTCACCTCGATGAGTCCCTTGCAATTCCAGAAAACCCTGCGCCTGCAGGAAGCGCGGCGGCTGATGCTGTCCACCGGCATGGACGCGAACCTGGCCTGCCAGCGGGTCGGCTATGTCAGCGCTTCGCAATTCAGCCGCGAGTACGCCCGTCATTTCGGCAACACGCCGACGCGGGACATGTCGCGCCTGCGCGATGCCGGGCTGGGCGAAACGGTATCGTTCAGCCAGTAGGCGGTCGCCAGCCCCGGGCTGCGCGCCCCGCACGACGCGTGCCGAGCAAAAATGAAAATCGTTGTCGCCATTTCAAAAGATGCGGCGGCGCGTCATTCCTATAATGGCCAATGATGGTGGGCCCGGGCCGGTGGCCGGGCGCGCGTCTTTCTACCAAGAACTTACCGAGACAGGATGATCCATGAACCGTTCCGATTCGCCCCGCAAAGCCGCCTTCCATTGGGATGACCCGCTGCTGCTGAACAGCCAGCTGACCGATGAAGAGCGCATGGTGCGCGACGCCGCCGCTGCCTATTGCCAGGACAAGCTCAAGCCGCGCATCCTCGAGGCCTTCCGCCACGAACGCATGGACACCTCGATCTTCCGCGAAATGGGCGAACTCGGCCTGCTGGGCCCGACCATTCCGGAGCAGTACGGCGGCCCGGGCATGAACTATGTCGCCTATGGCCTGATCGCGCGCGAAGTCGAGCGCGTCGACTCGGGCTACCGCTCGATGATGAGCGTGCAGTCCTCGCTGGTCATGGTCCCGATCTTTGAGTTCGGCAATGAAGCGACCAAGCAGAAATACCTGCCGAAGCTGGCCACCGGCGAATGGATCGGCTGTTTTGGTTTGACCGAGCCGAATCACGGTTCCGACCCGGGCTCGATGGTTACCCGCGCCCGCAAGGTGGACGGCGGCTACAGCCTGACCGGCTCCAAGATGTGGATCACCAATTCGCCGGTCGCCGACGTGTTCGTGGTCTGGGCCAAGGACGACGAGGGCGCAATCCGCGGCTTCGTGCTCGACAAGGGCATGCAGGGCCTCTCCGCCCCGGCCATCCACGGCAAGTTCGGCCTGCGCGCCTCGATCACCGGCGAAATCGTGATGGACAACGTGTTCTGCCCTGAAGAAAACGCCTTCCCGGACGTGCGCGGCCTGAAAGGCCCGTTCACCTGCCTGAACTCGGCCCGCTACGGCATTGCCTGGGGCGCGCTGGGCGCGGCCGAAGACTGCTGGCATACCGCGCGCCAGTATGTGCTCGACCGCCACCAGTTCGGCAAGCCGCTGGCCGCCAACCAGCTGGTGCAAAAGAAACTGGCCGACATGCAGACCGAGGTCACCCTCGGCCTGCAGGGCTGCCTGCGCCTGGGCCGCATGAAGGACGAAGGCACGGCCGCGGTCGAGATCACCTCGATCATGAAACGCAATTCCTGCGGCAAGTCGCTGGACATCGCCCGCGTTGCCCGTGACATGCTTGGCGGCAATGGTATTTCGGATGAATTCGGCATCGTGCGCCACATGGTCAACCTCGAAGTGGTCAACACCTACGAAGGCACCCACGACATCCACGCACTGATCCTGGGCCGTGCCCAGACTGGTATTGCCGCATTCTGATTCCCGTTTTGTGATGCAATGCGCCGCCAGCAACAGCTGGTGGCGCTGCCACGTCTGGTCATTCTGATTTTATTACAACAAGTTATTTACGGATTTCAATCGAGCGCTGTCAATACTGCTCTTATTTGCGGTACGATAGTTACCAGTTGCGCATAACTAGACGTTTCAACGACCACTTCGCGAGGCCCGATGAGCGCTCTCGATGGACCGCATTCGCACGCCATGGAAGACGCCCCTGCGTTATCCCTTGAGCTGCTGCTCCGCAATCTACCAGGTGCGGCTTACCGTTGCCTGAACGATAGTGACTGGACGATGGAATTCGTCAGCGATGGCATCGAACGGCTCACCGGTTACCCTGCAGCTGCGTTTATGGCCCGACCCGGGCTTTCCTATGCCAACATTATCGTTCCCGAAGATCGCCATGGCGTGGAACGCGGGATCGCACTCGCCATACAGGATGGGGGCGAATTCCAGCTGACCTATCGCATCCGCTGCGCTAACGGCGATTTGAAGTGGGTGTGCGAACAGGGGTCAGCTGTGCGGCGGCAGCGGGGTTACGTGCTGGAAGGCTTGTTGTTCGACTTCACCCGGCTGCATAACGCCAACATGCTGGTGCACGAACAGGCTTCTTACCTCCAGCGCGCGCGCGACGCCATCGTTGCCATGGACATGAATTCGCGCATCTCCTATTGGAACAGCGGCGCCGAGCGGCTGTACGGCTGGAGCGCTTGCGAGGCACGCGGCAGGAAGTTCAACGAGCTGCTGTGCGAGAACCTGCCGGCCTACCATGCCGCCTACGAGACAACGCTTGCAACGGGCGAATGGTCGGGCGAATTGTCCCACATGCGGCGCGACGGCGTGTGCATCGAGACCGACACCCGCTGGACCCTGCTCTGCCCCGACGAGACCATCCGCGCGCCGCAGAAGATCCTGGTGATCAGCACCGACATCAGCGAACGCAAGCACAACGAAGCGAAGATCTACCGCCTCGCCTTCTTCGACGCGCTGACCGACCTGCCCAACCGCGCCAGCCTGCTCGACCACCTGCGCCGCGCCCTGCTGGGCAGCGCGCGCACGCGCAAGTGCGGCGCCTTGATGTTCTGCGACCTCGACAACTTCAAATACCTCAACGATTCGCAGGGCCACGCCGCCGGCGACATGCTGCTGCAGGCGGTGGCGCGGCGCCTGGAGCATTGCGTGCGCGAAGCCGACATGGTGGCGCGCTTGGGCGGCGACGAATTCGTGATCCTGATCCAGCCGGTCGAAGACACGCGCGAAGGCGCGGCGGCCCAGGCCGAAACGGTGGCGGCCAAGGTGGTGGCCGCGATGGCCGCGCCTTTCCAGCTGGCCGAGATGATGTATTCGGTATCGGTCAGCGTGGGCGTGGCGACCATGTGCGGCACGGTGGACACGGTCGAATCCACGCTGCGCCAGGCCGACGCCGCGATGTACCAGGCCAAGGCCTGCGGGCGCAATACCTACCGCTTCCACGACCCGGCGGTGCAGGCCGCGTGGTCGGCGCGGGCGGAACTGGAGAGCGGCATGCGGCGCGCGCTGCGCGACAACGAATTCGTGCTGCACTACCAGCCGCAACTAGACCGCAGCAGCCGCGTGATCGGCGCCGAGGCATTGCTGCGCTGGCGCCTGCCGGACGGCCGCCTGCTGTATCCGGCGGAGTTCATCCACGCCGCCGAGGAAAGCGGCATGATCATCGAGATCGGCCGCTGGGTGCTGCGCACCGCCTGCGCCGAACTGGCGCGCTGGCAGCGCTATCCCGACACCGCCGGGCTGACCCTGTCGGTGAACGTCAGCGCCGGCCAGTTCACCGAACCGGACTTCGTGCCCATGCTCAGCGAGATCTTCGAGCAGACCGGCGTGCAGCCCTCCAGCCTCAAACTGGAGCTGACCGAAAGCCTGGTGGTGAGCGACTTCACCCAGACCGCGCACACGATGGGCATGCTCAAGCAGCGCGGCATCAGCTTTTCGCTGGACGACTTCGGCACCGGCTACTCGTCGCTGGCCTACCTGCGCAAGCTGCCGCTGGACCAGCTCAAGATCGACCAGTCCTTCATGCGCGACGTGCTCACCGACCAGAACGACGCCTCGATCGTACGCTCGATCATCGCGCTGGGCGACAGCCTCGGGCTACAGGTGATCGCCGAAGGGGTGGAGACGCCCGGGCAGCGCCAGTTCCTGTCGGACGCCGGCTGCTTCATCTACCAGGGCTTCCTGTACCAGCACGCGATCAGCGCCGAGCATTTCACGCAGTACGCGCGCACCGTGCACTAGCGCCCTGCCAGCGCCAGCGGCAAGCCACGCGCCCAGCGGTTCGAGGACAGCGAAAACTCGAGCGCCCGCACCTGGTGGTACCAGCCGGCCGGCACGTAGAGCATCTCGCCGGGACGCACGATGCAGTCGACCAGCGCCGCCTGGCGCGCCAGCGGAAAGCGCTCGTAATCCGGCGCTTCCGGGTCGACCGGTGAACCGAACAGGATGGCATTGGCTTCGCTCGGGTACAAAAAGGCGTCGTGGTGCGGCGGCGCCAGGAAGATGCGCTTGCTGCCCCAGATCTGCGCGAAGATGTTGTCGTCGTAGTCGCAGTGCAGCGGGGTCATGGTGCGCTCGGGGCCGAGCCAGAAGCGCGGCGGTCCCATCTTGTCGAAGTAGGCAGGCCAGTGGCACATGCGGTTCAATTCGCGCAGTTCCAGGTTGCCGACATAGGGCGGAAGCGCGTCGGTGCCCGGCGCCAGGTCGAGGTATTCGCCTAGCGACATGTCTTGCATCGCGCGGTCGGGGTGGAAGGCGGTGTTGATGTAGTCGCCCACGCGGGCCCGCACCCGCAGGTGGCTGTAGCGCTCGCGCAGGTCGGCGGGCGTCAGCGCCAGCAACGGCCAGCGATCGACGACGCCGGTCATGATGAAAGGCAGTCCCTGCATGGCGCGCGCGCGGAACGCCGCCGCGTCCAGCCGTTTCACGCGCGGGATCTCCTGCAGGGCCGGCAGGCTGCTTGCCGCCTGCTTGATGGCTTCGCGCATGGCGTCGATCGAGGCGACGCCGCGCACCTGCGCATCCTTCTGTTCGCGCGCGGCCTTCCTGGCGGCGGCTTCTTCGGGCGTGGCCGGTGCGGCGGCCGGCAGCGGCGGAAGGCGCGGCGCGGGACGTGTTTCTCTTACCATGGGTGCTGTACTTTCTGCGATGCGCTCTGTCAGGCGAGAGTATAGTCGCGATGGCAGCCAGACCGAATACCCCTTCCACCCGCAACGCGAAAGGCCTCCATGTCCAGCCAACTCGATACCAGCATCATCGACTCCTGGTCCCGCAATACCGATCCCTGGGTGGCCGCCGTGCGCAACGGCGACATCGAGACCCGGGTCCTGGTCACCAACGGGGCCATCGTCGACACGGTGCGGGCCCATGCGCCGCAAACGGCCGTCGACCTGGGCTGCGGCGAAGGCTGGCTGGTGCGCGCCCTGCCGGAAGTGGCCATGGTCGGCGTCGATGCCATCGGCGGGCTGGTCGAGGCGGCGCGCGCCATGGACGCCGGCGGCGATTACCGCTGCCTGAGCTATGAAGACATCGCCGCCGGCAAGCTGGTGCTGGAAGCCGATCTCGCCGTGTGCAATTTTTCGTTGATCGGCAACGAAGCGGTCGACGGCCTGTTCGGGGCGGCGCCCAGCTTCCTGCGCCCGGGCGGAATGATGGTGGTGCAGACCGTGCATCCGGTCATGGCCTGCGGCGACGCGCCTTATGTCGATGGCTGGCGCACGGGCAGCTGGGCGGGGTTCAGCAGCGACTTCCAGGATGCCCCGCCCTGGTATTTCCGCACCCTGTCGAGCTGGATCGCACTGTTCGAACGCCACGGCCTGCGTGTGCGCGCACTGCGCGAGCCCATCCATCCAGGCACCGGGAAGCCGGTGTCCCTGATCCTTGCCGGAGAGCTGCTCGCGTGAATCCGGATGCGATTCACCAGCACACAGGCGCCTGACATTGTGAGATTTACACTTCGTTACATTTAACTTTCCCAAAAATGTTGTTCGATTGAGTTTTGCTGTGTGGAAATAGTTTCTTTGTGGATATAATCGGCCAGACATGTTGCCGGCTACCGGCTAAGCTTTTTCTGGACAGGACAACCACATGGCAAGCACCACCAACTCGACCGTCAATTCGTTTTATCTCGCGTTCTATGGCCGTCCAGCAGACCCGGCCGGTATGAAATACTGGGCTGAGCAATTGACCAAGGCTAATGGCAACATCGACGCCATCAAGAGTGCCTTTGCTACCTCCGAAGAAGCCCAGGTCCGTTTCGGCAGCGATACCGCGGCCGAACGCATCACCGAGATCTACCAGCAACTGTTCAACCGCGCCCCGGAGCCGGCAGGCCTGGCCTACTGGGTCGATGCCGTGGCCAAGGGCCATGCCACCCTGGCGGACGTCGCCATCACGGTGCTGGGCAGCTCCCAGGGCGCCGACAGCACCCTGTCCACGATGCGCCAGCAGGCCGCCGACAGTTTCACCGCCCAGGTCGAGGCGTCGGGCAGCGCCTATTCCGGTAACGCAGCGGTCGAAGCGGCGCGCGTGCTGGTGCGCGCCGTCACCCTCAATACCAAGAAAGTCGATATCGACGCACTGGTGAAGTCGACCGCGGCCCTGGCCGAGGTCGCCACCAAGACCCCCGAGGCAGTGGCCGCCCTGGGCACCGGCAGCGAACTGCTGGGCCTGTTCGATACGAAGCAGGGCGGCGCCGATCCGGTGAGCCTGGTCGATACCCTGGTGGAAACCGCCCGTTCGGCGGCCGCCAACCCGAGCATCGTCGCCACCCTGATGCGCGGCGGCGGCATGCCCGGGCTGCTCAAGCAGCTGCCGGAAGGCGTCACCATCAAGGACCTGAAGGACCAGATCGGCAAGGGCGGCATGAAGGCCGCGCTCGAATCCCTGTTCGGCGACAAGCCGGGCAATGGCCCTAATCCAACGCAGCCAGGCACGCCCTCAAGCCTGACGCTGGAATTCCACCTCACCGAAGGCAATGGCTCGGTGATCCTGGACAGCAGCGCCGCCGACATCACCGGCCTGGGTAACGCGGCCGGCCTGGTCGTGCAGGACATCAGCACCGCCACGCCGAAAGCCGTGACCGGCTTCACCATCGACGGCGACGAACTCGCCTTCGCTGCGCCCTTGGCAGCGGGCCTGTACCAGGCGAGCTGGAAAGCAGACACCTTCACCACCGCGACCGGCCATGCGGCAGCGGGCTCGCTGGCATTCGCAGGTGGACGCGACGGGCTGTTCAACCAGGAAGGTTTCACTGTCGCCAAAGTCTCGACGATTTCGGCCAATGCGCTGCGCGCCGCGACCGAGAACGTCAACGAAGCATTCGTTGCCGGCGGCACCGCGACCCTGCGCATCGCCACCGGCGGCGGCCACGACGTGGTGGTCGACCAGGGCGCGAAGGTGGCGATCGTGGTCGACACCATCGACGGCGCATCGTCCGACCTGGTGCTGGGCTTCGACACCGGCAACGACACCGTGTCGCTGGAAGGCAAGGCAGCGACCGCCATCGACGACAATGCCGACGGCAAGATCCAGTGGGCCAGCGCCGGCGCGGCACTCGAGGCCACGGCCGAAGCCGTCTCGGTCACGGTCGCTACTGCCGTCACCATGGGCAGCACGGCCGCGGTCACCCAGACCCTGCTGGCCCTGAACACCGCGCTCGACTTCAGCAAGCTCGCCCTCAACGACGAGCTGCTGATCCTGGCCGAAGGCGCTACCGGCACCGGCGCCGCGCTGTTCCAGTATGTAAACAAGGACGGCAACGGCAAGATCGACGCCGCCGAACTGACCGAGATCGCCATGTTCGCCGGCGGTGCGCCGGAGCAGGTCGATATCGTGCTGGTCGGCGCAGCGCCGGTGACGACGCCGTAACCAGGATCGCGTCGCCCCCGAGCCCCCTGCCCTGGCAGGGGGCTTTTTTTGGGACGAAAAAAAGCCCGCACGCGGCGGGCCTTCGATCGAGCGAAACGCCCTTAGAACTTGTAGCCGACTGCCAGCATGACCGCCACAGGATCGAGCTCCATGTGCTGCTTCTGGCCGGTCGAGAAATGCACGTCGGTGCGCAGGCGGCCCTTGTTGACGTTGACGTCGGCGAACCACTTGTCGCTGAAGTTCATCGTCACGCCGGCCTGCAGGGTGTAGGTGAACTTGTTGTCGATGCTGAAGGTGGTCGGCACGCCGCGGCCCGGGTTGGTGATCGCCGTCATCCTGGCCGAACCACGCTCTTTCATGAAGTAGGCGTAGGTGGCGCCGATGCCCACGAAGGGACGGAAGGTCGCGGTCGGTGCGAAGAAGCGGTATTGCGCGAACAGGGTCGGCGGCAGCACTTCGACCGAACCCAGTTGGCCGGTGCCGGCAATCGCACCGGCGCCATAGATCTTGTGCTTGTATGGCGTGCCCAGGCAGGTTTCGAGCGAGATATTGTCGGTCAGGCCGTAGGCGATGCTCAGCACCGGCTGTATGTCGCTGCCGACATCGGCCTTGGTGCCCGGCAAGGCCGGCGCGCTGATGTCGCCGCTCTTGACCTTCGGGGTGATCTGGTTGAGGCCGAGCTTGGCGGTGAACTGGCCGGCCGACTGGGCCGATGCGGTCGAGGCGCAGGCCAGCGCGGCAGCCACTGCCAGCGCTTTCACGACGCTATTGAATTGGTTTGTCATTCTTGTTTTCTCCTGGTTCCGATGGTGAGGCCCGCCCTTACCGGGCGGGCCCGCGCAGTCTTACAGCCAGCCCTTGACGGCCATTTCCTTGAGGACGAAACGCGCCACCAGGTTGTTTTCGAACGGCGTCGGGTGGATGTCGTCGGCGAACATGTAGTGGCTGACGTCGCCCGCCACGGTATTGGCGTTCGTGCAGATCAGGGAAGTGGTGCCCAGTGCGTTCGGACCGCAGGCCGGGGTCGTGGTGTTGGTCAGGCCGTAGATCGCCGGATTCTTCACCTGGTCGTTGCTGATGGTGTAGAGGTCGACGTACAGGATGCGGTCGTCGGTGCCCAGGCCGGACTTGAGCTGGGTGTTGAAGGCGTTGACCATGGCGGCGATCAGCGCCTGGATGTCGGCGGTCCTCGACTTGGCGGCCGGGGTGCTGGCCACGTCCGGCAGGTTGGCCACCACCACATACCTGGCGCCCTTGCCCACGACTTCGTTCTTCACCAGTGCAGCCATCTGCGCGCCGGCGGCGCCCAGTTCGGCGACCATCTTCGGACCGTTGGCGGCGGCATAGTCGTTGCCGGCCTTGGTGCCGGCGGCGGTTGCGTCGGCCTGGGCCTTGGCGACCATCGGGCCGTAGACGGCCGGCTGCGCCACGGCGGCGTTGCCCGGCTGGGTCGCGGCAGCCGTCACGGCAGCCTGGACCACGCTCTGGTCGGTCTTGCCGGGACGGGCGTTCTCGGTGGCGATGGCCACGCCGATCGCCTGGGCGGCGCTTTGCGGATTGGTCGCGCCGGCAGCCAGCTGCATGGTCAGCGAGGTGGCGAAGGCCTGGGCGCCGGCCGCATTGCCGGCAGCCGTGGCGGCGGCAGACAGGGTCGCCAGCTGCATCAGCACGTCGTTACCGCCCGACAGCAGGGTGACCAGTTCGGTGCCGCTGAACTTGTTGCCGTTGCGGGACAGGTGGTTGGCGACCTGGGTCACCAGCGGTACGGTGGTCTCGCCGATCGGGGAACCGGTGGCCGGATTGCCCGGGCCGACCGGGTTGGTCACGCGCGAGCCGCCCTGGGCGTAGTTGAAGCAGGTGAGGTTCTGGACCACAGGGACCGAGAAGCCCTGGGCTGCGTTGCCGATCAGGCCGGTCTGAGCCGCGCAAGGCGCAGGCAGTTTCAGTTCCGCAGCCAGGTAGTCGACCCAGATCTTGCCGGTCAGTTCAGGATTCTTGGAAGTGCCGTCGCCGTTGATGGTGAACTTGCCGCCACCGGCGGCCTTGACCGCGCCCACGGCGTAGGTGCCCACGTCCGACAGGCTGTCGCCGAACGACACCTGCTGGGAGAACGTGATTTTCTGGGTCTGTTCGCCGCCGCTTGGACTGGTTCCGCCGCAAGCAGCCAGTACGGCCGCCGTCAACAGTGCAAGCGCGAGTTTGGTTTGACGCATTGTGTCTCCTGATAGGGAAGTTTTTATTGAAACGAACGGCCGTACTTTTCTTATGATCAATAATATGCCAGCGTTCAATTTCGAAGTATAGAAATTGTTGCCTGTTTGTCAGTTCCTAACGACAAAATGGCAAACGCGGGGGAGCCGATTATAGCCCCGGCAAGATGCTGGAAAGAAGTGGTTTTTTGAGCAGGTGATGTGGCAGAACGCCCGTACCGACAGGCGTTCTACCCGATCAGCATGTCAGGCGGGCGACGTGCCGGGAGCAGCCTGGTTCAGCAGTCCATGCACGATGCCGGTCGAGCCATGGGCGGCGCGGCGCAGGCGGTCATTGACCCCGTGCCAGTCCCCGCCTTGCGGCGGCGCCTCGACCAGGATCACGTCGGCGCCATGGCCGTCCATCGCGCGCAGCGCGGCGTAGAGCGCATGGGCGAAGCCGTCGGGCGTGGCCGGCAGGCGCAGCGCGGTGTGCGTGCCCGGCATGTCCGAGTAATGGATCAGCGCGACCTTGCGCCCTGCCCCGTCCAGCTGCGCCAGGGTCCGGCGCAGCGTGGCGCTGTCCTGCATCGCCACCGGCGTGTGCGGCGCGTAATGCGATTCCAGCGTGCCGGACGCGCGCGGCGCTGCGGCATCCGGTGCACCAGGCACGCGGTCGATGACGGCGGCAATCGCCTCGGCGCTGATGTGGCCCGGACGCAGCAATACCGGGCCGTGCGTGGCCAGGCGCGACAAGTCGACGATGGTCGACTCGATGCCCACTTGCGAGGCGCCGCCATCGAGCACCATGGCAACCGAGCCCTCTGCGCCGAATTCGTCGCGCACGTGCTGGGCCAGGGTCGGGCTCACGGCCCCGAACTTGTTGGCCGAAGGCGCCGCCACCCCGCCGCGGCCGCCCTTGAAGGCGCGCAACAGCGCGATCGCCACCGGGTGCGAAGGGCAGCGCAGGCCGACCGTGTCCTGGCCGCCGCTGACGGCCGCCGGGATGTTCGGGGCGCGCCTGAGGATCATCGTCAGCGGGCCGGGCCAGAAAGCCTCTGCCAGCGCATGCGCTTCCCTGGGGATGTCGGTGGCCCAGTACTCGAGCGGCGCATCCGGCGCCAGGTGCACGATGACGGGGTGGTCTTGCGGGCGGCCCTTGGCGGCATAGATGGCGGCGACCGCTTGCGGGTTCTCGGCATCGGCGCCCAGGCCATACACGGTCTCGGTCGGGAAGGCGACGAGTTCGCCCTGCTCCAGCGCGCGCGCAGCAAGCGCGATGGCGGCGTGGTCGACGGCGTCCATCATTCGGCGATGCCCAGGATGGCGCAGGCCTCGCGCAGGCTGGCCTGGGCCGCCTCCAGCGTGGGCGCCACGAACGTCACGTGGCCCATCTTGCGCGCCCGGCGCGGGTCGTCCTTGCCGTACAAATGCAGGTTGGCGCCCGGCAGCGCCAGCACGCGGTCCCAGGCCGGCTCGCGCGGCGAGTCGCTGCCTTCGTCGAACCAGACGTCGCCCAGGATGTTGAGCATGACGCTTGGGGAATGCTGGCGCACGTCGCCCAGCGGCAGGCGCGCCATCGCGCGCACCTGCTGCGCGAACTGGCTGGTGATGCAGGCGTCCATCGTGTAGTGGCCGCTGTTGTGCGGACGCGGCGCCATCTCGTTGACCACCAGGCTGCCGTCTTCCAGCACGAAGAACTCGATGCACAGCACGCCCACATAGCCCAGCTGGCCGACGATGGCGCGTGCGGCGTCCTGCGCCTGCTGCGCGCAGGCCGCGGACACGTTCGGTCCCGGCACGGTGGTGGTGAACAGGATGCCGTCGCGGTGCACGTTCTCGGCGATCGGGTAGACCACCGAGGCCCCGTCCGCGCCGCGCGCGGTGAGCACCGAGACTTCGTAGGCCAGCGGCAGCATTTTCTCCAGCAGGCAGGTCACCCCGTTCATGGCGTCGAAGGCGGCGCGCACGTCCTCGCGCGAGCGCACCCGCACCTGGCCCTTGCCGTCGTAACCCATGCGCACGGTCTTCAAAATCCCCGGCAGCAGCTCGTCCTCGATGGCGTCGATGTCGGCATGGGAAGCGATGGTCTTGTGCGGCGCCGGCATCACGCCGGAAGCCGGCGCGCAATCGACAAAGAAGCGTTTTTCCGCAATGCGGTCCTGGGCAATCGACACGCAGGCGGCATTGGGCGCAACAAAAGCGCGTTCGCCCAGCCAGGCCATGCTGTCGGCCGGGACGTTCTCGAATTCGGTGGTGATGGCCACGCATTGCGCGGCCAGTTCGCCCAGGGCGCCCGCATCGGTGTAGGCGCCGGCAATCAATCGTTCGGCGACCTGCCCGGCCGGGCAATCCTGGCCCGGTTCGAGCACGGCGACCTTGAAGCCCATGCCTTGCGCGGCGTGGGCGAACATGCGGCCAAGCTGGCCGCCGCCCATCACGCCGAGCCAGGCCGACGGTTGGGCGCTTGGGAGAAACGGTTTACTCATGTGGCATTCAAACGGGAAGTACCATGGCCTGGGCGGCCGCGGTCTGCTCGAGGCGGAAGGCCAGCAGTGCCTGGGCCAGCGCCTCGTCGCCGGCCGCCAGCATGGCCACCGCGGTCAGGGCCGCATTGGCCGCGCCGGCTTCGCCGATGGCGAAGGTCGCGACCGGCACGCCCTTGGGCATCTGCACGATCGACAGCAGCGAATCCTCGCCGCGCAGGTATTTCGACGGCACCGGCACGCCCAGCACCGGCACAATGGTCTTGGCGGCCACCATGCCCGGCAGGTGGGCGGCGCCCCCTGCCCCGGCGATGATCGCGCGCAGGCCGCGCGCACGCGCGGTGTCGGCATACGTGAACATCTCGTCCGGCATGCGGTGCGCCGAGATCACCTGCGCTTCGAACGGCACCTTGAACTGCTTGAGGATGGCGACGGCATGCTGCATCACGTCCCAGTCCGAGGACGAACCCATGATGACGCCCACTACAGGTTTTGCTTGCTCGGTCATCGTCAAGCCTTCAGCTTGTCGCCGGTGAGGCGCTCGATGGCTTCGAAATACTTGGCCTGGGTCTTGTCGATGACGTCCTGCGGCAGCGATGGCGCCGGCGCGGTCTTGTTCCAGCCGGTGAGCGTCTCGAGGTAGTCGCGCACGAACTGCTTGTCGAACGATGGCGGCGACATGCCGGGCGCGTACGAGTCCGCCGGCCAGAAGCGCGACGAATCGGCGGTCAGCACTTCGTCCATCAGGTGCATGACGCCGTTGTCGTCCAGGCCGAATTCGAACTTGGTGTCGGCGATGATGATGCCGCGGGTGGCTGCGTATTCCGCGGCAGCGGTGTAGAGCTGGATGCTCACGTCGCGCATCTTCGCGGCCAGTTCCTTGCCGATGCGGTTTTCCATCTCCTCGAACGAGATGTTCTCGTCGTGCTCGCCCAGGTCGGCCTTGGCCGCCGGGGTGAAGATCGGCTCCGGCAGCTTGTCGGCCTGGCGCAGGCCGCTTGGCAGCTGGATGCCGCAGATCGCGCCGCTGGCCTGGTAATCCTTCCAGCCCGAACCGATGATGTAGCCGCGCACGACGGCTTCGACCATGATCGGCTTGAGGCGCTTGGCCACGACCGCGCGGCCGCGCACCTGCTCCACTTCTTCCGGCGCCACCACGCTCTCCGGCGCCACGCCGGTCAGGTGGTTCGGCACGATGTGGCCGAGCTTCCCGAACCAGAAGTCGCTCATCTGGTTCAGCACCATGCCCTTGCCGGGGATCGGCTCGTTCATGACCACGTCGAAGGCCGACAGGCGGTCGGTGGTGACGATCAGGATCTTGTCGTCGCCGACGGCATAGTTGTCGCGTACCTTGCCGTGACCGAGCAATGGCAGGGACTGGATGGAGGATTGGTAGAGGCTGTTCATAGATGGGATATCAGGGAAACGGAACCGGTGGGTGCCACCGGTCGAGTGGGGCAGGCCGGGGGTGGCCTGTGCCAATGCGTGATTTTACGTCAATTCGCACGGCGCCGCCCCGGCATGGGCCGGGACGGCCTGCCCTGCGAAGTAAAACTTATTGCACGATCTGCGACAGCTCGCCCGCCTTGTAGCGCTCGGCCATCTTGTCCAGCGGCATAGGCTTGATCTTCGCGGCCATGCCTTCGCAGCCGAAGGACAGGTAGCGGGCCTTGCAGATCTCGGTCGCTGCTTCGCGGGCCGGCTTGAGGTAGTCGCGCGGGTCGAACTTGCCCGGATTCTGGAACATGTACTTGCGGATCGCAGCGGTCATGGCCAGGCGGATGTCGGTGTCAATGTTGATCTTGCGGACGCCGTGCTTGATGCCTTCCTGGATCTCTTCGACCGGCACGCCGTAGGTCTCTTTCATGTCGCCGCCGAATTCGCGGATGATCGCCAGCAGCTCTTGCGGCACCGACGACGAACCGTGCATCACCAGGTGGGTGTTCGGGATGCGCAGGTGGATTTCCTTGATGCGGTCGATCGCCAGGATGTCGCCGGTCGGCTTGCGGGTGAATTTATACGCACCGTGCGAGGTGCCGATGGCGATCGCCAGCGCGTCGCACTGGGTCTTGGCGACGAAGTCGGCGGCCTGGGCCACGTCGGTCAGCAGCTGCTCGCGGGTCATGGCGCCGTCGGCGCCGTGGCCGTCTTCCTTGTCGCCCATCATGGTCTCGAGCGAACCGAGCACGCCCAGTTCGGCCTCGACGGTCACGCCGATCGAGTGCGCGAACTTGACGACTTCGCGCGAGACGTCGACGTTGTACTCGTACGAAGCGACCGACTTGCCGTCGGCTTCGAGCGAGCCGTCCATCATCACCGAGGTGAAGCCCGAACGGATCGCGGCCATGCAGACTGCCGGCGACTGGCCGTGGTCCTGGTGCATGACGACCGGGATGTGCGGGTAGGCTTCGACAGCGGCGTCGATCAGGTGGCGGAGAAAAGCTTCGCCTGCGTATTTGCGGGCGCCGGCCGAGGCCTGCATGATCACCGGCGCGTTGACCGCGTCGGCGGCAGCCATGATGGCCTGCACCTGTTCCAGGTTGTTGACGTTAAACGCCGGCAGGCCGTAGCCGTGTTCGGCGGCGTGGTCCAGCAGTTGACGCATCGAGACGAGTGCCATGGTTGATTACTCCAAACAATTAAGAAACTTTTTCATCCAGCTCGCCCACGCGCACGATCTTGAGCGCATTGGTACCGCCGGCCTGGCCCATCGGCGAGCCCCAGGTGACCACGATCAGGTCGCCCTTGCGCACCATGCCTTCGCGCATCAGCACTTCTTCCGCCTTGCGCAGCACGGCGTGGCTGCCGCCCTCCTGCAGCAGATGGAATGCTCGCACGTTCCGGTACAGCGACGCCTTGCGTTGCGTCGTCTGGAGCGGGGTCAGGGCGAAGATCGGGGTATCGATCGAATGGCGGCTCATCCACAGCGCGGTCGAGCCCGACTCGGTCAGGGCGACGATGGCTTTCACCTTCAGGTGATGGGCGGTGAACAGCGTGCCGTAGGCAATCGACTGGTCGATACGGGTGAACTGGACGTTCAGGAAATCGGCGTCGAGCTTGTTGTATTCGGATTGTTCCGCTTCCAGGCAGATCGCGGCCATCATCTCGACCGTCTCGACCGGGTACTTGCCCGATGCAGTCTCGGCCGAGGTCATGACGGCGTCGGTGCCGTCCAGCACGGCGTTGGCCACGTCCGACACTTCGGCGCGGGTCGGCACGGCGTTGACGATCATCGACTCCATCATCTGGGTCGCGGTAATGGCCAGCTTGTTCGAGGCGCGCGCCATGCGGATCATGCGCTTTTGCAGCGCCGGCACGGCGGCGTTGCCCACTTCGACCGCCAGGTCGCCGCGGGCGACCATGATGCCGTCGGACGCGTCGAGGATTTCCTGCAGCACCGGAATGGCTTCGGCGCGCTCGATCTTGGCGATCATCATCGGCTTGTGGTGGAAAGGCTCGCCCGCGATATTCGCGAGCTGGCGCGCCATTTCCATGTCGGTGGCGTTCTTCGGGAACGAGATCGCCAGGTAGTCGGCCTGGAAGCTCATCGCGGTCTTGATGTCTTCCATGTCCTTGGCGGTCAGCGCCGGCGCGGTCAGGCCGCCGCCCTGGCGGTTGATGCCCTTGTTGTTCGACAGCTCGCCGCCCACCTTGACGGTGGTGCAGATCTCGTGGCCGACGACCTTGTCGACGATCAGCACGATCAGGCCATCGTTGAGCAGCAGCTTGTCGCCCGGCTTGACGTCGCGCGGCAGCGCCTTGTAGTCCAGGCCCACGCGTTCCTGGTTGCCCAGCTCGCCATCGTCGCCCCACTTGGCGTCCAGGATGAAACGGTCGCCATTGTTCAGGAAGATCTTGCCGTCTTCAAATTTACCGACGCGGATCTTCGGACCCTGCATGTCGGCCATGATCGCCACTTCGGTGCCGCATTCTGCAGCGGCGCGGCGCACCAGCGCGGCGCGGTCGATATGGTCCTGGGCCTTACCGTGCGAAAAATTCAGACGCACGACGTCGACGCCGGCGCGGATCATTTTCACGAGGATATCGAAGTCGGTCGATGCCGGACCGATGGTGGCAACGATCTTGGTGGCGTTGTACAGGGGGCGCGCAGCTTGCATGGTCGGGATCCTTGATTCTGAAATGAGAAGCGCAGCTTGCTAAGCTGCGCTGGTACTTGCTGGCCTTATTTCGCCTGGCGCTGGAGCAGGATGTCCACTGCCGGCAGGGTCTTGCCTTCGAGGAACTCGAGGAAGGCGCCGCCGCCGGTCGAGATATAGCCGATCTGGTCGCCGATCTCGTACTTGGCAATCGCCGCCAGGGTGTCGCCGCCGCCGGCGATCGAGAAGCCCTGCGATTTCGCGATGGCCAGCGCCAGGGTCCTGGTGCCTTCGGCGAACTGGTCGAACTCGAACACGCCTACGGGTCCGTTCCAGACGATGGTGCCGGCCTTGGCCACCTGCTCGGCCAGCATGGCGGCCGTCTTCGGGCCGATGTCCAGGATCATGTCGTCGTCGCTGACGTCCGCCACGTCCTTCACCGTAGCCGCTGCCGTCGGCGAGAACTCTTTCGCACAGACGACATCGACCGGAATCGGCACCGAGGCGCCGCGCGCGCTCATCATGTCGATGATCTGCTTGGCCTCGGCGACCAGGTCGTTCTCGACCAGCGACTTGCCGATGTTCAGGCCGACGGCCTTCATGAAGGTGTTGGCGATGCCGCCGCCGACGATCAGGTTGTCCACCTTGCCGGCCAGGCTTTGCAGGATCGACAGCTTGCTCGATACCTTCGAGCCGGCCACGATCGCCAGCAGCGGGCGTTTCGGTTGACCCAGGGCCTTGCCCAGCGCGTCGAGTTCGGCCGCGAGCAGCGGGCCCGCGGCGACGACGGGCGCGAACTTGGCGATGCCGTGGGTGGTGGCTTCCGCGCGGTGCGCGGTGCCGAAGGCGTCGTTCACGTACACGTCGCACAGCTTGGCCATCTTCCGGGCCAGCGCGTCGTCGTTCTTCTTCTCACCCTTGTTGACGCGGCAGTTTTCCAGCAGCACGACCTGGCCTGGCGCGACATCGACGTTCTCAAGCCAGTCCTGCTTCAGTTCCACCGGCTGGCCGAGCAGCTCGGACAGGCGCGCGGCGACCGGCGCCAGGCTGTCTTCCGGCTTGAATTCGCCTTCCGTCGGACGGCCCAGGTGCGAGGTCACCATCACGGCGGCGCCGGCCTTGAGTGCGGCCTGGATGGCCGGCACGGAAGCGCGCACGCGGGTGTCTTCGGTGATATTGCCAGCGTCATCCTGCGGAACATTCAGGTCGGCGCGGATGAAGACGCGCTTGTTTTTCAGCGCATCGCGGTCGATCAGGTCTTGCAGGCGGGTGAAACTGAGAACGTCGTCCATTGGCTAGTCAACAGTGAAATAGTGAAAGAACGTCATTGTACATTAGCCCGGGGCGCCAAAAACGTGTAAGACACGCAACAGTGTGAAGACCAGCATGCCGAACAAAATGGTCAAAATCATGCTGCGGCGCCATAGGTAAAACGCGAGCGCCGCCAGGCCGGCGAGCAGCTTCGGATTGGCCAAGGTGAATTGCGCCTGGCCCTGCGTATCGACCAGCATGTCGGGCCCGACGATGGCCGCCAAGGCGCAGGCCGGCGCATAGCGCAGCATTTCCTGTACCCGCGGCGGGATCGTCACGCGGTGGCCGATCAGCCAGAACGAGCTGCGGGTGGCGGCGGTCGCCACGCACAGCACGCCGATGATGGCCCAGATTTCCCACTCAGACATGTTTTGCCTTTCGCTTGGCAAAGGTCTCTTCGACCAGCATCGCCGTGAGCATGCCGACCACCACCGCCAGCAGCAGGCCCAGCTTGTAGGGAAGGCCGTAGGCCAGCACCGAGATGGCGACCGCCACCACCACGCCGCACAGCGCGGCGCTATTGATGATCAAGGGGACCATGATGCAGAGGATGGCCAGCGTGCCGGCAAAACCCAGGCCCCATTCGGACGGAATCGCGCTGCCCAGGAAGATGCCGATCAATGAACCGGCCTGCCAGGCGAACCAGTTCGGGTACATCAGCCCCTTTAAATAGGACAGCTTGCCGGCCACGCGCTCGACGGTCGGATAGCGCTGCAGGAACATCGCCACGGTCATGTCGCCGGAGACGTAGCCAAGCAAGAAGCGCTGCTTCCAGGGCAGGTGGGTAAAGTGCGGCCCGAGCAGGGCGGAAAAGATGACGAAGCGCAGGTTGACGACCAGCGCGGTGGCGAAGATGACCCAGATCGGCGCGGCCGCCGCGATCAGGGGCAGCGACGCCAGCTGGGCGGACCCGGCGAACACCAGCAGGGTCATGCCGACCGCCTGCACCGGGCTCAAACCGCTCTTGACCATGGCAATGCCGACCACCAGGCCCCAGGCGGCGATGCCGAACAGGGTGGGCAGGCCGGTCATGAAGCCTTCGCGCCAGGCGGCGGGGTCGTGCGCTTCCGTCGTTGCAGGATGGGGCTGGCCCGGCGGGGCGGCCAGGCTCATGTGGTCTTCCCGCAACGACCATGGCAGGCGGCTGCGGCGAGGGGCTTGAAACGACGAAGCATGAAACGCATGTAAAAAAGGGGTGGTCGGAGCGGCGCCGGGTGGCAAAGGCTGCGCCCGGGCTCGATTGGTGTCGGTTTGTTATTCTACCGATCATTTCGGTATGCAGGGTGAATCCGGTAGAATCGCGTCTTTGTCCAACTTTCGCTTGACGGAGAACCAGATGAACCAAAAGACGATGCCCGTGGTGGAGCTCGAGGCCAAGGACTTGCCGGCACATTGCCCGAACCCGGCCATGCCGCTGTGGTCGTCGCACCCGCGCGTCTTCCTCGATTTCGACCACCATGGCGACGCCAAGTGCCCGTACTGCGGCACCCAGTACCGCCTGGCGGCCGGCACCGTGCTCAAGCACCACTAATCCAGTCTTGTCCGGCGCGTTTCAACACCGCGCCCCTCCCCCATGCATTACCGTGCGCCCGCGTGGCTCCCCGGTGGCCACCTCCAGACGATCTACCCGGCGACCTGCACGCCCAAGCCGCCGGTCGCCTATCGGCGCGAGCGCTGGACCAGCAGCGACGGCGATTTCGTCGATGTCGATTTCGTCGACGGCCAGCCGGGCAAGCCGCTGGTGGTGCTGTTCCACGGGCTGGAAGGCTCATCGAACAGCCATTACGCACGCAGCCTGATGGCGGCCCTTGCGGCGCGCGGCTGGTCGGGCGCCGTGCCCCACTTCCGCGGCTGCTCGGGCGAGCCGAACCTGCAACCGCGCTTCTATCACTCGGGCGACGCCGACGAGGTGGACTGGATCGTGCGCCTGCTGCATGCGCGCGCGTCCGGCCCGCTGTTCGCCGCCGGCGTGTCCCTGGGCGGCAATGCGCTGCTGCGCTGGCTGGGCGAATCGGGCCAGGCGGCCGGCATCGTCGCTGCAAGCTGCGCGGTCTCGGCCCCGCTCGACCTGGCACAGGGCGGCAAGGCCCTGGGCTCGGGCTTCAACATGCTCTACACCCGCATGTTCCTGCAGTCGCTCAAGCCCAAATGCCTGGCCAAGCTGGAACGCTACCCCGGCCTGTTCGACCGCGACGCCCTGATGCAGGCGCGCGACCTCTACGCTTTTGATAACGTCGTCACCGCGCCGCTGCACGGCTACCGCGACACCGACGACTACTGGCACCGCGCCAGCGCGCGCCACGTGCTGCACGAGATCACGGTGCCGACCCTGGTGCTCAATGCCCGCAACGATCCCTTCCTGCCGGGCGAGCACCTGCCCCTTACCGCATCGAAGGCGGTCACGCTGGAATACCCGGACGAAGGCGGGCATGTCGGCTTTCCGGTCGGCCCCTTCCCCGGCCGCATCGACTGGCTGCCGCAAAAAATCCTGCATTTCTTCGATGCCGCGGCCCCGAACTGCGCGACCCGGACGCACGAACTATGCGAAGCTTCGTGACATGGACGACATCGTAAAACAGGCAATGGCCAAGTGGCCCAACGTACCCCACTGCTACGGCTGGCTGGCGCTGGACGCGCGCGGCAACTGGCGCATGCGCGACGACACCGCGCAGCGCGCCAATGCACCCGGCGACAAGCTCGCGCACGTGGCCCTCATCGGCTTCATCAACCGCAATTACGCGCACGACGACAAGGGCCGCTGGTATTTCCAGAACGGCCCGCAACGCGTGTACGTGAACCTGGAAGCGACGCCTTTCATCGCGCGCACCGATCCGGCCCAGGGTTTTGTAGTGCAGACCGGGCAGGCGCTGGCAAGGGTGGAAGGCGTGTTCCTGACCGACGCCGGCGCGGTGATCCTGCAGGCGGGCGAGGTCGTGGCGCAGCTCGACGACCGCGACGTGGAACAGGTGCTGGGACGGATGGAGCTCGATGGCCGGCCCGCCTCGATCGAAGCGATCATGGCCTGGATCGAGGACGATTCGGAGGAGCTGGTGCTGGCGCTGGGCCAGGCGCGTGTGCGCGTCGAACGGCTGGCATCGGACGCCGTCGCGCGCCGCTTCGGCTTCGTGCCAACCCCGGGCGCGTGACACCCTACCCAACCGGCCCATAGGGTGGTGCGGCTCCACCCGAGGATTGGATCGGCCTGCAACGCATATGCTGCCCACGCGTTCAACCACGCATGAACAGCCGCACGACCATTCATTCCCGGCCGAACGCCCGCCCTACGGGCGATCCTTCTCTTCTTCCTTCTCCGCTTTCTGGCGCGCCTTGAGCTCCCGCTCGCGCGCATCGATGACCGACTGGTCGTAGAACGACACGTCGCCCGCCTTGCGCGCCAGCTCGAGCTGCGCCACCGCCGCCGGCAGCGCGCCGGCCACCACATACGATTCGGCCAGCGCCATGTGCTGCAAGGCGATCTTGCCTTGCTTGGCATAGGCCCGTGCCAGCAGGTCGTGCAGCTTCGGTTCCTCGCGGTAGAGCTGGGTCTGGTCGCGCAGGTAGCGCGTGGCTTCTTCCAGCTTGCCGCCCGCGATCAGCGCCTCGCCATACTGGCGCGCCAGCGCGCGCGACAGCGGATAGCGCTGGCGCGCCAGGTCCGCTTCCTGCACCGCCTGCTGCACCACGGCCGCCGGCTGGCCCGGCGCCAGCTTGATCTCCAGCGCCAGCCCGGCAAACATCGTGGCGCCGTCGCCCGCATTCGATTCGCTGGAGAACACGCCTTCCTTCGGCTTGACGGTGGTGCGCGCCTTGTCCAGCCAGGACTGCGCCTCAAGCGTATTCCCCTGGCGCAGCGCCAGCAGGGCCAGGCCGTACTGGCCGCCGGCCTGCAGGTGGCGGTGCCCGTCCTTGAGCTGGGTCTCGAAGGCTTGTTTCGTTTCGCGCCGGCCGTTCACGCTTTCGTCCTGCAATACGCGCGCACGCGCACGCACCAGCTGGAAGTCGAGGTTGTCCACGCGCGGCTTCTTCGGGATCTCGCGGATGCGCGCCTGCATGTCGGTGATGCGCTCGGCCGTCAGCGGGTGGCTGCTCAGGCTGGCCATGTGGGCGGGGATGTCGCCATACATCTTGGTGGCGGTCTGCAGGCGCTTGAAGAAGCCGACGATGCCGGTGGTGTCGTAGCCGCCCGCACTCATGATCTGGAAGCCGACCCGGTCGGCCTCGCGCTCGGCGTCGCGGCTGAAGTTGAGCTGGCGCTGCACGGCCAGGCCTTGACCGCCCATCAGCACGCCCATCGCGGCGTCGGAACTGGTGCGGGCAGCCAGCGCCGCCAGGATCATCGCCGCCAGCGGCAGCAGCACGTCCTGCTTTTGCTGCCCCAGCATGCGGGCGATGTGGCGTTGCGAGACGTGGCCGATCTCGTGCGACATCACGCCGGCCAGTTCGGATTCGTTCTGGGCCGCGACGATCAGCCCCGTGTGCGCCCCGATGAAGCCGCCCGGCAGCGCGAAGGCGTTCAGGTTCGGGTCGCGCATGGCGAAGAAGGAAAAATCGGCATTGGTCTCGCCGCGCGCGCCCGGCACGGCCACGACCAGCGCGTTGCCGAGGTTGTTCAGGTATTCGGTGATCGGGTCGTCGTCGAGATAGGCCGGATCGCGCCGCACGTCGCGCATGATTTCCTCGCCCAGCTTGCGCTCGACCACCGGCGACAGGTCTTGCCGCGCGGCGTCGCCAAGCGTCGGCAGGCGGTTATTGTCGGGCTTTTTCTGGGGCTCGGCGGGGGCGGCCATGGCGAATGCGGCCGCCATGGACAAGGCCAGGGCGGACAATGCAGGGCGCCAGCGGCGCGCCGATGCTGGGCGGGGAGCATATTTCACAGTGCTATCATAACCTTATCCGCAGCCGCCTTGCTGCCCAGCGAAGCACTTTAATCCACCCCTAATTTTTCCCCGCAATGAGCTCCCCTACCCCGCCGACTGAACACCTGACCCACTTCGATTCGACCGGCCAGGCCCACATGGTCGACGTCGGCGCCAAGCAGGACACCCACCGCATCGCCGTCGCCGCCGGCACCATCCGCATGAAGCCCGAGACGCTGGCCCTGATCCAGTCGGGCACCGCCAAGAAGGGCGACGTGATCGGGATCGCGCGCATCGCCGCCATCATGGCCTCGAAGCGCACCAGCGACCTGGTGCCGCTATGCCATCCGTTGCCGATCACGCGGGTGGCGGTGGATTTCGAGGTGGATGAAGCCGCCAGCTGCGTCCATTGCCGCGCGCAGGTCGAAACGATCGGCAAAACCGGGGTGGAGATGGAAGCGCTCACTTCGGTGCAGGTCGGCTTGCTGACTATTTATGACATGTGCAAGGCGGTGGATCGGGGGATGGTGATGACCAATGTGCGGGTTCTGGAGAAGCACGGTGGCAAGAGCGGGGACTGGACGGCACCCGTTTGATTGTGAAAATACAGTCTGGCAAGCAGATTTAATCCGATGCCAGACAATATCACCCTATACCGCGATAATAAATTCCCGCAATCCTATTGGCAAACGCGATTTTGATGCCAGACAGTCTAAAGTAAAAAGATGCGACTTAACTTTTTCTGGCACCTTGTTCCACCGGACAGTGTTTTGGCTCCCAGAATTTCGGTCTGCCGCCAATAATTCAAGCCATTTAATAAAAAACATTAGAGCGAATTTACCCCGATATCTAAGTGACCCTGAAAGCCTCAAGAATTCGTCTTTATAGGCCGCCTTTTCAGCTTCGGTTGCTTCTCGCTTAGCTTGAATTATTAGCTTCTCATCCTTAGGACTTCGTACAATCTCGTCAACTTTAATTTCTACAATGTGATTGATTTTTTTGGGCAGAGGCGCAGCCAACTCAATCCCTAATTTTCGCACGACGAACAATCTATAATTTATTTCATAAGTTGCTGCAATATACTCCTGATATACCTTTTCGAATAGATCTACAACTGAATCTCGAAGCCCGGGCTCAGCATGGCAATGGAATTCATTCTGCAATAATTTTCTCAAAACAATTTCATCCACCAAATAATTCTCAACAGAATATGCATCCGTCATGAATATCGAATTATCTGGTTCACGCCCCCGCAAATCGTCAAAATCTCGGTCAATAAAGAAATATACCGAGGTGCCGATATCTCCTAAATCACGGTCAATCATAGCCTTTAGATCAAGGACATTCTCCTTTCCGTTACAGGGAAACGGCTCATAATCTAATCCCGGTCGAATTTTTTCGATCCAGTGGTGATAGATTGTCTTATCATCTATTCCCTCGAACGCAAATATTGGCGTTTCTGGCAGATCAGATCTAAGAGTTCCTAACCGTACTTTCAGAACAGCGGGCCCGCTTTTAGAACGAATCATTTCCTCGCGATAATCTTCTTGAACTCGGCCTTCTTCACTCATTTATCTCGTCCTCGTCTTCTAGATCTCCACCCAGAACCTTGCTCTCGTCCACTTTAATTGAGAGAGTTTTCGCGTAAGGCTCCAAATCGTTATCAAAGATAAACGGTGAATGGGTGATTGCGATTACTTGCGAACAGGCTGGCGAAGCCATTACATCCACAATAATCTTTTTTTGCCAGTTAATTGACAATGACAATTCCGGCTCATCAATCAAAACGATCTTTTTCCCAGGATAAAGGTAAAGCCTCGCAAAAAGAGAGATCATTTGCTTTTCCCCTGAGGATAGGGCGTCAAGTGAGATATTTCCCTTACCCCATTTCCTCTTCACGTTTACTCGAAGATTCTTTTTGTTTAGATCAAGAATTTTGTCATCACTTCTCTGATGAGCCATTTTATTATTTGCGGTCGCACTGTTATCATGCCCGGAAAGATATTTATTGCAACTAGTAACAAATTCTTCCACGATGAGCTCGGTGTCTCTAGTTGCTTTGATTACAGTATTCAGCTTACTCAAAAAATAATTGAGAAATTTATTAGATTGCGGTGTTATAGCTTCGCTGTTATAGATTTTATCAATATCCGGAATCACCACCTCATCATAAGTACTTACATGGCGCCTTCCCCCTTCTTTAATTCGAGAGAAGAAGAGTTGTAGCGACTCTTTGTCCGGCATCTCGAGAGGGCCAAAATCTTCTCTGTCCAATGCCCCACTGATCATTTCATTAATAATGCTGGCGCTAATCTTACGGTAGCCCTCATTCGACTTGAAAAGGACTTCTTGATTCAATACATACAAACGATCAGAAATATCTGACAATCCAAATTGTATTTCTGGATTATGAAGCCCTCTCGACTGGAGCCCTAGCCTTGATAAAATGTTTTTTTTACTTTTACTGGGTCGAGGACGCTCATTTTCCATCTCATTCGACAACGACAACTCAATCCGTCGATATGTTGGAAGATAAACAATGTCGTAGTGGCTAGTTACACTCTCAATTTTCCTTTTTACTTTGACGATGTTTGCACTTGAACCAAATAAACTATCGAGAATCATCTCACATACTTTATTAACTTCAGACCTAGAGTGGCCTAGTTTCATCCATATCTTGTAATAAATTTCATTTTCGGTGATGTCGTCGTTTTTCTTTCGCAACACTTGAAAATCGTAATACAGAAAATCAAGAAAAATTGTGGGCTCGATTCCAAATGACGTTGCATAACGATAAAGTAAGCTCTCCGATGGAACATTCACCAAAGACTTTACATCGCTTTGAGAAATAACGAGCTCCTCGTCCACATCACGTAATTTGCACTTAATCGAGGAAAATTCGAGCGATGCTAGTCGTCCAAACTGACAGCGCAAAAACGCATCTAACGCGCCAAGCAATGTAGTTTTTCCGCCGCCATTTTTTGCAATTAGAATGCATGCTGCGTATTTTGAACTCAATCCTATAGTCTTGTACCCGTAAAGTCCCTCAATAACAAAACTTTCGACGATAGAAGGTGAATGAAAAGTGGATTGGATCTCTATATCTGAATTATTTTCAACCATGATTTTATTTTTGATCCTGCGTGAATAAAAATTAGAAACTGGGAAATCGTTACGTAGCCGAATTCTACGTCCGCTAAATACAGGTACGAGTAAATATACCTTATCCCAAAATATTCGGCACATTTATTTAGAAAAACCACTCTATATGAATAATGTTAAGGGCTTTCAAAATCCTCGCAATCGAAGCTAGAGCAGTGCGATAGCAATACTATTCACCACTACGTCATTATGTTCCATATGAAGTAAAGGCGATTCCGTCTTTAACTATCCCCACCAGCGCCGCCTTGTTCTCTCCGCTTTCGCTGATGTCCGCGAGCACCTCGGCCACCGTCGCCGCGCGGCGATCGAGCAGGTCGCTCCAGTAGGCCAGGCCTGCCGCTTCCGGTGCGCGGTGCAGGATGTTTTCGTAGAAGCGGCCGACCAGTTGCTGGCTGGTCGGGCTGGCGCCATAGATGCCCTTGAACTCGACCGAATGGATGAAGTTGTCGGCCACGCTGTCCAGGCTCAATCCCTTGTCCATCGCCCTGATCCAGTAACCGAGTCCGCCCCCATCCGGCGTGCGGTTGAACGCCGCCTGGTAGAGCCGGTAGGCTTGTCCGGCATTGCCCTCGATATCCAGCGCCAGCGTGCCGTCGGTGAACGCGATGCGTTCCACGTTGACGAGCTGGTTGACGGCGCCGGATTTGTCGGTCGCGGTAAACGCCGACGCCGTGGCGCCCGCTTTCACCGTGATGTCGGCCCGCAGTGCGGCGAACTTCACGATGTCCAGGCCCGTGCCGCCGTCGACCCGGTGGCTGCCGCCCAGCAGCGACACGGTATCGTTGCCTGCCCCGCCATTGGCGTGCAGGCGCCCGCCCCCGCCTGCCAGCGTGACCAGGTCGTTGCCGCCGCCTGCCTCCACCACCATGTCTTCATACAGCCGGCCCGGCAGTTCCACGACGATGTCGTCATTGGCGCTGGATGCGCGCAGTAGATTCGCCATGATCGAGTCGCCGGCACGCATCTGGGTCTGGGTATTGCTCACGTTGAAGAAGCTGCCGTCCCGGAAGCTGCTCTGGTAGGAAGTGAGGATGCCTTCGACGGCCGCGTGCGACAGCCCCAGGCCCATGCTGTTGAGGTCGCCCGACACATTGAACTGCCCTTCGATCACCCCGGACAGGATGTATTTGTCCGAGGTCGCCGTCAGCTTGCTGAGCGTGCCCCGGAGCATGCCGTTGCTGGACAGGCTGAGCGCGCCGTTCATGAGGATCGCCACGTTGCCCAGCGTCGGATCATAGACGGAGCTGTAGGTCGGGACCTGGGTGGCGATGCGGATGGCATTCAGGGTCGATGCCTGCGTTTGCGATGGCATGAGCGACAGGCCGTCGGCGCCGATGACATAATCGTAATGCAGCTGGCCGGCCACGCTGAAGGTCAGCGCTCCCGGCGCCACGAATTCCGTATGGGTGGCCGTGGCCGCCCCGCTGGCCGCATTCGGATTGGCCATCCGCACGCCGTTATAGGTACGGAAGGCGCCGTCGGGGAAGTCGAGGCGCAGCGTGCTGCCCAGGTAGCTATAGGACGAGTAATACAGGTAGTTCTGCCCGATGGCATGGCTGGTCGTGGCGAACACGTCGACCAGGCTTCCAAGGTCGCCATTGAATGCGGGATTGCTTGCCCCGGCCTGCTGCTCGGTGTCGATGATGGCTTGCGAAAGTTTGATGCGGACAGTGGTCACGGTGATCCTTGAATGCGGTGGTTTTACTTACGGAAAAAATCATTGTAGTGATCCCGCCCAGCTGCAAATCTCGCCAATATTCACTTTCCGCCGATTACCCGGACGGGGTGATTGTTAGCTGCTATGATTCGCCCTTTTTGCATACCACCCAGCCGCAAACCGGCCCGCACACCACATGAACAGCGCCCCAGCCCAGGAGCTCAAGCAACAGGAGTTCGAGTTCGAGACGATGAACCTGCAGGTCGGCGTCCGCCTGCAGGTGATGACGCACCGGCAGCTCAAGCCGGTCCAGTACTTCTCGACCCTGATCGGCTACGTCAAGGACGAGTACATCATCATCAAGACCCCGCTTGAAAACGGCGTGCCGATTTCGATCACGGAAGGCGACCCGCTGACGGTGCGGGTGTTCTCGGGCGTGAACGTGTGCTCGTTTGCCTGCTCGGTCGAGCGCGTGTTCCCGCGCCCGCTGTTCTATCTTCACCTGTCCTTCCCGACCTCGATCCAGGGCACCAGCCTGCGCGGCGCAATGCGGGTCAAGGCGGAGATCCCGGCGCGGGTCACCCCGATGGGAAGCGGCGCGACCCCGGTCGACTGCTTCCTCACCAACGTGTCGGTGAGCGGGGCGCGCATCGATTCCCAGCATCCGCTGCCGCCCGATAACGAAGTCGTCGGGCTCAAGTTCACGCTGACGACCCCGCCAAGCAACCAGGAAGTGCAGGTCGAGACGCTCGCTGCGATCAGGAATACCACGGTGGCCAAGACGGGACCCGACAAGCCCGACCTGTTCAGCTATGGCGTGCAGTTTGTCGACCTCGACCCCGGGCATTACACGCTGCTCCAGAACATGACCTATGAAGCCTTGCTCGCGGACCGGCTGAAAATCGTCTAGGCCCCTCCTCCGCAGCGGCGCAGCTGACGGGCGTGCGCCGCCGCCTGACATGCCACATGGTAAATTGCTCGCCTACGTGCGCGGCGCCTTGCCGCGCGCGGACATGACAACGAGGATGGAGCATGAAATTTCGTTTGCCGAATTCGCTGCCGCAGGTGCTGCAGCTGATGCCGATCGCGGTCGCCACGCTGGCCGCCACCACGGCGACGGCCGCGCCGCGCGGCTTTACCGTGGAAGACCTGGTGAACATGGAACGGGTGGGCAGCCCGGCCGTGTCGCCTGACGCCAGCCGCGTCGTCTACACCGTGCGCAGCACGGACATGAGCAAGAACCGCGGCCATACCGAACTCTGGATGGTCGACCTGCGCGCCGCCCAGGCAGTGCCGCAGCGCCTGACCAGCCACGCGTCCAGCAGCACCGATCCGGAATGGTCGGCCTCCGGCGACGCCGTCTACTTCCTGTCGAGCCGCTCGGGCTCCTCGCAGGTCTGGCGCCTGCCGGTCGATGGCGGCAAGCCCGGCGCCGAGCCGGTCAAGGTGACCGACCTGCCGCTGGACGTCGACAGCTTCCGCGTCTCGCCCACCGGCGACCGGATCGCGATGAGCATGTCGGTGTTCCGCGACTGCGCGGACCTGGCCTGCACCAAGGGGCGCGCCGAGGCGAAAGAAAAGGACAAGGCCAGCGGCAAGCTGTACGACCGCCTGTTCGTGCGCCACTGGGATACCTGGGCCGACCACCGCAACGCCGTGCTGTTCTCTGCGCCACTGGACACCAAGGGCACGCTGGCCGCAGCCCCTGTGAGCCTGTCCGGCACCCTGGATGGCGACGTGCCCTCCAAACCCTTCGGCGACCGCGAGGAATTCCGCTTCAGCCCGGACGGCAAGACCATCGTGTTCTCGGTGCGCCTGGCCGGCAAGACCGAAGCCTGGTCGACCAACTTTGACCTGTACACCGTGCCTGCCGCCGGCGGCACGCCGCGCAACCTCACGGCCGACAATCCGGCCTGGGATACCAAGGGCGTGTACTCGCCCGACGGCCGCACCCTCGCCTATCTCGCCATGGCGCGTCCCGGTTTTGAAGCCGACCGCTTCCAGGTGATGCTGATGGACGTGGCGACCGGACAAAAGCGCAAGCTCGCGGCCGACTGGGACCGCTCGGTCGGCAGCATGCAGTGGCGTGCCGACGGCAAGGCCCTCATCGTCGACGCCGAAGACCTCGGCCAGCACCGCCTGTATGCGATCGACGCCGCCAGCGGCAAGGTTGCCGCCCTGACCGACAAGGGCGCGGTCGGCGCCTTCGACGTGCGCGGCGATACCGTCGCCTACACCCAGGCCAACCTGGCGTCCGGCGCCCAGCTGTTCTCGCTGAAGCTGGGCGGGGCACCGAGCCAGCTCACCAGCCTGAACACGGAGCGCCTGAAGGATGTGCACTGGGGCCAGTATGAACAGTTCAGCTTCAAGGGCGCCAATGGCGACACCGTCTACGGGCATGTGATGCAACCGTGGAATGCGGAACCCGGCAAGAAGTATCCGGTCGCCTTCCTGGTCCACGGCGGCCCGCAGGGCAGCTTCGGCAATGGCTGGAGCTACCGCTGGAACCCACAGGTGTATGCGGGCGCGGGCTATGCCACCGTGTTCATCGACTTCCACGGCTCGACCGGCTATGGCCAGAAGTTCACCGATTCGATCAGCGGCGACTGGGGCGGCAAGCCCCTGGAAGACCTGCGCAAGGGGCTGGACGCGGCGGTGAAGAAATACCCGTGGCTCGACCGCGGCCGCAGCTGTGCGCTCGGCGCATCCTACGGCGGCTATATGATGAACTGGATCGCGGGTAACTGGAACGACGGCTTCCGCTGCCTGGTGAACCACGACGGCGTGTTCGACAGCCGCGGCATGGCGTATTCCACTGAAGAACAGTGGTTCACCGACTGGGAAAACGGCGGCGCCTATTTCGCGGTGCCGAACAACCACGAGCGCTACAACCCGGTGCACCACGTGAACAAGTGGAAGACGCCGATGCTGGTGATCCAGGGCGACCTCGATTTCCGGATCCCGACGGCGCAGGCCCTGTCGACCTTTACCGCGCTGCAGCGCAAGGGCATCGACAGCCAGCTGCTGGTGTTCCCGGACGAGAACCACTGGGTGCTCAAGCCGGCGAACTCGCTGCAGTGGCATCACACGGTGATCAACTGGCTGGACAAGCACTTGAAGCAGTAAGCGTTGCGCCCGCTTCTCAACAGCGGGCTGTTAACGAAAAAAGAGACCGCCGCGGCGGTCTCTTTTCATTGAGCGCTTTCGCGGTCATTCACGATGACTTGTGATTAGCCGGCTGGAGCTGGGGCCGGGGCTGGAGCATCAGCATCAGCAGCCGGGATGTCGCAACCAGCAGGCTTGTAGCCCTCGGTGTCGGCGAAGCCGGTGGTGACGCAGGTGTAGACACCGGTAGCGCTGCGGTTCAAGGCGATGGTCGGTGCGGTGTCTGGATCTTCTGCCAGACGGCCTGGGTTGGCGATGGTGCAGGTCAGGGCGGCGCCGCCGTCTGGATCAGGAAGCGAAGCAGCGATGGTGGTGCAATTGCCGGTGGTTGCCGACAGACCGGCCTTTGCCAGGAACTCTTCCACGGTGTCCGCGCTGCTTTCCACGACGGCCATTTCGTAGCCGGTCTTGCCAGCCGAGATGTCGGCGTAAGCGGCAGTTGCTTTCGACTTGGCGATGTAGTCCTGGTATGCAGGGATAGCGACAGCTGCCAGGATACCGATGATGGCAACGACGATCATCAGTTCGATCAGGGTGAAGCCGCCTTGGGCTTTCTTGGCTTGCATTTGCTTGAAGTTCATTTTGTATCTCCAGGTGGTGTGTCGGGTGAATTTGGGTTACTGCTGAGTGCCACGCTTTCATATATGCAAGCGGTGTGCCAGCCCCAAAAATGTCGATTTTATGATTACGGAGATAACAAAACGGCTTGAAAGCGCAAGTTTAGGCTTGATCGGTGACAAAATTTGTCATGTGATGCCAGCAATTTTTGTCACCTGAACAGTTTACGTAACGCAATTTGTCATGCATAAGCCAAATTTGGCATGCCGACACATGGCACACGTGCCAGCCTGCTCAAAACGGCAGGCGAAAAAAAAGCGGGGAGCTCGCGCTCCCCGCTTTCGGCAACCTGAAGGTCGTCAGTATTACAGCATGGCCTTGAGCAGGCGTGCCATTTCCGACGGGTTCTTGGTGGCCTTGATGCCGCACTCTTCCATGATGTCCAGCTTGGCTTGCGCGGTATCGGCGCCGCCCGAGATCAGCGCGCCGGCGTGGCCCATGCGCTTGCCCGGAGGAGCGGTGACACCGGCGATGAAGCAGACCACCGGCTTCTTCATGTTCTCTTTGATCCAGTAGGCGGCGTTGCCTTCGTCCGGACCGCCGATTTCGCCGATCATGATGACCGCGTCGGTATCAGGATCGTCGTTGAACATGCGCATCACGTCGATGTGCTTCAGGCCGTTGATTGGGTCGCCGCCGATGCCGACTGCCGATGACTGGCCCAGGCCCAGTGCGGTCAGCTGCCCGACTGCTTCATAGGTCAGGGTGCCCGAACGCGACACGACGCCGATACGGCCCTTCTTGTGGATGTGACCCGGCATGATGCCGATCTTGATTTCGTCCGGGGTGATCAGGCCTGGGCAGTTCGGGCCCAGCAGCAGGGTCTTCGAGCCGGCTTTGGCCATGCGGTCCTTCAGGGCCATCATGTC
This sequence comes from Telluria sp. AZSoR62, assembly GCF_058111565.1. NCBI lineage: Bacteria > Pseudomonadati > Pseudomonadota > Betaproteobacteria > Burkholderiales > Oxalobacteraceae > Telluria > Telluria sp. AZSoR62. The sequence goes on from NZ_JBYTST010000001.1 coordinate 692,141, forward strand.
ACGGACAGGAATGCCTTCGGTGATGCAGATTGCCAGGTCCAGGTCGGCTTCGACGGCTTCCCAGATGGCGGCGGCTGCGCCTGCCGGCGGCACGTAGATGACCGACACGGTGGCGCCGGTCGCGGCCTTGGCTTCCGACACGTTGGCGTAGATCGGGATGCCTTCGAAATCTTCGCCGGCTTTCTTCGGGTTCACGCCTGCGACGAAGGCAGCTTTGCCGTTCGCGTAGTCGCGGCACATACGGGTATGGAACTGACCGGTCTTGCCGGTGATACCCTGGGTAATGACTTTAGTATCTTTGTTGATCAGGATCGACATTTGTTTATTCCTTAATTAGGCTTGACCAGCTGCAGCGGCGACGACGGCCTTGGCTGCATCTTCCATCGTATCGGCAGCGATGATCGGCAGGCCGGAGTCGACCAGCATCTTCTTGCCCAGGTCTTCGTTGGTGCCCTTCATGCGGACAACCAGCGGCACCTGCAGCGACACGGCCTTCGATGCGGTGATCACGCCTTCGGCGATCACGTCGCAGCGCATGATGCCGCCGAAGATGTTGACCAGGATGGCTTTCAGGCCAGGGTTCTTCAGCATGATCTTGAATGCTTCGGTGACTTTCTCAGCCGTCGCACCGCCGCCCACGTCCAGGAAGTTGGCCGGCTCGCCGCCGAACAGCTTGATGGTGTCCATGGTGGCCATGGCCAGGCCGGCGCCGTTCACGAGGCAGCCGATGTTGCCGTCGAGCGAGATGTAGGCGAGGTCGAACTTCGATGCTTCGACTTCGGCTGGATCTTCTTCGTCCAGGTCGCGGTAGGCGACGATTTCCGGCTGGCGGTACAGCGCGTTCGAGTCGAAGTTGAACTTCGCGTCGAGAGCGATGACCTTGCCCGAACCGGTCAGGATCAGCGGGTTGATTTCAGCCAGCGACGCATCGGTTTCCCAGTACGCCTTGTACAGGCCTTTCAGTTGCACGCGCGCGTCGGCCAGCGATTCGGCAGGCACGCCGATCTTGGTCGAGATCTCGTCGGCTTCCGCGTCGGTCAGGCCGACCGATGGGTCGATCGCGATCGAGTGGATTTTTTCCGGGTTGCTGTGCGCGACTTCTTCGATGTCCATGCCGCCTTCCGACGAGGCCATCAGCACGACGCGCTGCGAAATGCGGTCGGTGACCATCGAGACGTACAGTTCCTTCTTGATGTCGGCGCCTTCTTCGACCAGCAGGCGACGCACTTTCTGGCCTTCAGGGCCGGTCTGGTGCGTGATGAGCTGCATGCCCATGATCTGTTCCGCGTATTCGCGAACCTGCTCCAGCGACTTGGCAACCTTGACGCCGCCGCCCTTGCCGCGACCGCCAGCATGGATCTGCGCCTTGACAACCCAGACCGGACCGCCCAGTTCTTCGGCGGCCTTGACCGCTTCGTCGACCGACATGCACGGAATGCCGCGCGGAACGGTCACTCCGAACTTTCGGAGGATCTCTTTGCCTTGATACTCATGGATCTTCATGCTGGCTTCCCTTCTATTGATTACTGATTTGGAAATACGGTTGAACTACAAATGACAAAACTGCGAATGCTAACCCGCGACGGCTTTGATCGACCAGCGGGGATAGTAGGTGGCCACGGCGGGTCCGTCGCTGCGCAGCGCATGACAACGGTCGAGCTCGAAGGGCCGTTCGGCCGAATGCGTGCTGCCATGCGCCTCGGCGCCGCCGCGGGTGTCGAACACGTCGTCGGCAAAGGCTTGCAGCGCTGCGGTAGGCAGCACTTGGGCCAATTCGGTCAGGTGGGTGCAGCCGAGCACGCCGGACAGGCGATCTTTCAGGTGCAGCCGGAAGTGGTTCATCAGCGACAGGCCGATCAGCTTCCTGTAAGAAGGGCCGATCGTCTCGCAGAAACCGGGATACGGGACGGCATCGGACGCGGCTTCGGCATCCACGATGGTCAGGTCGCGGTCGATGGTCACGCGCAGTTTCAGGTCGTGCACGGGCAGGCCGCCCGGACGGGTGCCGGAAGCGAGGGGAATGTCACGGGTTTTGACGTCGCGGATGCTGGCGTCCAGATCCCACAGGCCATCATCGCGCGCATAGGCTTCGACGGTGATGGCGCGCGTATGCCGGAGCGAGCGCGATACGGGAAGAGACAGGGGCATAAAAACCAATGCCGCTTGCGCGGCCGTTAGTGGTGCAGCCAGTGTGCGTCATGCACGTTGCCGTAGCTTCTACGACAACAACCGCTCATGCGGCGCTGCTTAAACCACAAAAGTTTATCACAGCGCGTTATCGGTTGCACTGCAACAAAGCCGTTTTGGGGAGGTGAAAGGCAGATTTGACAGGGTTTCTTGCAGAGTGGGCAATGTTGCAGCAGCTTGGAGATCGATGCCGCAGGCGTTGCGGGAAAATGCAGACCGGCGCCAGCGCGCAGCGCCATCGCCCGTTGAGGAATATGCCGGAGCATATCGGGGATGACGCTCCGCGCTGGCGCCGGAACGGCTCACCTGGAAAGGCGGCCTAACAATACAGTGAAGGTGCTGGCTGGACGATGCGGCTACAAGCAGGCCAAGCGACAGGAACGACCGTCCTTCTGCACGCCATCCAAACGCGTACGACCAGGCTGCCAGGATGGCAAGCGCCCGCCCGTCAGAACTCGTCGTCGTCCGGTCCGCCCTGCATCGCCACCCGTGCGGCGCGCTGCGAAAAGCCGCGCTGCAGCAGGAAACGCATCTGCTTGGCGCGCTCGGCCGCATCAAGCGCGACGGTGCCGAACTTGCGTTGCCAGACTTCGGTCGCGCGCGCCGTTTCGGTGTCGGCCAGGCCGGCCTTGAGCTCGTCCAGGGCTTCGCCCTTGAGGCCGTGGCTTTTCAGCTCGGCCATCACGCGGCTGTTGCCGAACCGTGCCGCACGCCGGTTGATGAGCGATTCGGCGAAACGTTCCTGCGACAGCCAGTTGTTCTTTTCAAGGAAATCCAGGAGGGCTTCCACGTCATCGCCCTCCTCGGCATAACGGGCCAGTTTGCGTCCCAGCTCGAGCCGGCTGTGCTCGCGCATCGACAGGTAGCGAAGCGCGCGCCCTTTGAGGCTGAGCTGGGGTGCTGGCATGCAGGATTAGCGAAGACCGCCGGCGATTACTCGCCGACCGCCTGCAGCTTCACCCTGCCGGCTTCTTCGGCGGCAGCGACAGCAGCGGTGACCGGCGGCAGTTCGCGCACGCCCAAGGCCGTACGGACCTTGTTTTCGATCTCGCGGGCCAGCGCAGGGCGATCGCGCAGGAACTGGCGGGCGTTGTCCTTGCCCTGTCCGATGCGTTCGCCGTTATAGCTGTACCACGAGCCCGACTTCTCGACGATCTTGTTGTCGGCGCCGAGGTCCAGGATTTCGCCTTCGCGCGACGTGCCTTCTCCATAAAGAATGTCGAAGTGCGCTTCCTTGAACGGCGGCGCGATCTTGTTCTTGACAACCTTGACCTTGGTTTCGTTACCGATCACTTCGTCACCCGACTTGATCGAACCGGTACGGCGGATGTCCAGGCGCACGGAGGCGTAGAACTTCAGCGCGTTACCGCCGGTCGTGGTTTCCGGGCTGCCGAACATCACGCCGATCTTCATACGGATCTGGTTGATGAAGATGACCAGGGTGTTGGTACGGTTGATCGAGCCGGTGAGCTTGCGCAGCGCCTGCGACATCAGGCGAGCCTGCAGGCCCGGGAGCGAGTCGCCCATGTCGCCTTCGATCTCGGCGCGCGGCGTCAGTGCCGCCACCGAGTCGATGACCACGAGGTCGACCGAACCCGAACGCACCAGGGCGTCGGTGATTTCGAGGGCCTGCTCGCCGGTATCCGGCTGCGAGATCAGCAGTTCGTCGAGCTTGATGCCGAGCTTTTGCGCATAGCCCACGTCGAGCGCGTGCTCGGCGTCGATGAAGGCGCAGGTGCCGCCCAGTTTTTGCATTTGCGCGATGGTCTGCAGCGTCAGGGTGGTTTTACCCGACGATTCAGGACCGTAGATCTCGACGATACGGCCACGCGGCAGGCCACCGACGCCCAGCGCGATGTCCAGGCCCAGCGAGCCGGTGGAAACAGTCTGCACTTCCTCGACCGGCGTATTGGCATCCATACGCATGACCGAACCCTTGCCAAACTGCTTTTCAATCTGCGCCAGGGCGGCGGCCAGCGCCTTGCCCTTTTCAGCGGCGTTTACTGCGGTTTTTTTGTCGTCCATGGTGTACTTTCAGCTGTGGAGTAGGCAAGGTAGGGTCGCTACCGCGCAAATCAAGGTCACTACTGTATAAAATTCCAGTGGTTCTCAAACATGAATTCAAGTCAGTACTGTATATAAATCCAGTAGTTTGTGCAAGCGAAAAAATGGCGGTGTTGTGAAGAGGAGGCTCGCATTGTTGCGATAAATCAAACACAATAGGCCCTGTCGAAAGTCTAACGTTTACCAGGTGCTCCCATGCGAATTCTGCTCGCCGAAGATGATAGCGTACTTGCCGACGGACTCACGCGCTCGCTGCGCCAGTCCGGCTATGCCATCGACTGCGTCAAGAACGGCGAAGACGCCGACACCGCGCTGTCCACCCAGGAATTCGACCTGCTCATCCTCGACCTCGGCCTGCCCAAGCTGTCCGGCCTCGAAGTGCTGCGCCGCCTGCGCGCGCGTTCCTCGCTGCTCCCGGTGCTGATCCTCACCGCGGCCGATTCGGTCGAGCAGCGCGTCGAAGGCCTCGACCTGGGCGCCGACGACTACATGGCCAAGCCTTTCGCCCTGTCCGAGCTCGAGGCCCGCGTGCGCGCCCTCACCCGCCGCGGCGCCGGCGGCGGCCCGGCCGTGGTGCGTCACGGCCCGCTGGTCTACGACCAGGTCGGCCGCAGCGCCTATATCAACGAGCAGATGCTCGACCTGTCGGCGCGCGAGCTGGGCCTGCTGGAAGTGCTGCTGGCGCGTACCGGGCGCCTGGTTTCCAAGGAACAGCTGGTCGACCACCTGTGCGAATGGGGCGAGGAAGTGTCGAACAACGCCATCGAAGTCTATGTGCACCGCCTGCGCAAGAAGATCGAGGTCGGCGGCGTGCGCATCGCCACCGTGCGCGGCCTGGGCTATTGCCTGGAAAAGTACTCCGACGCCCCGCGCGCCACCGCCGACAGCAAATCCGCCGAGAAGTGAGCGAGCGCCACACCGGGTTCGAGGCCGCGCCCGCTCCCTGGGCGCCCGAGCAGCCCTACATTCCACCCAATCCCGAACCGGACGAGAACATCCGGCACTCGCTGTTCGGCGAGATCCTCGACTGGATGCTGGCCCCGCTCCTGCTGCTGTGGCCGATGAGCATCGCGATCACCTACCTGGTGGCAAAGTCGATCGCCAACCAGCCTTTCGACGACGCGCTGGAAGACCGCGTCACCGTGCTGTCGCAGCAGATCCGCACCGTGGCCGGGCGCCCCAGCGTGCAGCTGCCGGCCAGTGCGCGCGACGTGCTGCGCGCCGACGATGTCGACAGCGTCTACTTCCAGATCAGCGGGCCCGACGGCCTGCACATCGACGGCGACCGCGACCTGCCGCGCCCGCGCGCCAGCACGGCCGGCGCCGCGGCCGACGGCAGCCGCAGCGGCGCCGTGAGCTTCCGCAACGACAGTATCCACGGCACGCCGCTGCGCGTGGCCTATTCCTACGTGCACCTGGACCCGCTGCGCGGCGAGGACGCGGGCCGCGCAGCGCCCGACCTGGCCCTGGTGCAGGTGGCCGAGACGCTCGACAAGCGCGCCCACCTGGCCAACGAGATCATCAAGGGCGTGATCCTGCCGCAGTTCATCATCCTGCCGGTGATCCTGGCCCTGGTCTGGTTCGCGCTGTCGCGCGGCCTGACGCCGCTGGCCGAGCTGCAGGAGCGCATCCGCGCGCGGCCCCACGACGATCTGTCGCCGATCGACCCGCGCCAGGTGCCGGAAGAGATCTCGCCGCTGGTGGGTTCCTTCAACGACATGCTCGAGCGCCTGGCCCAGACCGTCGAGATGCAGAAGCGCTTCATCGCCGACGCCGCGCACCAGATGAAGACCCCGCTGGCCGGCATGCGCATGCAGTCCGAGCTGGCCCTGCGCCAGGTCGACCCGGAGGAAATCCACCGCTCGCTCGAGCAGCTGGCCAAGAGTTCGGAATCGGCCACGCGCCTGGTCAACCAGCTGCTGGCGCTGGCGCGCGCCGAGAACCAGCCGCATGCGGGCCTGGCCTTCGAGGCGATCGACCTGGCGCAGCTGGCGCGCGCCGTCGTGCAGGACTGGGTGCAGGCGTCGTTCGCGCACCGGATCGACTTCGGCCTCGAGCTGCCGGACCAGCCACCCGCGGAGCCGCCCGTCATCGCCGGCAATGCGCTCATGCTGCGCGAGCTGCTGTCGAACCTGATCGACAATGCGCTGCGCTACACGCCGCAGGGCGGCAGCGTGACGGTGCGCGTGCGGCGCGACGGCGAGCACGTGCTGCTTGAAGTCGAGGACACCGGCCCCGGCATCGCGCCCTCCGAGCGCGCCAACGTGTTCCAGCGCTTCTACCGCATCCTCGGCAGCAATGTGCAGGGCAGCGGCCTGGGGCTGGCGATCGTGCGCGAGATCGCCCAGCAGCACGGCGCCGAAGTCGACATCTTCAACAATCCACGCAGCGACTCCAGGAAGCACCCCGGGAGCCTGTTCCGCCTGACCTTCCCGCCACCGCAGCACCACGCCGACGCCGCCGATGCCGACCAAGCCCCCTAGCCCTCCCGCCTCGCCGGCCGACGCGGCCGCGCGCCACCAGCGCCTGATGGCGGCCCGCGCCGCGCACTGGGAGCGCACCCGGCGCCTGACCGCCGTACTGCTGGTCCTGTGGCTGGCCACCGGTTTCGGCACCGTCTATTTCGCGCGCGAGCTGGCGCAGTTCAGCGTGTTCGGCTGGCCGCTGTCGTTCTACATGGCCGCGCAAGGCGCCTCGCTGGTGTCGCTGGCCATCATCGCCTGGTACGCCTGGCGCATGCACCGCCTCGACCGGCTGTACGCCCTGCCGGAGGCGGGCGCATGAGCAACCCGAAGCCGCCGTATTTCCGCAAGCTGTCGCGCTACTACCTCTGGTACACCGGCTGCTTCGCACTGTTCCTGGCCTCGCTGGCCCTGCTCGAGCAGGAAGGCATGCCGCGCCTGTGGATCGGCTACATCTTCATGTTCGCCACCATCGCGCTGTACGCCACCATCGGCGTGGTGGCGCGCACTTCGAACGTCACCGAATACTACGTGGCCGGCAGGCGCGTGCCGGCCCTGTTCAACGGCATGGCCACGGCCGCCGACTGGATCTCGGCGGCCAGCTTCATCAGCCTGGCCGGCGGCCTGTACCTGCACGGCTTCGACAGCCTGGCCTACATCATGGGCTGGACCGGAGGCTATGTGCTGGTGGCCCTGCTCATCGCGCCTTACCTGCGCAAGTTCGCGCAGTACACCATTCCGGATTTCCTGGCGGCGCGCTATGGCGGCGGCGCGGGCGGGCGCGGCGGGACGGTGCGCGCCCTTGCCGTCGGCGCCACCATCCTGGTGTCGTTCACCTACGTCGTGGCGCAGATCTACGCGGTCGGGCTGATCGCCTCGCGCTTCACCGGCGTCGACTTCTCGGTCGGGATCTTCCTGGGCCTGGCCAGCATCCTGGTGTGCTCCTTCCTGGGCGGGATGCGCGGCATCACCTGGACCCAGGTGGCCCAGTACATCATCCTGCTGGTCGCTTTCCTGATCCCGACCATCTGGCTGTCGGCCAAGCATGCGGACAATCCGGTGCCGCAGGTGGCCTACGGCTCGCTCCTGCCCAAGCTGGCGGCGCGCGAGCAGCAGCTGGCGCGGGACCCGCGCGAACTGGAGGTGCGCGCGGAATTCCAGCGCCGCGCCGGCGAGTTCGATGCGCGCCTGAAGGCCCTGCCGGCATCGTGGGAAGCCGGCAAGCTCGAAGCGCAACGCGCCCTGCGCGCGGTCCGCGCCAGCAATGCCTCGCTGGGCGAGGTGCGCCAGGCCGAGCGCACGCTCGCTACCTATCCGGGCTCGCCCGACGAGGCGCGCACGATATGGCTGGCGCTGCGCGAAGCCAACCTGGCGCGCGCGCGCGCGCCCGCGCCGCACGCCACGCCCTTCCCGGGCGCCACCGAAGCCGAGTCGGACAATCGCCGCAACAATTTTTTGGCGGTGGTGTTCTGCCTGATGTTCGGCACCGCCGCCCTGCCCCATATTTTGATGCGGGCCTACACCACGCCCTCGGTGCACGAGACCCGCGTGTCGATATTCTGGACCCTGTTCTTCATCCTGCTGATCTACCTGACCATTCCGGCGCTGGCGGTGCTGGTGAAATACGACCTGTACACCTCGCTGGTGGGGAGCGACTTTTCCGCCCTGCCGACCTGGATCTCGTACTGGGCCAACATCGACAAGCTCAGCCCCCTCGTCAAGGTGGCGGACATCAACGGCGACGGCATCGTGCAGCTGGCCGAATTCGCGATCGATGCCGACGTGCTGGTGCTGGCCACTCCCGAGATCGGCGGCCTGCCCTATGTGATCTCGGGGCTGGTGGCGGCGGGTGGGCTGGCGGCGGCCTTGTCCACGGCCGACGGCCTGCTGCTGGCGATTTCCAACGCGCTCTCGCACGACGTCTACTACAAGATGGTCGACCCGGGCGCCTCGACCCAGAAGCGGGTCACGATCTCCAAGCTGCTGCTGCTGGGGGTGGCCTTCATTGCCGCCTATGCGGCATCGCAACGGCCGGCCGACATCCTGTCGCTGGTGGGAGCGGCCTTTTCACTGGCCGGTTCCACGCTGTTCCCGGTGCTGGTGCTGGGTGTGTTCTGGAAGCGCGCCAACCACACGGGCGCGATCGCCGGCATGGTGACCGGTTTCGCCATCTGCCTCTGGTACATGCTGCGCGCCAGCCCGACGCTGGGCGGCAGCGTGGACGACGCCTGGTTCGGCATCCAGCCGCTGGCCGCGGGCGTGTTCGGCGTGCCGGGCGGCCTGCTGGCCACGGTGGCAGGCAGCCTGCTCAGCGCGCCGCCGAGCCGCACCAGCATCGGCATGGTCGACTACATCCGCGCGCCGGAACAGGACCCGCCGAACGGCGCGTGATTGCGCCGGCGCGACAGTGCGTATGCATGCGGCATGGATGTGGCCCCTAGGGTTTTGCTGGCCCCGCAAGACTGTTATTGTTGGGATGCCTTCCCGGGCGCCTCCCACCATTTCAAGAGCCAACATGACGTTTTTCCGTTCCCGTGCACTGCGCAGCGCTGCGCTTGCCGCCGCCCTCGCATGCACCCTGCCCGGCGTGCAGGCGCAAACGCCGGCCGCGGCCGCGCTGCCGCCCATCGCCAGCTTCTTCGCCAGCGCCCCGATCAGCGGCGCCAAGCTCTCGCCCGACGCGCGCTTCCTGGCCGCGCGCTCCGGCGCCCCCGGCCGGCGCGATGCGCTGGTGGTGGTGGACCTGCAGGCCAACAGCGCCAAGGTGGTGGCCTCGTACAACGACGCCGACATCGACGACTTCCAGTGGATCAGCAACGAGCGGCTGCTGTTCGACACGCGCGAAAAGGGCGTCGGCCAGGGCAACCTGCGCTATGCGCCCGGCCTGTACGCGGTCAACCGCGACGGCGAGAAATTCGTGGAACTGGCCGACCGCACCGGCAGTAATTCGTCGCTCGGACGGCGCACCGTGCGCAAGATCCTGCCCTGGCATACCTTCATGCACAGCCAGGCCGGCGCGCAGGATTCGGAATACGTGTACGTCACCAGCATCAATTTCGATACCGCGAACGAGGTGCGCAACGTCGACCTGCTGCGCCTGAACACCCTGACCGGCTTCACCCAGGTGGTGCCGCGCCCGGCTGGTAACGTGCGCGGCTGGACGCTCGACCACAAGGGCCAGCCGCGCCTGACCTGGTCGATGGAGCGCGACACCGTCACCATGCATTACCGCGAACCGGCAAGCGGTGCATGGCGCGTGCTTGCCAGCTTCCCGGCATACGGCGACGGCAGCAAGGAGTTCCAGCCGGTCGGATTCGCTCCGGACGGCAACCTGTTCGTGCTGGCCTTCAGCGGCGGGCGCGACACCACCTCGCTGCATTTGTTCGACATCGCCACCGGCAAGATCAATCCGGAACCGGTGCTGGTCACCACCGGCTATGACTTCGACGGCGGCCTGGTGACCAACCGCGACAAGGTGCTCGGCGCACGCTTCACCACCGACGCGACATCGAACGAGTGGTTCGATCCGGCCATGAAAGCAGTCCAGCAGGCGGTGGACACACTGCTGCCGGCCACCGTCAACCTGATTTCGGTGCCAGCCCAGGCGGCGTCGCCCTGGGTACTGGTGTATGCCTACTCGGATGTCCATCCGGGCAGCTATTCGCTCTACAACACCCAGACGGGCATGCTCAACAAGGTCGCCGATGTGCGCCCGGCCATCAATCCGGCGCAGATGGGACGCCAGCAGTTCGTACGCTACAAGGCGCGCGACGGCCTGGAGATCCCGGCGCTGCTGACGCTTCCGCCTGGCGGCAAGAAGACCGGGCTGCCGATGGTGGTGCTGGTGCACGGCGGCCCTTACGTACGCGGCGGTTCGTGGAAATGGCACCCTCAGTCGCAGTTCCTGGCATCGCGCGGCTATGCCGTGCTCGAGCCGGAATTCCGGGGCAGCACCGGCTTCGGCGTGAAGCATTACCAGTCGGGCTTCAAGCAATGGGGCCTGGCGATGCAGAACGACATCGCCGACGGCGTGCGCTGGGCCACCGGGAAAGGCATCGTCGACGCCAATCGGGTCTGCATCGCCGGCGCCAGCTATGGCGGCTACGCGACCCTGATGGGCCTGGTGAACGATCCCGGCCTGTACAAGTGCGGCGTGAACTGGGTGGGCGTTACCGACATCAACCTGATGTATGACAGCGGCTAGAATTTCGACAGCGACCTCTCGAAAGAATGGAAATCCTACGGCATGCCGGAGTTGGTCGGCGACCAGGTCAAGGATGCCGCCCAGCTCAAGGCCACCTCGCCGATCGAGCAGGCCAGCCGCATCACCCAGCCGGTGCTGCTGGCCTATGGCGGTGTGGACCGGCGCGTGCCGATCACCCACGGTACCAGGTTCCGCGACGCCGTCATGAAAACCAACCCGAACGTCGAATGGGTCGAGTATCCGGAAGAAGGCCACGGCTGGTCGCTGACCAAGAACAACGTCGATTTCTGGGGACGCGTCGAGCGCTTCCTGGACAAGCATATCGGCGCCGGCGCAGGCAAACAATGACCAATCGCTTCGACAAAACCATCATGTCCACACTTCCTGTCCTGTGCGCCCGCGTCCTGTTCGCAGCAGCGCTGAGCACCGCCTTCGCCGCGCCATTGCAAGCCCAGACCGCGCCGCCGCCGGTCGAAGCCTTCTTCTCCAACCCCCTGCTCGAGCGTGCCCTGCTCTCGCCGAGCGGCCGCTACCTGGCCGCGCTCTCGGGCGCGCCCGGGCGACGCGACATGCTGGTCGTGATCGACCTGGTGGAAAACAAGGGCAAGCTCGTCGCCGGCTACAAGGACGTCGACATCCTGCAGTTCCAGTGGGTGAACGACCAGCGCCTGCTGTTCAACGTCACCGACAAGAAGATCGGCCCGGGCGGGAACTACCTGGCCAGCGGCCTGTATGCGGTCAACCGCGACGGCGAAGGCCTGCGCCAGCTGGCCAACCGCCGCGGCAACGAGTTCGTGGTCGAAGGCGGCTCCAATATCGACCGCCGTATCCTGCCCTGGCATACCTTCATGCTCGGCCAGCGCGGCGCCCAGGAATACGACAAGGTCTACGTGAGCAGCGTGGAATTCGACCACAATGGCGAAGTGCGCACCTCGAACCTGCTGCACCTCGACACCGTCACCGGCCGCTACGTGACGGTGCAGCGTCCGGGACCGATCGACAGCTGGATGCTCGACAACGCCGGCGAGCCGCGCCTGGCCACCAATTCCGAAGGCGGCACCACTACCATGTATCTGCGCGAGGGCGAAGGCGGCAATTGGCGCACGCTCGCGCAGTTCCCCACTTATACCGGCAGCCCGGGCGCGTTCTCGCCGGTCGGTTTCGGCAGCGACGGCACGCTGTACGTCAGCACCGGCAACGGCGCCGACACCGATTCGCTGCACACGCTCGACCTGGCCACCGGCAAGGTCAGGCCTGAGCCGGTGGTGGTCACGCCCGGCTACGATTTCAGCGGCCGCCTGATCAGCCAGCGCGGCAAGCTGCTCGGCGTCTCGGTCGAGACCGATGCCGCCGCCCACATCTGGTTCGACAAGGACATGCAGGCGGTCCAGCAGGCCGTGGACAAGCTGCTGCCGGGGACCGTCAACCTGATTTCGCCGGCCTCGCGGCCGGAGGCCGCGTGGATGCTGGTCGCTTCGTACTCGGACGTGAAGCCGCTTTTCTACAACCTGTACAACCCGAAGACCGGCGCACTCAATGCGGTCGGCAAGAGCCGCGAAGGGATCGATGCGCGCCAGATGGGCCGCCAGGACCCGGTGCGCTACAAGGCGCGCGACGGCCGCGAGATTCCCGCCCTGCTGACGGTGCCGGCCAATGCGGGCAAGAACCTGCCGCTGGTGGTGCTGGTGCACGGCGGGCCTTATGTCCGCGGCAACCACTGGGGCTGGGACGCCGATACCCAGTTCCTGGCCTCGCGCGGCTATGCCGTGCTGGAACCGGACTTCCGCGGCAGCACCGGCTATGGCGAGGCGCACTACCGGGCCGGCTGGAAGCAATGGGGACTGGCGATGCAGAACGATATCGCGGACGCCACCCGCTGGGCCATCGCGCAGGGCGTCGCCGATCCCAAGCGCATCTGCATCGCCGGCGCCAGCTACGGCGGCTACGCCACGCTGATGGGCCTAGTGAACGACCCGGACCTCTACAAGTGCGGCATCAACTGGGTCGGGGCCACCGACATCAACCTGCTGTTCAACGGGCACTGGAGCTTCGATTCCGATCTGAGCGAGGACTGGAAGAAGCATGGCATGCCGGTACTGATCGGCGACCCGGTCAAGGACGCGGCCCAGTTCAAGGCCACCTCGCCGGTCGAGCAGGCAGCGCGCATCACCCAGCCGCTCCTGATGGCATATGGCGCGGTGGACCGCCGCGTGCCGCTCTACCACGGCAACAAGTTCCACGACGCGGTCAAGACCCACAACAAGCAGGTCGAGTGGGTGGTGTACCAGGACGAAGGCCACGGCTGGACCCAACCGGAAACCCGTTTCGATTTCTGGAAGCGCGTCGAGCGCTTCCTGGACAAGAACATCGGCGCCGGGGCAGCGCGCTAGCCTGGAAGGCCGGCTGCAACGAAAAACGGGCGCCGCGGCGCCCGTTTTTCATGCGAGGCCGGGCATTACAGGCTGAAGTCCCAGTCGAACGCCGCGCGCCGCTGCCCCACCATCTCGACCGATTCCAGCAGCTCGATCGCGACCTGCTCGAGCGTGACGCCGTGCGCCATCTCCTGCTGCCAGTAGGCCAGCCCGCCGGCATCGGCCTCGCGGTTGAAGAGCGCCGCATACAGCAGGGCGATATCGTGGCCGGCCTGGCCATTGAAACCGCCGGCCGAAGCACTGTGTTCGCTCGAGTCGATCATGCGCAGCGCGACCGCGCCCCAGCTGGCGCCGGCGCCCAATGCATCGGCCCAGTATTCGAAGCCCTGCAAGTCGGCCTGGCGCCCGAGCACGGACTGGTACATGCCGGCCAGGGTTTCCAGCTCGCCGATGTTCTCGGCATGTCCTACCGCGACGCCGCCGTCGGCAAAGCGCAGCATCTCGACATTGACCAGCATGGCGCCGGCCGCCGGGTTCGCTTTGCTGGACACCACCACATGCCCGTGATGCCAGGCGATGTCGTAGTCGCCGCGCGCCCCCAGGAAGATGGCGGTGTCGATGCCATGGCCGCCGTGCAGGGTCGCGACGCCGCTCGCCGGCAGCGCCAGCGCGCGCTGTTCGCTTGCGGCAGGGCTGGCGGGTATGCCGAAGCCGAGCGTGTCGGCGCCGCCGCCCGCGAACACGGTGGCCCGGCTACCCGCCTCCACGGTGAAGCGCTGGTGGGCGCCGTCGCCTACCAGGACCGGATTGCCGCGCGCCAGGATGTCGGCATTGCCCACCACCGCGGCGAAATCGACGTCGCGCAATTCGATCGTGCCGCCGCCGGCCAGCCCGCTCGTGTCGATCACCAGCGCCACGCTGCGCCCTTGCGCCGCCGGCGCGCCGGCAAGGGTCAGGTTGCCGGCCGGCGCCGCCATGCTGACCGGCGCCACCGTCTGCACCAGCAGCGATTCGGCCGGCGCCAGTCCGGCCAGGAAGGTCAGCCCGTTGCCGGTCAGGTGGCCCTGCTCGGCCGGCGCATGGGCCGGCGTTGCCGCCTTGATTGCGCTGACCAGCGATTCCAGCGACTTGCCGGTGACGCTGGCGCCGCTGGCTTGCAGGCCGAAGCCGGGCGCCAGCTGCGCCAGTAGCAGCGTGGCATTGCCTTCGCTTGCCAGCGGAATGTCCGCCACGTCCGCGCGACCGCTCGATTCCATCCGGCTGCCGGTGACCACCGGTACCTGCACCGAAGTGCCGAGCATCCCGCCGGGCAGCAGCACCGGCTGCTGGCGGACCGATACGCCGTCGACCAGCGGGTCCGGCGCCGGCGGCGCGTCGATGCGCAAGATAAAGGCGCCGCTTGCGGCCGATACGTTGCCCGCCGCATCGCGCTGGGTCGCGGTGAGCGTATGGCTGCCGTCGCCCAGCGCTGTGGCGATGCGCCAGTTGCCCGCCGCATCCGCCGTGGCGCTGCCGGCCACGGTGGCGCCGGCATACAGGGTCACCTGGGCATGCGCGGCGGCCGTGCCTTCGACGAGCGGGCTGGTGGCGCCGGTGATGCCGTCGCCGGCGGCCCCCGTGTCGCTGCTTGCTGCCAGCGCCGGCGTCCCGGGTGCGGATGGGGCCAGCGTGTCGACATGGAGTGCCGCCAGCAGGCCGGCGGCGCCATCGTTGCCGGCCAGGTCGGCATAGGACCCGGCCGCGACGCCGATGGATGCTGCGCCGCCATCGATGCCCGCGTTCGGCGTGAACACGGCGCTGCGAATCAGACCCGTACCCGTCAGCGCACCGAGCGTGCCGCCGCTGACGGCGATATCGGCTGCATCGAAGCCGGCGCCGGGGTCTTCGCTGAAGGTGAAGGTGATGGTGGCGGTCTGGCCGATGCGCAGCGCCGGCGCGCTGCTGGTAATGGCCAGGGTCGGCGCCGCGGTGTCGATGATGACGGCCAGGCCGGTGCTGGCGGCGCCCGCATTGCCGGCGGCATCGACCGCGCGCGCGGTAACGGTATGCGCACCCGGCGCCAGCGCCGCCGCCGTGATCGACCAGGCGCCGTCTGACATGCCGGCCAGCCCGGTGCCGATGGCCGCGCCGCTGCTGTCATAGAGGGTGACGGTGGCGCCCTGTTCGGCGGTGCCGGTGAAGGTCGGGGTGGCGTCGTTCGTCACGCAGTCGGTGTTCGAACGGCCGCTGTCGCTGGCGGACAGCAAGCCTGGTGCGGAAGGGGCGGCCGGCGCCAGCGTGTCGAAGGGCAGCGCAGGCAGGGCGGCGCCCGTCCCGAGGTTGGCGGCCAGGTCGGTGTAACTGGCGCCGACCGTGATCGCCGCGCTGCCGCCGTTGGTGGCGGCGCTGGGCGTGAACAGCGCAGTACGGGTCAGCCCGGCGCCCGAGATCGCGCCCAGCGTGCCGCCGGACACCAACAGGTCGCCGGCGCTGCCGTCCCAGGCGAAGCTGCCGCCCGGGTCTTCGCTGAAGCTGAAGGTGATGGTGGCGCGCTCGCCCGCCTTGAGCTGGGCGAGGTCGCTGGCGATCGTCACGGCCGGCGCCGTGGTGTCCAGGGTGACGGTGCGCTGCAGCAGCGGGCCGGCATTGTCGACGGCGTTCGCCACGCGCACCTGCAGCGTGTGCACGCCGGCGGCCAGCGTGGCCGGCAGCGACCAGGTGCTGGCGCCGGCGGCGGCGCTGGCAAGCAGCCAGTTCATTCCCCCGTCGAGCGAGACCTCGACCCGCTCGCCCGCCGCCAGGTTGGCGTCGAGGGTGCCGGAAATGGTCTGGACGGCGGTGTTGGTGACGAGGTCGGCGCCGGAGAGCCCGGTATCGTTCGACAGGGCGACGCTGGCGGCGGCGGTCGTGGGCGAGCCGGTTTCGACGAACAGGCCGAGCGCGGTCGATGCCGCGCTTTCATTCCCGGCCGCGTCCACCGCACGCGCGGTAATGGTGTGGCTGCCCTGGGCCAGTGCGCTGCTGGTGATGCTCCAGGCGCCGCCCGTGGAGAACGCCGCGCCGATCACGGTCGCGCCGTCGTACAGGGTGACCCGGACGCCGCTTTCGGCGCTGCCGGTGAAGGTGGGCGTGGTGTCCCCGGTGACGTCGTCGCTGGCGGAGATGCCGGTATCCGAGGCGCCGGCCAGGTCCGGGCTGGAAGGCGCGGTCGGCGCGGCCGTATCGAACACGTAGGCGCAGGCGAACACCGCGCCGGCATTGCCGGCGGCATCGACCACGCGCACGCTCAGCGTGTCGCTGGCAAGCAGGGTTGTGGCCAGCGTCCAGGTCGCGCCGCCTGCGGCCGCCGTTGCAAGCCGCCAGGTGGCGCCATCGTCGGTCGAGACGTCGACCCGCTCGCCCGCGCCCAGGGCGGCGCTCAAGCTGCCGGAAATGGTTTGGGCGGCGGTCGCGGTGACCAGGTCGGCGTTTGACGCGCCGCTGTCGTCCGAGAATGCGGCGCCGGCGACCAGCGTGGCCGGGGCGCTGCGGTCGATCGTCAGCGCCAGGCCGGCCGACGCGGCGCCCAGGTTGCCGGCCGCGTCCAGCGCCCTGGCCGTGATCGTGTGCGCGCCCTCGGACAGCGCACCGGCGATGACCGACCAGCTGCCGTCGCCGCCCGCCGTCGTGCTGCCGATGACGGTGCTGCCGTCGGTGTCGTACAGGCTGACGGTGGCGCCGGCTGGCGCACTGCCTGCGGCGCCGGTGAAGACCGGCGTGTTCACGCTGGTCAAGTCGTCGCTGCCGGAACTGCCGCTGTCGCTGCCCTCGGCCAGGTCGGGCACGCCCGGCGGCGGCGGCGCCGTGCGGTCGATGGTGATGCTCAGGGCGCCGGACGCCGCGCCGGCATTGCCGGCGGCATCGGTCGCCGTCGCGGTGATCGCGTGGACGCCCTCGGCCAGGAAGATGCTGTCGGCCGACCAGCGTCCGTCGCCGGCGGCGGAGGTGGTCGCGATCAGCGTGGCGCCGTGGTACAGCCGGATGGTGGCGCCGGCTTCGGCGCTGCCTGCGGCGCCGCGGATGGTCAGCGCCGTGTCCCTGGTGAGGTTGTCGGTGGCCGAGCTGCCGCTGTCGTTGGCGGCGGCCAGGTCGGGCACGGCGGGCGCCCCGGGAGCCAGGGTGTCGAAGCTCAGCGCGGGTGACGCGCCGGCAGCGCCCGCATTGCCGCCCGCATCCACATAGGCCCCGGCGGCGACGCTGATACTGGCCGTGCCGTTGTTGACGCCGGCGGCCGGCGCGAAGGTGGCGCTGCGCGTGGTGCCGCTGCCCGCCAGCGGCCCGAGGCTGCCGCCGCTGACCGTCACGTCGGCCAGGGTGAAGCTCGCGCCCGGGTCTTCGCTGAAGGTAA
The DNA here is from genome assembly GCF_058111565.1 of Telluria sp. AZSoR62. Taxonomy (NCBI): domain Bacteria; kingdom Pseudomonadati; phylum Pseudomonadota; class Betaproteobacteria; order Burkholderiales; family Oxalobacteraceae; genus Telluria; species Telluria sp. AZSoR62. The sequence goes on from NZ_JBYTST010000001.1 coordinate 709,796, forward strand.
AGGTGATGGCGGCGGTTTGCCCCGCCTTGAGCGTGGGCGTGTCGCTGCTGATGGAAAGCAGCGGCGCCAGGGTGTCGAAGTTCAGTGCAGGGCTGATTCCGGCGCCGCCGGGATTGCCCGCCGCATCGGTGTAGCTGCCTGCGGCAACGGTGATGCTGGCGCTCCCCCCGTTGGTGTTCGCCGTCGGAGTAAAGGTGGCGCTGCGGGTCAGGCCGCTGCCGCTGAGGGAGCCCAGCGTGCCGCCGGTCACGACCAGATCCGCGGCGTTGAAACTCACGCCGGGGTTTTCGCTGAAGGTGAAGGTGATCGTCGCCGTTTCGCCTACCTTCAGGGCTGCCTTGTCGCTGGTGATGGCAAGCGTGGGCCCGGCGGTATCGAGCACGATCGCCTTGTTGGCGCCGAGCGAGCCGGCTGCACCTGGGACGGGCAAGGTCAGGTCCGCACCGGCGCCGCTGTCCGCCGCCCGGATGGTGGCGCCGTTCAGTGCCAACGCACCGGTGCCGAGGTAATTCAGGTCGGCGCTGGTGTCGCCTGCTTGCACCGTATAGCTGAAGCTCAGGGTCATCGTGCCGCTGCCGCCCGCATACGTGGCCAAGTGGTCGCTGCTGCCCGTTTCCAGCTGCAGCGTGGGCAGCCCTCCGGCGGTATCAACATCCACCGTCCGGTCGAAGCTTACCGTCAGCAGGATCACATCGCCGGCGTTGTAGCTGCCGTTAGGCGTGCTGGACGAAACCGAAACGATGGCCGGGGCGGGCGGCTGGATGTTGGTCATCGAGATATCGTCGATCATCAGGTACTCGATCTTGCCGTTCAGCGTGGTGGCCGTGATCACCAGCCGGGTGATGGCGGTCATGCCGGGAAGCGCAATCGCGTCGATCGGCACGTCGCCAAAATAGTTGTTCGCAAGGGAGTGGGTGACGGTCGCGCCTATCTGCTGGTTGGCCGCGTTATAGCCCTTGATGACCACCGTCTGATCTTCCTGGCTGGTCGCGTAGTTCGACAGCATGATGACGCCCGGCGTGAACACCTGCCCCGTTGCGAACGACAAGGTGATGGCGTCCTCCAGCGCATACGAAGCGGCAAAGACGGCATCGTAACCCTCGTAGGCAACGGTGCCGGTCGTCGCGCCATCGATGACCAGCTGGTAGGCGGGATCGCCATTGACGCGGTAGACCGCATTCTGCGCCGCGTCGTTCTCGTCGCCGTCGTTCGCGAAATCGCCGAAATTCTCGAAGCTGACCGTGACGGAAGCGATGGATTCTGTCGTGGGGAGATTGGACGCCATGCTTGTCTTCCTTGGTTGTGCAAAGGATGTCGCGCGCACGGGCGTGCACGCATTGCAACCAAGCGATGATTCAGCAAACGCCGGGGCCGAGCAATTGCTGTTGCGCTATTGCTTGACCGAAATCAATTGGGCATAAAAATCCGCTTTCGTGTACCTGCCGCGCGACATGCGTTACATCCGAACCGTGCGAGCCTCACGGCGCTCCGGCACCGCTACCGCCGGTTTCACGGCCGCCCGCAGGCCGTCTTCGTCGCATCACGACACCACCAACAAAGGGGATTCACATGGAAGCTTTTCTCGGAATGATCATGCCCGTCGCCTTCAACTTCGCCCCGCCGGGCTGGATGCTGTGCCAGGGCCAGATCCTGTCGATCGCGCAGAACAACGCGCTGTTCGCCATTCTCGGCACCACCTACGGCGGCAACGGCCAGACCACCTTCGCCCTGCCCGACCTGCGCGGGCGCACGCTGGTGGGCATGGGCCAGGGCGCGGGACTGAGCCCGGTGAACCAGGGCGACATGATGGGCGCCAACAGCACCACCGTCACCGCCAGCGGCAACGCGATGGTGGCCATCGACGCGGCCCACCTGCCCAAGCACAGCCACCCGGTGAGCATCAGCGGCGACAGCTTGAGCGCCACCTCGACCCTGCACGCCACCTCGTCCGGCCCGGGCGCGGCCGCGCCGAGCGAAGGCGCGGCGCTGGGCACCACCGGCGGCGGCCCGGGCTCGGCGGCGATCTATGTCGGCAATGGCGCCACCACCGGCGTGGCGCTCAATGCCGGCAGCGTCACCACCAAGGTCGGTGGCCAGGTCGAGACCAGCACCGGCGAGAACACGGGCAGCGGCGCGGCCTTCGCGGCGCCGGTGACGACCAGTGCCAATGCCAGCGTGATGCAGCCTTCGCTGGGAATGAACTACATTATCTGCGTGCAGGGGATCTTCCCGTCGCGGCAGTAAGCGCCTGCACAAGAAAAACGGGCGCTCCGGTAAGCCGGGCGCCCGTTTTTTTTACAACTGTCAAAAAACCTTATTGCACGATGGTCTGCGCCTGGCCTTCTTCGCGCGCACGGATCTCGCCGATGCGGTACACGGTCTCGCCGGCTGCCTGCAACTGCGCCATGGCGGCGTCGGCGTTTTCCTTCGAGACGATCACGGTCATGCCGATGCCGCAGTTGAACACGCGGTGCATCTCGGCGTCTGCCACGCCGCCGTGCTGCTGCAGCCACTGGAACAGCGGCGGCATGGTCCACGACTTCGCGTCCAGCACGGCCGTCACGTGGTCCTGCAGCACGCGCGGGATGTTCTCGACCAGGCCGCCGCCCGTGATGTGGACCATGCCTTTCACTTCCATCGACGCCATCAGCGCCAGCAACGGCTTGACGTAGATGCGGGTCGGCGCCATCAGCACGTCCGACAGCTTGCGGCCGTGGAAGTCGCCTTCCAGGTCCGGGTTGGCGCGTTCGATGATCTTGCGCACCAGCGAATAGCCGTTGGAGTGGATGCCCGACGAGGCCAGGCCCAGCACCACGTCGCCCGCGACGATCTTGCTGCCGTCGATGAGCTGCGACTTTTCGACCGCGCCGACGGCGAAGCCGGCCAGGTCGTATTCGCCGTCCGGGTACATGCCCGGCATTTCGGCGGTTTCGCCGCCCAGCAGCGCGCAGCCCGACTGTTCGCAGCCCTTGGCGATGCCCGAGACCACGGCGGTGGCGGTGGCCACGTCCAGCTTGCCGCAGGCGAAGTAGTCGAGGAAGAACAGCGGCTCGGCGCCCTGCACCAGGATGTCGTTCACGCTCATGGCGACCAGGTCGATGCCGACCGTGTCATGGCGGTTCAGCTCGAAAGCCAGCTTGAGCTTGGTGCCGACGCCGTCGGTGCCGGAAACCAGTACCGGCTCCTTGAACTTCTTGCTGATCTCGAACAGCCCGCCGAAACCGCCGATGCCGCCGAGGACGCCCTCGCGCATGGTGCGCTTGGCGAGCGGCTTGATCGCTTCGACCAGGGCGTCGCCGGCGTCGATGTCGACACCCGCGTCGCGGTAGGAGAGGGAAACATTAGATGGTTGGCTCATGGTATTTGGCAGCGGAGGCGGTAAAATAGAAGGCGGCAGACCCAAACCAGGTCAATCCGTCATTTTAGCATTAGCAAAACGGCCCCCGCCGAAGCCGTTCTCACCCCAATCCGCGACCATAACAATAACTACATGCCATTTTTCCTCACTCCGGAGCAAAAACAATCCACCTTCTGGTTGGCGCTCTGGCTCGCGGTGGCGCTGTTGTTGTACGTCCTGGGGCCGATCCTGTCGCCCTTCATCGCGGCCGCCATCCTGGCCTACATGCTGGGCGGCGCGGTCGACCGGCTGGCCACTACCCGGGCCGGGCGCCCCCGCATGCCGCGCGTGCTGGCCGTCTCGCTCGTGCTCACCGCCTTCTGCGCGGCGGTGGTGGCGCTGTTCCTGATCGTGGTGCCGGTGCTGCGCGCCGAAATTCCCCTGCTGCAGGCCAAGATTCCCGCCTTCTTCACCTGGCTCGACACCTACCTGGCGCCCTGGCTGGGCCAGTACGGCATCCACGTCAAGCTCGACAGCGCCGGCCTGCGCGCCCTGCTCGAGCAGCAGGTAGCGGCCGGCGGCGACGACATGTGGACCTCGGTGCTGGCCAAGGTGAAGGTCGGCGGCAGCGCCCTGCTGGGCTGGATCGCCACCCTCACCCTGGTGCCGGTGGTGCTGTTCTACCTGCTGCTGGACTGGCATTCGCTGCTGGCGCGTATCGAAGGCGCGATCCCGCGCCGCTGGGCCCCGCAAACGGTCGGCATGGCGGTCGAATCCGACGTGCTGCTGGCCCAGTACCTGCGCGGCCAGCTCCTGGTGATGATCGTGCTGGCCGTGTACTACTCGGCCGCGCTGTACTTCATCGGACTGGACGTGGCGCTGCCGGTGGGCGTGCTCACCGGCCTGCTGGGCTTTGTGCCCTACCTGGGTTTTGGCCTGGGCATGCTGCTGGCGCTGGTCGCGGCGCTGCTGCAGTTCTCGAGCTGGGTGGGCCTGGCCTGGGTGGTAGGCATCTACACCGCCGGCCAGCTGATCGAAAGCTTCATCCTGACCCCGCGCCTGGTGGGCGAGCGCATCGGCCTGCATCCGCTGGCGGTGATCTTCTCGCTGATGGCCTTCGGCGAACTGTTCGGCTTTGCCGGCGTGCTGCTGGCGCTGCCCGCATCGGCGGTGCTGATGGTCGGCTTCCGCCACGTGCGGCGCCACTACCTGCGCAGCAGCTTTTATAATGCCGGTAGCATGGACCCAGCCATTGACACCGACCCCGAACCCGATGCCACCCGCGTGAAAGCGACACCATGAAACAGCTGGTGCTCGATTTAGGCGCCGAACCGGCGCACAGCCTCGACACCTTCCAGGTGGGCGAGAATGCCGAACTGGCGCACCTGATGCACCAGTTCGCGCAGCGCGCTTCGCGCGAGCATTTCGCCTACCTGTGGGGCGACACCGGCGCCGGCAAGACCCACCTGCTGCAGGCCCTCGCGGCCAGTCCGGCTTCGCGCTACATTCCTTTCAATGCGCCGGAAGACCAGTTCGTGCACTCGCCCGACGTCACCCTGTACCTGCTGGACGACTGCCACTGCCTGTCCCCGCAGCGCCAGATCGACGCCTTCGCCCTGTTCAACCAGATCCGCGAGCACGGCACCTACATGGTCAGCACCGGCCCGGTGCCGCCGGCCGTGCTGCAGGTGCGCGAAGACCTGCGCACGCGCATGGGCTGGGGCCTGGTCTACGAGATCAAGGGCCTGTCCGACGACGAGAAGATCGCGGCGTTGACCCAGGCCGCCGAGGCGCGCGGATTGACGCTGTCGGCCAGCGTGTTACCCTATTTGTTGTCTCACTTCAAGCGCGACATGCGGTCGCTGGCGACGATGCTGGACGCCCTCGACCAGTATTCGCTCGAGACCCAGCGCCCCGTCACCGTGCCCCTGCTGCGCGATTTGTTGCTCCAAGAAAACCAGCAGTCGGAATCCAAAGAATGAAACACCTTGCGCTGTTCGACCTCGACCATACCCTGCTGCCGATCGATTCGGACTACGAATGGGGCGAATTCCTGGTCCGCGTCGGCGCAGTCGACGAAACCGCCTTCCGCCGCCGCAACGACGAATTCTTCGCCGAATACCAGGCCGGCTTGCTCAATCCGCACGTCTATCTCGAATTCGCCCTCGGCACCCTGGCGCGCTTCCCGCGCGAACGCCTCGACGCCCTGTACGCGCAGTACCTGCGCGACGTGATCGAGCCGGCCATCCGGCCAAGCGCGCTGGCGCTGGTGCGCAAGCACCAGAATGCCGGCGACCTGGTGGCCATCATCACCGCCACCAATTACCACATCACGGCCCCGATCGCGCAGCGCCTGGGCGTCGAGCACCACATCGGCGCCATGCCCGAATACGACGCGGCGGGCAATCTCACCGGCAGGCTGGCGGGCACCCCCACTTCCGGGGCGGCCAAGATCACCCACATGCACGCGTGGCTCGAACGCCTGGGCCACCGCTTCGAAGAATTCGAGCGCAGCCACTTCTACAGCGATTCGCACAACGACATCCCGCTGCTGTCGGTCGTCAGCCATCCGGTCGCCACCAACCCGAGCACCAAGCTCGCCACCCATGCGCGCGAGCAGGGTTGGCCAACACTCCATCTATTCAATGATTAAGAAATTCATCCGCAAGATCCTGGGCGTCAAGGAAGACGGCCGCGACCCGACCGAACCCGTCATCCTCGGCCCCGACCAGCACAGCATCGACCCGCGCCTGGTCTCGAGCAATGCGATCAAGGTCACGCAAACCCTGCAGGACGCCGGCTTCCAGGCCTTCGTCGTCGGCGGCGCCGTGCGCGACCTGCTGCTGGGGATCAAGCCGAAAGACTTCGACATCGCCACCGACGCCACGCCCGAGCAGGTCAAGCGCCTGTTCCGCCGCGCCTTCATCATCGGCCGCCGCTTCCAGATCGTGCACGTGATGTTCGGCCAGGACCTGCTGGAAGTGACCACCTTCCGCGGCAACGGGAGCGACAACGCACCAAAAGACGAGCACGGCCGCGTCCTGCGCGACAACAATTTCGGCCCGCAGCACGAAGACGCGGCGCGCCGCGACTTCACCATCAACGCCATGTACTACGACCCGGCCACCGAGACGGTGCTCGACTACCACGGCGGCATCGAGGACATCCGCGCCAAGCTGCTGCGCATCATCGGCGTGCCCGAGGCGCGCTACCGCGAAGACCCGGTGCGCATGTTGCGCGTGGTGCGTTTCGCGGCCAAGCTGGGCTTCACCATCGAGCCGACCACGCGCGCGCCGATTCCCGTCATGGCCCCCTTGATCGACAACGTGCCGGCGGCGCGCGTGTTCGACGAAATGCTCAAACTCCTGCTGTCGGGCCATGCGCTGGCCTGCCTGCGCGAGCTGCGCTCGGCCGGCCTGCACCACGGCCTGCTGCCGCTGCTGGACGTCGTGCTGGAGCAGCCGATCGGCATGAAATTCGTCACCCTGGCGCTGGAATCGACCGACGGGCGCGTCAAAGCCGGCAAGGGCGTCTCGCCCGGCTTCCTGTTCGCCTCGCTGCTGTGGCACCAGGTGCTGGAAAAGTGGAACGCCTACCGCGCCGCCGGCGAAGCGCCGATCCCGGCCCTGCACCTGGCGGCCGACGACGTGCTCGACACCCAGACCGAGAACCTGGCCCTGCAGCGCCGTATCGCCACCGACATGCGCGACATCTGGGCCATGCAGCCGCGCTTCGAGCGCCGCACCGGCAAGGCGCCGTTCAAGCTGCTCGAGCACCCGCGCTTCCGCGCCGGCTACGACTTCCTGCTGCTGCGCTGCGAATCGGGCGAGCTGCCGCTTGAGGTGGGCGAATGGTGGACCGCGTTCTACGCGGCCGAAGGCGGCGAGCGCGAACAGCTGCTGGCAGCGGCCAATTCGCGCGGCGGGCGCTCCGGCGGGCACCGCGGCGGCGCCAGTTCGGGTCCAAGCGACAGCCAGGAGGGCGAAGGCCAGGGCGGCGAAGGCCAGCCGGCCAAGCGCAAGCGCGCACCGCGCCGCGGCCCACGCAAGTCGGGCGGTGGCGGCGAAGGCGCCGTCGCGAACGCACAGGGCGGCGGCGAGGAATGATCGCCTGGATCGGCATCGGCGCCAACCTGGGCGACGCCCAGGCCAACGTGCTCGACGCCGTGCGCCGCCTGGCCCTGCTGGACGGCACGATGGTGGTGGAAACCTCGGGCCTGTACCGCACGGCGCCGATCGATTCCAGCGGCCCGGACTACATCAATGCGGTGGCCTGCATCGACACCAGCTTCGACCCGCACGAACTGCTGGCCGCACTGCAGGACATCGAACTGGCCCATGGCCGCGAACGCCCCTACCGCAACGCGCCGCGCACCCTCGACCTCGACCTGCTGCTCTACGGCGACCAGGTCATCGCTACCGACTCCCTGACCGTGCCGCATCCGCGCATGCACGAACGCGCCTTCGTGCTGGCCCCCCTGGCCGAAGTCGCACCCGACCTGGTCATCCCGGGCCGTGGCCCGATCCATGATTTCCTGCCGCTCATCGGGCGCCAGGACGTGGACAAGATCGGCTGAGCATGCAGCTGCCCATCTGGTTCCAGACCGCGGGTCTCCTGGTACTGTCGAACGTCTTCATGACCTTCGCCTGGTACGGCCACCTGAAAAGCCTGAACCACCGCGCCTGGTATGTCGCGGCCCTCATCAGCTGGGGCATCGCGCTGTTCGAATACCTGCTGCAAGTGCCCGCCAACCGCATCGGCCACACCCAGTTCAGCCTGGCCCAGCTGAAGATCATGCAGGAAGCGATCACGCTGAGCGTGTTCGTGCCCTTCGCGATGTTCTACATGAACCAGCCTTTCAAGCTCGATTACGTGTGGGCGGCGCTGTGCCTGGTGGGCGCGGTGTACTTCATTTTCCGTTCCTGAACGATCCGCGCCGCGGGCGGCCGTCTTACCTGCCCTTGCGCTTGCCCGAAGCGAATTCCTCGATCTTCCTGGTCGGCCCCGAGACGATCAGGAGATCCGCGGGACGGATGAAGGTGTCGGGCATCGCATGCTGGAAATCCTCGTTGGCGCGCTTGACGCCGACGATCGTGACGCCGAAACGCGAGCGCACATGGGCGTCGGCAAGGGTCTTGTCGTGGGTTTCGGCCGGCGCATGGATTTTCGCGATCGCGAAGCCGTCCTCGAATTCGATGAAGTCGATCATCCGCCCCGTGATCAGGTGGGCCACGCGCTCGCCCATGTGCGCCTCGGGATAGATGATGTGGTGGGCGCCGATGCGCTGGGCGATCTGCCCGTGTTCGGGCGACATGGCCTTGACCCAGATATCCTTGATGCCCAGTTCCGTGAGCACCATCAGCGTCATCAGGCTGGCGGCCAGGTCGGAACCGATGGCGACGATCGCGTGCGAGAAGTCGGCCACGCCGAGCTGCAGCATGACGTTCTCGTTGGTCGAATCGGCCTGCATGGCGTGGGTCAGGCGGTCGCCCCAGACCTGCACCAGGTCTTCCTTGCGGTCGATGCCCATGACGTCGTGGCCGAGGCGCACCAGCGATTGGGCCACGGCGCCGCCGAAGCGCCCCAGGCCGATGACCACCACGCTGTCGCTGCTGGAAAACGCGAACTGCTCTGTGAAAATTCTACCCAACAATTGGATGCTCCTCAGGATAACGGTAAGGCATGCGCCGCTCGCCCATGACCAGCGAGGTGGCCAGCGTGATCGTCCCTATCCTGCCGAACAACATCAGCAGCAGCAGGACCAGTTGCCCGGCGACCGGCAGCTGCGCGGTGATGCCGGTCGACAGGCCGGCCGTGCTGAAGGCGGCGATCACTTCGAAGATGACCTGGTCGGTCGGAAAATCGGTCAGGTGCAGCAGCGCCAGGGTGCCGAGCACCACCAGCATGCTGCCGATTACGAGCACGGTGATGGCCTGGCGCTGGGCCGGCGCGCCGACGCGCCGCCCGAACGCCTCGGTGTCGTTGCGCCCCCGCAGTTCGGCCAGCACCAGCAGGAACAGGACGGCGACGGTGGCCACCTTGACGCCGCCGGCGGTGCTGGCACTGCCGCCGCCGATGAACATGAGCAGGTAGTGCAGCGCCCAGGTTTCCTGCGTCAAGGCGGCGATGTCGACCGTATTGAAGCCCGAGGTGCGGGCGGCAGCCGACATGAACAGCGCATTGAGCATCTTCTCGCCGAGCGCCATCGGCCCCAGCGTGCGCGCATTGTTCCATTCCAGCAGCAGGATCAGGACGAAGCCGGCCAGCAGCAGCACCAGCGTGGCGGCCAGCGTGAGCTTGGTGTGCAGCGACCAGTGGCGTGGATCGTTCAGCCGCTGGCGCAGGTCGTGCATGACGGGAAAGCCGATGCCGCCGAGCAGGAAGCCGAACAGGATAGGCAGCAGGATGAAGGCATCGGCGGCATAGCGCGTCAGGCTGTCGGCATGGATCGAAAAGCCGGCGTTGTTGAAGGCGGATACCGCATGGAACAGCCCCGACCAAGCCGCCTCGCGCCAGCCGAGTCCGTGCTCCAGGTGCAGGCGCAGCATCAGGACCAGCGCGATGACGCACTGGCATGCCAGCGTCATGGCCAGCACCACCCTGGCCACGCTGCGCACGTCGCCCAGCGCCAGCGAGCGCGTTTCGGTCTGCGTCATCAGGCGCGTGCGCAGGCGCGGCGAGCGGTTCACCATCAGGCCCAGCAAGGTGGCCGCCGTCATCATCCCGAAGCCGCCCAGCTGGAACAGCACCATGATGGTCGCCTGGCCGAAGGTCGACCAGTAGGTGCCGGTATCGACCGTCACCAGGCCGGTAACGCAGACCGCCGACACCGAGGTAAAGAAGGCCACCATCAACGGCGCGTCGCTGCCGTCGGCGCGCGCCAGCGGCAGCTGCAGCAGCGCGGTGCCGATCAGGATCACCACCAGGAAGCTCAGGCTCACGGCCCGAGCGGGATGCAGGATCGTCTTCACTGGCTGCGCGGCGGCCGGCGCAGCGGCGCGTCGTCGAAGTCCATGGTGCCGGGGTCCGGATCCGACGCCAGCGGCGCACCCAGGAACTTGAGCCAGGCGAAGCCGGCCAGGCCCGCCACCAGCGAGCCCATCAAGATCGCCATCTTCGACGCATTGATCACCTCCGCCTGCCCCGTATAGGCCAGGTTGGTGATGAAGATCGACATGGTGAACCCGATGCCGCCGAGCAGGCCCGCCCCCAGCACGTGCCGCCACGCGAGGTCGAGCGGCAGCCGGCACACGCCCAGCAGCACGGCGCCGTAGCTGAACAGGAAAATCCCGACGGGCTTGCCCACCACCAGTCCGAGCAGGATGCCCAGGCTGTTGGCCGACACCAGCTCGCCGGCCCAGCCGGCACCGATCACGATACCGGTATTGGCCAGGGCGAACACCGGCAGGATCAGGAAGGCAACCGGCTTGTGCAGCATGTGCTCGAGCCGGTGCGAAGGCGAGGCCGCATCGTCCTCGCGGCTGGAATACGGAATCGCAAAGGCCAGCAGCACCCCGGCGATGGTGGCGTGGACCCCGGACTTGAGCATCAGGAACCACATCAGCGCGCCGCCCAGCAGATACGGCCACAGCGCCATGATGCGCAGCACGCGGTTGGCGGCCAGCAGCGCGGCGAAGACGGCGAAGGCGCCGGCCAGGTAGAGGAAGGACAGCTCGGCCGTGTAGAACACCGCGATCACGACGATCGCGCCCAGGTCGTCCATCACCGCCAGCGCCGTCAGGAAGACCTTCAGCGAGGCCGGCACCCGGCTGCCGAGCAGGGCCAGCACGCCGAGCGCGAACGCGATGTCGGTCGCCATCGGGATGCCGATGCCAGCCTGGGTCGGGGTGCCGCCATTGAGCAGGAAATGAATCAGGGCGGGCACGGCGATGCCGCCGGCGGCCGCCAGGATCGGCAGCATGGCGTTGCGCAGGTCGGACAGCTCGCCGTTCTGCAGTTCGCGCTCGAGCTCGAGCCCGATCAGCAGGAAGAACACGGCCATCAGCGCATCGTTAACCCAATGCTCGATCGACAGGCCGGCCACGTACTGGCGCCAGAACCCGAGGTAGCCCTCTCCCAGCGCCGAATTGGCGACCAGCAGCGACACCAAAGTGCAGGCGATCAGCACGATGCCGCCGGCCTTGCCCGATTCGGTGAACTGCTTGAAGGTCGTCGACAGTCGTCTTTCAATGCGCACTGGTGGTCTCCGGTTGCGTCAGGTAGTTGGCCGAGGAGCCTGCCATGCTTGGTAAAACATGCAAGCGCGGGCGCGTGCCTGCGGCAGGGTCGTGGGGCGTACGCGCGTCGGCGTCAAGGCAGGGAAGAAAGAAGACGGCTGGCTGGAGCGGCAGGAATCGGAGGATCATCGGCGATGGACGTGACGGTAAGCGCGTGGCGGCCCGACCATCGCGAATCCTGTCGTTTCTGTGAGAAACGATCACCCTCGATCTCATTATACTGACTCTGTTGTCGCTTCACCATCCTGTTGGCGCTGCCGGCTTTCCGCCCGGCGTGTAAGCTGCACGTTTGCCGCCGCCGCATTACACTACGCAATTGTCGAACGACCGTCTTAAAAGGAATTCCATGAGCGCTTACCTGCAGGGCCAGGACCCGGCCGCCAACGACGCACCGAAACGCCAGCGCAAGGCCGTCACCGCGCCCTCGCTGCTGGCCATGCGCGCGGCCGGCGACAAGATCGCGATGCTGACCGCCTACGACGCCAGCTTCGCCTCGCTGATGGACCGCTGCGCGGTCGACGTGCTCCTGATCGGCGATTCGCTCGGCATGGTCTGCGCCGGCTACGACTCGACCCTGCCGGTGACGGTGGCGGACGTCGCTTACCACACCGCCTCGGTCGCACGCGGCAACAAGCTGGCCCTGGTGCTGGCCGATATGCCCTTCGGCAGCTACACCACGCCCGTGGAAGCCTACAACAATGCGGTGACCTTGATGCGCGCCGGCGCCCAGATGGTCAAGATCGAAGGCGGCGCCTGGCTGGCCGAGACCGTGCGCTTCCTGGTCGAGCGCGGCGTCCCGGTGTGCGCCCACATCGGCCTGACACCGCAGTTCGTGCACGCCTTCGGCGGCTTCAAGGTGCAGGGCAAGACCGACGCCGCGGCCGAGCAGCTCAAGGCCGACGGCCTGGCGCTGCAGGCGGCGGGCGCCTCCATGGTGGTGCTGGAAGCCATTCCCGCGGCGCTGGGCAAGGACGTGACCGAACTGCTGGCCATCCCGACCATCGGCATCGGCGCCGGTCCGGACTGCTCCGGCCAGGTGCTGGTGATGCACGACCTGCTGGGCGTCTTCCCCGGCCACAAGGCGCGCTTCGTGAAGAACTTCATGGAAGGACAGGCCAGCATCGACGCCGCCGTCACGGCGTATGTGACGGCAGTGAAGGATGGCAGCTTCCCGGCGCCGGAACATTGCTTCTGAGATGACGCAGATGGACAGGCAGCCTACCAATCGCCTGTTCCTGGCCCTCTGGCCTGACCCGGCGATGCGCCACCTCCTGAAGGAGCGGCGCGACGCCTGGGGATGGCCGAAGGGCGCCACGCCGGTCGCGGCCGACAAGCTGCACGTCACCCTGCACTTCCTCGGCAGCCAGCCAAGCGAACGGCTGCCGGCATTGCTCGACGGTTTCGATGTGCCCGTCGAGCCGTTTTCGCTCGAACTCGATACGGCCGCCCTGTGGCATAGCGGGATCGCGGTGCTCGAACCCGACACCACGCCGCCGCAACTGCAGGCGCTGCATGCGCGCCTGTCCAACGCCCTCGTGGCGCTCGGCTTGTGCCCCGAGGCGCGCCCCTACCGTCCGCACGTGACCATGGCGCGCCGCGCCACCGGGGCGGCCCTGCCTGCCGGCTTGCCGCCGGTGTGCTGGGACGTGCGCGGGTATGCGCTGGTCGAATCGAAGAACGGCGTGTACACGGTCCTGCGTCACTACGGCGAGGCCGCATGAACAAAACCATCCTCATCACCGGCGGTGGACGCGGGATCGGCGCGGCCTGCGCGCTCCTGGCCGCCCAACGCGGCTACCAGGTCTGCATCAACTATCGATCCGATGCGGCCGCCGCCGCGGCGGTCGTCGATACGATACACAGCCAGGGGGGCGTGGCCTATGCGATCCAGGCCGATGTCGCCGACGAAGCACAGGTGGAACGCATGTTCGCGTCGATCGACGAGCGCTTCGGGCGCCTGGACGCCCTGGTCAACAATGCCGGCGTGCTGTCCCAGCAGATGCGCGTCGACCAGATGGACGCCGCGCGGATTCATCGCATCATGGCCACGAATGTCGTGGGCGCCCTCCTCTGCGCGCGCGAGGCGGTGCGGCGCATGTCGACCCGGCATGGCGGCCTTGGGGGCGGAATCGTCAACGTCTCGTCGCGTGCAGCCGTGCTGGGTGCGGCGGGCGAGTACGTGGATTATGCGGCGTCGAAGGCGGCGCTGGATGCGCTGACGATCGGCCTGTCCAAAGAGGTGGCATCGGAGGGCATCCGCGTGAATGGCGTACGCCCCGGGCTCATCGAAACGGAGATGCATGCCAGCGGCGGCGAACCCGGACGCGTCGCGCGCCTGGCTTCCTCGGTGCCGATGGGGCGCGGAGGACTCCCCATTGAAGTCGCCCAGGCCGTGTTGTGGCTGCTCTCAAGCGAGGCGTCGTACACGACCGGCAGCTTCATCGACGTGTCGGGCGGACGCTAAACGAATCTGGTCTACGCTCAGGGCGATTGATGCAGCAGGACGCCGCCCAGCGACCGGGCCTCGGGCGCATAGGCCTGCATGCCCCAGCCTGCGCCGGCCACGACAAGCGTGGTCAGGACGAAAGGAATGATCGTGCGCTTGACCGCCGCGACCATCCAGTGCCGGGGATCGAGCACCCGCAGCCGCCGGTACAGGCCCGCCGCCAGCAAGCCATCGACCAGGATCTCGGCAAAGAGGATAGGCGCCGACCAGATCACGAATAGCGACGATAGCGCGATGCCGAGGGCAAGCAGGACCACGACTAGCGGGATCGCGGCCTCGTCGGCCTCGCCAATGACACTGAGCGGTTTCTCGACGACCGTGTCGATGGCGCTGTCGCCCGTGCCGGCATCGAAGTTGGCGCTGGCGCCGCCGCCGTCGAATGTGCCGCCACCGCCGGTAAAGTCAGTGGCCGCATCCGTCCCGGGCCCGCCCCCCGAGTCCGTAGGCACGAGGTCGATGTAATCGGCTGCGCTCGTGCGCAACCACAGCCAGAGCAGCAGCAGGAACACGATATAGGCCACGCCCATCGCGAGCAGGTAGCGCAGCGCCATCGTGTCGATCCCGGCGGCGAGCATGGCCACCGAGGCGCCGAAGCCGGCCAGGCCGGTGAGGGACACGAGGATGAACATCTGGATGCGGGGGAAGCTGTCGCGCAGCAGGCGGGCGCGCATGTTGTGCACTGCGCTGGCGCGCGTGAGTGGGCGGGGGTCGGGCGGTCGCGCCATGAATACCTTTCGAGCCAATAGCCGGGAATGCAGGGCGATTCTCGCACGACGGGCCGGGGCGCGCCATGCGGGATGCATGGCGTTTCGTGTAACGTGCAGGTCATCCTGGCCGAATAGGATGCATGCATGTTCAGCACCGGAGTCTTGCATGCCCCGCCTCGTTCGCCTTCCATTCCTTTCGTTTGCCGGCGCAGCCGCACTGGCGCTGTCCGGCTGCGGCAGCAGCAACGACGCACCGCCTCCCGTACAGACGGCGCCGGTCGCGCCGCCGCCGGTCGCAGCCGCCAATACCAGCGTCGCCTTCATGTCGGACGTGCACTTCCATGACGTGTACGGCGACTTCAAGAGCAGCCAGTTTGCCGGCATTCCCACCAAGGATGGCAAGAACGCAACCATCCGCACCATGTATGCGCAGCTGACCTCCACGCGCCTGTTCAACGAAAACTACTTCGCTTTCCGCGCGGCCCTAGACGACGCCTATGCCAAGGGCATCCGCCAAGTGGCCTTCCCCGGCGATTATTCGGACGACGCCCAGCCGATGAACATCGACGGCATCGCCGCAGTGCTCAAGGAATACCAGGCCAAAGGCATGCGCTTCTTCTTGGCGCCGGGCAACCATGATCCGAACGAACCCTTCGACGACCCGGAAGCGGGCAAGAACGACTTCCTGACCAAGGAGGGCAAGGAGCAGAAGGTGTACGCGAGGTCGAACGCGGCCTGCGTGGCCAAGGACCCGACGGTGGTCTGCACCGACCAGCTCATGGAGCAAGGCTATGACAAGCTGATGGCCAAGCTGGGCGAATTCGGCTTCACCCCGAACAAGGCCGACATCCTGTGGGAGACCCCGTTCAGCAAATACAGCGGCAACAAGTACAGCTACGAGGAAGCGCTGGCCCAGTCCGCGGTGAAGAACCGCGAGTTCGAGATTTGCGCTGAAGGCTCGGGCGGCGCGTTCAAAGCCGCTGGCGAAGCCAAGCTGGGCAAGCCCTACACGCGCTGCGCCAGCATGATCGACAGCAGCTACCTGGTCGAGCCGGTCAAGGGCCTGTGGCTGTTGTCGATCGACGCCAACGTGTTCGTCCCGA
The DNA here is from genome assembly GCF_058111565.1 of Telluria sp. AZSoR62. NCBI lineage: Bacteria > Pseudomonadati > Pseudomonadota > Betaproteobacteria > Burkholderiales > Oxalobacteraceae > Telluria > Telluria sp. AZSoR62. The sequence continues at coordinate 725,686 of NZ_JBYTST010000001.1, forward strand.
ACGCCAAATTCGATCCGGCCAATCCAAAGAAATTCAGCGGCTACGACGGCGCCGGCAACGCCGGCTGGAACAAGGTGCTGACCCACAAGCTGCACCTGGTCGAATGGGTCAAGGCCGTCACCGCGCGCGCCAAGGCCGAGGGCAAGCAGCTGATGGCCTTCTCGCACTATCCGACCATGGACTTCTACGCCAACCAGACCGAGGCCATGAAAGCGGCCTTCAAGCCGGGCGCCTTCCAGACCGCGCGCGTGCCCGATTCGGCCACCGCCGCGGGCGTGGCCGCCACCGGTCTGCGCCTGCACGTGGGCGGCCACATGCACTTCAATGGCACCAACGACTACGCCGACGCCGGCGGCAACTACCTGGTCAACGTGCAATCGCCTTCGCTGGCGGTCTATGGGGCGGCCTACAAGATCCTGACCTACAAGGACCTCGACAACGTCGACGTGCAGACCGTGGCGCTGAACTCCGTATCGCGCTTCAACGAGCTGTTCCCCCATTACCAGGTGGAGAACACCTACCTGCAGGCTAGCACCCTGCCTGCCGACGTGGCCAAGCGCTGGGACCGCACAATCCTCGATACCCGCTCGTACGGGGAGTACACGCGCACCTATTTCGGCGAACTGTCGCGCTTGCGCTTCATGGACGAGTACTGGCCATGCGAAATGAAAGAAGCGGCCATGAAGCTCGACGGCAGGCAGATGCTGATCCTGTCGCAGCTGCAAACCCCGGTCACGCTGGCCCAGCTCAAGGACAACCCGGCGGTGCTGCCGCTGACCGCCGCATGCGCCGCGACGGTGGCGCCGTCCGGCCAGGCCGCCAGCGCCGCGCGCTTGAACACCGACTGGCTGGACGCGACCGCCCGCGCCGAGAAGCTCGCTTCGGCCGCCGGCCTGAAGCTGGACGACTTCGCCAAGATCACGCCCTACGAGTTCTACGGCGACTTCCACCGCACCGTGTATGCAGGTGAACTGGCCTTGCGCGACATGGGCCAGGAGCGCGTCAGCCAGTACAAGGTACTGATGGCAGCCTTCCCCGCGACACCGGCGCCAGTGCTGCGGGTGGGCGACAAGGTCTCGGACCAGAACCCGGTGCAGGTGCCGTTCCAGCACCAGTTCAAGCAGGTGTTCGCCATCTTCAAGGGCCTGGGTTCGGCCAAGCCGAGCGACCGCTTCACGGTCGACCTCAAGGGCAAGAAGATCAACAACGCCAATAGCGCGGGCCTGAGCTTCAACTAAGGCAAGGGCGGCCGGCATGCCCGGCCGCCTGCTGCATGCGCCGGCAAGCGCAATTCATCATCGAAGGAAGCAATCATGACGATGGTCTCCACCGAGCGCCGCAGCCACCGCGCGCGCTCATCCCAGGCCCGAACCTCCGTCGATATCGACAAGCTGGTACGGCAAGCCGTCCTGCTCCAGTCCTCGGTAGGCACGCGGGGCGCCGTCGAATACCTGAAGAACAACCGGATCGGCGGCGATGTGATCAAGCGGGTGCTGTCGGGCGGGGCGATCCGGCACGAAGACCATGCGTCGCGCGACCTGCCCAGTGCCTGGGAGTGAGTAGCGGCAGACCTGCCGCCCTCACGTAACGCGACCGACATGGCCGGGGGACCATCCGCCATTCCCGGGTTGACCTGTTTGCAGCACCACCCTATGCTGCATGCTCTTCATGGATGTCTATACCGGGTAACGATGGACTTGATCAATACGATGCAGTCGTTCGTGCGTGTCTACGAGACGCGCTCGTTCAGTGCTGCCGCCAAGGACCTGGATGTGAGGCAGCCTTCGGTCTCGAAAGCGGTTGCACAACTCGAGCAGGAACTGGGCGTACAGCTTTTCCTGCGTTCGACCCGCGGCCTGGCGCCCACGGACGCCGGCCAGGTATTCTACGAGCATGCCCTTCGCACGCTCGAAGAAGCGGACCTGGCGCTGCAAAGCGTTAAAGGCGCGAATGCCCCGCTGACGGGCAGGCTTCGTGTCAGCGGCACCATCACCTTCATGCGGCAGCACATCATACCGAAACTGCCGCTGTTCATGGAGCGACATCCGCGGCTGTCGATCGACCTCCTTCTCGACGATGGGAACGTCGGTCTTGTGGAAGAAGGTGCGGAGGTCGCCTTACGAATGGGGAAGCTCGCGAGCTCCAGTCTCACGGCTCGCAAGATAGGTCAATGCCGCCGGATCGTCGTCGCGACGCCGGATTACCTGGCACAACGTGGCGCACCCGAAGCGCCGGCCGACCTTGTCGGGCACGATGCCATCGTTCTCTCGCGTGGGGAGGGCGGCGACCACATCACGTTTTCCAGGGATGGCGTGTCGACCGAGGTCGTGCTTCAGTCACGGCTGAGGATCAGTGCATTGGAAGGGGTTCGTGCGGCGGTGCTGGCCGGCCTGGGGGTGGCTGTTGCGACGGAATGGATTTTCGAGGACGAACTTGCCAACGGAGCGGTGGCCGAGGTCTTGGCCGACTGGCGCATGCCGCACCTTGACTTGTGGGCCGTGCTCCCCGGAGGGGGACGCAATGCAAGCCCACAAGCCCTGGCGTTCATCGCATTCGTCGAGGAACAGCTCGGCACCAGCAGATACGGCGTGCGCTGAAGCTGCATTGAGGACTGGGCCCTGCCGTCCGCGCGGCTGGCAAAGCCAGGCCGCAGGGCAAGACATGCAAGGCCCGGATGTTGTTCCTTGGAGCCCAATGCATCAGAAGCTGATGCCGAGCGAACCCATGAAGCTGTCCATACGCTCGTCGAGGTCACGCTTTGTTTGCGCCCACGCCGGCACCGTTTCCAGGAGCCGTTGCTGCCACGCCCACAGGTTTGGATACTCGGCAAAAGGGGCCTTAGTCCGGAACACCTGGGAGAACGGCGCCGCGATATCGATGTCAGCCAGGCTCAGCGCGTCGCCGACCATGAATCGCCGGTTTGCAAGATGCGCGTCCAGGACCGCCGCGCCCGCCCGGATATGCTTGAGCGAGAGATCGACGATCGACGCATTCTCGCTTTGTCCCATTGCCCGGCCGGCCACCCGCTCGTTGAACAGGTGTACGCCGAAGATACGCCACTGTTCGCCGGACCAGAACATCCACTGCAAGATTTGGTAACGTTCGCTCTCGCTCTTGCCTAGCAGCGGCGAGTTTGCTTTCTCAGCCAGGTAGATATTGATTGCGGATGATTCCCAGAGAGTCGTGTCACCATCTTGCATGACTGGCGTCAGCCCGTGGGGATTGAGCTTCAGGAACTCGGGTGTGTGGCTTTCACCTTTGAAGAGATCCACATTGATATGCTCGAACTCGATGCCCATGATGCTTGCGGCAGCCGCGACGCGACGATAGCTGCCTGAGCCCAGGTCGCCGTAGATAAGAATGCTCATATTTGTTTCCAATAGAAAGTGGGTGGTAGTTCGAGAAATCGTCAAACTCGTGTCACGCCGCCGTCGGCGACCAGGTTCATACCTGTGGAGAAACTGCTCTCGTCCGATGCCAGGAACAGGGCGGCGCTGGTCATCTCGTCGGCGTTGCCGATGCGGCCGAGCGGCGTGATGCCTGCGTACTCCGCCCTCGCGTCATTCGCTTCTTCCTTTGTCCTGAACTGGCTGTCGATGATCGGCGTGTCGATTGCACCCGGCGACAAGGTATTCACGCGAATGCCAATGTGGGTACCTGTCGAAGAGTGAATGCGTGCCACGGCTCGCGGCACAGGACACACGATATCCGTGCGCCCGTCTTGGTAGAAGACGGGGGCAAGGCATGACACTTATTCGATCGGAGAATAGGGGCGCCGACTCGCTGCGCAGGCGGCAGGTGGTCCCCCACTGAAAAGTTTATTCACTGTTCGGTTTGTTTGTTATTGCCTTGACTGGAAGGGAGCGCGGCTCGTTACACGGGTGCCCGACGCCGATATCCTCGTCAACAATGTAGGGACTGCGTATCTTCGGAAGTACACAGGAATCGCGGATATCGCGAGCATTCCCGACGAAGACCGCTTTGGCTTGTTTCGTCTCGCGATTGAATTTACTCGACGTGATTGGCTGAGTGCTGTCGTTTGCAACTGGATGCTCTCGACTCAATGCGTACCTATTGTAATGTTCGCTTTCGACCCATACCGGTCGTTGCATCAGACCGGATATGAGAAAGTCGTCACCTGGATAAACGGTTGAACTTGGAGACGAAATCCATACGGAGGGGCGTCGACGTGGTCGTAACGTTCGCCGAATGATTTCGCAGCAGAGAACTCGATAGATGTACCTTGGCTGTCCCGTACTACACGTGCGCCCGGACACTCAAGCAAGTTGAGGCGCACTAATGGCTCCGTTATCCCCTCGCAGCGCAGCAGTAGCTCTACGTCACCATCGAAAGGCCAGATCGTCAGCTCAAGAGAAACGAGTTGTCTTGAGGAAAGATATCGATAGGAAATGCCGTATTCCTCTTCCACAGGCACTACCTCAAGCGCCTCTAAAAAATCGAGCGGCTCCCACGAAAAGTTCGGCATAGTTCCTTATCTCATGTATTCGCAACTACGGCTTTTGGCCGATTGCAGACCGTAATCGAAAGCCCTGTGTACAAGCGACACTGCCTTCAACACTAGCTAAAAAACGTCAGCGCACGATCAAGCCTGCCGCGTGATAATCCCTGCACTCAGCGCAATCACCAACCCTGACAGCGACAAAATCCCTAGCGCGACCATGATGCTGGCCTGCGCCGCGATATACCCCAGCACCGGCGGCGCCAGCAGCAGCCCGCCATATCCCAGCGTCGCCACCGCCGCCACGCCCGCCCCCGCGCTCATGCCCGGGATGCGCGAAGCCGCGCCGAACAGCAGCGGCACCACGTTGGCAGCCCCGATCCCGATCAGCGCAAAGCCGGCCGCCGACAACATGAAGTGCGTGCTCAGCACAGCAGTGGCCAGCCCCGCGAACATCGCCAGCCCGCCCAGCACCATCACGCGCATGGCGCCGAAGCGCAGGATCAGGCGGTCGCCGGCAAAGCGGCAGGCCGCCATTGCGATCGAGAAGGCCGAATAGGCCAGCGCCGCCGTCGCGGGGTCGGCCGCGGTGCGTTCCTGCATCAAGAGCGCGCTCCAGTCGACCAGCGCGCCTTCCACCGCGAAGCACAGCAGCGCCAGCAAGCCGAGGCTGAGCGCCGCGCCGCGCGGCAGCTGGAAATGGCTGCTCGCTTCATGACTCGGTGCGAAGGCCATCACGCGCGGGGCGGCCAGGGCCAGCGCAACAGCCGTCACGACGGCCATCGCGAACGCGCCCTGCCCGTCGCCCCAGCCCTGGCCGATCATCACGCCGCCCAGCGCCGCGCCCAGCAGGCCGCCGAGGCTGAAGAAACCGTGGAAGGACGACATGGTCGGCACGCCGCGCGCGGTCTCGACCTCGCTGGCATTCGCGTTCATGGCCACGTCCAGCGCGCCGTTGCTCACGCCGAAGGCAAAAGCGGCCACGAACAGCAGGCGCAGGTCGGTCACGCCCATGACCACGGCGAGCGTCGCCGCGAAGGCAAAGCCGCCCAGCAGCGTCATGCGGCGCGTGCCCCAGCGTGCGGTGAAGCCGCCCATCAAGGGCATGGCCAGCAAGGCGCCCGCCGCGATGGTGAGCAAGACCATGCTCAGGGTCGCGGTGTCGATGCCGGTGCGTGCCTGCACCACCGGCACGTGGGCGGCCCAGAGGCCGATGCCGGCGCCGTTGAACAGGAAGACGGTCGAGATGGCCCAGCGTGCGGGCGAGAGGGAAGCGGAAAGCGGGGTCATGGAGGGTGTCGATGGCGGCGGCTGCCGCAGCCGGAATGTTGTCCTGTCGAGTCTGCACGACTTTACGCAAACGGGCGCCAACTTGCAAATCCACGCCCGGCCTTGAAAAGCCATGCAGGACAGGTAAGGATGGCAGGCCCTGCCGGGACTTGCTACACTCGGCCGTGCGTTTGATTCCCGGGCATGCGCAATCCGCGTCGTTTTCTTGCAATCCGTCGCACGGCGTGCCGCACGCCCTCGAAGCCGCGCCATACTAGCCCCATGAAACCGACCACCTTCTTCGCGCGCATCCCGCTCATGTGGCGCACCTACATCGCCGGCTGGAGCCTGTACGGCGTCATCGTCGGCTTCGTGCTGCAGGCCGACACGCTCGACCAGGGCGTGCGCTGGCTGGACCTGCTGCAGGGCGTCTACGGCACCATCCCCGCCGCCGGGCTGCTGGCGCTGGTATGGCCGCTTACCGGCCGGCTCGAAGCACGCGCGGTGGGAGGCTTCGCCCTGGTCGCCGTCCACGCCTGCGCGGCGCTGTGCTTTGCCATCGGCTCGCACCTGCTGACGCTGGCGATGCTGGGCGCGGTCACGCGCTCGATCCAGTGGCATGCCTGGCCCTTCATGTACAGCCTGATGAGCTACGCCCTGGTGGCCGGGATCTTCCACACGGTCCGCGCCGGCATGGCTGCCCAGCAGCAGGCGCTGGCCGCGCAGCAGGCGCGCACCCTGCTCGTCGCCTCGGAACTGAGCGCCCTGCGCAACAAGCTCAATCCGCACTTCCTGTTCAACACCCTGCACTCGATCATCGCGCTCACCCAGCGCAACCCGGCCGCCGCCGAGACGGCGTTGTTCCAGTTCTCCGACATGCTGCGCTATGTGCTCGACACGGAGCGCAGCGGCAGCGACCGCGTCACGCTCGACGCGGAAATCGGTTTCGTGCGCGACTACCTCGAGCTGGAGCAGCTGCGCCTGGGCGAACGCCTGCACGTGGAATGGGACCTCGACGAGGACGCGGGCGACCATCCGCTACCCGCGCTGTCGCTGCAGCCGCTGGTGGAGAACAGCATCAAGCATGCATTCAATCCGCACAGCCGACCCGGCATCCTGCAGATCCGCACCCGGCGCGATGCTGCCAGCGGCGCATTGACCATGACGGTGCGCGACACCGGTCCCGGCGCCGATCCGGCAGCGGTCGCAGCCTCGAACGGCCTGGGCCTGCGCACCGTCGAGCGGCGCCTGCAGCTCGACTACGGCAGCCGCGCCCTGCTGCGCGTGCAGTGCGCACCGGGCGCGGGCTTTTGCGTCGCCGTCACCATTCCGGCCGTGCGCCAGGAGAGCTACGCATGACGCTTAAAACCGCCTTCTTCGCCGAAGACGAGCCGCTGGCGCGCGACGTGCTGCGCGACGCCATCTATGCCCACCAGTCGTTGCGCCTGGTGGGGGAAGCCTCCGACGGCGCGACTGCACTGGAGCGTATCGGGCGCCTGCGTCCGGACGTCGTGTTCATGGATATCCAGATGCCCGAGATGACCGGGCTGGAAGTGCTGCGCCGCCTGGATTACCTGCCGCAGATCGTGTTCACGACGGCCTACGACCAGTATGCGGTCACCGCCTTCGAGCTCAATGCGGTGGACTACCTGCTCAAGCCCTTCACGCAGGCACGCTTCGCGGAAGCCGTGGCGCGGCTGCTGGAAGGCGCGCAGCACGAGCGTGCATCGCTCGACAGCGCGCTGGTCCAGGCAAGCAGCCCGGCCGCCGCCCCGGCGCGGCTGGAACGCATCCTCGTGCGCGACCGCGGCCGCATCTTTCCGCTGGCCGCGGGCGACATCGAGTACATGAAGGCCGATTCCAAATACACCGTGATCGCGGCGCGCGGCCAGCACTTTTTGGTCCGCATCGGTATCTCGGAACTCGAAGCCCAGCTCGATCCGGCGCGCTTCGTACGCATCCACCGCTCGGCACTGGTCAATCTCGACTTCGTGGAATCGATGCGGGCCGACGACCAGTCGCAGCTGCAGATCCACATGCGCGACGGCACGGTGCTGGGGGCGAACCGGGATGCATCGCGCATCCTGCGGGACATGGCGGTGTAAGCGGCATCGCGCCATGCAGGCTACTTTTTTGAACACGACTGAACAACCCATGCATCCAGACCCTGACACCCCCTATCCGATGCCAGGCTTCCCGCAAGTCTGCTTTTTAAAGAACCTGATCACGCGCCCGAACATCGAGGTCGGCGACTTCACCTATTACGACGACCCGGACGGCGCCCAGAACTTCGAGAACAACGTCCTCTACCATTTCCCCTTCATCGGCGACCATCTGCGCATCGGTAAATTCTGCGCGATCGCGCGCGGCGTGAAGTTCATCATGAATGGCGCCAACCACCAGATGGACGGGATCTCGACCTATCCCTTCTTCATCTTCGGCAATGGCTGGGAAGGCGCACGCCCGAGCGAAGGGGAGCTGCCGTACAAGGGCGATACCATCATCGGCAACGACGTCTGGATCGGCTTCGACGCCTTGATCATGCCGGGCGTGCGCATCGGCGACGGCGCCATCGTCGCGGCGCGCTCGGTCGTGACGGGCGACGTGCCGGCCTATGCGATCGTGGGCGGGAACCCGGCGAAAGTCGTGCGCCCGCGCTTCGACGCCGACCACGCACGCCGGCTGGTGGCGCTGGCCTGGTGGGACCGCCCGCTGGACTGGATCACCCGGCACCTCGACCTGATCCGCGGCGGCGACATCGACGCGCTCGAACACGCCGCGCGCAACTAAGACGGCCCGGGACGGCGTTCAGCCGACCCGGATCCAGGTCGTCTTCAGCTCGGTGTACTTGTCGAAGGCATGCAGCGACTTGTCGCGCCCATTGCCCGACTGTTTATAACCGCCGAAAGGCACGGTGATGTCGTCGCTGTCGTACTGGTTCACGTGCACGGTGCCGGCGCGCAGGGCGCGCGAGGCGCGGATTGCACGGCTCATGTCGGCCGTCCACACGCCGGCCGCCAGGCCATAGGGCGTGGCGTTGGCCTGGCGCACCGCTTCGTCCAGGTCGGTGAAGGACAGCACCGACAGCACCGGCCCGAAGATCTCTTCGCGCGCGATGCGCATGCCGGCGTCGACGCCGTCGAACAGGGTCGGCTCGATGAACAGGCCGCCGCTGTCCTGCCGCACCGCCTTGCCGCCCGCGAGCAGGCGCGCCCCGCCCTGCTTGCCCTCCTCGATATAGCCGAGCACCGTCTTCATCTGGATCGGGTCGACAATCGCGCCCATCACGGTTGCCGCATCGAGCGGGTCGCCCGGCGCGTAGCGCGGCATCAGCGCCAACGCTTTTTCCAGGAACGCATCCTTGATCGAGGCTTCCACGAACAGGCGCGAGGGCGCATTGCAGCTTTCTCCCTGGTTGAAATAGATCGAGCCGATCGCGGCCTCCACCGCAGCGTCCAGGTCCGGGCAGTCGGCGCAGACGATATTGGCCGACTTGCCGCCCAATTCGGTCCAGGCGCGCTTCAGGTTCGACTGGCCGGCCATCTGCAGGATCTGCTTGCCCACGCGGGTGGACCCGGTAAAGCCGATGCAGTCGACGTCCATGTGCAGGGCCAGCGCGCTGCCCACTTCGTTGCCGTAACCGGGCAGCACGTTGAACACGCCGGGCGGCACGCCCGCTTCCAGCGCCAGCTCGGCCAGGCGCAGGGAGGTGAGCGGCGCTTTTTCGGAAGGCTTGAGGATGACGCTGTTGCCGGCGGCGAGCGCCGGGGCGATCTTCCAGGACGCCATCAGCATCGGGTAGTTCCACGGGATGACGGCGGCGACCACGCCGACCGGCTCGCGCGTAATCAGGGCCAGGCTGTCTTCGGCGGTGGGGGCGACCTGGTCGTAGATCTTGTCGATGGCCTCGCCGTACCAGCGGATGCAGTTCTGCGCCTGCTGCACGTCCACGGCGAGGCTGTAGCGGATCGGCTTGCCCATGTCGAGGGTTTCCAGCAGCGCCAGCTCGTCGCGGTTTGCAAGCATCAGGTCGGCGAAGCGGATCAGGACGCGCTTGCGCTTGGCGGGCGGCATGCCGGCCCAGCGCCGGTCTTCAAAAGCGGCGCGGGCGCTCAGCACGGCGGCGTCGGCGTCGGCTTCATCGCAGCGCGCGACCTCGGCCAGCTTGCGGCCGTCGACCGGCGAAAGGCAGTCGAAGCGGGCGCCGCTGCGGGCCTCGACCCGGAAGCCGTCGATGAAGGCGCGGCCGTCGATGGCCAGGCTGGCGGCACGCTCGTGCCAGGAGGGGGTAGAGGTGCTGCGATCCGACATGTCCGTTTCCTTCCCTGTTGAACAACACTCGATCGGTAAATACTAGCAAACTTGATCCTGCGGCCAGATTCTGCCTTTATAATCGCGGATTTTCCGCGCGAACATTTTTCTCTTCGGAGCTCCCACAGCATGAACACCACCTTGATCGTTTTCGTCGCCCTCTACCTGATCGGCACGCTGGGCATCGGTGTGTGGGCGGGCACGCGGATCAAGAATACCAGCGACTTCGCCGTGGCCGGCCGCAGCCTGCCCCTGATCATGGTGATCACGACCACCTTCGCCACCTGGTTCGGCGCCGAGACCGTGATGGGCATCCCGGCCAAGTTCGTGCAGGGCGGCCTGAATGCCGTGATCGAAGACCCGTTCGGGGCCGGCATGTGCCTGATCCTGGTCGGCCTGTTCTTCGCGGCCAAGCTGTACAAACTCAACCTGCTGACCATCGGCGACTATTACCGCCAGCGCTACGGCAAGGGCATCGAGATTTTCTGCTCGGTGGCGATCATCCTGAGCTACCTGGGCTGGGTGGCGGCGCAGATCACCGCGCTGGGCCTGGTGTTCACGGTGCTGACGGGTGGCGCGATGTCGCCCGCGATGGGCATGTTCGTCGGGACCATGGCGGTGCTGATCTACGTGGTGGTGGGCGGCTTCCTGGCCGTGGCGATCACCGACTTCATCCAGATGATCGTGCTGGTGGTGGGCATGAGCATCATCGCCGTCTTCGCGGCGGATCTCGCCGGCGGCACCGACAAGGTGCTGGCGATGGCCCAGCAGGCCGATTTGTGGCGCCTGCTGCCCGAGCCGAGCTTCACCGACATCATGTTCTTCATCGGCGCGGCCGTCACCATGATGTTCGGCTCGATCCCGCAGCAGGACGTGTTCCAGCGCGTGATGTCGGCCAAGGACGCACCGACCGCCCGCACCGGCGCCGTGATCGGCGGCGCCAGCTACATCCTGTTCGCCTTCGTGCCGATGTTCATCGTGGCCGCGGCCGTGGTGGTGATGGGCGATTCCGCCATGGACATCGCCAGGAACGACTACCAGCGCCTGCTGCCGACCTTCATCATGACCAAGATGCCGCTGGTGATGCAGATCCTGTTTTTCGGCGCCCTGCTCTCGGCCATCAAGAGCACCTCGTCGGCCACGCTGCTGGCCCCATCGACCAGCTTTGTCGAGAACATCCTGCTCAACCTGCGTCCCGGCCTGAAGGACAAGCAGAAGCTGCTGGCCATGCGCATCACGATCGTGGTGTTCGCGGCCATGGTGCTGCTGTATGCGATCGCGATGCAAGGCACCTCGATCTACGAACTGGTCTCGAGCGCCTACCAGGTGACGCTCGTGGGCGCCTTCGTGCCGCTGGTGATGGGGCTGTACTGGAAGCGCGCGACCACGCAAGGCGCGATCCTGTCGATCGGCGCGGGCATCCTCGTGTGGCTGCTGTTCTTCCCGCAGTTCACGACCTGGGGCGAGCATTTCCCGGGGCAGCTGGCGGGGCTGGTGGCGGCGTTCATCGGGATGTTCGTGGGCTCGCTGGCGCCACAGGTGTTCAAGAATGGCGGGGAGCCGGCCAAGCATATCGTGACGGGTGCGGTTTAAACGAAGCGCCGCAGTTCAAGCGCAATGTGAACGCGTGGGCAGGGTAATTTCGGGCAGTGCCCGGAATGACGCCCACCCTACGAGTTGCCGCAATTCGTAGGGTGGGCAAGTCTCTTGCCCACGCGTTCAACCAGAGCGTGCCGGCCCATTCAGCCGATCCAGCCCTTCGCCCTCACCTCATCCAGCGTCAAATCCAGGCACGCCCGAATCCTTCCCACCATCTCGTCGATCTCGGCCACCGTGATCGACAGCGGCGGCGCCACGATCATCCGGTCGCCGACCGCGCGCATGATCACCCCGTTGTCGAACATGTGCTTCCGGCACAGCATCCCCACCGCATGCGTCGAGGCGAACGGCTCGCAATCGTGCACGGTCGCGCCCTTGCTCCGCACCAGGTTCAGGCCGGCGGTGAGGCCGCAGGTCTCCGCATGGCCCACCAGCGGATGCGATACCAGGGCGGCAAAGCAGGCCTTCAGGTGCGGGCCGGTTTCCAGCGCCACGCGCTCGACCAGCCGTTCCGTTTCCAGGATGCGGATATTCTCCAGCGCCGCCGCGCAGGCCACCGGGTGGCCGGAGTAGGTAAAGCCGTGGTTGAAGTCCCCGCCCTTCTCGATCAGCATGTGCGCCACGCGCGCGCCCACCAGCACCCCGCCCAGCGGCACGTAGCCGGACGTCACACCCTTGGCGAACGCGATCAGGTCCGGCTGGAAGCCCATCAGCTCGCAGCCGAACCAGGTGCCCAGGCGCCCGAAGCCGCAGATCACTTCGTCGGAGATCAGCAGGATGTCGTATTTGGTGCAGATGCGCTGGATCTCGGGCCAGTAGGTGGACGGCGGGATGATCACGCCGCCCGCGCCCTGCACCGGCTCGCCGATGAAGGCGGCCACGTTTTCGGGACCGGCTTCGAGGATCTTCGCTTCCAGCCAGCCGGCGGCCTCCAGGCCGAATTCGGCCTCGCTCATGCCGCGGCCGCCTTCCGCATAGCTCGGCTGGCCGATGTGCACGATGCCGGGAATCGGCAGCCCGCCCTGCGCATGCATGCCGGCCATGCCGCCCAGCGAGGCGCCCGCCATGGTAGAGCCATGGTAGCCATTGCGGCGGCCGATGATGACCTGGCGGTCGGGCTGCCCGGCCAGCTGCCAGTAGCGCCGCACCATGCGCACGATGGTGTCGTTCGCCTCGGAGCCGCTGCCGGTGTAGAAGACATGCTGGAACTGGGGTGGCGCCAGCTCGGCCAGCAGCGCCGCCAGTTTCACAGCGGGGACGTTGGTGGTGTTGAAGAAGCTGTTGTAGAAGGGTAGCTGCAGCATCTGGGCGTGCACCGCGTCGGCGATGCTGGCGCGCCCGTAGCCGGCATTCACGCACCACAGGCCCGCCATGCCGTCGATGATCTTGTTGCCGTCCGAATCCCACAGGTAGACGCCGTCGCCGCGGACGATCACGCGGGCGCCGCGTTCGCGCAACGCGGCGTGGTCGGTGAAGGGGTGCAGGTAGTGGGCGCTGTCGAGCTGCTGCAGCGCCCTGGTGTCGAAGCCCCCGCTATCGAAGCCCTCCTGTACTGCAACAGGCACGCAGGCCTGCGGCGGATTGGTCGTCATGATCGCCTCCCATGTGGACTCGCATGGATCAGACGTGCAGCAAGAGGTGTTCGCGTTCCCAAGGACTGATGACGCGCATGAATTCCTGGTGCTCGAGATCCTTTACTGCAGAGTACACGTCGATGAAGCGCTCGCCAAGTACATCGCGCAGGCGGTCTTCGCGCCGGAGTTGCGTAATTGCCTCAGACAGGCCGCCCGGCAGCTCGACCGGCATGTCGTAGGCGCTGCCCTCGACCATCGGGCTCGGGTCGAGCGCCTCGGTCATGCCCAGGTAGCCGCAGGCCAGCGTGACCGCCAGCGCCAGGTAGGGATTGGCGTCGGCGCCGATCACGCGGTTCTCCACGCGGCGGTCCTGCGCGCCCGACACCGGCACGCGGAAGCCCACGGTGCGGTTGTCCATGCCCCACTGCAGGTTGATCGGCGCGGCCGTGTGGCGCACGATACGGCGGTAGGAATTCACGTAGGGCGCGACGATCGCCATCGCCGAGGGCATGTAGCGCTGCAGGCCGCCGATGTAGTGGCGGAAGGCGGCCGAGGCGCTGCCGTCCTTGTTGCTGAAGATGTTCCGGCCGGTCTCGGCATCGACCACGCTCTGGTGCACGTGCATGGCCGATCCCGGCTCGTCGGCCATCGGCTTGGCCATGAAGGTGGCGTACATCTCGTGCTTGAGCGCGGCTTCGCGCAGGGTGCGCTTGAAGTAGAAGACCTTGTCGGCCAGTCCCAGCGGGTCGCCGTGCAGGAAGTTGATTTCCATCTGGCCGGCGCCGATCTCGTGGATCAGGGTGTCGACGTCGAGGTTCATCATCTCGCAGTAGTCGTAGATGTCCTCGAACAGCGGGTCGAATTCGTTGACCGCGTCGATGCTGTAGACCTGGCGGCTGGTCTCGGCACGGCCGCTGCGGCCCACCGGCGGGGCCAGCGGCAGGTTCGGATCGATGTTCTTGGCCGTGAGGTAGAACTCCAGCTCGGGCGCGACCACCGGTTTCCAGCCGCGCTCCGCATACAGCTTGAGCACGCGGCGCAGCACGCTGCGCGGGGCGAAGTCGACCAGGGTGCCGTCGGCGAAATAGCAGTCGTGGATCACCTGCGCGGTGGGGTCGACGGCCCACGGCACCATGGTGATGGTGGTGGGGTCGGCCTTGAGAATCATGTCGCGGTCGGTGACGGCGATGGCGCTGTTGTAGCATTCGTCGCGCTCGGGCGTGTTGCCTGTCACGGTCATGCCCAGCACCACTTCGGGGATGCGCATGCCGCGGTCTTCGGTGAATTTCACGCGCGGGAGAATCTTTCCACGGGCGACACCGGTCAAGTCGGGGACCAGGCATTCGATTTCGGTGACACGCTTGGCGTTGAGCCACTCCTCCATGTCGGTATAAGAAAACTTGTCGCGGATTGCCATGATTGCCTCTCTGTCTGTGATGGGGGGTCGCGCGGCAGGGCGCGCGAAGGCGCCGGCGGGCGCGCTGGGTGCTTCAGGCAGGGAAGCTAGGGGACGGCGCTGCTTGCCCATAGGCGGGCCGCGGCCGGGATGCGCGGGTTCATGACTGGTTCCACTCCTGCGCCTGGCGCTGGGCCAGGGTGCGCGCCATGCGCTGGGCATGGTAGTCGCGGCAGGCCTGCCCGAAAGCGCCGAACATCTTCATCGAGTACGGGTTGTGCTGGATGCGCCATTCGGGATGCCACTGCAGCGCCAGCGTGAAACCATGCGCGGTCGCGACCGAAAAGGCTTCGACCAGGCCGTCTTCGGCCACGGCTTCGATGCGCAGGCCCGGCCCGAGTTCATTGACGCCCTGGCCATGCAGCGAATTGACCGGGATCTCGGGCACGCCCAGCATCTTCTCGAGGCAGCCGCCGGGGACGATGGTGACGTTGTGGGCGTCGCCATACTGCTCGTCCATGCCCAGTTCGGGATTTTCACGGTGGTCGAACTTGCCGCTGACGCTTTGCACCGCCTGGTGCAGGCTGCCGCCCAGGGCCACGTTCATCTCCTGGAAGCCGCGGCAGATCGCGATGATCGGGATGCCGCGCCGCACCGCCTCGCGGATCAGCGGCAGCGTGGTCTGGTCGCGCGCCGGATCCTGCGGCAGCGAGGGGTCGAGCACTTCTTCGGAATAGTAGCTGGGGTGGACGTTCGAGGCCGAGCCGGTGAGCATGATGCCGTCGCACAGGTCGAGCACCGTCTCCAGGTCGAGTGCTTCGCCGAGCGAAGGCAGGATCATGGGCGCGCAGTCGGCGCCGAGGACGACGGCATCGACATACTTGTACTGGGCGGCGTGATACGGATGTTCGCCGAAATCACGCGTGCATGCGGGGACGATCACGATGGGGCGCATGGGCTCTACCTTGTGTGAAGCGCACGAAACCATGATACGAGCATTCCGGTCCGGGCGCGAGTGGGCTATTAATCCAGATCAAGGCTAGTCGCGAAAGGCCGCACCGGCTTCCTGCTGATCTGCCGCGGAACAAGCGTTCCATAACAAAATCTTAACGGTTTCCCGAAAACCATGCCAACACGGTAAGCCGATGCTCAGGGACTGATGAAATTTCCTTTCACGTCAAGCTCGCCCGTGAAATATTCTTTCACCATACGCTGCCCCGGCCTGGCCAGTCGACGGACCTCATGGCCTTCCAGACAGTGTTGCCAAAAACGTCTACTATGTCGCATCGCAAATCGCAGCCCATGCAAAGGACTACCATGCCGAACCTCAAAGACCCTTCCCTGCTGCGCCAGCACGCCTACATCGACGGCGAATGGTGCGCGGCCGATGACGGCGCGACCGTCGACGTCACCAACCCCGCCACCGGCGAGACCCTGGGCGCCGTGCCGCACATGGGGGCAAACGAGACCCGCCGCGCGATCGAGGCGGCGAACGCCGCCTGGCCGGCCTGGCGCAAGAAGAGCGCCAAGGAACGCGCCGCCATCCTGCGCAAATGGAATGACCTGATGCTGGAGAACGCCGACGACCTGGCGCTGCTGATGACGCTCGAGCAGGGCAAACCCTTGGCCGAATCGAAAGGCGAAGTCGCCTACGCCGCCTCGTTCTTCGAATGGTTCGGCGAGGAAGCCAAGCGCATCGCCGGCGAAACCCTCAGCTCGCCCTGGGGCGACCGCCGCCTCGTCGTCACCAAGGAGCCGATCGGCGTATGCGCCGCGATCACGCCTTGGAACTTCCCGTCCGCGATGATCACCCGCAAGGTCGCCCCGGCCCTGGCCGCCGGCTGCCCGATCGTGCTGAAACCCTCGGAGCTGACGCCCTTCTCGGCCCTGGCCCTGGCCGTGCTGGCCGAGCGCGCCGGCGTGCCCAAGGGCGTGTTCAGCGTGGTGCCGGGCGACGCCAAGGCGATCGGCGGCGAGATGACCGGCAACCCCATCGTGCGCAAACTCAGCTTCACCGGTTCCACCGCGGTGGGCCGCCTCTTGATGGAGCAGTGCGCGCCGACGATCAAGAAAGTCTCGCTCGAGCTGGGCGGCAATGCGCCCTTCATCGTGTTCGACGATGCCGACATCGATGCGGCGGTGGAAGGCGCGATCGCGTCGAAATACCGCAACGCCGGCCAGACCTGCGTGTGCGCCAACCGCATCTATGTGCAGGACGGCGTCTACGACGAATTCGCGCGCAAGCTGGTGGCGGCGGTGGGCAAGCTCAAGGTCGGCAATGGCGCCGAGGATGGCGTCAACCAGGGCCCGCTGATCGAGGAAAAAGCCGTGCGCAAGGTCGAGCAGCACATCGAGGACGCGGTCGGGAAAGGCGCCAAGCTGATGGCCGGCGGCAAGCGCCACGCACTGGGACACAGCTTCTTCCAGCCGACCGTGCTGACCGAAGTCACCTCGAACATGCTGGTGGCGAGCGAAGAGACCTTCGGGCCGCTGGCGCCGCTGTTCCGCTTCAAGACCGAAGAAGAAGTGATCGCGCTGGCCAATGCCACCGAGTTCGGCCTGGCGTCGTATTTCTACGCGCGCGACATCGGTCGGGTGTGGCGCGTGGCCGAGGCCATCGAAACCGGCATGGTGGGCGTGAACACCGGCCTGATCTCGACCGAGGTGGCGCCCTTCGGCGGGGTAAAACAGTCCGGCCTGGGCCGCGAAGGTTCCACTTACGGCATGGACGACTACCTGGTGGTGAAGTACATCTGCATGGGTGGGATCTGAAGCCGCGCGGGCCGCACGGCAGGTGCGCGGCCCGCGCCCCTACTTCTTGTACTCGTAGTACTTGCGCGCATCGCCGCGCACCAGCTCGGCCGGGTATTTCTCGCGGTTGAGCACCATCTTTTCCTGCACCGCGGCGAACAGGTCGACGTCCAGCTTGTCGGCCAGGCGCACCAGGTAGACCAGCACGTCGGCCATCTCGTGCCGCACGTCCGCCAGCTGGGCGTCGCCCAGTTCCTCCGGGCGGCCATGCTGCAGCCACTGGAAATGCTCCAGCAGCTCGGCCGCTTCCACCGTCAAGGCCGAGGCCAGGTTCTTCGGCGTATGGAACTGGTCCCAGTCGCGCTCGTCGACAAAGCTGCGCACGATCGCGCGCAGCCGGCCCAGGTCACTGTCCGCGCCGTTCGTCACGGACCTTGTCCCCGTCCAGGTAGCCGTTAAGCACGCGCTCGAGCTTGGGCGCGATCTCGTCCTGGCTGCCGATGGTGATGCCGAGGTCGCGCAGCAGGCCATCGTGCACGCCGTAGACCCAGCTGTGGATGGTCAGCGGCTGGCCGCGTTCCCAGGCGTCGCGCACCACGGTCGTCTGCGCCACGTTGATCACCTGCTCGGCCACGTTCAGCTCCACCAGGCGGTTGGTGGCAGCGCGGCCGACCACGCTGCCGAGGTATTTGCCGTGCTTCTCGCGCACGTCGCGCACGTGCCCCAGCCAGTTGTCGGCCAGGCCGACGCGCTGGCCGGTCAGGGCTGCATGCACGCCGGAGCAGCCGTAGTGGCCGCAGATGATCACGTGTTTCACTTTCAGCACATCGATCGCGAACTGCAGCACCGACAGGCAGTTCAGGTCGGAGTGCACGACCACGTTGGCGATGTTCCGGTGCACGAACAGTTCGCCCGGCGCCATGCCCAGCAGCTCGTTGGCCGGCACGCGGCTGTCGGAGCAGCCGATCCACAGGTATTCCGGCGCCTGCTGTTCCGACAGCGCCTTGAAGAAGTTCGGGTCTTCGGCCACCATCGAGGCGGCCCATGTGCGGTTGCGTGCGAAGAGGTCCTGCGCAGTCACCCCTGTCTTGTTTTCCAAGTTAATCTCCCTGTTCCGGTGCGCCCGCATGGGCGCGGTCGCAGTATACCAGCCGCATCCCGTGCGGCCGGACGAAAAAAAACCGCCGAGGGCCGGGGGGCCGTCAGCGGTCGGGGGTCGAAGCCTTACTCGAAGAAGTCCTTGACCTTGTCCATCCAGCCCTTGCTCTGCGGGCTGTGCTTGGCGCCGCCCTCGTTGGTCGAGCGCTCGAACTCGCGCAGCAGGTCTTTCTGCTTGTCGGTCAGCTTGACCGGGGTCTCGACCACCACGTGGCAGAACAAATCGCCCACGTAGCCGGAACGCACGCCCTTGATGCCCTTACCCTTGAGGCGGAAGGTCTTGCCGGTCTGGGTGCCTTCGGGCACCGTGAACGACACCTTGCCGGTCAGCGTAGGCACTTCGATCTCGCCGCCGATGGCCGCTTTGCTGAACGAGATCGGCATCTCGCAATGCAGGTCGTCGCCTTCGCGCTGGAACACGGCGTGCGGCTTGATGTGGATCTCGACATACAGGTCGCCCGACGGTCCGCCATTCGTGCCCGGCTCGCCGTTGCCGGTCGAGCGGATGCGCATGCCGTTGTCGATGCCGGCCGGGATCTTCACTTCCAGCGTCTTGTTGCGCTTGATGCGTCCGGCGCCGCCGCAGGCCGCGCACGGATCCGGGATGATCTTGCCGTTGCCGTGGCATTTCGGGCAGGTCTGCTGGATGCTGAAGAAGCCCTGCTGCATGCGTACCTGGCCGTGGCCGGCGCAGGTGGTGCAGGTGACCGGCTGGGTGCCCGGCTTGGCGCCGCTGCCGTGGCAGGTGTCGCACTTGTCCCAGCTCGGCACGCGGATCGTGGTCTCGTAGCCGTGGGCCGCCTGCTCCAGCGTGATCTCGAGGTTGTAGCGCAGGTCGGCGCCGCGGTAGACCTGGGGTCCGCCGCCGCCGCCGCCGCGGCCACGTCCGCCGCCGAAGATGTCGCCAAAGATGTCGCCCAGGTCGCCGAAGCCGCCGGCCCCGAAGCCGCCGCCTCCGCCGCCGCCCATGTTCGGATCGACGCCGGCGTGACCATAGCGGTCATACGCCTCGCGCTTTTCCGGATTGGTCAGCATCTCGTAGGCTTCCTTGACCTCCTTGAACTTCTCTTCCGCTTCCTTGTTGTCGGGATTGCGGTCGGGGTGGTACTTCATCGCGAGCTTGCGATACGACTTCTTGATGTCGTCTTCCGACGCATTCTTCGCGACCCCGAGGATCTCGTAAAAATCACGCTTTGCCATAGGCGGCACCTTGCTTTGTTATGTACTGATAGAACGGTGTATATGCAAAAAAACCGAGCCGGGGAACCAATCGGTCGCAGCGGCTCGGCGGTTCCCTCGGAACGGGGCAAGTCGGCGACTCGCCCCGGCCGGGATTACTTCGCGTCTTTCACTTCCTTGAAGTCGGCGTCGACCACGTCGTCCTGCTGCGGCTGCTGCTGCTCGCCGCCCGGCTGGCCACCCGCGCCGGCAGCGCCTGCCTGCTGGGCCTGCATGTCGGCATACATCTTCTCGCCCAGCTTCTGCGAGGCGGTCGACAGCGCCGCGGTCTTGGCATCGATGTCCGACTTGTCGCCGCTCTTGATCGCGCCTTCCAGGTCGGTGATCGCCGCTTCGATCGCTTCCTTCTCGCCGGCGTCGAGCTTGTCGCCGTATTCGGTGAGGGACTTGCGGGTCGAGTGCACCAGTGCGTCGCCCTGGTTGCGGGCTTCGGCCAGTTCCTTGATCTTCTTGTCTTCTTCCGCGTTCAGCTCGGCGTCCTTCACCATCTTCTGGATCTCGTCCTCGGTCAGGCCCGAGTTCGCCTTGATGGTGATCTTGTTTTCCTTGCCGGTGGCCTTGTCCTTCGCGCCGACGTGCAGGATGCCGTTGGCGTCGATGTCGAAGGTCACTTCGACCTGCGGGGTGCCGCGTGGCGCCGGCGGGATGCCCTCGAGGTTGAATTCGCCCAGGCTCTTGTTGCCCGATGCGATTTCACGCTCGCCCTGGTAGACCTTGATGGTCACGGCCGGCTGGTTGTCGTCGGCGGTCGAGAACACCTGCGAGAACTTGGTCGGGATCGTGGTGTTCTTGTGGATCATCTTGGTCATCACGCCGCCCAGGGTTTCGATACCCAGCGACAGAGGGGTGACGTCCAGCAGCAGCAGGTCCTTGCGCTCGCCCGACAGGACCGAGCCCTGGATCGCGGCGCCGACGGCAACGGCTTCGTCCGGGTTCACGTCCTTGCGTGGATCCTTGCCGAAGAACTCCTTCACCTTTTCCTGCACCTTCGGCATGCGGGTCATGCCGCCGACCAGGATGATGTCGTCGATGTCGCTGACCTTGACGCCCGCATCCTTGATCGCCATGCGGCAAGGCTCGATCGTCTTGGCGATCAGTTCCTCGACCAGCGATTCCAGCTTGGCGCGGGTCATCTTCAGGTTCAGGTGGACCGGCGCGCCGTTCGCCATGGCGATGTACGGCTCGTTGATCTCGGTCTGCTGCGACGACGACAGTTCGATCTTGGCGCGCTCGGCCGAAGCCTTGATGCGCTGCAGGGCGATGGCGTCCTTCGACAGGTCCAGGCCGTTGATCTTCTTGAACTCGTCGATGATGTAGTCGATGATGCGCTGGTCGAAGTCTTCGCCGCCCAGGAAGGTGTCGCCGTTGGTCGACAGCACTTCGAACTGCTTCTCGCCGTCCACGTCCGCGATCTCGATGATCGAGACGTCGAAGGTGCCGCCGCCGAGGTCATACACGGCGATCTTGCGGTCGCCCTTTTCGGTCTTGTCCAGGCCGAAGGCCAGCGCGGCCGCGGTCGGCTCGTTGATGATGCGCTTGACGTCCAGGCCCGCGATACGGCCGGCATCCTTGGTTGCCTGGCGCTGCGAGTCGTTGAAGTAGGCCGGCACGGTGATGACCGCTTCGGTGACTTCTTCGCCGAGGTAGTCTTCGGCGGTCTTCTTCATCTTGCGCAGGGTCTCGGCCGACACCTGCTGCGGCGCCAGCTTCTTGTCGCGCACGCCGATCCAGGCGTCGCCGTTGTCGGCCTTGACGATCGCGTAAGGCATCAGCGAAATGTCTTTCTGGACTTCTTTTTCGTCGTACTTGCGGCCGATCAGGCGCTTCACCGCGAACAGGGTATTTTTTGGATTGGTCACGGCCTGGCGTTTCGCCGGTGCACCGACGAGGATCTCGCCGTCTTCCTGGTAAGCGATGATCGACGGGGTCGTGCGCGCGCCTTCGGCGTTCTCGATGACCTTCGGCTGGCCGTTTTCCATGATCGCGACGCAGGAGTTGGTGGTGCCCAGGTCAATACCGATAATTCTGCCCATGATGTGTTCCTTTTATATAAAACGCTTAGTTTCGGATGGATTCAATATTGGGAAAAACTGCGTGCTTTCAAGGGCGCATCGAACAACCTACTGCGCGTTGCACTGGCGGTCTGCGATGCTCGCTGTACTCAAATACAGCTGCGCTTCTCGACCACCATTGCCGCCGCTCGCGACGGTTCTTCGAAGCGCCCTAATGAGGGCGCAGCGTCACTTCCACTTACTTCGGCGCGGCGGCCGTCACGATCGCCGGACGCAGCAGGCGGTCGGCAATCATGTATCCCTTTTGCAGCACGGTGACCACGGTATTGGCCTCCTGCTCGGATGGCACCACGGCCACGGCCTGGTGCTTGTTAGGATCGAGCTTTTCGCCCGCTTGCGGCATGACTTCGAGCACACGGTTCTTCTCGAACGCGGCGCTGAGCTGCTTGAGGGTCATTTCGACACCCTCGCGGATGGCCTCGACGGTTTGCGTTTCGACCTTCAGCGCCATTTCCAGGCTGTCGCGCACCGGCACCATGGCCTCGGCAAAGCTTTCGATCGCGAATTTATGGGCCTTGGTGACGTCTTCCTGGGCACGGCGGCGGATGTTCTCCGCATCGGCCTTGGCGCGCATGAAGGCGTCGTGCATCTCGGCCAGCTTGGCCTCGGTGGCGCTCAACTGGGCTTCCAGGTCGGACTCCGGGGCTGGCGGGACGCCTGCCTGACCGGCGCTGGCCTGCGCGGCCTCGGCGGCTGCGTCAGCAGTGGCGGCATCGAGCGGCGACTGCTGGGACAACTCTTGGTTTTCTTGGTCTTGCATCGAAAAAACTCCTAGAATCAAGGACTTGGCTTAATTGGTAACGTATCCTGCCTGACACACAGGCCCGCAGATGGGGTGATCTCCTACATTTTCAAGGGGATTGCAGAGATCCCATGATGAAAATCTAGAAATTATTTGTTACAAGATTTACGGTTTCCCTGAATCATTTCCCAATGAAAAGTTTTACGCTTCCAGTCAAGGGTGCGGCATGGGGGCCGCGAGACCTGGGAGCAGACTTCATGAGATTACAACTGATCAGCGGCGCAGTAGTCCTGTACACCCTCGCGGTGCTGGCCTGGCTATGCTACGTGGGTATCGGCGCGACGCCCTGACAACCGTTTATTTTAACAGGTTGGCAAGGCGCCGGAAAAGATAGTTACTTAATTGCAACTTCGGCGCCAAGCTGGGCCGCATGCTGGGCGCCGACCTGGACGTCGCGCTTCTGGGCCGCGCGCTGGGCTGGAGTGAGGATGGTCGGCCAGCCGATCAGGTGCTGTTCGGCGATCTCGGCCAGCCCGGTGATCCAGGCCGGCGAATCGTTCAGGCAGGGAATGTAGTGGAATTCCTTGCCGCCGGCGGCTTCGAAGTCGTGCCGCACTTCCATGTTGATCTCTTCCAGGGTTTCCAGGCAGTCGTTGGTGAAGCCCGGGCAGATCACATCGATGCGTTCGACCCCTTCGCGCGCCAGCTGCTGCACGGTCGGGGCCGTGTAGGGCTGCAGCCATTCGGCCCTGCCGAAACGCGACTGGAAGGTCACGATGTATTCGTCCGCGCCCATGCCCAGGGCGACAGCCAGCAGGCGTGCGGTCTTCTGGCATTCGCAGAAGTACGGGTCGCCCATCATGAGGGTGCGCTTGGGGATGCCGTGGAAACTCATCACCAGCTTCTGGCCGCGGCCATGGGTTTCCCAATAGGCCTCGACGCTGGCGCGCAGCGCGTCGATATAGCCTTCGTGGTCATGGTAGTGCTTGACCAGGCGCAGCTCGGGAATGTTGCGGATCTTGCCGAAATAGGCGTACACGGCATCCCAGACCGAGGCCGTCGTGGTGCCGGAATACTGCGGATAGGCGGGCAGCACGACGATGCGTTCGCAGTGCTCCGCCTTCAGGCCATCGAGTACCTCGGGCAGCGAGGGCGAGCCGTAGCGCATCGCCATCACCACCTTCACGGCTTCATGGCCGCGCTCGTGCAGCATCTTGTCGAGCAGGACCGCCTGCCTGGCGGTATGCACTTTCAGGGGCGAGCCTTCGCGGGTCCAGATGGTGCGGTATTTGGCGGCCGACTTGCCCGAGCGGAAAGGCAGGATGAACAGGTGCAGGATGAACCACCAGACCTTGGCCGGGATCTCCACCACGCGCCCATCGGACAGGAATTCCTTCAGGTAGCGGCGCACCGCCTTGCGGGTCGGTTCGTCCGGCGTGCCGAGGTTGACCAGCACGATGGCGTTCGCGGACGCAGTGCCGTGGGCAAAGGGTGGTTCTTTTCGGAATGACATGAGGGGAGAAAGGTCAGGGGACGCCGCTATTATAAAGTGGCGTCCCTCCGCCGAACATGTGTACGGCGGACAACACCGGGTCAGGTCGTCGTGTGCAGGCGCACGTCGATGTTGTTACGCGTGGCGTTCGAATACGGGCAGACGATGTGGGCCTTGTCGACCAGGTCCTTGAGCTGGGCCGGATCCATGCCGGGGCCATGGATGGTCAGGTCGACTTCGATGCCGAAACCGGTCGGGATCTGGCCGATGCCGACGTCGCCCTTGATGGTCAGGTCTTGCGGCAGGCTCACCTTCTGCTGGCCGGCGACGTACTTCAGCGCGCCGAGGAAGCAGGCCGAATAGCCGGCCGCGAACAGCTGCTCCGGATTGGTGCCCGGGCCGCCGCCGCCGCCGAGTTCCTTCGGGGTGCTCAGTTTCAGGTCCAGTACGCCGTCGGCGCTCTTCGAGGTCCCTTCGCGGCCGCCCTGCGACGTCGCCTGGGCGCGGTACAGCACTTTATCGATGCTCATTCGAACTCCCTTCTGTGGTGTGGTGGACAAGCCTAGACTTTGCCACAGAATGAGAATTCGAGTTGACTCGTAGGGTGGGCAGATTCTGCCCACGCGTTCACATGACGCTTGTATTGCGGCGACGCGATTATTCATGCACTGGTTAAACGCGTGGGCAAGAAACTTGCCCACCCTACGATGCGCGGCAGATCTTACGACGCCAGCAGCTCCCTGGCGTGCTTGCGCGTGGTCTCGGTAATCTCGATCCCGCCCAGCATGCGCGCCACCTCCTCCACGCGCGAGCGGTTGTCCAGCACGTCGATGCGCGAGACGGTGCGCCCCTCGCCGGTCGTGCCCTTGGCCACCTGGAAGTGCTGGTTGGCCTGGCTGGCCACCTGCGGCAGGTGGGTCACGCACAGCACCTGGCGCTGCTGGCCCAGGCGTTTCAGGAGCCGCCCCACCACTTCGGCCACGCCGCCGCCGATGCCGGTATCGACCTCGTCGAAGATCAGGGTCGGCGTGGTCGTGGCATGCGCCGTGATCACCGCAATGGCCAGCGAGATGCGCGCCAGTTCGCCGCCCGAGGCGACCTTGGCCAGCGGCCGCGGCGCCACGCCTGCATGGCCGGCGACCAGGAATTCGACCTGTTCGACCCCGTGCAGGCCCGGCTCGCCGGCATTCAGGGCCACGGCGAAGCTGCCGCCGGTCATGCTCAGTTCCTGCATGGCGGCGGTGACGCCCTTGCCCAGCTCGACGGCCGCCTGCGCGCGGCGCTTGGACAGGCGCGCGGCCGCCGTCATGTAGGCCGCCTTGGCCTTTTCTTCCTGCTTGCGCAAACCATCCATGTCGCTGGCGTCGGCCAGCTGGCGCAGGCGCGCGGCGAGCGTGGCGTGTTCTTCGTGCAGCTCCTCGGGCGTGACGTGGTAGCGGCGCGCGGCGCCGTGCAGGGCTTCCATGCGGGCGTCGACCTGGCGCAGGCGGTCCGGGTCGAGCTCGACCTTGTCGATGTAGTTGTTCAGCGCGTACACGGCCTCCTGCAGCTGGATGCGGGCCGGCTCCATGCAGTCGAGCACGGCCTGCAGCCCGGTGTCGACATCGACCAGCTTGCCCAGCTTGGCGTTGAGCGATGACAGCTGCGACAGGATCGGCTGGTCGCTTTCCGAAATGGCGAGCAAGGCTTCCTGCGCGCCTTCGAGCAGGCTGGCCGCATGCGACAGGCGGCTGTGCTCGTTGCTGATCTCGGTCCACTCGCCGGCTTTCGGCGCGAGCTTGTCGAGCTCGCTCACCTGCCATTCCAGGCGCTCGCGCTCGAGCAGCACGTTGCGCGCATCGTTCTCGAATTCCTCGCGCTGGCGCACCAGGGCGCGCCAGGTCTTGTAGCTGGCGGCCACGGCCTGGATGTCGTCGAGCGCGGCCGGGTCGCGCACCGCGATCTGGTTGTCGAGCAGGGCGCGCTGGGACTCAAGCTTGAGCAGCGACTGGTGCGCATGCTGGCCATGGATGTCGACCAGCATGTCGCCCAGCTCGCGCAATTGCGCCGCGGTGGCGCTGATGCCGTTGATATAGGCTTTGGAGCGGCCGGCGTTGTCGATCACGCGGCGCAGCAGGGCCCCGCCCTCCTCGATGCTGAACTCATGCTGTTCGAGCCATTCGGTCGCGGCAAGCGTAAGCGCAAATTCGGCGGTGATGTCGGCCTTGGCCGCGCCTTCGCGCACCATGCTGGCGTCGCCGCGCCCGCCCAGCGCCAGTTGCAGCGCGTCGATCAGGATCGACTTGCCGGCGCCGGTCTCGCCGGTGAACACGGAAAAACCGTTCGCGAATTCGAGCTCGATGGCGTCGACAATGACGAAGTCACGGATGGTAAGTGTGCGCAGCATGAAAAATCGGGTCTCCTGTCGTGGCGTGTTCGATGCTTGACGTGGCCAAGTGGCCTTACGTGAGCTTGCCTTCGTTGGTCGGGTATTCGTTCCAGTGCAGCTTTTCACGCAGCGTATGGTAATAGCTCCAGTCGCGCGGGTGCAGGAAGGTGATCGTGTGCGGCGAGCGCGAGATGACGATGTGGTCGCCCAGCTGCGCGCTGGTAAAGGTCTGCATGTCGAAGTTCACGCTGATGTCGCGCCCGGCCACCAGCTCGACCACGATCTCGCTCGCTTCGGGCACGACGATGGGCCGGTTCGACAGCGCATGCGGCGCGATCGGCACCAGCACGATGCCCTGCACACGCGGATGCAGCAAGGGGCCGCCGGCCGACAGCGCATAGGCGGTCGAGCCGGTGGGCGTGGAGACGATCAGGCCGTCCGCGCGCTGGTTGTACATGAATTCGCCATCCACGGTGAGCTTGAGCTCGACCATGCCGGCGCCGGCGCCGCGCGCCACCACGACGTCGTTGAAGGCCACCGCGCAGAAGATCTGCTGGCCGTCGCGCACCACGCGCGCCTCGAGCAGCGTGCGCTCCTCGGTCTTGGCCTGGCCCTGCAAAATTTCGCCCAGGGCCGGGACCATGCGGTCGATCGGGATGTCGGTGATGAAGCCCAGGCGGCCCGAGTTGATGCCGATGAGCGGAATGTCGTATTTGGCGAGCTGGCGCGCGATGCCGAGCATGGTGCCGTCGCCGCCCATGACCACCGCGTAGCTGGCCTGCTCGCCGATCTCGGCCACGCTCATGGCCTCGATACCGTCCGTTCCCAGGTGCGCCGCGGTGTCGGTTTCATACACGACCCGGTAGCCGGAGGCGGCCAAAAATTCGGTCAGGCGCCGCACCGGCTCTTCGATGCCGGGGGTGTTTTGCCGCACCACGAGCGCGATGATTTGTTGCGGTTGGGACGTCACGGGCATGGGTCTGGGGCGGTTGGGTCAGGAGGATGGAGATTAACCGATTATCCTGGCGACTGCTATAAATGGCCCGGCTACGCGCGCCCGGAATGACTGTACAAATAAACAGTATAACGGGGACGGCGCGCAACCGGCAAGTCGGCAGCAAGGAGGCGCTGCAATTAGTTGATCAGGACCAGGCCGACGGCCAGCGCTACCGCTGCGGCCAGGCTCAGCAGGTGCAGGGCCGTCAGGGCAATCCAGCGCAGTGCCGTGGCGAACCGCCCGCCCCCATAGACCCGGCGCATTGCCGTGGGCAGGTAGGCCACCAGCCAGGCCAGCAGCAGGAAGCGTATGAAATCCCAGCCGTCCGCCACCACGAACAGGCTGAGCATGAAAAAGGCGAAGGCATTGCTGTGCAGGGCGAACAGGAAGTGTTCGCCGTAGCGCCGTCCCGAGCCGAGATAGAGCAGTTTCAGGTAGAGCGCAAATACCGGCATCAAGAGGAAGATCGCGTACGGCGCATAGCTGAAGAAGGCGCGCTGGGCAGCTGCGCCTTTCTGGTCGCCCGGCAGCATGAGGAATTTCTCGGTGCCCTTGCCCAGCCGCGGGCTGACGGCGCCGAACTCGCGCACCATGTCGCGCTCGAACTCGGTGAACTCCTGGCTGGTCCTGGCCCGGTCCCTGCCCGCCATCACGGCTGCCGGCGCGCTCGCTGCCGGTTGCGCGGCAGGCGCGGCGCTGGTCTCGAGCTCCATGATGCGCACGCCGCTGAGCTTGATCAGGAAAAAGAAGATGATCGAAAAACTCAGGTACAGGCGCAGCGGCTCGACATACCTGACGCGCCGGCCTTCGATGTATTCGCGGGTGAGGAAGCCCGGCTTGAACAGCAGCAGCTTCAGGGAACGCCACAGTTTGCCCTCCACGGCCACGTAATGCGACAGGAATTCATGCAGGAATTCGCGCGCGCTCGGTACGTGCAGGTGGGTGGCCTGGCCGCATTCGTGGCAGAACTTTCCAGTGGTGGCAGCGCCGCAGTTCTTGCAGGTGCTGGCGTGCTGGTGGAGCGCGAGTGTGTCGGTGGTCACGGTGTCATTCCGGCTGTTCATCCCAGCTGCAATGGTAGCGGTTCAATTGCAAAAAAGCATCACGCATTTACACAGCGCCAATTGCGCGACTGCTTGACCGATGCGGGGTTAGGATTCATGCAACTGAAATAGAAGGAGATCACCATGGTTACCGAAACCAAAGACCGCTTCGTCAACACAAAGGCACCGATGGAAAACGACGGCGTCAAGCGCCAGCCGCACGAGCGCGACGAGACCCCGGACGCGCAGGACCAGGCGCCGCGCGGCGTCATGAAGCAGGCCGCCGAAGACCTGGCCCAGGGCCTGCAGAACACCGACTGCTACGGCACCAACGGCCAGGGCCTGGACCAGGCCGTCGACCCGAAGGCAGGCGCCACCGGCGAAGCCAAGCCCCTGCCCGACCGCAACGAATCGATGCGCAGGCACGATACGGCCAACGATCAATCCGACAAGAACAACCTGTAAGAGGAAACGACTATGACCATCAAGCGTAACGGCAGCGCCGTCTGGAGCGGCGGCCTGAAGGACGGCAAGGGCGCGGTCTCGACCGGCAGCGGCGTGCTCAAGGATTCGCAATACGGCTTCAACACCCGCTTCGAAGACGGCCCCGGCACCAACCCAGAAGAACTGATCGGCGCGGCGCACGCGGGCTGCTTCACGATGGCGCTGTCGGGCCAGCTGGGCCAGGCCGGCATGACGGCCGAGGAACTGCGCACCACGGCCACCGTGTCGATGGAAAAAGTCGAAGGCGGCTTCTCGATCACCGCCGTGCACCTCGACCTGGTCGCGAAGATCCCGGGCGCCAGCCAGGAAGCGTTCGACAAGGCCGCGACCACCGCCAAGGAAAACTGCCCGGTGTCGAAGCTGCTGAACGCGAAGATCACGCTGAGCTCCAAGCTGGAAAACTAAGCCGCTCCATTTGAACTGACGCCGGCCCCTGGCATGAAAAACCGACTTCGTGCCACGACACCAAGAGCCGACATTGAACCGTAGGGTGGGCAGATTCTGCCCACGCGTTCAACTGGCCGATGCGCAGTCACGCAAGCCCTGCAAGATCAGCCGCCACCGCATAAAATGGCTGCTTTTCCGCATTCCCCAGAAAGACACCCCATGCGCATCCTGCACACCATGCTCCGCGTCGGCGACCTGCAGCGCTCGATCGACTTCTACACCACCGTGCTCGGCATGACACTGCTGCGCACCAGCGACAACCCCGAATACAAGTACACCCTGGCCTTCCTTGGCTACGGCAGCAACCCCGACCACGCCGAACTCGAACTGACCTATAACTACGGCGTCGACAGCTACGACATGGGCTCGGCCTATGGCCACATCGCCATCTCGGCCGACGACATCTACGCCACCTGCGACCAGGTGCGCGCCAACGGCGGCAACATCACCCGCGAGCCGGGCCCGGTCAAGGGCGGCTCCACCGTGATCGCCTTCATCACCGATCCGGATGGCTACAAGGTCGAGCTGATCGAACGCAAGGACCGTGCGGCCGGTGGCGGCTTGAGCAGCTAAGCACACGCCACACAGGCAAAACGGGCGGCATGGCTCTCCAGCCCTGCCGCCCGTTTTTCATCGAAGGTGGGGCGTTGCCGCCCCACCCCGCGAACATCACGCCAACGGATCGATCACGAATGCCGGCATCCGCTCATTGCCCTTGGCGCAGGCCAGGAACTTGTCGGCCGTGGCCAGCGCTTCGTTGATGGTCACGTCCATGTCCAGGTAACGGTAGGTACCCAGGCGGCCCACGAAGGTCACGTTCGGTTCCTCGTTGGCCACCTTCACGTAGCGCTCGAGCTGCTCCTTGTCGCGCGCCTGGCGGATCGGGTAGTAAGGGATGTCCTTTTCTTCGCACTGGCGGCTGTACTCCTTGTACAGCAGCGTCTTCTCGTGCTGTTCCCATGGCGAGAAGTGCTTGTGCTCGGTGATGCGGGTGTAGGGCTGCGCATTGTCGCAGTAGTTGATCACCGCATTGCCCTGGTAGTCGCCGGTATCGCGGAAGACTTCGAAATCGAGCGTACGGTAAGGCAGGCGGCCTTCGGCGTGGTTGAACCAGGCGTCGATCGGGCCGCTGTAGAACACGTGGGCGTAGTCGGCCTTCTGGGCCGGGTCGAAGCGGGTGTTCAGGTGCACGGTCACGCCCGGCACGTCGAGGATCTTCTCGACCAGCGAGGTGTAGCCGTCTTCCGGCATGCCCTGGTATTTGTGGTTGAAGTAGTTGTCGTCGTAGTTGAAGCGCACCGGCAGGCGCTTCAGGATGCTGGCCGGCAGCTCGGTCGGCTGCATGCCCCACTGTTTGACGGTATAGGTCTTGAAGAAGGCTTCGTACAGTTCGCGGCCGACGAAACGCAGGGCCTGGTCTTCGAAAGTCACCGGGTTCTCGATCGTCTTGTCGCCGAGCGAGGCCAGGAATGCCTGGGCTTCGGCCGGCCGGAAGGTCTTGTTGAAGAACTGGTTGATCGTGAGCAGGTTGATCGGCAGCGTATAGACGCTGTTGTTGGTGATCGCCTTGACCCGGTTCACGTAGGGCATGAAGCGGCTGTAGCGGTTCACGTATTCCCAGACGCGCTCGATGTCGGTGTGGAAGATGTGCGGGCCGTAGATGTGGACCATGACGCCGGTTTCGGCGTCGCGTTCGGAGTGGCAGTTACCGGCAATGTGCGGGCGCGACTCGAAAATCTCGACCTTGTGGCCGGCCTGCGCCAACTCGCGGGCAATCACAGCCCCGGAAAAACCGGCGCCGACAATCGCGATATTCTTTTGCATGTGTTTTCCTTAGGAAGTGAATTCTTGACTCCGCGCTCCGGGTGACAGGCGGGCTCGGCCGGCATGCCACGGGGGGAGTACTTAACGTTGTCAGTTTATCAGCTTTATAAAAAAACCCACGCGCGCGTTTCTTGTCGTGCGTCAACTATTCAGTCTTAAAATCAAGGACTTAAGGCGTTCTCCAAAGAAAAAGCCCGAACCTCCACGGTTCGGGCTTGTTTAACATTCTGCCGGCGCAGGCCGGGCCTGCGCAGCGACCTTATTTGGCGAGCAGGTTGTTCACCGCCGCCAGGTCCGCTTCGCGCAGCGAGCCGGAAGCCGCCTTCAGGCGCAGGCCGTTCAGGATGGTGTCGTAGCGGGCGCGCGACAGGTCGGTGCGGGTCGAGTACAGCTGGCGCTGGGCGTTGAGCACGTCGATGTTGATGCGCACGCCGACCTGGTAGCCGAGCTTGTTCGAGTCGAGCGCCGACTGGCTCGACACTTCCGCCGCTTCCAGCGCCTTGACCTGGGCCATGCCGCTGTTCACGCCGAGATAGGCCTGGCGCGCCTGCAGGGCGGCCTGGCGGCGGGTCGCTTCCAGGTCGTTGCGCGCCTTGTCTTCGAGGGCGATCGATTCGCGCACGCGGCTGGTCACGCCGAAGCCGTTGAAGATCGGGACGGCGAACTGCACGCCGATGCCGTTGTTCTTGGCCACGCCCGAGCTGTTGAGCTGGCCGCCGACGTCGCGGCGGGTCGACGCCGCCACCAGGTCGAGGGTTGGATAGTGGCCGGCACGGTTGCGCGAGATTTCGCGGCGCGCCAGTTCCACCTGCAGCTGCGAGACGGTCACGCCATAGTTCTGGGTCTCGGCCGAGGTGACCCATGGGTCCGGCGAGGCAGGCGATGGCGGGGCCAGGGTGATGCCCGGCTTGAGCGGCGCCAGCGCGCTCGGGGCGGCGCCGATGATCGCCTGCAGCGCGTTGTTCTTGTTGTCCAGATCGTTCACTGCCGCGAATTCCTGGGCGATCACCAGGTCATACGCCGCCTGCGCTTCGTGGGTGTCGGTGATGGTCTGGGTGCCGACCTCGAAGTTGCGCTTGGCCGAGGCCAGCTGCTCGGTCACGGCGGTCTTCTGCGCGCGGGTCGATTCCAGCTTGTCCTGGGCGGCCAGCACGTCGAAATAGGCTTGCGCCACGCGGGTGATCAGGTCTTGCTGGGCCTGGGCGAACTGCGCCTCGGCCACGGCCTGCTGCAGCTTGCTCTGCTGGTAGGTCTGCCATGCGGCCCAGCGGAACAGGGGCTGGGTCAGCGCCAGCGTGTATTCGGTGGTGCGCACGTTCGAGCCGCTGGACACCACCAGCGTCGGTGCGCCGGTGATCGGGTTGGTGACGGTCTGCCCCTCGTTCCAGGGATTGTTGTCGGCGTCGTTCTTGATGCTGCTGCCGGTGATGCCCACCGTCGGCAGCAGGCCTGCGCGCCCCTGTACGATCCGTTCCCGGCCGGCGGCGGCCGACGCGCGTGCGCTGGCAAACGTGGCGTCGTTGGCCAGTGCCTGCTGGTACACCTGGATCAGGTCGGCCGCGCTTGCATTCAGCGAGAACAAGGCGCTGGCAACCAGCACGGCGATAAGGGGTTTCTGCATTGCATTCTCCACAGGAGTCATCAAAAGTTAGGATGCAGGTCAGTACTTCGGCATCGAAGGATCGACCTGTACGGCCCAGGCGTGTACCCCGCCCGTCAAATTCGTTACGTTCGTAAATCCGTTCCGTTCCAAAAAGGCCGCAACCTGCATGCTGCGCGCCCCATGGTGGCAAATGCAGACGATCTCGCGATCGTCGTCCAGTTCGCCTACCCGGATCGGAATCAGGTGCATCGGGATCTGGGTCGAACCTGCGATATGGCAGGTGGCGAACTCCCAGTTCTCGCGCACGTCCAGCAGCAGCGGCTGCTCGGCCGTCTCGTCCGCCAGCCTTGCGGCCAGCTCGGGTGCGCTCACGTGCTGCATCGCGTCCTCAGAACTGGAAGCGCGACGGCGTTTGCGCGCCCGTCAGCGTCTTGACATTGGTCTCGAACAGCTTGACCGTGTCGTATGCCGTTTCCGACACGCGGGTGATGATATTGAAGCTCATCGCCGGCGCATCGCCCAGGATCACCGCCAGGCGGCCACCCACCTTGACCTGCTGCAGCAGCGCTTCCGGCAGCACCGGCAGCCCGGCCGACACCACGATGACGTCATAGGGCGCGCCCTTGGTCCAGCCCTGGGCGCCGTCGCCCAGCTCGACGGTCACGTTGCTCACGCCGGCCTTGGCCAGGTTCTGCTCGGCCAGGGCTTTCGTCTCCGGCAGGATCTCGACGGTGGTCACGTGGCGCGCCTTGTGCGCCAGCAGTGCCGCCATATAGCCCGAACCGGCGCCGATCTCCAGCACGGTCTCGTGCTTCTTGACCGCGACCTCCTGCACGATGCGTGCTTCGACCTTCGGGGTGAACATCGCCTCGCCGCCCGGCAGCGGGATCTCGACGTCGGCGAATGCCAGGTTTTCATAGGCAGCCGGCACGAACTTTTCGCGCTTGACGACGTGCAGCAGGTCGAGCACGTCCTGGTCAAGCACGTTCCAGGGGCGGATCTGCTGTTCGATCATGTTGAAGCGGGCTTGTTCGATATTCATCTGAGTTCTCGGTGGAAAAATAAATAATCCGATATTTTATCGTTGAACGGCCTCAGGACGCACATCTTAGCGATGGGCTCCCCAAGACAGGGGAAATTGCGACAGTCTGCAGTTTAGAGGGGTTGAACGCCAAAAAAACGACCGCCTGGCGTAAGTGGCAACTTAGTTGTCGGGCGGAAGCAGGCCGTGCAGGGCCATGTCGAGGAAGGCGTCGATGAAGGCCAGCGGCTGCAGCTCACCGGCGTCGCAGGGCGCCACCGCGCAATGCTTCCAGGTATTGAGCATCATCATCGGTGCAATCAAGACCTGGGTCAGCTGCGGGATATCGATATTGCGGAACTCGCCGCGGCTCACGCCTCGCTCGAGCATGCTGGAAATCATGCGGGTGCCGCGGCGGGTGACTTCTTCCTGGTAGAACTTGGCCAGCTCGGGGAAATTGCCGGCTTCGGCCAAAATCAGCTTGCTGATGCCGGAGGCCTTGCTCTGGCCGATCCGCGCCCACCAGCTCAGCATGACATGGCGCAGCAGGTCGGCGCTGTGGCCTTCGAATTCCGCCACCGACACTTCGGCTTCGCCCAGGAAGGGCACGATGCTCTCGCGTACGACCGCCTTGAACAGCTCTTCCTTGTTGGTGTAGTACAGGTAGAGCGTGCCCTTGGACACGCCGGCCCGGCGGGCCACGTCTTCCAGCCGGGTGGCGGCGAAACCGCGCTCGACGAACAGGTCGATGGCAGCAGCCAGGAGCTCCTGGGGACGGGCATCCTTGCGGCGCTCCCAGCGCGGCTTGCTGTCGAATGAGCATTCCATGTTACTGCCTAGAAACCAACTGAGGAGCCATCGAATATAGACGGGGCTTGTCACTCAGTCAAGCAAACGTTGTGATATCGAAACTGTCAATATAAACAGGTATTTACGCGCACCGGCTAACCCGAATCCGGCCCATAGATGCGGCCGGTGGCGCGCGAGGCGTATAGACCGCCGTCGGGATTGCGCGGCGGCATGTCCTGTTGCTGGCGCGGCACCTGGATCACCGACAGGCGGTCGACCAGACCGGGCACGAGCTTCTCCATCATGACGTCGAGCTCGGCCATGAGGCCGACGCGCACGGTGCGCATCGGCACCACGGCCGCGTGCAGGATGGCGGCCGCCACCTCGTGGGGATCGACTCGGGGCGCAGGCAACTTCGGTTCGCGGTCCATGTAGTTGCGTGCATGGGCGGGTAGCGGCGTATCGACCGCGGTGGGCTCGATCAGGGTAATCGACACCGGCGCCCCGTCGACCTGCTCGACCTCGATGCGCAGCGCATCGGTAAATCCCTTGACGGCATGCTTGCTGGCCGAATACATGCCCTGCATCGGGATCGCCAGCTCGGACGCTTCGCTGCCCACATTGATCAAGGCCCCGCCGCCCTGGCGCAGATAGGGCAGCGCCACCAGCGAGCCATGCACCATGCCCCAGAAATTGATGTCGAACAGGCGCCGGCTGTCTTCTTCGCTGACCTGGTCGAGGCGCCCGTAGATGGTGCCGCCCGCATTGTTGACCCAGGTATCGATGCGGCCGAAGCGCTGGATGGCGGCCTGCGCAATGCGCTCCACCTGGGCCCGGTCGGCCACGTCGGCGACGACGGCAATGGCCTCGAAGCCAACTTCCTTGAGGCCTTCGACGACCGCCTCGAGCACAGCGCCGCCGCGCGCGGCCAGCACCAGCTTGGCGCCCTGCCTGGCCGCCTCTTGTGCGGTGGCCAGGCCGATGCCGCTGGAGGCGCCGGTGATGACCATCACTTGACGGTTCAGGGGTTTGAGGGGACTGGACATGGACTCTCCTGCATGTGGCCCGCACTATGCGATGCGCATTAGCCACAAGCTAGCAGGAAAACGCGCGGCGACGCGCCCGCTTTGGGGGCACGGGGAGGTATACTCCTGCCTCCCATGAGCGCCCTCCTTTCAACCGCCACCGTGCAATGCCGCGACCACTGCGGCGCCTGCTGCACCGCGCCCTCGATCACCAGCCCGATCCCCGGCATGCCCGAGGGGAAGCCGGCCGGCGTGCGCTGCGTGCAATTGGCTGAGGATAATCGCTGCCGTATCTTCGGCAAGCCGGAGCGGCCGGCGTTTTGCGGCGGCTTGCAGCCTTCGGCAGAGATGTGCGGGGACAGCCGGGAATATGCGATCCGCTGGCTGGATGAACTGGAACGGGCAACGGCGCCCTCCTGTTGAAGGCAGTCTATCCCGTCTTGTCGTCCGCCCCGGGTTCCGGCATCGCCAGGCCGAATCGCTTTTTCTTCTTTTTCACGACGACAGTCTGCTCCTGCGCCGCCTTGATGGCGGGCGGCGGTGCGACCGGCAGGGGAAATCCAAGGAAGACCATCACGAGCAAGATCGGCAGCAGGAGAAAGAACAGCGGCCGTTTCCAGTGTAGTTTCTGTTTTAGCATGCCCGGAAGATAGTGCTGGCTGCCGTAAACACAAGCACGGACAGTTACCCAGAGAGGGTAACTTGCAGGCAAGCTCGTTCGCTTACGCTGCCAGCTTGCCGCTCGCCTGCTGCACGCGCTGGAACAGGCCGCCCAGGGTCAGCCCTTCGTGCCAGATATCGTCGAGCATCAGGCCGTATTTGTCGCGCAGGGCCCTGGCCAGGGTCTCGATTTCGGTCGCGTCCGGCAGCCAGCGGGTCGGATTGACCGCGCGATAGATGCCGAGCACCTCGTCGTCCGGGCGGAAATGCGACTGCTCGCTCTCGCGGAACGAAAAAGCGGACACGAACAGCGACAGGAAGTCGCGGATGTCTTTGCGGGAAGCACCAGGGAAGCTGCTGCGCCAAGCCCGGCCCTGGTAGGGGCGGTAACGCAACTGGTTGGGCTTGTGCCAACCGTTGAATGCGGCCCAGGCAAGGGCGGCAAGGATCAGGACAACAAGAAGACTCATGCAGGGATGAGGACAACGAAAATACTCATGCGCTTGAGTGTAGCACGCGTTTTCGGCGGCGGCGCACGAAACAATTTCGTTGCCGCCGCGTCAGTTGTAACCCGGCGGCAAGGCGCGCGCGGTACAATCTTGCGCCGGGCACAGCTGCGGGCCGGAACAGCCCCGGCGCAGCCTGTGCCCATGGTAAGCT
The DNA here is from genome assembly GCF_058111565.1 of Telluria sp. AZSoR62. NCBI lineage: Bacteria > Pseudomonadati > Pseudomonadota > Betaproteobacteria > Burkholderiales > Oxalobacteraceae > Telluria > Telluria sp. AZSoR62. Next base: position 762,689 of record NZ_JBYTST010000001.1, read on the forward strand.
TCGACCCCGCCGGTTAGCCCACGGTCCATCCCAATACCGCTTTCACCCACACTGACTGTCACGCATTCATGGATATTCTTCTCGCCATCAAGGCGATCATCATGGGCCTGGTCGAGGGCTTTACCGAGTTCCTGCCGATCTCGTCCACTGGGCACCTGATCCTGGCGGGCAGCCTGCTCAATTTCACCGGCGAAAAGGTCAAGGTCTTCGAGATCGCGATCCAGGCCGGCGCCATGCTGGCCGTGATCTGGGAATACCGCCAGCGCATCGCCACCGTCTTTTCCGGTCTCGGCTCCGACCGCAAGCAGCAGAAATTCGTGGCCAACCTGGTGATTGCCTTCATCCCGGCGGCCGTGCTCGGCTTCCTGTTCAACAAGATGATCAAGGCCGAACTGTTCACGCCGGTGCCGGTCGCGACCGCCTTCATCGTCGGCGGCCTCATCATCTTGTGGGTGGAACGCCGCCAGGCGCGCACCAACCGTCCGGCACGCGTCGAAAGCGTGGACGACATGGGCTTCGACGATGCGCTGAAAGTCGGCCTGGCGCAGGCCTTCGCGCTGATCCCGGGCACCAGCCGTTCCGGCGCGACCATCATTGGCGGCATGCTGTTCGGCCTGTCGCGCAAGGCGGCCACCGAATTCTCCTTCTTCCTGGCGATCCCGACCCTGCTGGCGGCGACCGTGTATTCGGTGGTGAAGGAGCGCCACCTGCTGTCGATGGCCGACCTGCCGATGTTCGGCCTGGGCGGCCTGGCCGCGTTCGTCTCGGCCTTCCTGTGCGTGCGCTGGCTCCTGCGCTACATCAGCACGCACGACTTCACGATCTTCGCCTGGTACCGTATCGTATTCGGTATTCTCGTACTCGTGACCGCGCACTTCGACCTCGTCCAATGGGCCGAATGATCGGGCAGACCAGGCTGGTGAACTAAAGCATGACTTCAGAGCTTCAAACGCGCGCGCTGCACGTCCTCGAGACCGTCTTCGGCTATCCCGCCTTCCGCGGGCAGCAGGGGGAGATCGTCGAACACGTCGCCGGCGGCGGCGACGCCCTGGTCCTGATGCCGACCGGCGGCGGCAAGTCGCTGTGCTACCAGATCCCGGCGCTGCTGCGCGACGGGGTGGGCGTGGTCGTCTCGCCGCTGATCGCGCTGATGCAGGACCAGGTCGACGCGCTCGAAGAAGTGGGCGTGCGCGCCGCCTTCCTCAACTCCACCCAGACCTTCGAGGAAACCCTGCGCATCGAGCGCCTGGTGCGCAGTGGCGAGATCGACCTGGTCTACGTGGCGCCCGAGCGCCTGCTGACCCAGCGCTGCCTGGAACTGTTCGACGCCTCGACCATTTCGCTGTTCGCCATCGACGAGGCGCACTGCGTCTCGCAATGGGGCCACGACTTCCGGCCCGAATACATCCGCCTGTCGGTGCTGCACGAGCGCTACCCGACCATCCCGCGCATCGCGCTCACGGCCACGGCCGACCAGCAGACCCGCGACGAGATCGCGCATCGCCTGCAGCTGGACGATGCGCGCAAGTTCGTCTCTTCTTTTGATCGCCCGAACATCCGCTATTCGATCGTCGAGAAAACCACCGGCCGCAAGCAGCTGCTCGACTTCATCACCAGCGAGCACCCGCAGGATTCCGGCATCGTCTACTGCCTGTCGCGCAAAAAAGTCGAAGAGACCGCCGACTTCCTGAACCAGAACGGCATCCGCGCCCTGCCCTACCACGCCGGCATGGAGTACAGCGTGCGCGCCGCGAACCAGTCGCGTTTCCTGCGCGAAGACAACATCACGATGGTGGCCACCATTGCCTTCGGCATGGGCATCGACAAGCCGGACGTGCGCTACGTCTGCCACCTGGATTTGCCGAAAAGCCTCGAGGGCTACTACCAGGAGACCGGCCGCGCCGGCCGCGACGGCGCTCCCGCCAGCGCCTGGATGGCCTATGGCCTGCAGGACGTCGTGCTGCAACGCCGGATGATCGACGAGTCCGACGCCGACGAGACCTTCAAGCGCGTGCTGTCGATGAAGCTCGACGCCATGCTCGGCCTGTGCGAGACGCTCAGTTGCCGGCGCATGCGCCTGCTGGATTATTTCGGCGAGCGCTCCGGCCCCTGCGGCAACTGCGACACCTGCCTGATTCCGCCGGTACAGGTCGACGGCACCGTGCCGATGCAAAAGCTGCTCTCCACCGTCTACCGGGTCGACCAGCGCTTCGCCGCCGGCCACGTGATCGACGTGCTGCGCGGCGCCCAGACCGAGCGCATCAGCCAGTGGCACCACGACAAGCTCACCGTGTTCGGCGTCGGCGCCGACCGCTCCGAGCAGGAGTGGCGCGCCATTGCCCGCCAGGCCATCGCGCTGGGCTTCGTCACGGTCGACCACGACGCCTTCAGCTCGCTCAAGCTGACCGACGCCGCCCGCCCGGTGCTCAAGGGCGAGCAGAAGGTGCAGCTGCGCCAGTACCAGAAGCCGGTCAAGGCCAAGCGGCCGTCCTCGCGCGCCGCCGGCAGCTACGAGGAACTGGAACTGTCGCGCTCCGAGCAGGCCATCTTCGAGCGCCTGCGCACCTGGCGCATGGGCACCGCGCGCGAGCATGGCGTGCCGGCCTATGTCGTATTCCAGGATGCGACCCTGCGCGAGATCGCCAAGGGCAAGCCGACTTCGCTGGACGCCCTGCGCGGCGTCTCCGGCGTGGGCGAGAAGAAGCTGGTCTCGTATGGCGATGAAATCGTCGCCATCATCAACGAGATGATGTAGTGTCATGGGTTGATTCAGTCCAACCCAACGACACGCATATGGCCCTCCCCACTCCTACCAGCACCACCGCCTCGCCTGCCGCCGATGGCGCCGGCAAGATCCCCGACAATGCCGCCAGCCTGCAGACCTTCGTCTTCGCGCTGTTCTTCGTCTTCGGCGGCATCACCAGCCTGAACGACGTCATCATCCCCAAGCTGAAAGACCTGTTCACGCTCAGCTACGCCCAGGCGATGCTGGTGCAGTCGGCCTTCTTCGCTGCCTATTTCGTCGTGTCGATCCCGGCGGCCGCCATCGTCCAGCGCATCGGCTACATGCGCACCGCCGTCGCGGGCCTGGTCACGATGGCGCTGGGCTGCCTGCTGTTCATCCCCGCCTCGTCCTCCGGCATGTTCGCCACCTTCCTGCTGGCGCTGTTCGTGCTGGCGGCCGGCATCACCATCGTGCAGGTGGTGGCCAATCCGCTGATCTCGATGCTGGGCAAGCCGCAGACGGCCCACAGCCGCCTGACCTTTGCCCAGGCCTTCAATTCGCTGGGCACCACGGTGTTCCCGTACGTGGGCGCGATCCTGATCCTGGGTTCGCTGGCGACCGTCGACCCAACGACGCTCAGCGGCGCCGCGCTCGACGCCTTCCGCGAGGAAGAGACCCGCGTCGTGGTGCACACCTATATCGGCCTGGCGATCGCGCTGGCGCTGCTGGCCGGCGCCGTGTGGCTCAACCGCGGCAAGCTGGTGGAAACCCCGGCGCCGTCGGAGAGCATCCTGGGCGCCTTCGACCTGCTCAAGCAGCCGCGCTTCGCGCGCGGCGCGCTGTGCATCTTCCTGTACGTGGGCGCGGAAGTGGCGATCGGCTCGATCATCGTCAACTACCTGATGGAAGCCGACGTGCTGGGCCTGGGCGCCGAGGCGGCCGGCAAGCACGTGCCGCTGTACTGGGGCGGTGCGATGGTGGGCCGCTTCATCGGCGCTGCCCTGCTGCGCATGTTCTCGCCGGGGAAAGTGCTGGCCTGCGCGGCGGGCATGACGATCCTGCTGCTGCTCGTGTCGGCCAATACCACTGGAACGGTATCCGGCTGGTCGCTCTTGGGGATCGGCCTGTTCAACTCGATCATGTTCCCGACCATCTTCTCGCTGGCCTGCGAAGGCCTGGGCACGCGCGCCGCGGAAGGCTCGGGCGTGATCTGCGTGGCGATCGTGGGCGGCGCCATCGTGCCGCTGATCACGGGCTTCGCGGCCGATGCCGCGGGGCTGAAGATGTCGCTGGCCGTGCCGGCGCTGTGCTATGCGGTGATCCTGTATTTCGGGCTGTATGCGAGGAAGCCCCACGCTGCAACGTAAACGCAAAACGCGCGCCTCGGCGCGCGTTTTTTGTATCCGCGCCAGCCGGCGCCGCATCTTACTTCTTGGTGAACACCAGGTCCCACACGCCGTGGCCCAGCTTGAGCCCGCGGTTCTCGAACTTGGTCAGCGGGCGGTAGGCCGGCTGCGGCGCATAGCCGTCTGCAGTGTTCTGCAGCGCCGGCTCGGCACCGAGCACGTCCAGCATCTGCACCGCATAGTCTTCCCAGTCGGTGGCGCAATGCAGGTAGCCGCCCGGCGCCAGCTTGTCGCACAAGACCTTCACGAACGGCGGCTGGATCAGGCGGCGCTTGTTGTGGCGCGCCTTGTGCCACGGGTCCGGGAAGAACACGTGCACGCCGTGCAGCGACCCGTCCGGGATCATGTTGGCCAGCACCTCGACCACGTCGTGCTGGACCAGGCGCAGGTTCTCGATGCCCTGCTCGCCGATCTGCTTGAGCAGGCTGCCCACGCCCGGCGTGTGCACCTCGACGCCGATGAAATCCTTTTCCGGCATCAGGCGCGCGATGTGCGCCGTGGTGTCGCCCATGCCGAAGCCGATCTCCAGCACCACCGGCGCCTTGCGGCCGAAGGCCGCTTCCATGTCGAGCGCTTCCTTCCTGTACTCGATCAGGAATTTCGGGCCGAGTTCTTCCAGCGCCCGCGCCTGCGCGGTCGACAGCCGTCCGGCGCGCGTGACGAAGCTGCGGATGCGGTGTTCGGTCGGGTCGTACAGCATGGGCCGCGCCGGGCCGTTGGTGGGCGTATCAGAAGACATGGGAGATGTGAGAGTGAGGAAAAACGGCTGCCATTATAGCCTAGCCGCTTGCCCGGGCCAGCGCCCCGGGGCGTGCGGATGCTCTTGCGCGCTATCCTGCATAATCGTGCTTTATCCCTCGCCGCACCGCCGGAGCCCCTGCCATGCATTCGACGAAACACCCGATCGCCCTCGATGACAATGTCGCGACCCTGCACCTGACCTCGCATCATTACGGCCAGGCCGGCGCCGGCAAGAAGGTGTACATCCAGGCCGCGATCCATGCCGACGAGGTGCCGGCCATGCTGGTCGCCCACCTGCTGCGCCAGCACCTGGAGCGGCTCGACGCCGAGGGCCGCGTCAAGGGCGAAGTCATCCTGGTCCCGGCGGCCAATCCGCTCGGGCTGTCGCAGGTGCTGCACGGCGCCCCGTTCGGGCGCTACGACCTCTCGACCGGCACCAACTTCAACCGCGCCTACCACCACGCCGCCGATGGGCTCAAGACGGCGCTCGCCGGCAAGTTGGGGCAGGACGCCGCCGCCAACGTGGCGCTGATCCGCATGGAGGCCAAGCGCGGCGTGGAAGCCTGGGCGCCGACCGACAACGCCGGCACGCTCAAGAAGACCCTGCTGGCGATGGCGATCGACGCCGACATCGTGCTCGACCTGCACTGCGATAACGAAGCGGTGCTGCACATGTACACCGGCACCCCGCTGGTGGACACGGTGCTGCCGCTGGCGGCGCTGATGGAATCGCGCGTGCTGCTGGTGGCCAAGGCCTCGGGCGGCGAAGCCTTCGACGAAGCCTGCAGCCGCCTGTGGTGGGACCTGGCCGAGCACTTTCCCGAGGCGGCGATTCCGCCGGCCTGCGCTGCCGTCACGGTCGAGCTGCGCGGGGAGCACGACGTCAGCTACGAGTATGCCGGCCAGGACGCCGCCGCCATCCTGCAATACCTGGCGCTGCAGGGCGTGCTCGACCTGCCCCTGCGTCCCCTGCCCAACGCCCTGTGCATCGCGACGCCGCTCGATGCCGTCGAGCCGCTGCATGCGCCGCACGCCGGCGTGCTGGTCTTCCACAAGAAGCTGGGCGACCGGGTCGAGGCGGGCGAGCCGATCGCCGACGTGGTCAACCCGGTCAGCGGCAAGGTGACGACGGTGGCCAGCAGCCATGCCGGCCTGCTGTTCGCCAGCACCGCGCACCGCCACCTGCTGCGCGGGATGCACATCTGCAAAGTCGCCGGCGAGGAATCCTTCCGCTCGGGCAGCCTGCTCAGCAGCTGAGTTTTTTTCGCGGCGCCAGCAGTGCCAATGCCACAGCCAAAACAGCGACGGCGGGCAGCAGCCAGGCCTGCGGCGCATGCAGTTCCTTCAGGGTCGCGCCGCTGGCGGCACTCCACAACACAGGGACGATCCACAACACCCAGGGCGCGCGCCAGCACAGCAGCGCGGCGAAGGTCGCCGCCACGGTCGGATCGGGCGCGATGGCGAACACCTCGGCCTGCCACAGGCTGCGGTTGTTCAGGGGCGCCAGCAATGGGTAGGCACATAGCGCCAGCGCCATGATGGCGATCGGCGCCCGCCTGGCCTTGCCGTCTCGTGCAAGCTGCCCTTGTCGCACCGCCATCCATGCCAGCAGCACCGCCTGCACGCCGAACGCCGCCGCGAAATACGGGGCGCCGGCGTTGATGTCCGCATAGCGCCCGGCGTGATAAGCCAAGGCGACCCAGGCCCAGCCGACCGCCAGCACGCCGAAGGCGATCGAGGATGAGCGCTTGCCCGGCCGCAGCATGCCATGGATGAGCAGCATCCCCGCGGCCAGCGCCACCAGGTGCAGCGGCCACACGGACCGGTTGAGCAGTTCGAACTGGCGAAAATAGGTTCGCGCCGAGAACATCAGGAAGTCCGACAGCGAATAGCTCCACCATTCGCTCATGCCAGCCTTTCGACATCCTGGACGATGCGCCGGCGCAGCGCCTCGTCGGGCAACGGGCCGGTCGCGGCCAGCAGGTTCTCGCGCACGTGGGCGACGCTGGATGTGGCGGGGATCGCGCAGGTCACGGCCGGATGCGCCACGATGAACTTGAGCAGCACCTGGGCCCAGCTGGTGCAGCCGATCTCCGCCGCCCAACCGGGCAGGCGCTTGCCGGCCAGCGCCTGCGTCAGGTCGCCCTGCCGGAACGGCCGGTTGACGATCACGCCGATGCGGCGCTCGCGCGCCAGCGGCAGGATGCGCTGCTCCACCTCGCGGTCCAGCGCGTTGTACGAGACCTGCACGAAATCGATTGGCTGGCTGGCCATGATCTTCAGGACGTCGGCATGGCGCCGGCCCTCCGAGGTGGTGATGCCGACATAGCGCAGCCGCCCTTCCCGCTTCATGCGCAGCAGCAGCGGCAGGTGCGCTTCCCAGGACAGCAGGTTATGCACCTGCAGCAGGTCGAAGCGCGGCACCCGCCACAGGCGGCGCGAGGCTTCCGCCTGCGCCGGGCCCTGCCCGCCCTCGCCGATCCACACCTTGTCGGCCGAGAACAGCTGCGCGGGCTTGAGCTTGCCCACCGCTTCGCCGATCACGTCCTGGGCCGAGCCGTACATGGGCGAGGAATCGATGAGCCGCCCGCCGCCGGCGAAGAACGCGCGCATCACCTCCGCGCAGTCGGCGCGCGCTTGAGGGTCGCGGCCGACGTTGAAGGTGATCCAGCTGCCCAGGCCGACCACCGGCAGCAGTTCGCCGGACGAGGCAATGGCGCGGGTCAGCAGCCCGGGGCGCGCCTGGCCATGGGCCAGCAGCGGCAGCGCGGCCAGCGCGGCCAGTACGGCGCGGCGGGATCGGGAGTCAGGCTGCATGCGGGCGCTCCTTGGCTGGCGAGGGGATTAGGATGCCAGCATACCGCGCCGGCGCCGGGCGCGGCGCAGGGACTGGCTGGCGCACCAGAACGGAGAAACCCATGCGTATCCATCCTGTCGTCCCAGTGTGTTTTAGTGCCCTGCTGGCCTGCCTTCCCGCGTTGTCGGCACCCGGCAGGCAAGAGCTGCAATGGTTGCCCGTCGTGGAGATCGCCAGCGGCGGCGGCGCCAAGGGACCGTGGCGGCAGAACGACTCGGACTACGATTATGTCGACGACGGCACGCCGGCCTTCCTGCCGGACGGCCGGCTCGCCGTGGCCTGGGTGGACCAGCGCCGCAAGGACGTGCTGCTGCAGGTGCTCGGCCCCGATGGCCGCCCGGTTGGTGCGCCGGTCAACGTCTCGCGCAACCCCGCCACCTTTTCCTGGCTGCCGCGCATCGTCGGCGCGGGGTCGGACACGGTCTACGTGCTGTGGCAGGAGATCATCTTCTCGGGCGGCTCGCATGGCGGCGACATCCTGTTCGCGTATTCGCCTGACGGCGGCCGCAGCTTTTCCGCGCCGCGCAACCTGTCGGCCTCACGCGGCGGCGACGGCAAGGGGCGCCTCGACCGCGACACCTGGTCGAACGGCAGCCTCGATCTCGCGGCCGGGCCGGACGGCATTGTGGTCGCGGCATGGACGGAATACGACGGGATGCTGTGGCTGGCGCGCTCGCGCGACGGCGGCCGCAGCTTTTCAAAGCCGCAGCATATGGCGGGCGATGCGAAACTGCCGGCGCGCGGCCCATCGCTGGCGATCGGGCCGGCCGGCCAGGTAGTGCTTGCCTGGACCGTCGGCGAAGATCCGGATGCCGATATTCGCGTCAGCCATTCGAGCGACGGCGGCGCGACGTTCTCGAAACCGGCGCTGATCGGTGCGAACGGGGCGCGGGCGGACGTGCCGCGCATCGCCATGGACCGCGGCGGCGCGCTGCACCTGGCCTATGTTGAACAGGGCGAAAACAGCCTGCCCGGCGTGCGCTACGCGCGCCCGGCTGGCCCGCATGCACGCTTCGGCGCACCGCGCACGTTGTTTTCTGATGGCGCGATCGGCTTGGATCTCGCTGTCGATGAATGGGGCCGCACGCATCTGGTATTGGAGCCTGCTTCACGCCGTGGCCTGAAGCATGCGTGCACGGCCGGTGCCGGCTTCGCAAGCCAAGCTGTTATCCCGCATAGCGAGCCCCCTGCAGGGCGCAACGGCAGCCAGCAGGGCGTCCTGGGCAGGAAACTTGCGGTGGGTCCGGGGGGAACGATCGCCGTCGTGAACAGCGTTCTGGTGCCGGGCATCGTCAGCCGCGTATGGGTCATGCGGGGACGTGTCGAAAAAGGTCCTTAAGCACGTCGGGAACAAGCCGCCGACTTGCGCCGGAAACCATGTGTATTCAACCGGTCAGTTCAGCCTTCGATCTTTTGGCCAGCCTGTTTTCTTATTCCGGAACTGGCGATGTCAAGAGGTCGGCAACGACGTCGCCTCGCAGTGGGCCATCGACGAGTTCGGCGCATTCACGCATCCGGTTTCGCAGCTCGACCATGCGTGCGGTAGGCTCGGGCTGTGTCGCCCAGATGCGCTCGGACGGCCATTGGGCGTACGCAAAATAATGGCCGTCGGCGCAGCGATGCAGGCGTGAACCCAGCCCGCCTCGCTCATCGCGTACGAGTTCGGTCAGTTCCCGCCATGCATGCTCGAAGTCTGGCTCACGGCCGGAGGCGACTTTCCATCTGAAGTAAATTGCGTGCATACGATGTCGTCTGGTTGGGCCGAAGGCGGCCATTTCGCTCAGCTTGCCGGGTAGTCACACCCGACACGCGCAGTCGTTCATTGTTATCACGCCGCAGCCGCTTCAGGGCTTGCATGGACCGCTGCCGGCAGTACCTTGGCACGCACCTCTACCGCTGTTGGCTTGCTGTTGGACTGAAACCGTATCGTTCGGATTCCGGCCTGTTGCAGGCGCGCATCACGCACCTCATCCTTCTTGCGCGAATGAGTTTTGTCGTCCAGCTCAACGACCGCGACAACCTGGCAGCTGCGATCGCACACGACATAATCCACACGCTGCTGGGCGATGCGAAGAAAATCGCTGTATGCGCGCTTCTTGTCCTTCGCAGCGGCCTGGATAAGGGCTGACAGAGCAACCTGAGGAAATATGTAATGTTCTGGCAGGGCGATGATCAACCGACCGAAAAATTCGGACTCGTTCTCCGTCATTAACTGACGAGGCTTGTAGGCGCCAGCTTTACTCGTTTTTTTGAACTGTGCCTGCCCGATTGCGATGACAATCAACACCACGACCAACACGATCAGAACAATTTTCATAACGGGGGACCCTCGACTCTGTTTTATCTTCCTTCATCGGCCGTCGAGGATAACAGGTCGCTGTAGCTGAAATAATCGCAGAGTGTCACGAAAGCCGTATTCAATTACCGCTCATCACACCCGCGGCTGCAGAGCGATCACCGACATGCCGACCAGGGCAATGACCCCACCCGCAATGTCCCAACGGGTCAGCTGCACACCGTCGACGAGATATAGCCACATCAAGGCGACCACAATGTACATTCCGCCATAGGCTGCATAGGTCCGTCCGGCCGCAGCCGGATGCAGGGTCAGCAGCCAGGCGAACAGGAACAGCGACAGGCCGCCCGGCAGAAGAAGCCACGCTGGCTTTGCTTGCTTCATCACCAGCCAGGGAAGGTAGCAGCCTACAATCTCTGCAAGCGCGGTGACGGCAAACAGCGCCGCGAGTTTCATCCACTCCAGCATGGGGTTTCCTGTCCTTGTTTTTGTGCTGGTTTATAACGACTGCGGGCGGCATATTTCGGACAGTCGAGGTCGACGAGCCGACCATCAGCTGGTCCAGATGCCGATACCCGCGGGTGAAACGAAGATTGGTGGAACCGGGGAGGTGCTATGGAGCGGGTGAAGGGAATCGAACCCTCGTCGTAAGCTTGGGAAGCCGCATCAGGAATCGCTCAACCATGCAGGTTCTCGCACGATTCCCGCTCCACAAAACCGTAGCGCAAGCACTGCTAAGACCCACTATCCATGCGGGTGCGAAAAATTTTGTGGAGCGCTGCGTCCGGTACCGACCCATTGCAAACGATCACGACACAGGTCTTTATGATTGCGCTTCGGCGAGTAGCTTGGCGTGTATGTCGTGAATCACAGAAGCACAAGAGCCGTTCATGGAGTCGAGCGTAATCCTAAGAGGAAAATCCTCGAACGTCAGGTAGAACGGCCTCCATTTGATCAAGACGATCCACATCCGCTCGACCGGCGTGTCGATTCGTTTGAGCACGATGCCGCCGAACTTTCGTACAAAGTCCGCAGCCTGATCCGGGAAGGTCTCCCAAGCCGTGTATTCAGTGATCGTCAGGCTCGGGTTCCCGGAAGCCATGGTCTCAATTGTGGGCGGCTGCATATGCCTCGGTTAGCGAAGATGGAAAGAAAAGTGAACGTCCGGTTGTGGCCGATCTCGGCCTTTGAGCTCAGCATAGCAGGTCGCCAGGACTGAAAGATCGCAGACTGTCACAAAGGGCCGGAACCGACCCAAAGCGGACGCCGAGTAATCAAGGCTCTCCTATCGACGTACGCGACGCAGCCGCTTTCCCGGAACACCTAAGTATCTGTCGGTTGACCGCCGACCGGAGGCATTTTCCACGGTAACTAGGAAGTGGGGCCGTACGCCGCGTCAGTTCCGAATCGGACTTGCAGAACATGAATGTCACTAGGTTCAACACCGTGCTTCGCACAGAATTCCGGAAGTACGCCCCTATAAAGGCAAACTGCGCGAGCGAGGCTTGCAGACACTGGCGAACCGGAAGTAGTGCCAGCCAGAAAATCTACCAGAATGAACCCTTCGGCTGAGGCAGCCGCTTCGGCGAAAACATCCATCGCATAGTATCCGACCAGAAGGCCAATTCCGCTCGCGAAGGAGTCTGCAAAGTTATGTCCATGAATCGCCACGGCTTTTCTAGACACTCGAGAGCCGCTGGAAATATTGCTTTTCAAACTCAACCGGCGACATGTCATTGCTGAAGCTGTGCCGACGCTTCGGATTGTAGAACATCTCGATATAGTCGAAGATGTCCTGCCTGGCCTCATCGCAGGTAATGTAGATCCGGCGGCGAACACGCTCCCGTTTCAATAACTGGAAAAAGCTCTCTGCGACAGCGTTGTCGTGGCAGTTGCCGCGTCGGCTCATGCTCTGTTCGAGGTTGTGCGCCTTCAG